>NZ_CP121472.1:3260000-3999541 GCF_036208045.1 Thiorhodovibrio winogradskyi | reverse complement strand
GGAAGTTCCTTATCCAGGGCTTCGAGCAGGCGCTTTGGCACCTCGGTGGTGGCGATTGCCTGATGGCGGTAATCGATGCCAAAACGACTGACGACGCGGAATCCCTGTGAGAGCTTGCGCGGATTGAGCGCGACAAAGCCATCGGTGGGGTAGCGCACCTCGGCACCGCCGGGTTCTTGCACAATCACGTTGGCGGGGCTTTGGTGGATGACCTGGCCGAGGCGACCATCGGCCAGCTCGACCCAATCGCCCTGTTCGGTTGGAAACCATGGCTCCTGCTCGCCGGGCGGGCGGGAGATGTGGCCGACCAGATGTTTGACTGGCATCTGCTGGAGGCCGCCGTCAAGCAGCGGGTTGACCAGCCGGGCGGTGAAGGCCAGGGACTCTACGCGATAGGGCAGGCCGTTGAAAACCAGGCGTTCGCCCTCGCGCACCGGGCCGATGTTCAAAATGAGTTTGACTGTCTCGATCTGGCTCGGCAGGGTGTTGATACTGGCCCAACCGATGCCGATCAGGAAGATCAGAATAATGCCGAGCATGAACCAGTCGCCGGCCATGTTGAACACCAGCAGCATGGCGATCAGGCCGCCGAGCACGCTGAAGGCATGCAGCAACAGGGTGGTCAGGCGGGTGCTGAAGCGGTTGTCCGCCGCCGGCGACAGGCGCCGCAGTGCATTGGCGAGCCAGCGCACGCCCAGGAACACCAGCGCGAAGGCGGCGATGGCCATGACCAGATTCAGCCCCCGGGTGCGGAAGAAGCGCTTGGCGTAGCCGGTGGTTTCCTCCAGCACCGACTGGCGTTGCGCCAGGCGGTTGTTGAGTTGCAACTCCAGGGCCGCATAGTTGTTGCTACTGTCGGTGGCGATCCGTTGCCAGTTGTCCAGACGTTCCTGCAGGCGTTCTTGCAGGGCTGGGCTTGGATTTTGCGCCAGCAATTGTTTGAGGCGGGTGCTTGCCTCGGCGGCGAGCCTCTTGCGCTCCTCGACCTCATTCATCTGCGCGCGCAATTCGCCAATGGCGCGTGATTCCTTGGTGGCGTTTTCCAACTCGGCAATGATGGGTTTGAGCAGCTTGCTCAGTTCATCCTGCCAGTTGAAGGGCTTTTCTTCCTCCTCGATAAAAGGGCGCAGGTCGATATTGACGGCGAATTTCTCGAATTGGCGGCGTTGCTCCCCGAGCTCGTCCTTGAGCTTGCGCAGGCGCTCGCTCAGTTCCTGTTGGGTCACGCTGTCCTCGGCGGCGATCAGTTGCCGTTGAACTTCGCCAACCTGTTCCTCCTTGCTGGCCAGGGCGCGGTCGAGGGCTTCAAGGGAGCGCAGTTCATTGGCGCTTGGGCCCCGTTGGCCTTCGCCGAGCAGTGGATCGGAGATGAGGGTGTCGCTTTCTGCTGGCCTGTCGTCTTCCCGCGCTGACTGCCCATCCGGGTTGGTCGCTCCATCGGCCGGTGTGGCGGGCCGCTCCTGGGGCGGTGCGCTTTGGGTGTCGGGCTCGGCGGCAATGTGAGCCGTGATGACCATCAGGCAGAAGCTAAGCAAGAGCTTTGTGAGAGCTCCTGGGCGTAAGCCCGTGGGGGATGACTTTGGATTCAAGATCATGATCGGTTCCTGCCATGCGACTCAGGAGGGTGATATCAGGCCCATCGCACCCGAGGGTGGGCGAGCCTTCGCCAGGGCTGGGATGCTATTGCTGCTCCCATATTACACCGCAAAGCACCTCGAGAAGAACGACGGTGGTTTGGCGCAGTTGTTTGATCACGGCGGCGCGCCCGGAATGGCCGAGGTGCGGCGCCACCCCTTCCGGTGGCAGTTGCTGGAGCACCACGGCGATGAAGCCCTCGGCCTGGTTCTGGCCAAGCTGACCTTGCGCAAGCGCTTGGGAAAAGGGATCGGGGGCGAGTTGGACCAGTGCCGGCAGCGCGGCCTCAAGGCTGCGCTGGTGGTGGGCGAAGCCGCGGAGTTCTGCCCTGATCTGAGCTGGGATCTGAGCTGGGATCTGAGCCGGCTGCAGACCCGGTAGCTGAGCCGGAAGGCGGGCTTTGTGTGCCAGATCGGGCGGGTCGCTGCTGCTCGCGCGCAGCAGTTCGACAACCAGGTCGGGTTTCAGATCACGCAGGCGACCGGGGAGCAGGCGTGGCAGGCGCTCGCGGAATTGGGCGCGGGCTTGCGCGAGGAGTTCCCGTCCCGGCTGGCTGAGTGCTCGCAAGACCACGGCGGCATGGGCGCCGGTGGCGGCATTGCGATGGCTGCCAAGCTGCACCGGAGTAAAGCCGCTGGCGCGCCAGAAAGCCAGCAGCTCCGGGGTGGCTCCGAAGCTGGCGCCAATCAGATCCAACCCATCGGTGGCAGCCTGATGGATCAGCGCCTGGAGCAGCGCGCGGCCATGACCCTGACGCTGTGCCGCCGGATGCACGGCGATGCGCACAATACGCGCGTATTTCAGTCGCGGTGCGTCTGCCAACCCAGCGTGCGCCGACAGGGTTTGAGGCAGCAGATGGCCGCGGGGGCGGCGCTCGCCGGCGAAGATGGCGGCGCTTAAGCTGTCATCGAACCCGCCTTCCTTGGCAACCAGGGCGGTGGCGAGCAGGCTGTCGCCGCGTCTGAGAATGGTCAGACCCAGATTCGGCCCGTCAAGCAGCTGGCGCAGATCGCTCGGGCGGGTCTGATAGTGCGCGAGCAGCAGCAGGCCAAAGACTTGGCGCAGGCGTTCTTCCTGCCGGCTCAATTGCCGGCGATCAATCCATTCGATATGTGGCGGCTGGTCCGCGCTGGCCTTGATCTGCTCATCCGTGGCCGGTTCGGCATCCAGCAGCAGGAGCCGGTCAATCAAGGCTTCGAGCGGGTCGCCGGCGGCGAAGCGCACAGGCTGCTTGAGTTCGAGATGGCGCCAGCCAGGCTTGCGCTGGTCAAGCAGGGGAAAGAAGCGCAGCGCGAAGCCGCGCCCGGTGCCTTCGTAACCCTGGGTGGTGGTGGCAAAAACGATGCGCGGATAGCAATCGAGCAGCGCTTGCACCAGGGGCGCGGGAATGCCAGCGGCTTCGTCCACCAGCAGCAGGTCGGCGTCAGGCTGGTCGCGCAGGAGCTGATCGGGCGGCAGGAAGACCGGGTATCCTCGGCCTGGCTGCTGGCGTGCCTGGGCCTGTGCGAGCAGGGTGCGAGCCGCGCGATAACACGGGGCTGTCACCAGGACGCGTGCTGTTAGGGAGTCGCACCAGTCGGCCGCGGCCAGCCCAAGCGCGGTGGACTTGCCGCGTCCGCGACCAGCGCTGACCACCAGTGGACGCGGGTCGCTTGTTGTCATGAGTTCGCCGATGGCGCCGAGAACTTGCTGCTGCTCAAGGGTGAGTTCTGGGGGGATGCCTGCGGCTATGTTGAAAAAACGCTTTGTTACCGGGGCGAGCTTGGCTTGGCGAATGATTTCGCATCTGCGGCTTGCAGATGCGCCGGTGGGTTCGGGCTGATCGGCAGTGTCCGCGCTCGCGCCTTGGACGATGCGCCGGCTGCCAGGGGCCGTTTCCAGCAGGGCGGCCATGCGGGTGAGAAAGCCATGACCAACAGCGTCCGGCGGGTAGGGATGGGTGGCGATGCGCGTGGCGGCGGGATCGGCGAAATCCGACCAGAGTGCCAGCGGTGGACCGAGCAGCAACAGCAGGCCACCGCCGCGCAGGGCGCCGGCCGCGATGGCCAGGGCGTCGGCGTCCAGGCCGGTAAAGAGATCATAGACAATCAGCTCGGACTCGCTGCCGAGCAGCTTGTGAGCCTCGCTGACCGGCCGGCTTTGCCCCGAGGGGTGGCGGCCAAGCCAATGGACCGGCCAGTCCGAGTGCTGAGCGGCCATGAGGGCGCCAACAATGGCGTGCGCGGTGGCGAGCGTCCATTCAGCCCCGCCTTCAAGCAGCAGCAGCCGGCGTGCGTGACTGGCATGCGCCTGCTGGCGCAGCGCCATGGCCGTGGCGATGCCTTGGTCGTGTAGGGGGGCTGTCTCGGATGCGATAAAGGTGAGTGTGTCTAAAATCGCGGGGATTGATTCGGCCTGGTAGTGGTTGTTCGGAGGTGGCATCAAAGCTGCTTGGCTCTAGTTGAAATGTGCGGAGTGAAAGCGCTGAGCTCCAAGGATGCTCGGGATCATGCCTTATTTGAAGGCCAGAGCCTGAAGCATCATCGCCGGTAAAGTGGCATCCGGTGACCAGAGATGCATGCTGGACGTGTGCGATTGCCTTGGTTAGAATGGCACCGCAAGAGTGGGGAGGCCAATAGTCGCTTGCAGGTCTGTTGGGGCTGCAAGCGTTGCGGAGATTGAATAATCTTTTCGTGGTTATCGTCTGGCCCTGGGTATTGGCCCTGAGCGACAAGTCATTTTTCTGCCGTGCTGGTGACTCAGGACGAAGCTCAAACGCGCCTGAGTTGTTGATTCCTTCCGCGCCCCGCAATGGTGCGTCGATGCGCGCCCGCGGTGCATTGGCCGCCCGCTGCTGGTCGCCGTGGCGATCTTCTTCCAAGCGGGACAGGACAGCGAGGGAGTAACCCTAAAATGTGTGGACTTTGCGGAGAAATCCGCTTCGACGACAAACCCATTGATCTCGCTGCCCTGGCGGCGATCAACGACCACATGGCTCCGCGCGGACCGGACGGCCGCGGGCTGTTTCAGCAGGGCGCGCTGGCGCTCGGCCACCGGCGCCTGAGCATTATCGATCTCAGCACCCATGCCGGCCAGCCCATGGTCGACAATGCCCTGGGCCTGAGCGTGGCCTTCAATGGCTGCATCTACAACTACCAGTCCTTGCGCGATGAACTCATTGGCAAGGGCTATCGGTTCTTCTCCCATGGCGACACCGAGGTGGTGCTCAAGGCCTTTCATGCCTGGGGCGAGCGCTGTGTGGAGCGTTTCCATGGCATGTTCGCCTTCGCGGTGGCGGAGCGCGACAGCGGCCGGTTGACGCTGGTGCGTGATCGCCTGGGCATCAAGCCCTTGTATATCGCCGATATACCAGGTGGACTGCGCTTTGCCTCCAGCTTACCGGCGCTACTGGCCGGCGGTGGCATGGATACCGACCTCGACCCGGTCGCGCTGCACTATTACATGCATTTTCATTCCGTGGTGCCGGCGCCGCACAGCATTGTGCGCGGGGTGCGTAAGCTGCCGCCGGCAAGCATCCGCGTGATCGAACCCAACGGGCGCGCGCGCGAGCATGGCTATTGGGAACCACGCTTCGAGGCTCTGCCCGAGGATGCGGGACGCTCCGAGCAGGATTGGCAGGCACTGGTGCTGGAGGCACTGCGCACCGCCGTCGATCGCCGTCTGGTGGCGGATGTGGATGTCGGGGTGCTGCTCTCCGGTGGGCTGGATTCCAGCCTCATCGTTGGCCTGCTGGCCGAGCAGGGGCAGACCGGGCTCAATACCTTCTCGGTCGGCTTCGAGACCGTCGGCAGCGAGGTGGGTGATGAGTTCCAGTATTCGGACATCATCGCCCGGCACTATGACACCAAGCATCACAAGATCCAGGTCGATTCCAAGGCCAAACTGCTGCCCAATCTGCCCGGCTGCGTGCGCGCCATGGCCGAGCCCATGGTCAGCCATGATGTGATCGGCTTTTATCTGCTCTCCCAGGAAGTCGCCAAGCATGTGAAGGTGGTGCAAAGCGGGCAAGGCGCCGATGAGGTCTTTGGCGGCTACCACTGGTATCCACCCATGGTGGGCAGTACTGATCCGCTGGGGGATTACGCGCGCGCCTTCCGCGACCGCGAGCATGCCGAGTACTGCCAGGCAGTGCATCCGCGCTTTCATGGCGCCGATCACAGCCTTGAGTTCATCCGCGCGCACTTTGCCCAGCCGGGCGCCGAGGCACCGGTCGATAAGGCGTTGCGCATCGATCAAAGCATTATGCTGGTGGATGATCCGGTCAAACGTGTCGATAACATGACCATGGCCTGGGGGCTGGAGGCGCGGGTGCCCTTCCTCGACCACGAGCTGGTCGAGCTGGCGGCGCGGGTGCCGGATGCGCTCAAGCTGGCCGACGGGGGCAAGGGCATTCTCAAGGCCATTGGTCGCAAGGTGATTCCCCCGGAGGTGATCGACCGGCCCAAGGGCTATTTCCCAGTGCCGGCGCTCAAATATCTGCGCGGCGAGGTGCTGGAGATGGTGCGCGGGGTGGTGACCTCCCAGCGCGCGCGCGAGCGCGGGCTGTTTCAATCGGACTATGTCGAGCGGCTGCTGGCGGCGCCCGATGAGCACATCACACCTTTGCGCGGCTCCAAGCTGTGGCAGGTCGCCCTGTTGAATTTATGGCTGGGTGAGCACGGCCTTTAGGCCAAGTCTCGATCTAAATCACGACGGACCGTCCGCCGGTCCCGACGGGGCGAATCCACTTGCCCTTACAATTTGAGCGCGGGAGTATTTATGGCGATCAGAGACCGCACCCATCATCGGCTGGCACGCAAGAATGCGCCGACTCTGACCAATTGGCAGCCGAAGGCGCGGGAGCGGGAGCAGCATGCCCCGGCCAACGACAAGGTGGTCGACTGTGGCTGGGGGCGGCTGATTTTTGGCCAAACCTTCGCCGACCTGGCGCAACTGGCCCGAACTCTGCAGGAAGAACGTCCCGGCAAGCGTGATGTGGCGCTTTATTTGCGCGATCCTCATGTGGTGCTGTCCTTCGCGCCCCAGGATTTATTTCTCGACCCCTCCCACACCTTTCGGCTGTGGCTCGAGCGCTACCATTATTCCTCGCGCCGGCCTAAGGGCTTCATGGTGCGCCTGCTTAACAGCCGCAACGATGCCCAGGCCATTCATCGGCTGTATTGCACACGACGTATGGTGCCGCCACCGCCGGAGTTTATCTGGGAGAAGCATGCCTCGCGGGTGCTGCACTTCTGGGTCGCGGAGGACGTGCAGGACGGTTCCATTCTCGGCGCGGTCAACGGCGTCGATCATGTCGAGGCCTTTGGCGACCGCGAAAACGGCGCCAGTCTGTGGGCGCTGGCGGTTGATGCCCAGGCGCCCTATCCCGGTATCGGCGAGACCCTGGTGCGGCAAGTTGCCGAGTTCTTTCAGGCGCGTGGGCGGTCGTTTCTTGATCTCTCGGTGATGCACGACAACAAGCAGGCCATCCGCCTGTATGAAAAACTCGGCTTCGAGCGGGTTCCGGTGTTCGCGCTCAAGAACAAGAATGCCTTCAACGAGCCCTTATTCATCGGTCGCCAGCCGGTGGCGGATCTCAATATCTACGCCGCCATTATCGTCAACGAGGCGCGCCGGCGCGGCATCGGCACCGAGGTGATCGATGCCGAGGGCGGTTATTTCGCGCTCAGCCTTGGCGGGCGGCGCATTGTCTGCCGCGAATCCCTGAGCGAACTCACCACGGCGGTGGCCATGAGTCGCTGCGATGACAAGGCCGTGACCCATCGGCTGCTGCATCGGGTGGGTCTGCGGGTGCCGGGGCAGATCAAGGTTGAGGCGCTTGATCAGGCCGAGGCCTTTTTGTCCAAGCGCGGCAGTGTGGTGGTCAAGCCGACCCGGGGCGAGCAGGGGGCTGGTATCAGCGTGGATGTGCGCGATGCCGCCGAGTTGGAACGGGCCATCAAACGCGCGCGGCGGATTTCCGATACGGTGATTCTGGAAGAGTTCGTTAGCGGCGATGATTTGCGTATCATTGTGATTGATTTCGAGGTGGTGGCCGCCGCCATTCGCAAGCCGGCGCAGGTCATAGGTACGGGACGGCACAAGGTCGCTGAGTTGATTCACTTGCAAAGCCGCCGTCGTCGTGCCGCGACGGGTGGGGAAAGTTCCATACCGCTCGATGATGAGACAGAGCGCTGCGTGCAACAAGCCGGCTATCGCATGGATGACCTCCTACCCTATGGAGAAGTCTTGCAGGTGCGCAAAACGGCGAATCTGCACACTGGTGGCACCATTCATGATGTCACTGCCAAGCTGCATCCGGCGTTGATCAAAGCCGCCCAAGCCGCGGCGCGGGCGCTGGATATTCCAGTGACCGGGCTGGATTTCATCGTCCCCTCGGTGGCCGGGCCCGAGTATGTCATCATTGAGGCCAACGAACGGCCGGGGCTGGCCAATCATGAGCCCCAGCCAACAGCGGAGCGTTTTGTCGATCTGCTGTTCCCGCAAACCATTCCGCGCGAGGTGCCCGTTTGAAGCAGCTTCCGATCAATCTTGAGTATCTACAGGATATCCTGCTCAAGCTCCTGTTCACGCCTAGTCCCGCGGGTTATACCGACAGAGTGGTCCACCTGGTCTGCGAGGAGCTGGAGCGGCTTGGAGTTTCCTTCGAGCTGACCCGCCGCGGCGCCATTCGCGCCACACTCAAGGGCGAGATGGAAAAGCCCAACAAAGCCGTGGTCGCGCACATCGACACCCTGGGCGCCATGGTCAAGGCGCTCAAGCCAAATGGGCGGCTGGAGTTGGTGCCAGTTGGACACTGGAATTCGCGCTTCGCCGAGGGCGCGCGCTGCACCCTGTTTACCGATATTGGCCAGCATCGTGGTAGCATTTTGCCGTTGAAAGCCTCTGGCCACACTTTTGGTCCGGAAATCGACAACCAGCCTGGTGGCTGGCAGCACGTCGAGTTCCGTATCGACGAGCGAGTATCCAATCTCGCTGATCTGTTGCAGCTTGGTGTGCATGTTGGGGACTTTGTTGCCATCGACACCCAGCCCGAGATTACCGCGACGGGTTTTATCAATTCGCGTCATCTCGACGACAAGGCCGGCGCCGCGGTCTTGCTGGCGGCAGTCAAGGCAACGGTCGAACATAATGTGCGTTTGCCGGTGAACTGCCATCCTCTGTTCACCATTTCGGAGGAAGTCGGCTCGGGTGCCTCCGCCGCTTTGCATAAGGATGTCGCCGAGATGCTCACCATTGACAACGGCACCACGGCACCGGGGCAAAACTCCAGCGAATTTGGCGCCACGATTTGCATGGCCGATATGAGCGGCCCCTTCGACTATCACCTGACCCATCGCATCATTCAAATCTGTCAGGAGTTTCAGATTCCGCACCAGCGCGATATCTTTCGCTACTATCGCTCCGACAGCGCCGCCGCGCTCGAGGCCGGCAACGATGTGCGCACCGCCCTGGTCACCTTCGGCATCGACGCATCGCACGGCTACGAGCGTATCCATCAGGATGCGCTGGAATCCCTGGCCGAGTTGGTCGCCATTTACATGCAGAGTCCACCACTTTATGCACGTGACCGCTACGAGATGGGACCGCGCGCTGGTTTCCCGACAGTGCCGGGTTGAAGGAGCGACCTCATGCCTTGGCCTGCGCGGGACGCAACCGCGCGATCAGACGAAGGATCGTGGCGGCGCCGATCTGTCGGCGGGTGAACGCGCCAGATGGATTTGTCTCAACCCGGCGGGGTGCGATGGTCAAGGAAGGTGCGCCGAAACTGATCGCACTTGCCGAGCAGATCGCGCGCGCTCTTGGGCATGGGCACCCTGGCGCGCACAATGTTGGTCACCAGCGCAGTGCCGGCCGTGAGAATGCGGTTACCCTCCTGGGCCTCATGAATTTCCGTGAGTGAGGGCGCGGGAGAGAGTCGTGGCTGAATGTTTTGCAGCCGGTCGCGTGCCACCACGAAGGCCGGCCAGACCTTGAAAATGGCCGGATCGGTGCGCAGTATCTCGGTTTTGCCTTTGGCTGCCCGGCCAAACTCAAGCAGCAATGGTTTGATGTTGGGCATCTGGGTGCTGCCCTCGAAGGTTGCCATCAGGGTACCAGTGATGCGATCAACATCGCGCATGGTCTGCGCGATCTTGATATAACGGCTCTCGTAGAATGCAGCGATGGGCTGGCTGAAGGCCTTGAAGGGCTCGCCCCAAAGCTCGTCGATGCCTTCATCGCCGCCCCGGTGGCGGACCATCTGGCCAAGGTCCAGGGCCTCGAGCAGGTAATCCCCGCATTCGCGCATCAGCGCATTGTCGTGTTCAATTTCAACCCCGTCTGCCTGAAGCTCGACCAGCTTGGTAAAAATGGCCGTGGCGCGGTTGAACAGGGCGCCGGCCAACATAGCGCCATTGACGCGCTTGCGCTCCGGGTCGTTTTCGCGTTGATAGGCCTCGCGTGCTTCAGCCAAGCGAATGCCCGGGATGTTAATCCCGTGCTCGACATGGTTGAACAACCGCCGTGTCAGTGCCTCGATCAGGCCCTTTTTTGCCTCCAGACTCTCTGGCGGGGGCTCGTAGTGCTTGATCCAGTACCCGTCGAAGTAGACGCAGGTGCGGTTGTCGATCTCCGCGATGGTTCCGTTGCTGATAGCCTGGCTCATGGACGGGGAGCAAGTCTCAATTGCGCGGCAAAAGGCTGAAATTGAAAAATTCCGGGTGAAGACGGCGAGGATAGTCGGCGCATTGTCCGCGCGTCACTCCGGCCAATGCAAGTCGGTTGTGATGTCGACCGGCAGGCCGATGACGAGGTTGGTCGTGAGCTAGGGTACGCAGAGCTTCGGGTGTTCATCTGTTGTGCGTGGCGGATTGGCCTGATTGGTTGCTCGAGCTATGATGCGGCCAATGGACAGGGTTGCCAAATGGTCATTTTGGTCGCCCAATGAATAGCCTAGTTGGTCACCGGTCGTTGTGGATTCGAGTGATGCCTGGGTGCCAGGGTTTCGGCCACAGTCGTGATCAGAGTCGTGATCAGAGTTGCGATAACAGTCCCCTCAACAAGGGCGCAGGTGAAACTATGACAAACAGAATCTATCCCCCTCGGATCGGACGTTATGCGCCCGCGCTGTTCTTCGTGTCCGCTGTCTTAACGGCCCCCGTACTGGCGGACGCAGCTGCAAAAAAGGTGCTTGATGGAACAAACATGGAGTCCGCGGCCGCAACTCAGACAGAAACGTTACCAAAGCCACCGGCCGCGTCCTCCGTGCCGAGTCGTGCCGAGTTGGTCAAGCTCATCGACCGCATGGCGGCCAAGTATGGGCTTGATTCATCCTTGGTGCATGCCATTGTGCGGGCAGAGTCCAATTACAACCCCCATGCAGTCTCGCATGCCGGTGCCGTCGGGCTGATGCAGGTCATGCCGGCAACAGCCGCCGATTATGGCGTGAGTTCGACCGATAAGCTGTTTGATCCCACTATCAACGCGCAAACCGGGACTCGTCACCTCAAGCGCTTGCTTGGAAAATACAGTATCGGCAAGGCGGTGATGGCCTACAACGCGGGTGAAGGCGCGCTTGAGCGAAGTAAAGGTTTTGTGACCTTCGCGGAAACACAGGTCTATACCCACCGGGTGCTGACCTCCTACCTGCGCGGAAAAGGTGTTGAGCCCTACTCGCCAGAAGCGCAAAAACTGACAGGTATTCAACTAACGCCTGCCATGGCGCGGGCGCGGGCTACCCCTTCTTCAAGCATCCAAGCGGTGAACCGCCAAGTCTCCCGCCTCAGGTTGCGACTGGAACCGACCTGGGTGACCAGCCCACTGTCAAAAAATGCGCTCGATCCGCGATTGCATCAAACTGGGCCCAAGAGCAAGCCGATGTTCGTGCTCGAACCGCCCAAGGTTCGCCCTAGGCCCTGATGTTTGCCGGATTCTTGACGGCAGCACCTTGTAGTGCCTGGCAAAGACCTGCCGGAATTTCGACGACTTCTCTGGTGTTTTTTATTAAGATACTGATAAATAAATAGAAAAAAGGTTGGCACGTTAGTCGCTTTCCTGCTGGCAAACCCGAAAACGCCAGCCATCGAGGGAAGTATGATGAGCGCAGCTAACCAAGCCGAAACTCCGAACCTCACACTTGTTGCCTCCAATGCCACGCCCCAACTGAAGGCGCGCGACAGTATCGATGGCGTCGAATTCCTGCAGGCCATCAGCGCATCGCTCGAACTCGATCACGTGGTGCGCACCGCCATGAGCTACCTGAGCGAGCTGGTGGCAATGCGCTCTTGGGAGTATGCATTCCAGTCCGCTCAATTCGAGGCGCCGCTGTTTCAGCTGAGCGATGGTAAGGTCGACCGCCATCGGTTGGAATATACCCTTGGCTCCGCCGGTCAGCCCATGGGCCATCTGACCCTGACGCGCGGGCGTCGCTTCTCCGAGCAAGAGCAGGAGAAAATCGAAGGTCTGCTCGGGCTGGCCGCGCCGGCTCTGCGCAATGCGCTGCGCTTTCGCGAACTCAGCCTGCAGCTCGAGACCGACCCAATGACCGGTCTTGGCAACCGGCGTGCGCTCCATACCCAGGGCGAGCGCTGGCTGGCCGATAGCCTGCGCCAGCACCGCCCGCTGACCATGCTTGCGTTGGATCTGGACCGCTTCAAACCGATCAACGACCAGTTTGGTCACCCCGAGGGCGACCGCCTGCTGTGCGAGGTCGCGCGCGTGCTGCGCGAGAGCACCCGTCCCTCGGATGTCTGCGTGCGCATGGGTGGGGATGAATTCGTCGTGCTGCTGCCGGGCGCCGACCTGACCTGCGCCATGGACTGCGCCGAGCGCATTCGCCAGACTATCTCAGAGATAGAGCTGTCAGTCCCGGATGCGGCCGGGGTGCGCGTCAGCGCCAGCATCGGGCTGGCCATGCATCACGAGGGCATGACCCTGGACCAGCTCTACAATCAGGCTGATAACGCCCTCTATGCCGCCAAGCATGCCGGTAGTAACCGAGTGCTGGCCGGAGGTCGCAGTTCCCTGGCCAAACCCGAGCTGCGCATCGCAGCCGGCTAGTCTCGCCCGCAGCTGGCCGATCTTCCTGGTCGGCCAGTTCTGTTCGGCTAGTTGTGGACATTCTCAGGAATCCTGCCAATCCCGCGCAATCCACTCGCGCGTGATCCAGTCGCTTGGTGGTGGCAGGGTGCGGCTGGCGATGGCGCAGAGAGCATCCGCCCGCGGTCTGGCATGTGCCACCTGGATGTCTGGAGTATCGGGCAGACGGTATCCAGGAAGCCCCCGTCCATCGCGCTTTACGCGCGCCTCCAGCGCCGTCCAGGCGGTAAAAAAGGCGAGCAGACGCTCCTCGGCTTGCAGCTGGCGCAGGCGTTCGGCCTCTGCGTCGCCAAACATGCGCCGGGCAATGCCGAGCGTATCACCCCGATCACACAGAATTTCCGCATCAAGGCCAAGGGGCTCTCGCCAGCGCAACGCCAGCAGGGTCAAATCCCCCGTGGTGCTGAGATTGAATTCCATGCCGGTTCCATCCCCCAATCCATCTCCCAGCCAAGCTCCAGATCCGGCTCCATATCCAACGCCAGATCCGATGGGGGCCGCTGGAGCGGTAATGCGCGGCTTGCCAGTGGCTGAATAGGCGAAGTCGATCGCGGATGCCTCGCAGTCCAGATAAGCGCCAAAAATCCGACGGCAGGCATAATGGGAGAGCAGAAACCGCCGACGCAGATTTGACGCACGCAGCCTTTGTCCGCGCGCGAATTCTGCTGCCGAGAGGGTTGCGCGACAGCGCGCCTCCAGTTCGGGTAGCTCGGCATCGGCATGAATGCGCCACAGATGCAGGTCGCCGGGGCGCGGCAGCGGGAGCGCGGTGTCTCCCCGCGCTCTCAAAGCATTTGCCTGGTGCAAGTCTTTCGGGTGCAAGTCCCTGAGGTGGGCGGATTTCCAGTCGCTGTGCCAGTCAATCAGCGGTGGTGCTTGATCCATCATTGGGTTGGGAGTGTCAGTGAAATCGCGTTGCCCGTGCAAAGTTCAGGTGCAAAGATCTGGTCTAAATTCCAGACCCAAGCCTGAGTCCTCGACGGCTCGGGTCTGGGCGCCGCGCGCCGCCTCGGCGATAATGCCAGGGCCATGAATGCCTCTTCAGTCGCGACTGACCTCTTGCCGGCGATCCAGAGCGCCGAATCGGACCCTCTGCCCGAGGCCGTGATCGAGGCTATCTGTCAAAAAGGCTGCCGTCAGGTGCATGATGACATCGCCCGTTTGGAGCAGAACGACTCCGTGCCTGAAGCCCGCGGGCTAAGTCACGCGCAACGGGTGCGCCTGCTCGCCGAATTGCGTGCCATCATGGCCGTCTATGAGGGGCGCCGCGGGCTCGAGTGACGCCGGCCCTGTTACTGTCTCCAACCATTATCGACAACACGAAAACCACCATCCATGCAGTCCATTACCGATCGCCTGGCCGAAGAACTGGCCGCCCATCCATCCCAAGTTCAAGCGGCCGTGGCGCTGCTCGATGAAGGCGCGACCGTGCCCTTTATCGCCCGTTATCGCAAGGAAGCGACTGGCGGGCTGGATGATATCCAGCTGCGTCTGCTCGAGGAACGCCTGGGCTACCTGCGCGAACTCGAGGAGCGGCGCGCCAGCATCCTGCACAGTATTGACGACCAGGGCAAGCTGAGCGAGGAACTGCGCGAGCAAATCGAGAGCGCCACCACTAAGCAGCAGCTCGAGGATCTCTATCTGCCCTTCAAACCCAAGCGGCGCACCAAGGCGCAAATCGCGCGCGAGGCTGGGCTGGAGCCGCTGGCAGACATGCTGTTGTCCGAGCCCGAGCGTGATCCGACCACCGAGGCCGCGGCCTTTGTCAATGCCGAGAAGGGCGTCGCCGATGCCCTGGCAGCCCTGGAAGGCGCGCGCCAAATCCTCATGGAGCGCTTTGCCGAGCAGCCGGATGTCAGTGGTCGGCTGCGCGCGCGCCTGTGGGAGCAGGGCATTCTGGTCGCGCGCGTCATGGACGGCAAGGAGGCCGAGGGCGCCAAGTTCTCCGATTATTTCGACTACCGCGAGCCGATCGCCAAAATTCCCTCGCACCGCGCGCTGGCGCTGTTTCGCGGGCGCAACCAGGGCATTCTGAGCCTGGAGCTGCTGGCGGGGGAGGGCGATGACCCGGACGCCGATTGTCGTCATCAGATCGCCGCGCACTTTGGTATTGCCGAGCGTGGCCGCGCCGCCGATGCCTGGCTGCTTGAGACGGTGCGCAAGGCTTGGCGCGTCAAACTGCTGGTGCGCCTGGATCTGGATCTCAAAGGGCAGTTGCTCGAAGCCGCCGAGGCCGAGGCCATTCGCGTCTTCGCGATGAATCTCAAGGACCTGCTGCTGGCCGCCCCAGCCGGGCGCCTGGCCACCATCGGGCTGGACCCTGGCCTGCGCACCGGGGTGAAGGTGGCGGTGATCGACAACACCGGGCGGGTCGCGGCCACTGGTACCATCTATCCGCACGCGCCGCGCCAGCAGTGGGATCAATCCATCGCCAGCTTGGCCGAGCTGGCCAGAAAATTCCAGGTTACCCTGGTTAGTATCGGCAATGGCACCGCCTCGCGCGAGACTGATCGTCTGGTGCGCGATCTGATTAAACGCCATCCGGAGCTTGGTCTGCGCTCCATGGTGGTGAGCGAAGCCGGGGCCTCGGTCTATTCCGCCTCGGAATTCGCCTCGCGCGAACTCCCCGAGATGGATGTGTCCCTGCGGGGTGCGGTGTCCATCGCCCGGCGCCTGCAAGACCCACTGGCGGAACTGGTCAAGATCGACCCCAAGGCCATCGGCGTGGGCCAGTACCAGCACGATGTCAATCAGACCGGCCTCGCGCGCAGCCTCGACGCCGTGGTGGAGGACTGCGTGAATGCCGTCGGGGTGGAACTCAATACCGCCTCGGCCCCGTTGCTCTCGCGGGTATCGGGTTTGAATACCAGCCTGGCGGAGAACATTATCCGCTATCGTGAGGAGGCTGGCGCCTTCGACAGCCGCAAGCAGTTGCTCAAGGTGCCGCGCCTGGGCCCCAAGGCCTTCGAGCAGTGTGCTGGCTTTTTACGCATCAACGACGGCAAGGAGCCGCTGGATGCCTCCGCCGTGCACCCGGAAGCCTATCCGCTGGCGCGGCGCATCGCCGAGCGCGTCGGCAAGGACATCAAGACGCTCATCGGCGACAGCGGCACCTTGCGCGGTCTCAAGGCGAAAGACTTCGTCGATGAGCGCTTCGGCGAACCCACGGTGCGCGACATTCTGCTGGAGCTGGAAAAGCCCGGCCGCGATCCGCGTCCTGAATTCCGCGCCGCGACCTTCATGGAGGGGGTCGAAACCCTGGCGGATCTCAAACCCGGCATGGTGCTCGAGGGCACGGTCACCAATGTGACCAACTTCGGCGCCTTCGTTGATATTGGCGTGCATCAGGATGGCCTGGTGCATGTTTCCATGCTGGCGGATCGTTTCGTGCGCGACCCGCACGAGGTGGTCCATTCTGGCCAATTGGTGAAGGTGCGGGTGCTGGAAATTGATCTGGAGCGCAAGCGCATCGCGCTCAGCATGCGTCAGGACAACAGCGAGTCCGGACTGAATCGCGGAGCCGCGGGCGCGAAGGGCGACACTGGCAGGGGCCGGGCGGAGGCTAGGGGCGGCGATCAGCGCAAGGGGTTCTCGCGTCCATCAAGCCCTGGCGGGCGCGATCAGCCGCCATCGCAACCAACGGCGCCCGGAGCCGCCATGGCCGCCGCTTTCGCAAAGGCGCGCAAGCCTTAGGCCGATGTCCCTCACCACTGGTCCCGGTGGTGAAGGCCTTGAGGTGAATTTATTCACCTCCCTGGCTGGGGGATGGCCGGTCGGTTAAAGGCGGCGGGCGGTTTTCGGGCTGTTTGGCAAGTGAATAAACCCGCCGGTGCAGGGCCGCCTTGGCGAGCAGATGGGCACTGACCGGCGCGGTGATGAACAAAAACAGCAGGACCAGCACCTCGTGCAGGCTGATTCCCTCGGTGGTGGTGCTGAAGTAAAGCCCCGAGGCGATCAGCATGCCACTGATGCCAAGGGTGGTGGCCTTGGTGGGCCCGTGCAGCCGGGTATGGAAGTCAGGCAGGCGCAGCAGGCCGATGGAGCCGATCAGGGCGAAAGAGGCGCCAATGAGCACGAAGGCGGAGACCAGGATTTCGACCAGCATGGGCTTGGTTGCTCGGGCGAGTTGGGTGGATCGGGCTGGGGGTTGGTTGGGCTGTTTTATGGGCGTGCTGGCCGGCTTGTGCGTTACTCGATGATATCGCCGCGCAATTGATACTTGCACAGCGCGGCGGTGCCGACAAAGCCCATCATGGCGATGATGAGCGCGACCTCGAAATAGGCCTGGCGGTCGAAGTGGATGCCAAGCAGGACCAGCAGCGCGATGGTGTTGATGTAGAGGGTATCAAGGGCCAGGATGCGATCGGAAGTATCCGGGCCGCGCATCAGTCGCCACAGGTTGAGCAGCAGCGCCAGGGTCATCATTGCCAAGCCAAGTTGCACCGCGATGGTCAGTATCATCGAAAAATCTCCAGCAGCGGCGCTTCGTAGCGCTGTTTTAGGTGTTGGCACAGGCGCTCGGCGTCCTCGGTGTCCAGGCTGTGCACTAGCAGGGTCGAGCGACTATCCGCAGCGGTGCCTTTTTGGTCCGGCGAGGGGGCGATGACATCGACCGAAACAGTGCCCGGCGTGAGCGAAATCACGCTGGCCAGCACGGTGATGGCGAAGGGGTCGGTCAGCTCTAGTGGCAGCTCGACAAAGGCGGGGCGCAGACGCTCGCGCGGTCCAAGAATCAGTACTGCCACCTGAAGATTGGCGATCAGGATATCGCCGAACAGACGCCCGAGAAAGGCCAGCAGCTTGAGCGGCTTGCGCAGGCGTGGCCGTTCCGGCCAGAAATTCGCCGTCAGGCGTGACAGGATCAGGGCCAGGGCCGCGCCCAGCAGGATGTTGCCCGGCCCCAGACTATTGTTCAGCAGCAGCCAGATGGCGAGCAGCGTCAGGCTCAGCAGCGGATGGGGAAACCAGGTGCGCAGCCTGGATCTCAGTCGGGATTGCAGCATCAGTGCTCTCCAGCGGGTCGCGGCACCAGGGGTGCGCTTTGCTCAACCGCGGTGACATAGGTCCGGGCGTCCAGTGTCTGTGCCGCTGTGGCATCTGTCCAGTCAACAATAGGGCCACCCAGAATGACCAACAGTGGGCTCATGCCGAGCAATCCGGTCGCGACCAGCCAGGGTAGTGGTCTTGGCTTGGCCGGGCTGGCCTCGGGACCGCGCCAGAACAGCAAAATACCGGCACGGGTGAGTGTCAGCGTCAGCAGCAGGCTCGAGACCAGTACCATGGTCCAGAGCGGGATGAGCGCGCTTTGGTCATGCGCGGCCATCAGCAATAGGACCTTGCCGATCAGACCGCTGAGCGGTGGCATGCCGGCCACGGCAATGGCACCAAGAAAAAACACCCAGCCAAGCTGATGCGAGGGCGGTGGGCGTTTGCCCTCGCTCAGTCGCGTGCTGCCCTCGCGCGCGCTGGCGATGCGCTCGGCCAGCAGGAAGAGCCCGCCCGTGACCAGGGTGGTGTGCAGCAGATAGTAGAGGCTGGCGCTCAAGCCCGCCGGGGTGGCCAGGGCGATGCCAGCGACCAGGGTGCCGACCGAGACCACCACCAGATAGGCGATCAACTCACGCAACTCATCACTGGCCATGGCCCCCAGGGTGCCGATGGCGATGGTGGCCAGCCCCGCCACCAGCAGCCAGGGTGAGGTCCATTCCAGCATGGGTGTCTCGCCCAGGCCATAGACCAGGGTGGTCAGGCGGATGATGGCGTAAATGCCCACCTTGGTCATGATGGCAAAAAGCGCCGCGACCGCCGCCGAGGCCGCCGCGTAGGTGCCCGGCAGCCAGAAATGCAGTGGAATCACCGCCGCCTTGAGCCCAAAGACGGCAAGCAAGAGCATGGCGGCGACTCGGGCCAGGGTGGCGTCCGCGGCTGGCAGCGCGGCAATGCGGGTGGCCAGATCGGCCATGTTCAGGCTGCCTGTGGCGGCATAGAGGGTGCCCAGGCCAATTAGAAACAGCAGCGAACCGACCAGATTGAGCGCCACATAGTGCAGCGCGGCGCGGGTGCGCTCGGCACCGCCGCCATGCAGCAGCAGGCCATAAGAGGCAATGAGCAGGATCTCGAAGGCGACGAACAGGTTAAACAAATCACCGGTCAGAAAGGCAGCATTGAGACCCAGCAGCTGAAATTGAAAGAGCGCATGGAAATGCCGCCCGGCGCGATCGCCGCCGGTCATGGCATAGGCCAAAGCGAACAGGGCGAGCAGCGCGGTCAGTGCCAGCATCAGCGCCGCAAGCTGGTCGAGCACCAGGGAGATCCCATAGGGCGCCGGCCAGTCGCCGATCAGATACACCTGAATTCCCTGATGACTGGCGCTGTGCAGCAACGCCACGGCAAGGCCAAGCAAGCCCAGGCAGGCCAGCAGGCTCAGCACCCGCTGCAGCCGCAGAGGCGCGCGCCACAGAATCAACAGCAGCGCGCCCGCGATGAGCGGCAGCGCAACAGGCGCGACCAGCAGATGATTCACTGTTCTTCCCCACCCTGCCTGGCATCCACGCGATCCGAGCCCAGGTCATTGAGTGCGCGCAGGGCTAGCACCAGCATGAAGGCGGTCATGGCAAAGCCGATCACAATGGCGGTGAGCACCAGTGCCTGGGGCAAGGGATCGGCGAAGGGGCCGCCCTCATGGATGAGCGGCGCCTGGTTGGTCTGGAGGCCGCCCGAGGCAAAGAGCAGCAGATTGGTCGCGTAGGACAGCAGCGTAAGGCCGAGCACCACCGAAAAGCTGCGCGAGCGCAACAGCAAGTAGACGCCACCGCCGACCAGGAGTCCGATACAAAGCGCGATCAGGGCTTCCATGGAGCGCTCCCGGGGGTGTGGATTTCTGATCCTCGACCCTGTTGGTGTTGGTGGTGGTGTTGGCGATGCCCGCTCAGTCGCCCAAGATTGTCGAGAATTAGCATCACTGTCCCCAGCACCACCAGAAAGACGCCAGCATCAAAGGCCATGGCGCTGGCGAATTCCAGCTCGCCGATCAGCGGTAAGTCCCCATGCCAGAAGGCACTGGTCAGAAAAGGCCGGCCGAAGACCAGAGCCGCCAGACCCGTGCCCAGTGACAACATCAAGCCCGCGCCGATCAGTCGGGTGTAGTTCAGCCGCAGGCGCTCCGCCGACCACTGCTGACCGCTGGCAAGCTGCTGCAGAATCAGCGCGATACCGGCAATCAAGCCGGCAATAAAGCCACCGCCCGGCTCATGGTGTCCGCGCAGCAGCATGAAGACCGCCACCAGCAGCGCCATCGGCAGCAGCGGACGCGAGAGCATGGAGAGAATGACCGGATGGGCATCCGCTGACCAACGGCGACCAAAGAGATCGCGCGGCGGCGTGCGCAGGCGAATGCCGCGCAACATGGCAAAGATACCGGCCGCCGCGATGGCCAGCACGGTGATCTCCCCCAGGGTATCGAAGCCGCGAAAGTCGACCAGAATACCGTTGACCACATTGCCGGCACCGGCGGCCGGCTTGGACGCCGCGAGATAATAGCCGGAGATGCTTGGCGTCTCGGCGCTCAAGATGGCGAAGGCCAACACCGCCGCGCCGCCGCCGGCGCCGACAGCCAGCACTAGGTCGCGCGTGTGCCGCCAGCGCGAGATGCGGGCGGTATCCTGCTGGGGCATGAAGTAGAGCACCAGCAACAGCAAAATGGTGGTTACCACCTCCACCGAGAGCTGTGTCAACGCCAGATCGGGGGCCGAGAAATGCACAAAGGCGAGGCTCACAATCAGCCCAATAACGCCGATCAAAATGGTGGCCTGCAGCCGTTGCCGGCGCAGGCCGACCACGCCAACCAGGGCCACCGCCAGAATGATGGCGCCGCCAATGCTCGGCAGATCGAGCGGGCCGAGCCTGAGGGTCGCGAGCAACCCGGGCAGTGTGCCGGGTTGAAGTTGCAGCATGGCAGGCAGCAGCGGCAAAACAGCCAGTACCAGCACCGAGAGCAGCAGCCAGGCCAGGGAGCCTTGCAGCGACGCCCGGGCGGTCCGTGGCATGCGCGCGCGCGCGAAGCGCTGCATGCCGGCGGCGAGACGCTGAAAGACCGAGGCAGCGCTGGCCGGCGGAAAGAGCCAGTCGTGCAGATTGAACAGGCCACCGCGCATCCGATAGAGCAGCATGCCGCCAATGAGCGCAATCAAGCTCATCAGCAGCGGAAAGGAAAAGCCGTGCCAGATAGCCAGATCATACTTGGGGTCGAAGCCGAGCATGCTGCGCACGCCAAGATCGAGCAAGGGGCGCACGGTTTGCTCGGGAAAAATCCCGACCAGCAGGCAGAGAGCCACCAGAATCTCAATCGGAATCCGCATCCAGCGCGGGGGTTCGTGGGGATTGTGATCGAGATAGCAGGAGCGCCCCCCAAAGAAAACGTCGTGAATAAAGCGCACCGAGTAGGCGACGGCAAAGATGCCACCTGTGGTGGCGGCGACGGGCAGAATCCAGTCCAGATGCCCCAGCCACTCATGATGCACTGTCTCGGCGAAAAACATCTCCTTGCTCAGAAAGCCGTTCAGCAAGGGCACCCCGGCCATGGCGGCGGCGGCCACCATGGCCAGGGTGCCAGTGATGGGCATGAAATACCACAGCCCGGACAGGCGGCGCATGTCGCGGGTGCCGGTCTCGTGATCGATAATGCCAGCGGCCATGAACAGCGAGGCTTTGAACACCGCATGGTTCATGGCATGAAAAAGCCCGGCGACGGCGCCGAGCGGGGTGCCCAGCCCGAACAGAAAGGTGATCAGCCCCAGGTGGCTAATGGTCGAATAGGCCAGCAGCCCCTTGATGTCGTGCTTGAAGATGGCGAAATAGGCGCCGAGCAGAAAGGTGGTCAGCCCCACGCCGCCGACCAGATAGAACCAGGTATCGGTCTCGGCAAAGACCGGAAAAAAGCGCGCGAGCAGGAAAATACCCGCTTTCACCATGGTGGCTGAATGCAGGTAGGCCGACACCGGGGTGGGCGCCGTCATGGCCGCCGGCAGCCAGAAATGGAAGGGAAACTGGGCCGACTTGGTGAAGGCGCCGAGCAGGATCAGCACCAGGATGGGCAGATACAGCGGATGCGCGTGAACTGTGTCGGCCGCCGCCAGCACCTCCGACAGGGCAAAGCTGCCGGCCACGGACCCCAGCAGCAGAAAGCCCGCGAGCAGACAGAGTCCACCGCCAGCGGTGATGACCAGGGCCATGAGCGCGCCGCGTCTGGCCTCGATCGAGCGTGGATCAAAGCCGACCAGCAGGAAGGATGTCAGGCTGGTGAGCTCCCAGAAGACCACCAGCAGCAGCAGATTGTCCGCGAGCACAATGCCGAGCATGGCGCCCTGGAATAGCAGCAAAATGGCAAAAAAGCGCGCGACCTGGTCTGATTTTTCCAGATAAAACCGGGCGTAAAGAATCACCAGCAGCCCAATGCCAAGGATCAGCAGCACAAAGACCATGGCCAGGCCATCGAAACGCAGCGCCAGCGTCAGCCCGATTTGCGCAATCCAGGGTATGGCGACATGCACCTCGCCACCGGCAAAGACATCCGGCGTGTGGCTGAGTGCGATAACCAGTGCCGCGGAGCTGACCAATGCGGCCGCGAAGGCCGCCGCCGCGCCACGGGACGGCTTGGGCGCCAGCCACACCGCGAAGGGCGGCAGCAGGGCACCAATGAAAGGGATCAGGATGATCCAAGCAAGAAAGGTGGCGGGAGGATCAGACACTCAGACAGCAACCGCGCGCGACAACCAAGAGGGGCGAATTAAGCCGTTCCCCCTGTCTTGCGCAGCTTTTCGGTCTCCTCCTCACTGAGGTGACGCGCCTCGTCTTCAAGCATGACTGGGATGTCGTCGCGAATCGGATAAGCAAGCCGCCCGGAGATGGAGATCAGTTCGGACTTGTCCTTATCCAGGACCAGCGGCCCCTTGGTGACGGGGCAGACGAGGATTTCCAGCAGGCGTTTGTCGATCATAATGGCAATGGCTCCGATGAATGGCTGACGGCGATTTTGACCCGTGGGCGATCCGCTCGCCGCAAGAAGCCGGGATCATAGCAAGATGCGGCGGCTGACGGCAGCCGTTCGCGCGCATCCGGTTGGCGCGCTCAGGTTCCGCAAAAGGTATATTGCACCACTTCCTGGGGTTTTGGTGGCGCGCGATAGAATGCGCTGATTTCTGCATCCTCGCCCGCGTCATGCCCGCCATCGGACGCCCTAACAGTCCCCCCATCCATCCAAGGCCGTCGCACCACCGCGAGCAGTCGCTCGAAGGGCTTCATATCCCCCTCCACCGCCGCATCCAGGGCCTGCTCCACGCGGTGATTGCGCGGGATCACGGCAGGATTGGCCTGGCGCATCATTTGGCTGCGCTCGGCATTGGTCCGCGGGTCGCTTGCCAGCCGCTGGTGCCAGCGAGCGAGCCAGTTGGCGCAGGCTTCCCCCGGGTTCCGCCGCTCGACCTCTCGACCCAGCGCCTCGCCGCCATCCTCCGGAGCGGAGCACAGGGCACTAAAGCTGTTGGTGAAGTCCGCCCGATGCCGCGCGAGCAGGTCGAGAAAGTCTTTGATCAGCGTCCTGTCCTCGTTGCGCGCATTGGTGATGCCGAGCTTGCGTCCAAAGCAACTGAGCCAGGCTTGATCAAAGCGCGTTTGGAACAGGTCGAGCGCGGCCGTGGCGCGCGCGGCCGCCTGATCGGATTCTTGTTCCAGGAGCGGTCTGAATGACAGTGCCAGGCTGGAGAGATTCCAATGGGCAATGCGTGCCTGGTTGCCGTAGGCGTAGCGACCACGATAGTCGATGGAACTGAAAACCGTGGTTGGGTCGTAGCTGTCCATGAAGGCGCAGGGGCCGTAGTCGATGGTCTCGCCGATGATGGAGGTATTATCGGTGTTCATGACTCCATGAATAAAGCCGACGCTCATCCAGGCGGCGATGAGATCCGCCTGGCGCGTCGCGACCGCCTCCAGCAGTTCGCCATAGGGCTGTTCCGCCTCGGCCAAGGCCGGATAATGGCGTGCGATAACATAGTCAGCCAACGTCTTGAGTGCTGCCGAGTCCTGTCGCGCGCGAAAGTACTCGAAGGTGCCAACCCGCACATGACTGCCTGCCACGCGGGTCAGAATGGCGCCTGGCAGAGGATGCTCGCGATACACAGGCTCACCAGTGGCGACGGCCGCGAGCCCGCGGGTGGTGGAGATACCGAGCGAATGCATGGCCTCGCTTACTAAGTATTCGCGCAGCACCGGACCCAGCCAAGCGCGCCCGTCGCCAGCACGCGAAAAGGGTGTGCGCCCGGCGCCTTTCAGTTGAATGTCGAAACGCATGCCCCGCGGCGTTACCAACTCGCCAAGCAGTATCGCACGACCATCGCCCAGTTGCGGGACAAAGGAGCCGAACTGGTGCCCAGCATAGGCCATCGCCAAAGGCTCGGCGCCTTCCGGCAGGCGATTGCCGGCGAAGATGTCGGTGGCCTCTTGGTTGCGCAGTTCACTCGGGTTGAGTCCGAGTTGGTGTGCCAGATCCTCGTTCACCTGCAGCAGGGTCGGCCGCGCGACCGCCGTGGGTATCACTCGGGCGTGGAACCGATAAGGCAGGCGGGCGTAGGTGTTATCGAAGGCGAAAATCATTGGCAAGGGCCTCGGCTCGAATGCGGTTGCTCATCGCGCGAACCCCCCCGATCTGTCAAGCTGGTGTAAGGGCTTGGGAGGCTTACAAGTCCGCTGGAATGGACAATCTGGGGGCCGCGCGCGGGAATGAAACCGCGATCGGGCAGTGCCTGCCAGATCGGCTTTTGTGATCGCTTTTGTGATCGCTTTTGTGATCAGGTTCGCATTTATCGGTGTGACCCGGGTGGAGTGTCCTTTGGTCGACTAGACTTTTAAGCAGAACCAAGGGAAAACAACCCAATCGAGAAATGAAATGGCAGCTGACATGAGTGTCGGACTGATGGGCGCAGGCCTCACGGGCATGCAGCGCGGCTATCAGACGGTGACCAACGCGGCAAATACAATCGCCCAGCAAACCATGGTCAATGAGGGGGGCAATGCGGGTCGGGGTGCGAGTACCGATCTGACGCGGCCGCTGGTCAATCTCGGCGTCGGGGAGCGCGCGACCGAGGCCGCGGCAAGCGTCATCCGCACCGCTGATGAGATGGTTGGCACCCTAATTGATCTGATGGCCTGACGCTCATGGTTCTGGTGCCACCCTTGAAGACAACATCCATGGATGTACGCTCACGCACATGGCGCGTCGCTCCCACTCCAGAGGATGAAACTGCTGATTCACAGTGAAGCACCGCCCTATCTGGTGGCAATCAGTGCCTCGGCCGACTCGCGCCGCAGTCGGCTGGCTGGCGGGAAATAACAACTAAAGGTGCTGCCAGTGCCGAGCTCACTGGCAATTCTCAGCTGAGCATCGTGCCGATTCAGCACATGCTTGACAATCGCAAGACCCAGTCCCGTTCCGCCTGACTCGCGCGAACGCGCCTTGTCGATGCGGTAAAAACGCTCGCTCAAACGCGGTAGATGTTCGGCCGCGATCCCCTGACCACTGTCCCTGACCGAGAAGCAGGGGCTGTTGCCCAGCTCCTTCCAGCGAATCCGTACCTCCGTGCCCGCCGGGGTGTGCTTGACGGCATTAAAGACCAGGTTGGAAAAAGCGCTGTAGAGTTCGTTCTGATTGCCCAGCAGTCTGAGGTTCGGGTCCATCTCCAGCGTGATGGGATGGCTGTCACCGCATAGAATTCGTGCCTCCGAGACAATGGCATTGACCAGTTCGGTGACTTCAACAGCCGTGATTTGGGTCGTGCGATGGTCCATTTCCAGGCGCGACAGCATCAGCAAATCCTCAATGATGGAGCGCATACGCTCGCCTTGCTGGCGCATCAGGCTCAGCGGTCGGCGGTGACCAGGTGGCGTCTGAGGCGACTCGCTCAGGCGTTCAAGAAAACCGGTGATGACTGTCAGCGGTGTGCGCAACTCGTGTGAGGCATTGGCGACGAAGTCGCGCCTGATCATATTGAGGTGATACACCTTGGTAATGTCACGCCCAACCACCAGGCGCTGCTTTTTGCGCTCGCCAAAGGGTGTGACGCGCACTGAAAGCATCAAGGACTGGTTGTGCGCAGGGGTCATATCAATCGGACGGCTGTAGTCGCCAGCGCTAATGTATTCTTCCAGTGAGTCGTGTGGAAATACCTCTTTGAGTTGTCGGCCGTCATCGCGCGGAAATTGCACGTTCATTAGGGAAGATGCGGCGGGATTGGCCCATTCCACGCGTCTGCCCTTGTCTAGCACCACCAGTGCATCCGGTACCGAATTGGCAGCCTCACGAAAACGTCTTGTGAAACGCAGCTGGCGTTTGCGCCCTTTGCGTCCGCGCTGCTGATAGCGCGCGATGGTGCGATAAATCTCCCCCCAGAACCCGAGCGGAAAGGGTGGTACCAGCCGATGCTGCTTGCGGATCAAGCGCGCCAAACGCACGAGTAGCAGCAGATGACGCGCCAAATAGGGCAACAGAGCGAGTGCCAGGGCACTGATCCAGTGTAGACCGGCGAGTTGCAGGCCAGCCGCGATGCAAAGTGCGAGCAAGACCATGCCGACTTCCGCGACTGTGTCGCGTGCCAGGTTGTTTCTGAAACGAGCGACCCAGAGATCCAACCAGGGTATCAGCCATCGAAAAACTGTGTTGGGCGGTGATGTAGGACCCGGCGGTTTTGAGTCCTTTGCCTCTGGTTGGCTCATTTGTCCGAGAAGCGGTAGCCAACGCCCCGCACAGTTTGCAGCAGATGTTGATGACCAGTATTTTCGAGCGCTTTTCTCAGGCGCCGAACATGCACATCGACCGTGCGCTCCTCCACATAGACCTGATCACCCCAGACATGATCAAGCAGTTGCGAGCGGCTGAAGGCACGATCGGCATGGGTCATGAAAAAGTGCAGCAGCTTATATTCGGTTGGTGCGATGGTGATGGGTTGGCCATTGGCACTGACGCGATGCCCAATGTGATCAATGCGTAGACCGCCAATCTCAATGTCATCCTGTTGCTGGTCACTCTGACTGCGGCGCAACACGGCCTTGACGCGGGCGACCATTTCGCGCGGTGAGAAAGGCTTGGCGATATAGTCATCGGCCCCGGTATCCAGGCCTTTGACGCGGTCTTCCTCTTCGCCCCGGGCGCTGATCATGATGATGGGGATGTTCTTGGTCCGCGCGCTTTGTTTGAGTTGGGTCGCCAACTCAAGGCCCGAGCGACCCGGCAGCATCCAATCGAGCAGAATCAGGTCTGGCGTATTGTGACCAATCTGCTTGCGGGCTTCATCGGCGTGAGCAGCCTCGAGGACACGAAATTCGGCTTCCTCGAGGCTGAAGCGAATGAGTTCGCGAATGTCAGGTTCGTCGTCTACGATCAGAAGGGTCGGCATCGGGGCTCCTAAGGCTCATGGGGTATTGGCACCCCGAAAAACGAAGCAGCTGTTTCACGCGAAGGTGAACGCATGGCATCGATCAATGGGACCGACCAATGGCATGGGTCAATGTTCGGCAAGAGAGCCAAAGTCTTGTGCAAGCGGGGTGGCCGGTTTGGGCAAGCCAGCGAGCATCAAGGCCATGGGGGTCAAGAGGGTTCGGGCTAGTTTATGGCGAAATGGTTAAAGAATGGTGACAGCCGCGGCGGCTATTCTTGGCGGGCCGAAGCGGTAGAATGCCGTCCAGCTTGCGCTAAAGTGCCCGTGATCCAAAGGGCTCGCGAGTTCCATCCATACAGGAGACGCCATGATCGATCAATCCCAGCTCGCCAGTCTGCGGCGTCCGATCAGCTTTCAGGCTGAGCTGGCAGGGCAGCCACTGCACTTGAATTCAACCTGGGGGCTGTTTTCACCGCGCGAAATCGATGATGGAACCCGGCTGCTGATAGAGCACATGGAGGTTGCGCCCGAGGCTGATTGCCTTGACCTTGGTTGTGGCTACGGACCCATTGGCCTGACCCTGGCGCGCCTGGCCCCCAAGGGGCGGGTGCTCATGGTGGATAAGGATTTTGTCGCTGTGGAGTTCGCACGCAAGAACATCGCGCGCAATGGCTTGCACAATGCCGAGGCACTGCTGAGCAACGGATTCGATCAGATCGAGCCCAAGCGTCGCTTCGATCTGATCGCCAGCAATATCCCGGCAAAAGTCGGCAAGGAGTTGCTCACGCTCTGGTTGTACGACGCGCTCGCGCGTCTTAACTCAGGCGGGGCGCTCTATGTGGTGACCATTAACGGCTTGCGGCAGTTCATCAAGCGGTATCTGGAGGATATCTTTGGTAACTACGACAAGCTCAAGCAAGGGGCGCATTATACAGTCGCGCTCGCCTACCGCCGGTGAGAGCAAGAACAAATATCTCCGATGGCAGGGCATGACCTGCGCAGTCGCAGTGATTCGCCGAGATTGATTCGGCAACCATTATTCGGCTAAAAGCGATTCGTCCAGAGAGGTCGCGTCCGCGGCCAGCCAGTCCCGGGGAACAAGAAAATATTCCATTAGCCGCGACTCCGGGCTGCCGGGCTCGGGATGCCAGTCATAGCGCCAGCTCACATTTGGCGGCAGGGACATCAGAATGGACTCGGTGCGTCCGCAGGATTGCAGCCCAAAGAGCGTGCCCCGATCATAAACCAGGTTGAATTCCACATAACGACCCCTGCGCATCATCTGAAAGGCCCGCTCGCGATCGCCCCAGGGGTGCTCGCGGCGACGCGCGACAATGGGCAAATAGCCGGGCAGGAAGTGCTCGGCGACGGCTTGCATGAAGGCTAAGCTGCGCGCGAAGCCGAAACGGCTGAAGTCATCGAAAAAGAGCCCGCCGATGCCGCGAGCCTCGTCGCGATGCTTGAGATAAAAATAGCGGTCGCACGCGCGCTTGAGCTCCGGGTAAAGCTGGTCGCCAAAGCCGTTGCAGGCCGCGCGCGCGTTGCGATGCCAGTGGCGCGCGTCTTCCTCGAAGCCATAATAGGGCGTTAGATCGAACCCGCCGCCAAACCACCAGAGCGGCTCGGCACCCGGCTTCTGGGCGCTGAAAAAACGCACATTCAGATGGGTGGTCGGCACATAGGGATTACGCGGGTGCAGCACCAGGGACACGCCCATGGCGGAGAAGCTGCGTCCAGCAAGCTCAGGGCGAGCGGCGCTGGCGCTGGCGGGCAAGGCCGCGCCATGCACATGGGAGAAATTGACCCCAGCTTTCTCAAAGAGCGCGCCCTCTTCAAGCACCCGGCTACAACCGCCACCGCCGTTGGGCCGCGTCCAACGGTCCTCACCAAAGACGCCGCCGCCATCCGCCCGCGCGAGCGCCTCGCACAGGCGTGCCTGCAGACTGAGCAAATACTCTTCAACGGCACCGGGGTCGGGTTGATCGATCATGCTGGTCTTGGTCTCGTGGTCCGAGGAAACACCGATGGTACTATAGCGCGCGGCCAGATCAGGCCACCGCTCGCGATCATTGTTCCCTGACCAAGGATTCATGTTCAATATCCACTTTCATTAGCCACTCGTATCAGCTGTTGACTACCCCATGCCCCGCGTCGATACACAGGAATTTTATCAAGAAGCCATTGACCAACACGGGACCACGGCCGAGGGTGTTCACTGGAACTCCCGCCATACCCAAGAGTGTCGCTTCGGCGTGCTGCGGGCTTTGCTGCCGGAGGATATCAGCACACTCACGCTGGTCGATGTTGGCTGCGGCTTTGGCGATCTTCATGGCTACCTCGCCCGTCAGCATGATCTGCCCCGCTGCTATATCGGTCTGGATACCCTTGAAACCATGGTGACAGTCGCGCGCGAACGCACTGGCGAGGATATCCGCCTGCTTGATGCGCTCACCGACCCGCTGCCAGCGGCTGACTATTATTTGTGCAGCGGCGCCATGAATACCCTGACGAAGTACGAAACATTCTGTTTTATCGAGCGCTGTTTCGCGGCCAGTGGTCGAGGCTTTGTCTTCAATTTGCTGCGCGGCGCGGATGACTCCGAGGTGTTCAATTGTCGCCACCCCGATGAAGTCCGCCAGTGGGCCGAGCAGCTCGGTGCCGAGTTCAGCTTCCGTGAGGGCTATTTGCGCGGGGACTTCAGCGTGGCCATGCGTCATCCCTTGAGTTCAGCCTCATTCCCCTAGGCGCAGCATCATGGCCGCGCCTGAAACAACGCCAAGGAGCACAGCGGCGAGGCTGGCCGCGCCCGTGCGCCAGCGCAGGCTGGAGGCGAGGGTGTCCTCGCCTTGGGTGGAAATGATAAAGGGCTGACCCATGGTGCTGGTCTTGCCGACGCGCGGAAGTGGCGGTTTGGCGGCCAGGCGCTGCTCGGCTTGTTCGGCGATTTGATAAGCCTGCTCCCGTGCCGCCTGCCAGTCCCGCGGATCGATCTCGCCGTTCTGGTCGCGGTCGAACTGGCGCATGCGCTCAGGGTCGCGTTTCCACTGACGCAGGAGTTGATTCGCCAGGCGTCGGCGTTCCTGTTCGCCGCGTCTGGGGGTCTCGAAGTAGCCGAGCAGATAGACAGGCTCCCCGGCATGGATGCGCTCCTCGGTCAGACGATAGTTGCGCTCGAGGCCAAAGAAATGGCTGATTGACCGAGCCGGGGATGAGCGGGAGCGATAAAAGCCATGCGGTTCGCGGGTGTTCCAGACATCTTTGTTGCGGAACTTGAGTATGGCGCCGGTGGGGTCGACCAGGCATTCTCCAGTGCTGTCATCAAGCAGAAAGGGATGCTCGGCCTGGCCTTGTTGGATTGTCCGCCAGTTCCTGTGGCGACCGCTGCCGCCTTCTTCCTCGACCTTGTAGCGATACCAGACGCAGGGGGTTTGGGTCAGTGGCGCCAGCAGCGGCTCGCGGCGCACCCGCGCGAAGCCAAACAGCTCGACATAGCCCTGGGCGGCGGAGCGAATCCTGGCCGTGGGTGTATCGACAATGATGCGCAGGTGCCAGAAGCTGCGCAGTCCGTAAGCTAGCGCGACCAGCGCGCTGATAAGGGCCGCGCAGGAAAAGACCCAAAATTCGCCGGTTTCGGCCTGCAAAACCCAGTCGCGAAATGCGTTCATTTTAGCGGTTGGGGCGGGTGGACGATGCCGGTTGCTTGTGCAACGGGGATTTAGTTGGCGCGGAACAGGGTGTCGAGATCCGGGTTGTCACGCGCCTCGCGAAATTTAAGCAGATCGCGTGGACGAAAGCGAAAGCGCCGGGCGATGATGGCGTCGGGAAATTGCTCCAGGCGGATGTTGTGTAGATTCACGCTCTCGTTATAAAGCTCACGGCGGTCGGCGATGCTGTCCTCAAGCTGGGAGATGCGCTGGGAGAGCTGGCGAAAGCCGCGGTTGGCTTTGAGATCCGGATAGTTCTCGGCCAGCGCGAGCAGCTGCCCGAGTCCCGCGCGCAATTCGCTTTCGGCGGGGCCGAGGGCGCGCACGTCGCCACGGTCGGTGGCGCTTAGCACCTGATTGCGCGCACGCACGATGCGCTCAAGGGTGTCTTGCTCATAGCGCATGTACTCTTTGCATAGGGTGACCAACTTGGGAATTTCATCATGGCGCTGCTTGAGCACCACATCGATATTGGACCAGGATTTGGCAACCGTGTGCTTGAGGCGGACCAGGTTGTTGTAGATCAGCACTCCGTATGCAAACACCAGCAGCGTCAGGGCGAGCAAGACGATCAGCGTGATATTCATGTGCTTGCGTGTCTCCTGATGCGAGTCGGGGTGCGCTGCGGGTCAGTTGGCACCCACTGCTGCCGGGGCGGCTGCATTGGCCCCCACCGGCTTGAGCCAAAAGACCATGGGTTTTGGCGATTCCCGCGCTTCGCCGATCTCGCGCCAGTAAAAACTGGTATAGAGACGTGGCTCGCGATAATAGCCCTTTCGGTTCCAGAAGGCGTGCAGGCTGCGAAAATCCATGGGCCGGCGCGGGTCATCATGCGGGCGCTCCACCGCGCAGAAGGCATGGTAGTCGAAACCACCAAGTCGCGCGGCATGACGCTCACGTTCCTCAAAAAACCGGCTGCCGATGCCGCGTCCGCGATATTGCGGGTAAAGGATGGATTCGCCGAGATAAAACACTCGATCCGGATTGATTCCAAAGGCGGCGAAGGGTTCGCGAGCTTCGTCTGGCGCGTGGCGCATGGGAACGGCAGTGGATGCGCCCACCACCTCCTCGCCGTCGGTGGCAAGCACGATGATGCTATCCGGGCTTTCTGAGTAGGTGTGCAGATAGCGAGTTTCGTACTTGTTATCGCCGTCGTACAGATAGGGATACTCACGGAAGACGGCAATGCGTAATGCGGCGACCGCCGGGAGTTTGGCGATCAACTCAGGGCCTGTGAAGGTTGAAACTTGAATATCCTGCGCCATGGGTGTCGAGTATTAGAGTCTTGGAGTCGTGGCAACAATGTCGTGGCGGAGCACCTCTCATCAGCGGCCTTGCCAGGTGCCCGGTCAGTTTGCTTTGGATCGCTTAATCCTGATCCAGTCGTGTCCAGGAGTAATCGGCCTCCAGCCGATAGCTCCCAATAAAGGGATACGGCGATTGACCGCGCCAGTCATTCGGGGAGAGCATTGACCAAAACCTGGTGCCATCCTGCTTGCAATAGAGGTGATAGGCATTGCCTGGCTTGCGCTCAAAGGCACAGACGGCCTGATGCAGCTCTTGCTCCTGCTTGGCTTCTTGCAAAATAGCGCGGGCGCTGTCCTGCAAATGGCGGATTTGATCGGCGATCAGTTCCAGTTTGGCGCTGGTGCGCGCCCCCAGCATGGCCTCGACCCGGCCGAGTTGATCGCGCGGATCGGGGGCATGAAAAGCCGGCGCAAGACGACTGACCGGGTAGCTGGAGCTGTGCGCCGGATGTTGTTCAAGCGCGTTGCCGTCGTCCGCATCGGCGCTCGCCGTTGCCTCGGGCTGGTATTGATCTGCTGAAGTCATTGGGTCGGTTATCATCCTTGCTATGATCAGCCATGTGTCGCCCCCTCGCAAGTCGCTGTCGGTCGTGCGCGGTCATTGCTGCAGGCCGCGACCGCCATCGACGGCAAGAATCTGGCCGGTGATATAAGGCGCGTCGCGGACCAGAAATAAGAGTGTGCGGGCAATATCCCGCGGACTTCCCGGACGTTGCAGCGCCGTGCGCTGCAGAATCTGCTCTTTGGTTGTGTCATCCATGCCTTGCTCTGGCCACAGAATCGCCCCTGGCGCGATGCCATTGACCCGCACCGCCGGGCCAAGCTCACGCGCAAGGGCCTTGACCATCATCGCATTGCCAGCCTTGGCGATGGAGTAAACCGGGTAGGTCTTGAGGGGGCGCTCGGCATGGATATCGACCAGATTGACCACACAGCCGCCACTTGCCGTCAGGAGCGGGGCCAGGGCCTGGGTCAGAAAAAAAGGTGCCCTCAGATTGCTGCCCATCAGGTCATCCCACAGGCTTGGCGTCACTTGCGCGAGCGGGCTCGGGTAGAAGCTCGAGGCATTATTGACCAGAATGTCCAGCCGTTGACGAAAGGCCCGCGTGGCCTGCTCGAGTTGAGCGATGGCGTTCTCGGCATTGAGATCACAGGCAATCAGCTGGACTGAATCCGCGCGCGCGGCCTGGAGTTCCGCCTGCAAAGCCGCCGCCGGCTTGGCCGAATGGCGATAATGCAGCAGCAAATCGCAGCCCTCGGCATGCAGGGCGCGGGCAATTTCAGCACCAATGCGGGCCGCCGCGCCGGTAATGAGCGCAACCTTGCCAGCCAAGGACAGGGCAGCAGAAGTAGGAGGGGAGGGATGAAGCGTCTCGGTCATGGATATTGAACGGATGATGGGCGGATGATGAATGGATCGTGGACAGAAAAAGCTGGGATTCTTGCTGGGCAGTTGACGCCTTTTTTGTCACCGATAGCATGGGACAAGGCCAGTGGTTGATCAAGTATCGGATTCCCAAGCGCTTGCGCATCACCAATCCCTGCTCGCGCTCATCCGGCAGCGGATCGATGCCGCCGAGGGCGCCCTGAGCTTCGATAGCTTCATGGAACTGGCGCTCTACGCGCCCGGGCTTGGCTACTATGTCGCCGGCCTGCCCAAGCTTGGCCCAACAGGAGATTTTGTCACGGCTCCGGAAATCTCTCCGCTCTTCGCGGGTTGTCTCGCCGCGCAGTGCTCGGATGTTTTCACCGCCTTGGGTGGAGGTGACCTGCTGGAATTTGGCGCCGGCAGTGGCGTTCTCGCGGCCGATCTGCTGGCCGAACTGGCGCGGCAACAGAGGTTGCCAGGGCAGTATCTCATTCTCGAGCCGAGTCCGGATCTGCAAGCGCGACAGCGTGCGACCCTTGCTGCCCGGGTGCCAGGGCAGGCGCATCGGGTGCGCTGGCTGACGGCCTTGCCAAGCCACTTTCAGGGCGTGGTCATCGCCAATGAAGTGCTCGATGCCATGCCCGTGCACCGCTTTTGTATCGACAGCCAGGGCGCGCCAGAGGAGGTCTTTGTCTCTTTTGACGAGCAGGACCAGGCACTGACGGAGGTGACGGGGCCGGCCCGCTCCCTTGGCCTGCAACAAGCCGTGCTGCTGCTGCAGTCACGGGGGCTGGCGCTGGAGCCCGGCTATTGCTCGGAGATCAACCTGCGTCTTGCACCCTGGATGCGGGCGCTCGCGCGGGCGATGGATCGCGCACTGGTGTTGCTCATCGACTACGGCTATCCGCGCAAGGAGTACTATCATCGGCAACGCGGCGCTGGAACCCTGATCAGCCATCATCAGCATCGCGCCAACACTGACCCCTTCCAGCGCCTGGGCCTGCAGGATATCAGTGCGCATGTGGATTTTTCCGCCGTGGCCGATGCCGGGAGGGCAGCCGGCTTTGACTTGGCTGGCTACACGAATCAGGCCAATTTTCTCATTGGCTGCGGACTCGACCAACGCATGATGGAGGCGCTTGCCGCGGCCGCTGATCCCGCCTTGCAGATGCGCATCAGCGCTGGCGCGAGGCAGCTCGTCCTGCCCGCCGCCATGGGGGAGCGCTTCCAGGTCCTGGGGCTCGCGCGGGGATTCAATCACCCCTGTCGGGGCTTTGCCGTGCGGGATTTGCGCGGCCGTCTTTGATGTTAGCGCGCATCGACATCCGTCAAACCGCCCAGATGCTGCTCCAGCAGGCGCACGCGGTCGCGCAATTGTTCGATTTCCTCGAGCAGATCGAGCGCCAGCGCCGCGCCGGCCAGGTTGAGGTCGAGATCCCGCTGTAGGCGCAGGGCGCGGCGCGCGCGTTTAATCTCCAGGCCGCTAAAGCACCATTGCTCCGGGCGGTTGCCGCGCGGGTGCAGCATGCCCTCGCCGACCATGCGCTCGACCTGGGGCAGGCTGAGCTGACAGACCTCGGTTAGCTCGGTCACAGTGATGACGGTTCCCTCGTCGAGCAGGGTGCCTTCAATGCACAGGCTCACGTCCGTGGTGGTCGCTCGTTGCGTCATGGTCACACCCCCAATTTGGCGCGTGGGTTGAAGTCTCCAAACTGCTCGGCGAGCTTGCGATAGGCCTTCTGGGCCTGGTCGTCGCTGGCGGGCGGGTTGACGATTTCAAGCTGCACCAAGGCGTCGCCCGGCGTTTTGCCCGGCAGGCCGCGACCTTTCAGGCGCAGGCGCTGATTGCTCTGGGAGCCGGCGGGAATGCGTAGGCTGACGCTGCCGCCGAGCGTGGGCACGGTGACGGTGGCGCCCAGCGCCGCTTCCCAGGGAGCGATGGGCAGGTTCAGGTGAATGTTCTTGCCCTCGGGGCGGAAGATAGGATGGGGGGCGAAGTCCACTTCCAGAAACAAGTCCCCATTGCCGCCGGCACCGGGCGCGCCCTGGCCGGCGAGGCGAATCTGTTGGCCCTGGGTGACGCCGGCTGGAATGCGCACGTTGAGGGTGCGGCCCCTGTCCTCGCTGCCACCGTTGGCGCGTGCTCGCGGGTCTTCCAGGCGAATCTGTTTGCTGGTGCCCTGGTAGGCGTCTTCCAGGGAAATCTGGATGCGAGTGTTCTGGTCCATGCCGCGCTGCCGTTGCTGGGGAGGTTCGCGGCGAAAGCCGCTGCCGAAAATGCTGGCGAAAAAGTCGCTGAACTGGTCGATATCCTCGGCGTTGAATTCCCGCTTGAAGCCGCCGAAGCCGCCGGGACCACCGGGGGGCGGGCGGAAGTCCTGCCCGGCGCGCCAGTTGCTGCCAAGGGCATCGTAGGCGGCGCGCTTTTCCGGGTCTTTCAGCACTTCATTGGCCTCGTTGACCTCCTTGAAGCGCTGTTCGGCCTGGGACTCCTTGCTGACATCCGGATGGTACTTGCGCGCGAGTTTGCGATAGGCGCTTTTGATCTGATCCTGACTGGCGTTGCGCGGCACGCCGAGGATTTTGTAGTAGTCCTTGTATTCCATGAGCGTTCTTAGGTGATATCAGGTGATCTTAACAGATGACCTGATCGAAATAGGGGAAGTGCACGGACTTGCAAGTCCAGCACCCAAAGCTTAAGCCGGGACAGTGCGGCTGCGTGCCCATGCGCGCAGGCGGGCGATTTGTTCATCCATCACCACGGAGAGAGGCTGGGTGCGCTGGAGCTCGGTGGCGATGGCGCGGGTATTAACCCCGCCGCTGTCATCGGCGCGGGCGGCGTAGAGGGCGGAGACCACGGCCTGCTCGATGCCGGCGCCGGAAAAACCATCGGACAGGGCGGCGAGCTGGTCGAGGTCGAAGTGCTCCGGGTTGATGTCGCGCTTGGCCAAATGAATGCGAAAAATCTCGCGCCGCACGCTGGCATCGGGCAGGTCGACGAAAAAGATCTCATCAAAGCGACCCTTGCGCACCAATTCAGGCGGCAGTTGCTTGATGTCGTTGGAGGTGGCCACCAAAAACACCGCCGCCTTGCGTTCCGCCATCCAGGTCAGCAGGGTGCCGATGATACGCCGACCGGTGCCCTCGTCGCTGTTGCCGGCGGCCAAGCCTTTTTCGATTTCATCCAGCCAGAGCACGCAAGGCGCCATGACCTCGGCGGTTTTCAATGACTCGCGCAGATTCCGCTCGGTCTCGCCAATATACTTGTTGTACAGCGCGCCGAAATCCAACCGCAGCAGCGGCACGCCAAAGCGCCCGGCCACTGCCTTGGCCGCCAGGCTCTTGCCGCCGCCCTGCACGCCAAGCAGCATGATGCCACGCGGGTGCTCGATCTTGGGATCATCCGACAAAAAGGGTTCGCGCCGCAGGTCAATCCAGGTTTTGAGATGCTCGAGTCCGGCCACTTCGCCAAAGCCCGCGGTGTCGTATTCAAAGGAGATGCTACCCTCGGGGCTCAGCAACTCATACTTGGCGCGGGTAATTTCCTCCACGTCCGTCTCGGTGATGGCGCCGTCGCGATGGATGGCGTTGCGAATCAAACGCCGCGCGTCGGATTCCGTCACTCCGAGCAAGGTGCGCGAGAGCCGATCGACCGCGCCTCGGTTGGCACGAAAGGCACGACGCGGCCCGGCATGCTGCCAGCGCTGGGCTTCCTCGCGAATCAACGCTAGCAGCCGGCCACGGTTGGGCAGACGCAGGCCGAAGCGGGCGCTCAGATGGCGGAACTCTGGTGGGCTCTCCAATGCGTGGCTGACCAGCACCAGGCGCCGGGCGACCTCGCCGAAGCCTAGCGCGATTTCTTTAATCAGCCGCACATGCAGCGGGTTATCGAGAAAGGGATGAAAATCGAGCAGCAGATAGATGCCGGGCTCGGGGCTCACCTTGATATGGCGCAGCATCTCCGCGGGATCGGCCAGATCCGCTTGGGGACGGGCGGCATACTCGGCGCGCCTCAGGCCGTCGGTCATGGTCCAGCAAAAAAGCGGCACGCCGAACTGAATCGCCAGGCGGCTAAATAACTCGATAATGCGTTGCTCTTCCAGGGACTCGATCAGGAGCACCGGGGTCTCGGAGCGCAGAATCAGGTCGAGGTCGTGCAGATCGGTCATGGTGGCGCCTGCGCCCGTGGAGTAGGGCGGTTGCTGGATTGCCGAGTGACCAGTTTATACCCATCGCGACCGACTTTTTAGTGCCAATGAATGCCAGATGCGGCAGGTTTTTTTGCACATTGCCATTTTCGTGACCGATGTCGTAGTGGTCGGGGCCCGCAAAGGCTAAGGATAATGGTGCAAAGTCTCCCCACGAAGGGGTCATGTTTCGCTAGAATCCAGCGGACGCCAACAGAAACAGCCGACATGGCACACCCACATCAGGCCACGAACATCATGCAAAAAATTCAAGATTTACCCATCTGGGCACGGCTAATCGCTGCTCTGTGGCTGATATTGTTCCCGGCCTGGACGGGCATGATTTTGTGGGCGGCCCAGGAGCAACGCAATACCGCGATCGAGGAGGCCGAAGCCTTCTCCGAGACGCTGCACGAAATGACCATGGCCGGCCTGACCACCTTAATGATCACCGGCATGATCCATCAGCGCGCGGAGTTTCTCGACCAAATCATCGAACTGCGGAATTTAAACGATCTGCGTGTCCTGCGCAGCAAGAATGTGTCGAGCCAATACGGACCGGGTACAGAGGACGAACAGCCGCGCAACGCTGTCGAGCGCCGGGTTCTGGAGACGGGCGAGCCCTTCAGCGAGCTGTCGGACAACCGCAATCGACTGCGTAAGATCATGCCGGTGATCAGTAGCAAGGATTATTTGGGCAAGGATTGCACTCTGTGCCATACCGCATCGCCAGCGGGCTCGGTTTTGGGCGCGGTGTCGCTTGAAATCAGTCTGGAGGATGTGAATCGTCACGTTGATCGCTTCCGGCTGTTGATATTTGTTCTCGCCGTTCTGCTCAGCTTGCCAGTGCTCCTGATGATGTATTTCTTCGTCAAGGTCTTCGTCACCAAGCCCTTGCTTGCGATGACGACCGGACTGCGGGGGATCGCCGAGGGCGATGGTGATCTGACGCGCCGGTTGGATGTGCGAGGCCAGGACGAAATCGGCCGTGCCTCTGGCGCCTTCAATGCCATGATGGACAATTTCCGCGAGCTCATCGCCCGGGTACTGGACGCAACCCGGCAGCTGACCGGTGCCGCGACTGACTTGGCCAAGATTACCGAGCGCACCAACGCGGGTGTGAGCAATCAGCGCAACGAGGTCGATCAGCTCGCCACCGCCATGAACGAAATGAGCGCCACGGCGCAGGAGGTCGCGCGTGGCGCGCAGGATGGCGCCCAGGCGACAGGCGAAGCCAAGACCGCGGCCGACACAGGGACCGAGGTGGTCTCGGGCGCCATGCGTAAGATTGAGCAGCTCGCCGCCGAGGTGCAGCGCGCGGCCGAGGTCATCGCTGAACTGGGCAAGGACAGCCAGCAGATCGGCAGCGTGCTCGATGTCATTCGCGGCATTGCTGAACAGACCAATTTGCTTGCGCTCAACGCGGCGATTGAGGCCGCGCGTGCCGGCGATGCAGGGCGTGGTTTCGCGGTGGTGGCCGATGAGGTGCGTTCGCTCGCCACCCGCACCCAGAGCTCCACCGAGGAAATCCAGGCCATGATCGAGCGCCTGCAGCAGGCCAGCGCTCGCGCGGTCAAGGTCATGGAGCAAAGCCAGCATCATGCGCGGTCGAGCCTGGAAAGCTCGGCCGAGGCGAATCACTCACTCGAGGCCATCACTAAGTCGGTCACAACCATCAATGACGTCAACACCCAGCTTGCCAGCTCCGCCGATGAGCAAAGCGCGGTGGCCGAGGAAATGAACCGCAATGTGACCAGTATCTCCGATGCCGCCGAGGGCAACGCCCAGGCGGCGGCCGAGACCAAGGCCGCTTCCGAGCAACTCAGCGCGTTGGCCAGAGAGCTTGCAACCCTGGTGGAACGGTTTAGAACCTAAAAGCATCACCGCGCCCGCAAGCTTGCCAGGGCGTGCATGCGCCCTGGCTCCAAGTATACTCAGCGCATCCGTCGTTATTCGCCGAATGCCTGCCCATGACGTCTCCAGTTGCTGCCTCCAGGATCCCCGACCCGCCGCTAGCCGGGCTGAACCTGCTGCGCCTGCGGTTTTTTTGCTCGGCGCTCGACCCGATCCGCCTGCCTTTCTTCAGCGGCTCGGCCTGGCGTGGTTTGCTTGGTCACAGCCTGCGCCGCAGTGTCTGCGTCACTCGCGCACCCCAGTGTGACCTTTGACCCTGCGGTCATGGGCGGTAAAGCATGCATCAGAGGCTTACGCATCACGGCTGGCAACATTGTCAGCCTGGTGGCATCCGGTTGCGGATTCGATGAAATTCTCGATGCTTACCCAGATCTGGATGAGAAAGACATCATCGCCGCCATGCGGTTCATTGAGCGCGCGGAGACCGGAGAAAAGACATGGAGTTTAGGCTGACATCTCACGCAAAAAAGCGTTGCCTGAAGCGTCTTATCCGAATCGAATGGATTCGAGAAGCGTTAAACAACCCGATGCGGACGGAGGATGATCCAGACGATGCAAGCCTTGTTCATGCCTTTTATCCTGTTCCTGAGCGAGCTTTCAAAATGTTGCGCGTGGTCTACAACGAAAATCGGAATCCGGTCACCATCGTGACCGCCTTTTTTGACAGCTAAAGGTGCTGACCGATGAAACTAGAGTTCGACCCTGTGGCCGACGCGGCCTATTTCGAGATTTCCGATGCGGATGTGGAGAGCACGCACGAATTGGAACCAGGCATCATGGCGGATTACGATAGCCAGGGCCATCTCGTTGGTATTGAAATTCTATCCGTCAGCCAACGGGTTCAGCAACAACCGCTCGAAAAAGTCGCTTAATCAGAAAATACTGAAAGCTTTACTGCGCAACTGTTGTTTCACGGTAAGCTGTGATCAAAACCATCCTGTCGTACTGCTCATGGGGGCCAACCAATTTTACCAACGCGACCTCGCGCGCATGATGCAACAGTAATAACCAGGGATTATCAATGACCCAACCCATCCTCCTCTGCACCGTCGGCGGCTCGCACCAGCCGATTTTGACCGCCATTCGCGAACTGCAACCCGTCTTTGTGCTCTTCTTTGCCAGCGGGCGCGATCAGGCGACCGGGCAGCCGGGGTCCATGGTCACCATCACCGGCAAGGGCCATCCGGTGGAGGTGCGCCGCGGCGCCGAGGTGGTTGACCATCTGCCGAATATTCCCACCCAGGCAGGCTTGCGCGAGGAGCAATTCCAGGCCGTCGAGGTGCCGACCGACGATCTTGACCAAGCGGTGGCGGCCATGACCAGCGCGATCACAGCCATCGCCGAGCGCTTCCCACAAGCGCGGCTGATCGCCGACTACACCGGCGGCACCAAGACCATGACCGCCGCGCTGGTGATGGCGGCGATCGACAATGATCGCGTCGAGCTGCAACTTATCACCGGCAACCGCGCCGATCTCATCAAGGTGCGGGATGGCAGTCAGGCCGGGCTCGCCGTGAGCAGCGAGGAAATTCGCCTGCGCCGGGCCATGCGGGCCTATCTCAACGCCTGGGATCGCTTCGACCATGCCGAGGCCGCTGCGCTACTAGAAGTCTATCGCCCGCGCTTGGTGAAAGACGCAGGCGAGGTCGCGGTCCCGCTGTTCCAAGCGCTGAAATATCTGAACGCGGTGCAAGACAGCCCCCAACGCACCCCGGCGCGCCTGTGGGATCTCTGGCTCAATGCCCAGCGCCGCGCCGTCCAGTGCCGCTACGATGACGCCGTCGCGCGCGCTTATCGGCTGCTAGAATGGACCGCGCAATGGCTGCTGGAAGGCCAAGGCGTTCTGACTGGCGATCTCAAGCCAGAGCAGATTCCCGCCAGCCTGTCGATCACCGCCAACCCGGACGGCAAGCTCCAGGCCGGGCTGCGCAATGCCTGGGAACTGGCCGCGCACCATCTTGGTGGCGAGGTGGCGGTCTTTGTCGAGGCCGAGCGGAGCCACATGCTTGATCAGCTCACCAAGCGCAATTACTCCATCCTCGCCCATGGCGACCGACCCATCGCCCGTGCTGATTGGGAGGCCTTCGGCGGCTGGATGGCAGGCGCGCTGATCCCGCTGTTCAGCCAGCAGGCCGCGCGCGCAGGACTGAAGAAGCTCGCGCCCCAGCTCCCACAAGCGCCGCTGTGGCGTTGAGGAAGGACTGATCGACTCGAACCAGCCAAGACCCCTTCGGCAACAGATTTAACGCGAGAAAATCGAGTGGCAAAGAAATCAACCAAAACCAAGGCGCGCACCAAGCAATCACCAAAACCCAATCCCGCCCAGATCGAGGCCGTTGAGCGCTTGCTGCGCAATAAGCAGTACCAGGAGGCCGAAGCGCGCGCCCGCGGCCTACTCGAACGTTTTCCAGATTATGGCGGTCTCTACCGGCTGTTGATCGACATCCTGGAGCAGAAGAACGACCACTATGGCGCCGGCGCGGCGGCCTGGCTGTGGGCCCGCAACCGACCGAACAGCGCGCCCGCGCAGGGTGCCTTGCTGCAAAGCGCGGCCAGGCTCGGACTGGTCCATCTCATGCTGAGCACGGCTGAACGTCTGCGCGCCCTCGGCGCGGAGGTACCCGGCCTGCCGCAACCGGACCCCGCGCTGTTGGAGGAAATGCGAACCATGCCAGATGGCCGGATCGCGACCGCGGAGGACATGTTCGCCTTCGACACCGGCAGGCTGTTAATGGGCGCGCGGGACTTCCCCAACGCCATCGCGGTCCTCCAAGGCGTCGAGATCGCCTCGGCACGCAATAATCTTGGCGCGACACTCTTCCACGTTCAGCGGATCGAAGATGCCCTGCAAGCCTTCTCCGCCGGCTGGCAGGCCGATGCCGATAATCTCTTTGCCCTCGGCTGGCTGATCCGGCTGCGCTGCTACCTCGGTGACGAGGATGGCGCGCGCGGCTTGGTCACCCCGCTCGCGGCCGCGACCGCGCGGCGCACCGACGATCTTCTCATGCAACTCGACGCGCTGCTGTTCATGGGCGAGGACGCCGCGGCGCTGGCGGCCTTCGAGCGCGCCAGCAAGCAGTCCTGGTTCAGCGACAAGGAGGGCGCCCCCGACGCCATGGCCCGGGTGCGGCACTTCGCCGCTTGTGCCAGTGCCCGCCGTGGCAACTTAAAACAAGCGCGGCAGTATTGGAAAGAAGCGCTCGCAACCTCTGATTCTTTGCTTGTCGCCCGCGACAACCTTGCGGCCATCAGCGGCTGGAACAACGCCCCGGCCTTTCCGGTCATGTTCGATATGTCCCACAGCTTCCCGGTCAACTGGCTGGAGCAACTCAAACTTGGCACCCAAAGCATCACCCCCCAGGCACTGCAAGACAGGCTGGCGGAACTCACGGCCAGCCCCGCCTATCTCGAGCGCATCTGCCGCGCTGGCGATGTTGGCATGCGCGGTCTCGCCGTACTGCTCTTGCGCGCCCAGGCCACCCGGGGTAACAGCGACGCCGCCAAGCGGCTGAAGGCTTTCATCGCCCTGCCTATCGGCACCGACGAGGATCGCATGGAGATCCTCAATGTCCTGCGCCAGCACCAATTTCTCGCCAAAAACGAGACCGTGGATATCTGGCTGAAAGGACGGCTGCAGTCCATCGTGCTCACCGCCTACGAGATTCATCGGGAAGTGGAGCCACCGGAGCTGCCGCCGCACTTGCAAGCACTGCTCGATGAATCCATCGACAAGAACGCGAACGGCGATATCGCCGGTGCCCAAGCCTGCTTGCGCCAGATCCTCGAACAAACGCCGGACAATCGCACCACGCTCGGAAACCTCGGCCAGCTGCTTATCCACCAGGGCGAGCGCGAGGCGGGCGAGGCCATGCTCAGGCGCGTGATCGCGCTCTATCCGGACTATCTGCACCCGCGCTGCAATCTCGCCAAAGTCTTGATTCGGGACAATCGTCTCGATGAAGCCCAGGACCTGCTCGGCGATCTTCACAAGCGCGAGCGCTTTCACATCCAGGATTACTTCCTGCTGATTGGCACCACCGCCGCGCTCACCGCCGCGCGCGGTGATCCCGTCGCGGCAAAACAAATGGTCGACCAGCTCGAGCCCATGGTCGAGACCGAAGAAGATGCCGCGTACCTGAATGACGTTAACAGCATGGTGATCGCCCACCTTCCCGATCAAGCAATCAACAAGATGGTCGAACAGGTTGGCAAGCTCTTCAAGAGAAAGAAATGAACACCCACATCGTCCTCATCTCCGATCAGGTCATGCAAAACCTGATCCCCATCCTGATGGACAAACCCGCGCGGGTGGTCTTCATCATCACCGCCGTTATGGCGCAACGTGGCGCCGACCGCCGTCTGGCCGAGCAAATCCGCTCCCAGCTCGGCGATGGCGGCTGCGAGATTCTGCGCTTTCCCGACTGCTGAGCGTAAAAACGCTATTCGCCGGAACTATTTTCAAGCTATTTAAAGGACGCTGACTGCCATTGGAATGCGGGACGCCATCCTTGGCGGACTAAGGAGAGCGGGAATCATGAACCACGCGCCCCCCAAGGGGGAGAGACGGACAGGGTTCAGTGGCGGTGCGCGGTAGAGCGGAGTGCGCGCGAGAGGGTATAGCGGGCGTAGCGCTCGGCATCGGCACCGCGACGCGGGGAAGCGCGCTCGAGCAAGCGCTGGTAGAGCGTGGTTGGTGACAGACCGGCCTCGAGTGCGCCGCGGACCCAGCCCCATTCGCGGGCTGACTCCGAGCCGTCGCCGGCGGAGGAAGGCGCGCGTGAGTCCTGTTTGCGAGCGGGCGGTTTCGCCCGAGGCGCAGCGGTCGTTGGCGAAGCTGGCGTCGGATCCCAGACCCGCTCCCGAGGGCCTGGGCGGTGAAGAACATTGACCCACTCCCCGCCGCGTTTGGCATTCTTCATCCCCGCCAGCCGACCGAGATGCTCACCAGAGACTGAGCCCGGATCAGCGCCCACACGCGGAATCAGCCAACGCTGCACCTGGGCGCGCTGTCTCTCATCAAGCGCGCGGGTCAGTTGTAGCCACAGATGACAGCCCCCGAGGGTCGAAGTCCGCACCACCAGGACGGCATAGTGCTTGGCGACGCGGTGCGCCATTGCCGGGGCGACATCATCGAGAAACACCATTGGCCAAGGATAGCCGCGAGCCGGACGGATATAGACATCCGCCCCATGGGCATTGCGCGCCCTGGCCAATCCGAGCGGCAGCTGATCCAAAGCGCGATCCTGGAACCACAGCATCATCGCGCTCGGCGTGCGCACCGCCAGATCCGCGCGCGTGATACCGGCATGGCGCCAAGCGGCGAGCATCATCGCGGTGTGAGAGGCCGCCGTCATCGGGCGTGCGCCGCCTTGGCCCCCGGGCGTTGGCGGGCGTTACCCGGTAACGCGCCAAACACCTCAAGGTACAGCGACTCATCGAGTTGCGGGCGCTCGAGGCGTGCGGCCTGCGCCAGCAACTCCGCGGCCATGGTCGTCAACACCCGATAATTACCCAACGCATGTTCAACGAGCGTCTTCATCAACTCCGGACTCATCAGGCTCGCGTTACCCGCGCACTGCTGCACATGCTCCAGACAAGCCACGAGTGCCTCGCGGCTGGCAGACTCCAGAGTCAGGCGCGCGCGAATGCGGCTGCCCAGCAGCAGCAAATCCTCGCGCCGGAGCATCGCCGCCAGGCGCCCATCGCCGGCGAGAATCACGCTCAACAAGGTGCGCGAGTCAAACTGCATCGAGGTCAGCAGACGCAACTCATTGAGCACCGTCGGATGCATCTCTTGCGCCTCATCAATCAGCAACACCGGGCGCAACAGCGTCGTTTGCAGATGCGCCAACCAACGCTCACGCAGCAACTTAAAGCCACCCCAGCGGTTATGCGGTTTGAGGTCAACGGCAAACAGCTCGCCCATCTCGCGGTAGAAATCCGCCAATTTGGAACTCGGATGGGTAATGGCCCCGACGCTGAGATCGGGCAACTGATGCAGGCGCTCATCGAGCACGCGCAACACCGCGCTTTTGCCGGTGCCGGGATCGCCCTGAATCAAGGCAAAGCCGCCTTCGCGAATCAGGCTCTGCTCAATGCGCCAGCAGAACTGCTCCACCGCTGGGGTCAGATGCAATGCCGCCGTTGGCAGCTCCGGAGAAAACGGATTGAACTTCAGTCCATAGATGGCCAACAGGGTTTTGTTCATGCATCAAACTCCGGATCGTCATGGGTTGGCAGATAGGCCGGCGGCAAGCCGGTGGCGGCATACTCGGCGAGCAACTCGCGCAGCAGCGGTGGCAGGGTCGTGGTGCGTTTGGACGGTGGTGGTGTGCTCGCGCCGTCCAGGCGCCGTCGCTTGCCCGAGGCATTGGCGGCTTTATTCAAGGGATGGAGCCGACACAGCGGTGCGCCACTGTGCGGGTCGATCAGATCCACCGCGCTTAAATCCCAGCGGGCGTAGGCGACGCTGGACGCGGCAGCGAAAGGCCGCACGGATGGCCTCGCTATCCGGACAGGGGCGCCCCACGCTGGGCGCATCCAACGACCGCGCCAGCTGCGTGGCGGCCGTCTCGCTGTGAACCTTGCGGTGGTACTCCTGCTCGACCCAGGCTTGGGTGAGGATGTTCAGCCGCTGCAGGTCGAGCTCCTCGATGTCTTGGAGCATCGCCATCAGGCGGCCTTCGAGCGTCGCCCAAAACCGTTCCTGCTTGGCGTTCTGATAGGGGCTATAAGGCAGCGTTGGTTCGTGCAGGATGCCCAGCGCAAGCAGTCCAGCGGTGAACTCCTCGGCCTGCATCGCGGCGCCGTTGTCGCTCATCAACGCCTGCGGCAGGCCGCGTTTCTGCAACGCCTGGCCCAGACCATGCACCAGCGTCTCGGCCGTCTCATCCAGATACCACTGCAAATGGCAGATCAAGCGGGAATGATCGTCGATGATCGCCAATAGCAGGGGCTTGAACCAGACACCACCGCGGGTCAGGACGTGGCGCGAGCCATGATGGAAGTCCAGATGCCACAAGGCATGGACATACTGGGCTTCATAGCTGCGCACCTCGCAGGCCTCCAGACGCCGGGCGGCCTGTTCGGCACCGGGGGTCTGGCGTGCCACGACCCGGCGGCGGTGCAACCCTTCGCGCTTCATGAAGCGGCGCACGGTGGCGTAGGACGGCAGTGGCCCGAGTGTGTCATCGGCCTCCACCAAGGAGACCAGATTGTCGTAGTGCAGCTGCACCGTCCAACCGGGGTAGTCACGGTATTGCGCCTGGATGGTTTCCATCAGGCGCGCACTCAAGACGCGCGGCGCTCCCGCATCGCGGCGCCGGCGCGCACGCAGTGCCCCGACCGGGTCTTGCACATCGCGCGCGCGGTAGTACCAACGTTCCAAGGTCGCGAAGCTAAAGCGCACCGGCAGGCCGGTCAGCGGATGGCGCCAGGATTTGGCGGCCAGCGCTTGCAGGCGCGCCCCAATGCCAGCCCCCGGCGCGGGATCGGCCAACAAGGGACCAATAATGGCGAAGCGCAACCGCGCCCACCCATCAGGGTCGCCGTGGGCTTGTTCATCCGACATCGGCCTTCTCCTCTCAGGTGTTTTGCACAGAACTGGGAGTCTAGAAGGCGTTGCGTACCGGGGCGATTACATCTTCCGCGGGTCGGCCATGGCCCGCGGCGAGCCTGTCGTTGTCGTGGTCGGGGCGATCAATACCAGCAATTGCACGACACGTTCGGACAACGCGCGGCCGCTTAGGCGTTCGAGCAATGCACTGGGTAGATGGGCGGTGAGGATCGGCGGAAGGAACTGTCCGGCCAATCCCCTCCAACAGCGGGTTTGGACAAACTGCTCCCGCCACCACTGTTGCCAACGGCGCAGGGTTTGGACGCAGACACCGAGTGTCTCAATCAAGCGCTGACGACGCGACGCGCTGAGACCGTGATTGAGCGCAGTGATCAGGACGACAATGACCCCAAGGTAGACCTTGCGGCCGAGAAAACGCACGGACGCCGGGGTGCAGCGCCGCCGACAGCCATCCTCGGCGCAGCAGAAGCTCAGACGGCGCTGGTAGCTCTCATCCAAGACGCCACGCTCACCGCGCGGCTTGCGCGGATAGCAGGCGCGATGCAAGACCCCACCGCAGTCACAGCCGCGCGCGCGCCTCCTCAGCAATCGACTCGTCGATCCGAGTGAGCAGTTGGTAGAAATTGGCGTCGTGTAGAAAGGCGTGACACACTGGTGCTGTCTCCTGGTTTTTGGCGAAATTCGGAGACAGCCCTCTCGGACAACTTTCGTCAAGTTGTTTGAGGGGGTTTTTCGTTTTCCCGAGCCATTTGCGCTGTTCCCAACCCCTTTTGCTCACCTTTTGCTACTCTTTTTGTTTTTGATTGCCGAGCAGTCAGAGGGATGGGCAATCCGCGCTTAGTGATCCCGGCGCTGCTTGGCCAACCAGGCTTCGATGGTGGCAGGATCAAGCCCTTTGAGACGATCCTCAGGATCAAGCCCTTTGAGACGATCTTCGGGATCAAGCCCCTTGAGACGATCCTCGGGAGCGTAACATTGGAGGACTTCTTCAGGGTCGATTTCGCTCAGCGCGCCCTTGAGCCATTCGCGGGCATCGCGGTGCATGTCTTCTTGTGTGTAGGCCATGTATCCTTCTCCCAGGCGAAAATACCCAATGAGATTGTGCAGGTGAATCCCGATGTCGCTGTGCGAGCGATAACTGGCAAAGGCCGCGCGCCACTGTGCTTCATCCGTGGCGAACAGGCCCCAGGGCGCGTTGCGCGGGTGGGGTTCGAGTTGGTTAATCACCACCAGGCGCATGTCGCGGGTGCCAAAGCGCAGGTGATAGATTCCCGCTTTCTCGGTCTTTTGACAACTGCCGGATCGCAATTGTTTGACCAGTTGGCGCGGAAAGCGGGTGGCGATGGCGTAGCAGCGGAAGTCCTCAGCCGGTAATAGCCGGTAGGCTTCCTTGGGCTCCTCCAGCGGTTGGTCTTTGCCTGACTGGCGCTTGCGCAGGGCGCGCAGGGAGGCGACTTTGCGGTAGGTGACGGAATGACTCAGCAGTTCTTCGGCAAACCAGGCGCTGAAGGGCTCGTCGGCGGCTTTGAAGCTCAGCAGGTTGTGCTTGGTCAGGTCTTCCAGTCCATCCGGGCAGTCGTCGGCGGGTCTGCTTGTTGCCTGCGGGGATTGCCCCTGTTCGATGATAAGCACATCCAGGCGCTGGCTACGCAGGGCGAGTTCTTCTTCAGTGCTGACCTGATAGGGCAAACCGATCAGGGCATCGGCCAGGGCTTGGCCGAGAAGTTTGTGCCAGGGGATGCGTTGGTCGCGGCGCATGGTAGCAGTTTAGTCGATCTGCCGGGGGGGGTGGGGGAGGCGATGGCGTGGTGATGGTTGGCTGCCACAGGAAAAACTCGCGAGGCGCGAACCCAGGGGCTGGATGGTGGGGCCAGCGGTCAGGAGGGATCAGTGTGAGGAATTGAGTCTATGTCCCCGGGATTGCGAAAATTAATTCGATCCTGCCCCCTTTGCTTCTGATTCAGTAAACTGTCACCAGAACTCAGAACTTATTCCGGGGGCTGGATGGTGGGAGCCGTGGTCAGGCGGGATCAGTCAGGGGTATTGAGTATACTAATGGGATGGTCCGCCCCGCTCCTACAAACCCGCTGAATCAAGCAAAATAGGCTATCGACAACCATCTAATCGTCAACCGAAGACAGCAGAGAAGAGCCATGAAAAAAGCGAAGAAAAAATCCGTAAAGACGTTTAGCAAAGAACCGGTCGTCACTATTGGTATTGATTTAGCCAAGAACAGCGTACATGTGTTTGGTGTCGACGCCGAGGGTGAAGTGGTGTTCAGCCGCAAGTTGGCACGAAAAGCGTTGAGTCAGTTCATCGCCCAGCAGCCGACCTGTCGCATCGCCATGGAAGCCTGTAGTGGTGCCCACCACTGGGCGCGCACCTTCCAGGGGTTTGGCCATGAGGTGGTGTTGATCGCCCCGCAGCATGTGAAGCCCTTTGTGAAGACGAACAAAAACGATGCCGTCGATGCCGAGGCGATTTGCGAAGCGGCGCCCTGCTCGAACAGGGGCCCGCGTCAATTGTTCGTGCCCATCAAGAACGTTGAACAGCAAGATACCCAGGGTACCCACCGCATGCGCTCGATGGTCATTGATCAGCGCACGGCGCTGGTCAATCAGATCCGGGGGTTGTTGGCCGAATACGGTATTGTCATTGCTCAAGGGCGTGCTGAGCTTATGCGCCGCCTGCCGGACATCCTTGAAGACGCCGAGAATGGACTCAGTGAGCGGTTTCGCGCTGAATTGAATGTTCTCCTCTAGGAGTTGCGTCACATGGATACGCGGGTCAAGCATTATGATACTCAGATTCAGGCCGTTGCCAACACCAATGACTCGGCCCAGCTGTTGATGAGCATTTCCGGCATCGGTCCGCTGGTGGCCACCGCCTTGATCGCCACCTTGGGGGAGAATTGGGGGCTGTTCAATAATGGCCGCGCGCTGGCCGCCTGGCTGGGGCTGGTGCCGCGACAGCACTCCACCGGCGGGAAACCACGCTTGCTCGGCATCAGTAAGCGCGGTGATGTGTATATGCGCAAACTGCTGATCAACGGGGCGCGTGCCCCTGATCTGAACAATGGGCGCTGGGTTGAGAACAAAGACGACGCCCTCAGTCATTGGGCGTGCGGTCTCAAGCAGCGCCGTCATGCCAATGTCGCCGTGGTTGCGATGGCCAACAAGCTCGTGCGCATCGCCTGGGCGGTGATGACCACCGGAAAGGCCTTCGATGCAGCGCGCGGCGCGCTGGCAAAGCCTGCGGCTGTTAATGCGTAACGCCTATCAGCCACGAACCATTCCGATTAACCCGCCCTTATAGGGCAACAACCGAGTTCCACACCACGAGTTGCTAAGAGTGAAAGTCACTGTAATGGCATGAAAGGCACGACCGCCTCGCTGAAAACCTGACGGGGACAGCAGCCAGCTTAAGCTGAGACTGATAGTCTGATTGAGGACGGCGAGGTACGCGAATTCCATTAGGGCACGGGGACCGCAATGCGTCCCGAGATCGATGCCGGATATATGGCCGCAACGTTTCCTTCTACCAAACAGCGATTTTCCTCTTGCATCGCGGGGCGGACCATATATGTCCCCATAATTCCTTATTGATAAAGCGTGAGAATATTTGGGGATACCTCAGGGTCCGTCCCCGTTTTCCCCTTACGCAGATTTCAGCTCTAACCGCCGCTCAATATGCTCCACGCGCCGGCGCAATTCGTCGAGTTCCGACTTGCCGGAATATACCGCTGTTGTCAGTCCGCCGACTTGCTGCCCCAGTGCGGAGAGTTGCAGCTCGATTTGCATCAATCTTTCACCATGGTCAGCTTGCGTTGCGCGAATTGCCCGCAGATGCTCCAGTACTAAATTATTGACATTCTCGCTCATCGCTTGAGGCTCCAATCACTGCGTTTTTCTGCAACCAGCATAGCACCCGCGGCCCCAAAGAAAAACTCGCCCCGAATGAACGGGCGCGGGGTTGGAAGCGGGTGCGGGCATCCTTGCCCTTCAGCTCGGGGGGGGGCCTGGCTTGCAGGTAACGGCCCGGTGGGTGGCTCGACAATTAAATCGACCCTGGCCGTTCGCAGTAACAACAGTAAGTCTAGCGGGTTAAATGAGGACATCCTCCGTCACGCCTGGAATCTTGTCCGGTCCAATGGAGGCAGCCCTGGCATTGACGGGGTGAGCTTCGAGATGATCGAGCAAGGCGAAGGGGTAGAAGGGTTCCTGAAGGGCATCGCAGAGGAACTGCAAGAGAAACGCTACTGTGCCCAACCGGTACGGCGGGTGATGATTCCCAAAGGAGATGGCCGCGAGCGGCCGCTGGGGATACCCACCATCCGTGATCGTGTTGTGCAAATGGCGGTTAAGCTAGTCATCGAGCCGATCTTCGAGGCGGACTTTACGCCGCACTCCTACGGGTTTCGGCCCAAACGCTCGGCCCACGATGCCATCGACGACATTGCCAACGCACTCTGGGCCGGTCACACCCAAGTGATTGACGCTGATCTGTCGAGCGACTTCGACACCATTCCCCACGCTAATTTGATGGCGGTGGTGGCTGAACGCATTGTTGATGGAGCCATCCTGGCGCTCCTGAAACAGTGGCTGAAGGCCCCCGTCATTGGCGTGACTGATCAAGGAAAACGCATGACCGTTGGTGGAGGCAAGGCAAATCGGGTAGGTACAACGCAAGGTGGCGTAATATCCCCTATGTTGTCGAATCTCTACCTGCACTTGCTGGATCGTATTTGGGATCGACATCGGCTGAAACAGAAGCTGGGCGCGCACATTGTCCGTTATGCGGATGATTTTGTCGTGCTCTGCAAGCAGGGTGTGGAAGAGCCGCTGAAGGTCGTCCGCCACGTCGTGGATCGACTGGGTTTGACGCTCAATGAGACGCCCGATTGAGATCAGGCCCATGTGGTGGATGCCAAGGAATCGGGCTTCAACTTTCTGGGCTTTACGCTCCAGATGAGCCGAGGCGCCAAGACCGGCAAATGGTACCCGAACGTGCGCCCGTCGGACAAAGCTGTGGGAAAAATCATGGCAAAAGTGACGGACTTAACACGACGAGAACTGACCTGTATCCCGCTGGACGATGTGGTGGGGAGTGTCAACCGCAGCCTGAGAGGCTGGGCGGGCTACTTCCATTTCCGCAATTCCAGTCTGGCGATGAGTAAGGTCAGAAACCACGCCGAACAGCGGCTGCGAATCCACTTGCGAAAGCGACATAAGGTCAAAAACTGGAAGGCAGGCCATGCCAAATTCCCGTCTCGCGACCTCTATGACCGCCATGGACTGCACAAGCTCCCTAAGGTGCCCGGCTGGAAGACGGTGCATGCCTTGGTGTGAAGAGCATCGGAAAGCCGTGTGCGGGAAAATCGCATGCACGGTTTGATGAGGGAGGGCTGGGAGTCATCGCCATGCCTCGGCTATAAGGCACCGCCAAAGCTGCGGAAAACAGATGAGCTAAAGCGAGTGATGACAACCTGCCCTCTACTCTACCCTTTTGCTACCCCTTTTGCTCCTGACCCCTTTTGCTCACCTTTTGCTACTCTTTTTGTTTTTGATTGCCGAGCAGTCAGAGGGATGGGCAATCCGCGCTTAGTGATCCCGGCGCTGCTTGGCCAACCAGGCTTCGATGGTGGCAGGATCAAGCCCTTTGAGACGATCCTCAGGATCAAGCCCTTTGAGACGATCTTCGGGATCAAGCCCCTTGAGACGATCCTCGGGAGCGTAACATTGGAGGACTTCTTCAGGGTCGATTTCGCTCAGCGCGCCCTTGAGCCATTCGCGGGCATCGCGGTGCATGTCTTCTTGTGTGTAGGCCATGTATCCTTCTCCCAGGCGAAAATACCCAATGAGATTGTGCAGGTGAATCCCGATGTCGCTGTGCGAGCGATAACTGGCAAAGGCCGCGCGCCACTGTGCTTCATCCGTGGCGAACAGGCCCCAGGGCGCGTTGCGCGGGTGGCGTTCGAGTTGGTTGATGACGACCAGGCGCATGTCGCGGGTGCCAAAGCGCAGGTGATAGATTCCCGCTTTCTCGGTCTTTTGACAACTGCCGGATCGCAATTGTTTGACCAGTTGGCGCGGAAAGCGGGTGGCGATGGCGTAGCAGCGGAAGTCCTCAGCCGGTAATAGCCGGTAGGCTTCCTTGGGCTCCTCCAGCGGTTGGTCTTTGCCTGACTGGCGCTTGCGCAGGGCGCGCAGGGAGGCGACTTTGCGGTAGGTGACGGAATGACTCAGCAGTTCTTCGGCAAACCAGGCGCTGAAGGGCTCGTCGGCGGCTTTGAAGCTCAGCAGGTTGTGCTTGGTCAGGTCTTCCAGTCCATCCGGGCAGTCGTCGGCGGGTCTGCTTGTTGCCTGCGGGGATTGCCCCTGTTCGATGATAAGCACATCCAGGCGCTGGCTACGCAGGGCGAGTTCTTCTTCAGTGCTGACCTGATAGGGCAAACCGATCAGGGCATCGGCCAGGGCTTGGCCGAGAAGTTTGTGCCAGGGGATGCGTTGGTCGCGGCGCATGGTAGCAGTTTAGTCGATCTGCCGGGGGGGTGGGGGAGGCGATGGCGTGGTGATGGTTGGCTGCCACAGGAAAAACTCGCGAGGCGCGAACCCAGGGGCTGGATGGTGGGGCCAGCGGTCAGGAGGGATCAGTGTGAGGAATTGAGTCTATGTCCCCGGGATTGCGAAAATTAATTCGATCCTGCCCCCTTTGCTTCTGATTCAGTAAACTGTCACCAGAACTCAGAACTCAGAACTCAGAACTCAGAACTTATTCCGGGGGCTGGATGGTGGGAGCCGTGGTCAGGCGGGATCAGTCAGGGGTATTGAGTATACTAATGGGATGGTCCGCCCCGCTCCTACAAACCCGCTGAATCAAGCAAAATAGGCTATCGACAACCATCTAATCGTCAACCGAAAACTTCAGAGAAGAGCCATGAAAAAAGCGAAGAAAAAATCCGTAAAGACGTTTAGCAAAGAACCGGTCGTCACTATTGGTATTGATTTAGCCAAGAACAGCGTACATGTGTTTGGTGTCGACGCCGAGGGTGAAGTGGTGTTCAGCCGCAAGTTGGCACGAAAAGCGTTGAGTCAGTTCATCGCCCAGCAGCCGACCTGTCGCATCGCCATGGAAGCCTGTAGTGGTGCCCACCACTGGGCGCGCACCTTCCAGGGGTTTGGCCATGAGGTGGTGTTGATCGCCCCGCAGCATGTGAAGCCCTTTGTGAAGACGAACAAAAACGATGCCGTCGATGCCGAGGCGATTTGCGAAGCGGCGCCCTGCTCGAACAGGGGCCCGCGTCAATTGTTCGTGCCCATCAAGAACGTTGAACAGCAAGATACCCAGGGTACCCACCGCATGCGCTCGATGGTCATTGATCAGCGCACGGCGCTGGTCAATCAGATCCGGGGGTTGTTGGCCGAATACGGTATTGTCATTGCTCAAGGGCGTGCTGAGCTTATGCGCCGCCTGCCGGACATCCTTGAAGACGCCGAGAATGGACTCAGTGAGCGGTTTCGCGCTGAATTGAATGTTCTCCTCGAGGAGTTGCGTCACATGGATACGCGGGTCAAGCATTATGATACTCAGATTCAGGCCGTTGCCAACACCAATGACTCGGCCCAGCTGTTGATGAGCATTCCCGGCATCGGTCCGCTGGTGGCCACCGCCTTGATCGCCACCTTGGGCGACAATTGGGGGCTGTTCAATAATGGCCGCGCGCTGGCCGCCTGGCTGGGGCTGATGCCGCGACAGCACTCGACCGGCGGGAAACCACGCTTGCTCGGCATCAGTAAGCGCGGTGATGTGTATATGCGCAAACTGCTAATCAACGGGGCGCGTGCCCCTGATCTGAACAATGGGCGCTGGGTTGAGAACAAAGAAGACGCCCTCAGTCATTGGGCGCGCGGTCTCAAGCAGCGCCGTCATGCCAATGTCGCCGTGGTTGCGATGGCCAACAAGCTCGTGCGCATCGCCTGGGCGGTGATGACCACCGGCAAGGCCTTCGATGCGGCGCGCGGCGCGTTAGCGAAGCCTGCGGCCGTTACCGCGTAACGCCTATCGGCCACGAACCATTCTGATTAACCCGCCCTTATAGGGCAACAACCGAGTTCCACACCACGAGTTGCTAAGAGTGAAAGTCACTGTAATGGCATGAAAGGTACGACCGCCTCGCTGAAAACCTGACGGGGACAGCAGCCAGCTTAAGCTGAGACTGATAGTCTGATTGAGGACGGCGAGGTACGCGAATTCCATTAGGGCACGGGGACCGCAATGCGTCCCGAGATCGATGCCGGATATATGGCCGCAACGTTTCCTTCTACCAAACAGCGATTTTCCTCTTGCATCGCGGGGCGGACCATATATGTCCCCATAATTCCTTATTGATAAAGCGTGAGAATATTTGGGGATACCTCAGGGTCCGTCCCCGTTTTCCCCTTACGCAGATTTCAGCTCTAACCGCCGCTCAATATGCTCCACGCGCCGGCGCAATTCGTCGAGTTCCGACTTGCCGGAATATACCGCTGTTGTCAGTCCGCCGACTTGCTGCCCCAGTGCGGAGAGTTGCAGCTCGATTTGCATCAATCTTTCACCATGGTCAGCTTGCGTTGCGCGAATTGCCCGCAGATGCTCCAGTACTAAATTATTGACATTCTCGCTCATCGCTTGAGGCTCCAATCACTGCGTTTTTCTGCAACCAGCATAGCACCCGCGGCCCCAAAGAAAAACTCGCCCCGAATGAACGGGCGCGGGGTTGGAAGCGGGTGCGGGCATCCTTGCCCTTCAGCTCGGGGGGGGGGGGGGCCTGGCTTGCAGGTAACGGCCCGGTGGGTGGCTCGACAATTAAATCGACCCTGGCCGTTCGCAGTAACAACAGTAAGTCTAGCGGGTTAAATGAGGACATCCTCCGTCACGCCTGGAATCTTGTCCGGTCAAATGGAGGCAGCCCTGGCATTGACGGGGTGAGCTTCGAGATGATCGAGCAAGGCGAAGGGGTAGAAGGGTTCCTGAAGGGCATCGCAGAGGAACTGCAAGAGAAACGCTACTGTGCCCAACCGGTACGGCGGGTGATGATTCCCAAAGGAGATGGCCGCGAGCGGCCGCTGGGGATACCCACCATCCGTGATCGTGTTGTGCAAATGGCGGTTAAGCTGGTCATCGAGCCGATCTTCGAGGCGGACTTTACGCCGCACTCCTACGGGTTTCGGCCCAAACGCTCGGCCCACGATGCCATCGACGACATTGCCAACGCACTCTGGGCCGGTCACACCCAAGTGATTGACGCTGATCTGTCGAGCGACTTCGACACCATTCCCCACGCCAACCTCATGGCGGTGGTCGCTGAACGCATGGTCGATGGAGCCATCCTGGCACTCCTGAAACAGTGGCTGAAAGCCCCCGTCATTGGCGTGAATGATCAAGGAAAACGCATGACTGTCGGTGGAGGGAAAGGCAACCGGGTTGGAACACCGCAAGGTGGAGTAATATCCCCTCTGTTGTCGAATCTCTACCTGCACTTGCTGGATCGTATTTGGGATCGACATCGGCTGAAACAGAAGCTGGGCGCGCACATTGTCCTTTATGCGGATGATTTTGTCGTGCTCTGCAAGCAGGGTGTGGAAGAACCGCTGAAGGTCGTCCGCCACGTCGTGGATCGACTGGGTTTGACGCTCAACGAGACGCCGATTGAGATCAGGGCCCATGTGGTGGATGCCAAGGAATCGGGCTTTAACTTTCTGGGCTTTACGCTCCAGATGAGCCGAGGCACCAAGACCGGCAAATGGTACCCGAACGTGCGCCCGTCGGACAAAGCTGTGGGAAAAATCATGGCAAAAGTGACGGACTTAACACGACGAGAACTGACCTGTATCCCGCTGGACGATGTGGTGGGGAGTGTCAACCGCAGCCTGAGAGGCTGGGCGGGCTACTTCCATTTCCGCAATTCCAGTCTGGCGATGAGTAAGGTCAGAAACCACGCCGAACAGCGGCTGCGAATCCACTTGCGAAAGCGACATAAGGTCAAAAACTGGAAGGCAGGCCATGCCAAAATCCCGTCTCGCGACCTCTATGACCGCCATGGACTGCACAAGCTCCCTAAGGTGCCCGGCTGGAAGACGGTGCATGCCTTGGTGTGAAGAGCATCGGAAAGCCGTGTGCGGGAAAATCGCATGCACGGTTTGATGAGGGAGGGCTGGGAGTCATCGCTACGCCTCGGCTATAAGGCACCGCCAAAGCGGCGGAAAACAGATGAGCTAAAGCGAGTGATGACAACCTGCCCTCTACTCTACCCTTTAAATCAGAGAATCGCGCCGCCCTGGAGAAGTGGGATCGCGCGCTGCTCGGCATTGTGGGCGAGGCCACCCGCAATGAGGTGCCATTTGCCCTGGCGGATTAGCCCCGAAAAAAAATGAAAATACGGGCACCCTAAAAAACCCCTGTTGCCTACAATCTAGCCTGAAAAATCCCTCGTCTCAGTGGAAGATGGTCTCGGGGCTCTCGGCGCTGAGAATGCGCCCCAGCCAAGTGTCGAGTTGCTCAAGCTCCGCCTGTTCGATGCGCTCGCGGTGCGTTTGCACGACCTCGGGGCCAAATTTTTGATCGAGCTGACGCAGCAATGTCCTGACCTCGCCCTTCTGAATCCCGGCTCGCTCAACAGTCGTCACATATGGCATTTGGAATTGCTCCTCATAGGCATAAAGTTCTTGGCGAAATTCTGCTTCTAGCTCTTCAGGAAGACGAATCATCCAATCGATCAGGCGGAAAAGGTCTTCAATCAGCGTGCGCTCATAGCCACGCTCGTACATCAAGCGCATCAGGCGGAATTTCCAGCGTTTCAGTGTCTCGGCATCATCGGCGACTTTGGCCTGAATTTGGGCCATGACCACCAAGGCAAAAACATTGTCGCTCGCTTCCAGCTCGGCCCAGCGCTCGGGGTCAGCGTAGTCGAGCAGTTTGACCATTGGAAAGTCGAATTGCACCCGACAGTCCCACAGCGCCGTGCTGTAGCTGTTGGGGCGGAAACTGCGCTTGGTATCGGCTAGCACCGCCAAGCTCGCGACCGGCACTTGGTAGGCATCGCGGATTTTGTAATTGTAGGTGAACATCCGCACGGCAAAGTCGCTTTGCGGATCGCCTTGCACTTCAACATGGGCCAGCACCCACACCGGCGTGTCATCGCGGCGGGTGACGCCGACCAGCTTATCCGCAGTGCGCCGGGTGGTCTTGGCCTCGCGCACGATCTTCTGGAATTCCTTGTCGAGAAACTGCACGCCCTTTGACCAATCGATCTCGGCATGGATGGCCGGGAACAGCAACTCCAGAAACTCCGTAAAGAACCGCTCCAGCGCTTCTTTCCAGGGGCTGTCGTAGTCGGGTTTGTCGCTGGTGTCTGAGGCTTGGGTGTCGGCTGTCATGTAGGGAGTTTAGCCGATATGGTGCCGTGGGTAGGAGCGGCTTTAGTCGCGAACAGCTCGCCCTGCCAGCCCAAAGGAATTAAGTATACTGTCCCCAGAATTGCTGGAATTGCTGAATTGCTGCCCAGAATTGCTGTTTCTCCATCGCCATGAAGCGCAAGCATTCGCGCACCGCCGGATGCTGAATCTCGTCAGTGGCGCTCACTTCTTCACGGCGGTAATAGCGGATGCGATGCTTATATTCAAAAAACGGCGGCAGATAACGCAGTGTGATAAAGCAGTATTTATTAATTGTCACACTCAGCACCGCGCCATCATGTTCGCGATAGCAGTCTGGATAATCGATGCCGCCACCGAAGAAAGAAATGCGAAACGGGGTACGTGTAATAATCATATTGAAAAAATTTAACGGCTATCAGACGTTCATGTTCTGAGTTGTCCCAATGTCTTTATTTACTCATGTGTTGAATTTTACGCCGATATTGAATGACCCAAGGGCAAGCCGACTTTATCGTAAACTTCGGCCAGCAACAGTTCGGCATCAATCGCTGTAAGCGGCACCTTTTGTCCGACTTGATCGTAGCTTCGCATCATCCAAGCGCCATCATTGGCGCGGGTGTAGAGTTCGGCTCGTACTTGATCTTGGGCGACAAGAAGATAATCCATCAGGCTCGGTAGTGTCCGGTAGTGAGCAAATTTCTTGCCGCGATCATACGCTTCGGTGGAGTCCGACAAGACTTCGACGATAAGAACGGGGTTTGTCACCACATCTCGGCGCCCGTCGAGATACTGATGCTCACCACAGATCGCCATCACATCCGGATAGGCGCTGGCGTCGGCGGTTTCCATGCGCACCTTCAAATCGCCGGAATAGACACAGCAGGGGCGACCTTTAAACTGAATGCCCAATTCTCTGACGATATTGGTTGCAATCAAATTATGCTCGCGCGAGCCACCGGACATGGCGAACACTTCACCACGGACATATTCCGTGCGCATTTCAGTTTGCGCCCGTTCGTTGGCAAGCCAATCTTCAAATGTTAGGTGCAACAAGGGCTGAGCCGACATCTTGGGCCTCCGTTTCAATGACATCCCGCCGATCAGGTACGCCTTCAATCCAGGCTGAATTTGAACCAATTTCCGGCCGGTTCGCTGTGATCACAAGCTCTCATCAAGCGTTGCAGTCGGTCATCAAGACTTAAGTGTCGCACGCAGAGCTTTAACTTAACATTCGTCTCAGTCAGGTAGGGGGGCAGGTCAGGACGCAGATCGTTGATCAGCGCCACTCGCAGTTCCGGAGTTTCGGCGAACAGGCGCTTGAAAACATAATCGTTGGTAGGATCGAGAAGTGCGGGCATGGTTGACTTTAATCCGCTACTGCACAAAGCGCCCCTCCGCATCCCGCCTTGAAATCATCGGTTGATCCAGCGGCCACCAGATGCCAAGCTCCGGGTCGTCCCAGCGATAGGTAAATTGTCCCTTAGGGTTATAGTCAGACCTCCCAAAACCGCCCAAAAAGCCCCCTGATTTTTGGACAGCGCCCAAAGCCCAAAGCGACGCCGCATCAAAGCGGCGCGTCGCCGACCTCAATGCGCAGCCACTTCCCGCCGGGGATCCGCGCGCCCAGACCGGTGAGCTTGCGGCACAGCTGCTCCTGGGCGGCGCGGCGCGCCGGCTGCTGTAGCGGCTCCAGACGGACCACCACCGAGCGGGCATCGCTGCGAATCCAGCCGTGGCAGTTGAGAATCGCATAGAGCAGATCGACCCGATCACTGTCTTTGGCATAGACCGGCTCGAGCCAATCGATGAGTTGGCAGCGGGCATTCCAGACCGAAGAGGTGACGACATCGAACAGATTCTTGCCTTCATTGTCGATCGCCTGAAAGGAGCGGTAATCGCTCAAGGTGCCCACATCGACGCGCTCGGGTAACTGATCGCGTTCGTCCTTCAGCCGCGCCAGCTCCGCCTCGGCGGCGGCGATCTCCGCGGCGATGCGCTGGTGTTTGCTGTTCGCGCGCAAGGTCCCGTCTTTCTTGATCCCAGGCTTGCACTTGGTTTGTTGCTTGTAGAGGCGGTTGAGCTGGGTCTTGATGGCTTGGCATTGTGCATCGATGGCCTTGATCGCCGGATTGGCAATGTCCTGTTTCTCGCTCTCACTCACCCCAAATCCCGGATGGTAATGATAGGGGTGACGCTCCTGGAGGTGCTTGAAGGTATTCTCCGAGGCGCCCCAGCGACTGAGCATGGCGGTGGCGATCGCCACCGGCGTTAGCCCCAGGGCGCCATCCCAGCACACCACACTGGTGCGATGCCCGGTGCGCAGATTCCAGATGACGACCCGGCGCAGTTTGAACGTTGGCTCAGACTCCGCTGCGCAGGGCGCGGGCTTCAGGGGATCGGTGCAGGCCTTCTCCTCCTCGAGCAGCCGGTACTCGGTCCCGTTCAACGTGAGCGTCTCGGTAAAGCTCCCCGCCTCCAACCCACGCAAGCGCGCCGCATCGGCGTTCTTCTCCCAGGTCACAAAGGGCGTGTCGGTGGCGACCAGGGTGGAGAAGAACTCCAGCCCGTCGCCTTCGCGGTCAAACACCTGCAAAGGCATCACGCCCAATCCCTGCTCACGCGCATACTCGCCCAAGGCGAGAATGCGCCCGCGCAGATCGCCTTTGCCTTCCTGAATCTCAAAGCACACCACCCGCCCGCGCGCATCGCAAGTGACCAGATTGGTCTGCCCGGGCGTGGGCATGCGCCGCTGGGTATGGTAGCTGGCATGAACCTTGTGCATGCCGGTATAGGGCAGCAGATGCCCATCGGTGAACCACACATCCGTGCCGACCAAGCCGCGCTGGAGCTGGTCGTCGGAAAACGCCGCCACCAGCACGGCGGCGCGGCCTTGCTTGGCCACCGCATGGAACCAGCCCCAAATAGTCTCCAGGCACGGCAGGGTGCCAATCCCCAGCATCCGCCCGGCCTCGTCACGGCGCACGTGCTTGATCTGCTCGATGGAGCGGATGTTGCTCACGCCCATGAGGGCGAAGACCATGAACAGCTTCCAGCCGTTGCCGAACAGGCGCATTACCCCGCTCAACCAGTGCCATTGGCTGATCAGGACCATGAGGATGGGGAAGATGCCGGCATAGCGGCTGTCTTCCCAGTCATGGTTCTGGGCATAAGGACGCTCGCTTGCCACCACCTCGGTCGGCTGCGATTGAGGTGGTGTCGCCTGCGCGCCAGCCAGGGCCGCACTCAGGGTTTCTTCGATCGCCGGCTCTTGGAGTTCATAGGTCGCCTCCCCGTCCCAGTCCAGCTCGGCCTGTGCCTCACCTTCGGCCTGCTCACGCTTGGCGCGGCGCAGCGCTTCGAGCTCGCGGGCCTTGGAGCCAGGACGGTGCTTGTTGACGTTGAGATGGCGATGGAGTTCCTCGTCCTTGCTTTTCGCGGGACTGTAGCCGTGCAAGAGTCCCTGCACGCCGAATTCCCGGTAGCTCTCGCGGTAGTTGTGCAGGGTCTGGCGACTGAGCTGCAAGGCATCGGCCAAGCGGCTCTGATTGACGCCTTTTTGCATCAGTTCCACGGCCAAGAGGCGACGTTCGGCTTTGTCGCGCAGGTTCACTTGCTTGATCGGGGTGCCGCGATGGTAGAGGGTGCCCAGCGCGCGCGGGCCATGGGGCAGATGCAGCGCATAGCCACCACCAAGCTCGAAACGCACCGCGCGATCCAACGCACCAGCGGGCTCGGCAAGCAACTCGATTTGGGTTACCAGGGAAGCTCCTTGATGAGGATAAAACCACTTCACCCGATCATGCCAAGCTTTCTTTTATTTTTCCAAAATTATTTTTATATAAAATGGATAACTGTGTCAGTGTTTGTCCAAAAAACGACTTCTTGACGTCGGACGGAAATGTCCAAAAAACGTCGGGTAAGACGGAGATTCAAGCGCTTACGTGGGAGGAAAAATCTGGACCTGGGGGGTCTGGCATCGCGGGGCGGACCATATATGTCCCCAGAATTGCGAATTGCTGTCCCCAGAATTGGACCCAGAATTCTTGGAGAAGTGGGATCGCGCGCTGCTCGGCATTGTGGGCGAGGCCACCCGCAATGAGGTGCCATTTGCCCTGGCAGATTAGCTTAGCCCCGAAAAAAATTGAAAATACGGGGACCGGGCACCCTAAAAAAACCCCTGTTGCCTACAATCTAGCCTGAAAAATCCCTCGTCTCAGTGGAAGATGGTCTCGGGGCTGTCGGCGCTGAGGATGCGCCCCAGCCAAGTGTCGAGTTGCTCAAGCTCCGCTTGCTCGATACGCTCGCGGTGCGTTTGCACGGCCTCTGGGCCGAATTTTTGATCGAGCTGGCGCAGCAATGTCCTGGCCTCGCCCTGCTGCACTCCCATCTCCATCCCCTTCTGAATCCCCGCTTGCTCAACAGTCGTCACATATGGCATTTGGTATTGCTCCTCGTAGGCGTAGAGTTCTTGGCGAAATTCTGCTTCCAGCTCTTCAGGAAGACGGATCATCCAATCGATCAGGCGGAAGAGTTCTTCAATCAGCGTGCGCTCATAGCCGCGCTCATACATCAAGCGCATCAAGCGGAATTTCCAGCGTTTCAGGGTCTCGGCATCGTCGGCGACCTTGGCCCGGATTTGGGCCATGACCACCAAGGCAAAAACATTGTCGCTCGCTTCCAGCTCGGCCCAGCGCTCGGGGTCAGCGTAGTCGAGCAGTTTGACCATTGGAAAGTCGAATTGCACCCGACAGTCCCACAGCGCCGTGCTGTAGCTGTTGGGGCGGAAACTGCGCTTGGTATCGGCTAGCACCGCCAAGCTCGCGACCGGCACTTGGTAGGCATCGCGGATTTTGTAATTGTAGGTGAACATCCGCACGGCAAAGTCGCTTTGCGGATCACCTTGCACTTCAACATGGGCCAGCACCCACACCGGCGTGTCATCGCGGCGGGTGACGCCGACCAGCTTATCCGCAGTGCGCCGGGTGGTCTTGGCCTCGCGTACGATCTGCTGGAATTCCTTGTCGAGAAACTGCACGCCCTTTGACCAATCGATCTCGGCATGGATGGCCGGGAACAGCAACTCCAGAAACTCCGGAAAGAATCGCTCCAGCGCTTCTTTCCAGGGGCTGTCGTAGTCGGGTTTGTCGCTGGTGTCGGTGGCTTGGGTGTCGGCTGTCATGTAGGGAGTTTAGCCGATATGGTGCCGTGGGTAGGAGCGGCTTTAGTCGCGAACAGCTCGCCCTGCCAGCCCAAAGGAATTAAGTATACTGTCCCCAAAATCGATAAATGTCCCGTCAAATGTCCCGCTGCGAAAACCCGCCACAATCAGCTCGCATCGAGCGAGGTCAGGTCGGTCGAGTCATGATAGATCTCGATGCCGAGGCGCTCGGCGACCTTGCGCGCTCGGTCATCGATCATTGGCGAGATGACAATCAGGCGCTGGGCCTGGCGATGGTGGCGTTCCTCGTAGAAACGGGCCTTGCGCTCGAAGCTGTACATGCCCGCCTTATCGATCGACGACTTCAGCTCGCAGATCAATAACAGGCCGTTCTGAATGATAATGTCGAGCTCAATCTGCTCCGGGCGGCCGAAGACAACGCCGGTGTCATCGAATTCATTGACGTTGATGACCTCGACACCGAAGCTCACCTCCAAAATGCCGGCCAAGGCATTGCGAAAGGCGCGCTCGGAATGGATGCCCCAGCGCGCGCCGAGGGCACCGATGCCGCGGTCGAATCGTTTCGCTTGCGCCATGATCTCCTCATGCACACGGTCGAAGTGCTGATTGGCTTCCTCCCACTTGCGCGCCTGCTCGGCGCGATCCTGCTCGGCCTGAGCTTTGTGCTCTTCCCACTTGCGATTTTGCTCGTCCCACTTGCGCGCCTGCTCGGCGCGATCCTGCTCGGCCTGAGCTTTGTGCTCTTCCCACTTGCGATTTTGCTCGTCCCACTTGCGCGCCTGCTCAGCCCGGTCGCGCTCGTCTTTGGCTTTTTGCTCTTCCCACCTGCGACTTTGCTCTTCACGATCACGTCGCAACTCGCCAAGCATTTCGTGAAACCAATCTTCGGTTTCACCGCGTTCAGGATGATGTCGGCGCGTCAGTGCGAGGAGCTCATCGCGAAACGGCGCGTCGTTGCGCAGGAGATCGGGCAGCTCCCTTCTAATGGCGTCTTTCAGTGATTCTGCGTTCAATGCATGCGTTTCCTGATGGGCATTCACATTCGGTAAGGATAAGAACCTGTGGTCAGTCTAGCGCGACCAGTGGAAGCCTGGTAGAGCCGCCTAGCGCACCGCCGCCAAGGTCGTCTCGGGTGGTTCCGGCGGTGAGAATTCGCTCGGACCACGCGCGCTCATGGTCTCAACATCCTCGGCATCGTCTTGCTGGTAGCGCTGGCTTCATTCGCGTCAAGGCTGGTTCTGGGCTTTACGCTCCAGATGAGCCGAGGCGCCAAGACCGGCAAATGGGACCCGAACGTGCGCCCGTCGGACAAAGCTGTGGGAAAAATCATGGCAAAAGTGACGGACTTAACACGACGAGAACTGACCTGTATCCCGCTGGACGATGTGGTGGGGAGTGTCAACCGCAGCCTGAGAGGCTGGGCGGGCTACTTCCATTTCCGCAATTCCAGTCTGGCGATGAGTAAGGTCAGAAACCACGCCGAACAGCGGCTGCGAATCCACTTGCGTAAGCGACATAAGGTCAAGAACTGGAAGGCAGGCTATGCCAAATTCCCGTCTCGCGACCTCTATGACCGCCATGGACTGCACAAGCTCCCAAAGGTACCCGGCTGGAAGACGGTGCATGCCTTGGTGTGAAGAGCATCGGAAAGCCGTGTGCGGGAAAATCGCATGCACGGTTTGATGAGGGAGGGCTGGGAGTCATCGCCATGCCTCGGCTATAAGGCACCGCCAAAGCTGCGGAAAACAGATGAGCTAAAGCGAGTGATGACAACCTGCCCTCTACTCTACCCTTTGATTCCTTCGATAGACCCCATGCGCAGTCCCTGCACATCCGCCAGCGACAACCCCGTTAATTCGGCCACCGTGGCATCGTCCAACTGGGTGCGGCGCAACATCGCCATCGCACTTTGCCGACGCCCTTCCTTCTCGCCTTCCTCTCGCGCTTCAAACAACAAGGTCGCCTCGTCACTCAGAGCCTTGGCACGCGATTCTGCCCAATAGCGTGCTTGCTCATCGGCGCTCAAGGTCTGCAATTTCGCATACGCTTGTTGCACCGGGGGATGGGTTAGCTTGCTCATCGTGACCTCCTCGCGCCAATGTTCAAAATAAGCGATCCAGGCCGACAGCCGCTCGGGCAGTTGCTGTAGCTTATCGGCCTTACGCAGTTCGACAATGTTCAGTTGCAGTTCACGCCCAAGCCGCACCTCGGGGCGCTTGGCATCGCGCAGCTCGAAACACCACAGCGCCTGATCTTCATGTTCCGGCTCTTTGAACAGATTGAAATCGAGCAGGTGAATGCCAATGACGGGTTTGAGCTTGTGGTACTCCTCGCCGGCCTCGAGTTGTTCGCTGATCACGCGCGCCAGGTAGAGAATGCCGCGCGCGCTCCAGACGCCGAAGGAGCGCACCTGCATCTCGACATTGTAGCGCCGCCCCTGTTCGTCGACAGCCTTGAGATCAAGGATCAGCCGTTTGCCGCTGAGCCGCTCGGGGCTTAGACGCGCATCCAGCAGGGTGACGGCAACAATCGGAGGCTCATCGACGCGCACGGCGTTGATCAGATCGACCAGCAGCTCGGGTTCTTCGGAGAAAACACGGAAAAAGACATAGTCGTTCTTGGGGTCGAGCAGATCGGAGATAGTCTGCGCTGCGGGCATTGGCGGCCTCTTCTGTAGACTGGACAGACGACCATCATACCGGCTGCCGGTAAGCGCTTCATCCGTCAGCACCGACAAAAAAGTCCCAGAACATCGCCTTGGGGCTTGAAAAAATGGTTGAGATCGGAATTGACGGGGTGAGCTTCGAGATGATCGAGCAAGGCGAAGGGGTAGAAGGGTTCCTGAAGGGCATCGCAGAGGAACTGCAAGAGAAACGCTACTGTGCCCAACCGGTACGGCGGGTGATGATTCCCAAAGGAGATGGCCGCGAGCGGCCGCTGGGGATACCCACCATCCGTGATCGTGTTGTGCAAATGGCGGTTAAGCTGGTCATCGAGCCGATCTTCGAGGCGGACTTTACGCCGCACTCCTACGGGTTTCGGCCCAAACGCTCGGCCCACGATGCCATCGACGACATTGCCAACGCACTCTGGGCCGGTCACACCCAAGTGATTGACGCTGATCTGTCGAGCGACTTCGACACCATTCCCCACGCCAACCTCATGGCGGTGGTCGCTGAACGCATTGTCGATGGAGCCATCCTGGCGCTCCTGAAACAGTGGCTGAAGGCCCCCGTCATTGGCGTGAATGATCAAGGAAAACGCATGACCGTCGGTGGAGGGAAAGGCAACCGGGTCGGAACACCGCAAGGTGGTGTAATATCCCCTCTGTTGTCGAATCTCTACCTGCACTTGCTGGATCGTATCTGGGATCGACATCGGCTGAAACAGAAGCTGGGCGCGCACATTGTCCTTTATGCGGATGATTTTGTCGTGCTCTGCAAGCAGGGTGTGGAAGAGCCGCTGAAGGTCGTCCGCCACGTCGTGGATCGACAGGGTTTGACGCTCAATGAGACGCCCGATTGAGATCAGGCCCATGTGGTGGATGCCAAGGAATCGGGCTTCAACTTTCTGGGCTTTACGCTCCAGATGAGCCGAGGCGCCAAGACCGGCAAATGGTACCCGAACGTGCGCCCGTCGGACAAAGCTGTGGGAAAAATCATGGCAAAAGTGACGGACTTAACACGACGAGAACTGACCTGTATCGGAAGGCAGGCCATGCCAAATTCCCGTCTCGCGACCTCTATGACCGCCATGGACTGCACAAGCTCCCTAAGGTGCCCGGCTGGAAGACGGTGCATGCCTTGGTGTGAAGAGCATCGGAAAGCCGTGTGCGGGAAAATCGCATGCACGGTTTGATGAGGGAGGGCTGGGAGTCATCGCCATGCCTCGGCTATAAGGCACCGCCAAAGCTGCGGAAAACAGATGAGCTAAAGCGAGTGATGACAACCTGCTCTCTACTCTATCCTTTGATTCCAAGGGACGTTGGTTGATGCTGCGAGCGCGGCCCGACAGCCTCAGTGGAAGATGGTCTCGGGTGTCTCGGCGTTGAGGATGCGCTCTGACCATGCCTCAAGCTGCTCCGGCTCGGCGGATTCAATGCGCGGGCGGTAGGTCTCGGCTGAATCAGTGCCGAATTTCCGCGCGAACTGGCGCATCAAGATCGCGGCCTCGCCCTTCTGAATCCCGGCTTGCTCAAATGTGGTGACATAAGGCATTCGATATTGCTCCTCGTAGGCATAAAGTTCTTGGCGAAACTCCGCTTCTAGCTCTTTGGGTAGGCGGATCATCCAGTCGATGAGGCGTAACACCTCTTCAATGAGCGCGCGCTCGTGGCCGCGCTCGTACATCAAGCGCATCAGGCGGAATTTCCAGCGTTTCAGTGTTTCGGCATCATAAGTCACCTTGGCCCGAATCTGCGCCATCACCACCAAGGCAAAGACATTGTCGCTCGCTTCCAGTTCGGCCCAGCGCTCGGGTTCAGCGTAGTCGAGCAGTTTGACCACGGGGAAGCGAAAGACGATCCCGCAGCCCCAGCGGGCGTGGCGAAATGACTTCGGGCGAAAGCTGGGGCTGGTGTCGGTTAAGACCGCCAGGCTGACGACATCGGTTTGGTAACGATCCCGAAGACGGGTCTGGTAGAGAAACATCCGCGCGTTAAAGTCGCTTTCGGCGTCACCCTGGACTTCGACATGGATCAGTACATAAAGATCACTGCCGTCTTTGGCGCGAACCCGCACCAATTTATCGGCATGGCGGCGACCGCGCGGGCTGTTACCGCCGATTTGTTGGAGTTCCTTGTCGAGAAACACCGGCGCCACGCTCCAGTCGATCTGGGCATGGATGGCCGGGAACAGCAGCGCCAGAAACTCCGGAAAGAACCGCTCCAGCGCCTCTTTCCAGGGGCTGTCGTAGTCGGGTTTGTCGCTGGTGTCGGTGGCTTGGGTGTCGGCTGTCATGGGGTGAGTTTAGCCGATTCGGCGCCATGGTTGGGAGGGTTGGGCGCTGCCCGAAAGGAATTAAGTATACTGTCCCCAGAATTGCTTCGAATTGCTTCTGTCCCCAGAATTGCTTGAGGATTTCTTGGTACAGACCACTGGCCACTGAGAACTGTCCCTTCTGGTGGTGTTTCAGCGCGGTCTCAAATCGCTCCGGAACCGAGCTTGGGTGCATGCACGAAACCCGCTTCGATTTCAGTAATTTCTTTGGTTGTGCTGCGGGCCTTTTTCGACGCATATCGTTTTCTCACATCTTTAATCGTCAACGTTTAGTAGGTCAATTAGGGATTGCAAATGTCGTTCATACCGCCTCCATTTGTTTATTGCACGGGTATGAATCGGGGTATTTACTTGCACGCCACTCGCGGTCCTTACCCTCCTGACGGTACGATGAGGAGTCAGGCAATCGGGCGCGAAATCAAGCCCGCAAGAATCGAGTAGCCGGCGTATATGCTTCTCTGGATCTTTGACCAGAGCTTCGTAGCGAACAGAGTGGAGCGCCAGCGGAAGAACCTGCCGCCAATGGTCCATCATTCGTCGGTAGATCTGGTATTCCTCACCCAGCGTAATTAAGTCATCAGCGTAGGCATGACCAGTGTTGAAATCATGCACGTAAATCGACCAACAAGTCGCCGTCGGTTCACGCTCGCAGTGCAGCACAGTCGCCTTGGGAAACATCAATGCGATAAGCCAGAGATAGCGATAATTGTGCGGCATTTTGTCAGTCACTCTCGCCTTAGTGCTGTTCAGATCATTCAGAGCCGCGAGATATTCCTCTGCGAGTGACCAGACTGTTCTAGCGCTTATTGAAATCGATGGCTTTGAAGTTGAACCATTTGACCCGTGCGTTTTTGCGACACGTCTCTCGATATAAGTCTGCCTGACAAGGCTTTCCTCTGAGAGCCGGCGCTCAACAAAAGAGCCAACTAATTGTAGCTCTCCCGCACCAAACACAGATGGATGGCTGGCAAGAATTTGTTCTACAAGTGACGTACCAGAGCGAGGCATTCCGACAATAAAAATTGGTCGCTTGCTGGGATGCCCCCAATCTTGGCATTGATTGAAAAATTCCGCGGTGAATGTTCGCTGGATTCTTTCCAATTGACTTTGTTGTTCAGCAGAGCTCCAAACATGTTCCAGTTCTTCCGCGCGAGCTCTGTGACCTGCCCCAAAATGCCGAAATGCGTCATCCACCAAATCTCGGTCATCGTAGATTTTACCCAATGCGAAATGGCACATTCGGCGACGAGACACTGACACATCATTCTTGCTCAGCGCGCGTTCGAGTGAGTCCGGTGCTGGGTGGTCACGCGGTACAGACCGAATTTGGCAATAGCGCGCAAGGGCATCTATGGCCCCCGGGTCCAGCTCGACCGCGCGTTCGAAGCTATCAGCGGCGGCATTGAGTTTTCCTAGCGCCATCAAAACGCCGCCGCGATTGCCGTAAGCATCGGCGTAAAAGGGCCTGATGGCGAGCGCCGCATCATAGGCGGCCAGTGCATCGTCTAAACACCCTAAATCCGCTAAGGTATTTCCCAAATTGTGATGGCATTCCGCAAGTTGGGGCCGGAGACTCAAGGCTTTGTTAAACGCTCTGCGGGCATCTTCCAATCGTCCGAGTCGACGCAGCACGACGCCGCGATTATTATGCGCCTCGGCGTAATCGGGCTTGATGGTAATCGCTGTCTCGGAGGCTGCAAGCGCTTCACTCCAGCGACCAAGGCATTGCAGCGCATTCGCGCGGTTGTTATGGGCTTCGGCACAGTTTGGCTGGAGGCGAATCGCCGCATCGGTGCAGGCAAGGGATTCGGCGACGCGGCCGATAGCGGTCAGGATATAGCCGCGGTTATTGAGTGATTCGAGATGGTTTGGGTTCAGCTGCAATGCACTTTCGGTAGCTCGAAGTGCCTCGTCAAGATGTCCGAGCACTTTCAAGGCAAGAGCGAGATTCGAGAAATAAATCGCGGAATCTGGCTTTTCAGTAATCGCCTGTTTTATCAGATCAACTGCCCGTTTGTTGTCACCCATTTGATAATGGATCACCCCAAGCAAGTGCAGGGTTTCAGCATGGCGCGGAGCTTCTTGTAATACGGTCTCATACAGTGTGCGCGCCGAAGGTAATTCACCTCTCTGATGATGGATCATCCCGATTTTCAACAGTTCCGACAATGCCGGAGAAGGCTGGAAGGGTTTCATCGGCCTATTTTCCATTGTATATTAGGCTTTGGTTCCACGTTAATTCATGATAAAAAAGAATTTTGAATTTTTTTGCAATGAGGGCATTGAAATCGACAATTCCGTTAAAGAAAATGCAGCCAATGCATGCATGGTAACGCCCTCTCGCAAAAGATGCTCAAGTCAATCGTTGGACGAGATAAGCGTCTGTCATTCAAGCTTCTGAATCCAAAATTGATACATATCTAAAAAGACATTGGGGTTTTCCTGCTCGAACGCGGACCAATATTCGAGATTTGTTGCCGGAAGATCATCGGGGTAACGCTTCCGGTAAGCAGTTAAGATCGCAGGGTCTTTTTCGAATCCAAGAAACTCAAGGCGGTGCGCTCGTAGGAATGTCCGAATCTCGGGCAGGGTCATTTGGTGCTCTTGGCGGTGAAAAAGGAGATCACGACACATGCTTATGCTGTAAAAATCGAGAATTTGGGTAATTTGCCGAAACCTGTCGTCAGTACTTCGTCTCACTATCTCCCGCCGGCAACGCCGAATGTCTTGCGCATTTGTTTTATAACCCATTTCTTTGATGAGCTCACGACCATGCATAATATTGCGGCGTGCTATTGCGCTATAAAGGCCGACTCTCATTAAGCCTAATGGCCGGAGCATCGATATGAGTATTTTCCATCCTTGAAACGGGTCGTGCAAATGGTGCAACACCCCCGCAGCTTCAATAACGTCGAAAGATCGGTCCAAATCTCTGAGGTCTAATATGTCGGCTTGAGCGTAATCGATTGATGTGACCCCAAACTCATCACTCTTGCGCTTTGCATAACTAAGACTGGCATGGCTGAGATCAATCGCCAACACTCGCGCGTTGGAAAATCTTCGTGCTGTCTCGATCGAGTTTTGGCCTGTTCCGCAACCTGCCACGAGAATGTCGGTTCCTTCGGGTTTTTGTATCTGCTGATAGGGCCCACGCGGAAACAAGGCCTTCATTAGTCTGTCAGTAGCTCTTGGTATTCCTTCAGTACCCAATCGACTCCATCGGGGGTAAGGATTCTCCTCGTACTGACTTCGGACGAGAAGAGACACCTGGTCATCAATCCGGGTGAGCTTGGGAATGTTTTCATGCAATGCTTGTTCCGCGGCGGGTTCGCGGAGTTGCTGCGTCAGGACTTCCTCGGCCGCATCTGGCCAACTTTTTTCGAGCAAGTGCATGGCCCCCGCGATTGAATTCAGCGGGAAATAGGCCGACACGATCAGTGGCACGGCTGTCGTGATCTCCGTATCATCATGAAGCGCGGCAGTCAATCGGTCACGCCAAATCCATGCGGTACGTATCTCATCCTCGGTATCGTCGAACAGATATTCGTTGAGAAAACAGTGTTGCGCTAGGGCTGAGGTCAATCGTAAAAAAAATACTGGGGTGTCTGCTGGGTCTGTCATCAAATCTGCGGAATATAGGAGAACTCGCCGTGCGATAGTGAGCGCGCGTTCAAATTCAACATCAGGAATCAAGGATGTTCGCAGCAGCGCCAAGAGCAGCGGATTCTCTGCGAGGGGAGCAAAAGAGCTGACGGCAATTTGCCAATGATCCATTGGCGTCTTGCAAGACTGGGACTTCCTTTCTATCGAGGCAAGTTGTGATAGACATTCTTGGATTCCGGGCTGACACTTGAGCATCGTCGTGGCGGCCGCCGCCAGATCAGTCGGGCGCGTCCAGCCCTCGTTGAGTGCACGGGTTAAAAGGTGATGGACATGCTCGTCGAAACTGCTGAATCTATTGCCTTTTACGCATTGCACAAACAACTGTCGTGCCTCGCGATCATCCCTCAACTCTAAGGACCGAAGAATGACCTGCAGGCCCGCATCTGCACGGCCTTGGGCTACGAGACAACTGGCGAGGGCCTTCAATGTTGGGCCATCGTCCGGTCGATGCCGGAGGGACAATTTTGCCCAGTGCTCGGCCTGCTCCCATTCGCCTTGGGTGGCGTGGTGAAAAGATTTCGCCGACAGGGTATCGGCGTCGGCTGGTCGCAGGCGGATAGAGACATCCAGATGTCTTGCCGCCCTGTCATGACAGCCCCGTTCGTTGAGTACTAGTGCTAGATTTGTGTGTGCTGTAGCGAATTGCGGGTTTATGGCGAGTGCTCGCTCGAAGGACGTTTCCGCCTCGGCTGATCGCTCAAGGCTCTTCAAGATATTGCCCCTATTACAATGTGCTTCAGCAAAGGCTGGGTGGATAGCCAATGCCCTATCATAGGCGGCCAGGGCCTCCTCTTGGCGACCGAGGTCTTTCAGGGCCACCCCACGAGTATTGTGGGCATCAGGCAAGTCTGGCGTGAGCGCAAGTGCTGTATCGCAGGCATCTAAAGCCTCCTGTGTGCGCATCAGAGCGATCAAGACTGCCGCGCGATTGGTGTGCGCATTCGCGAAATCGGGCTTGATCCGGATAGCCTTATCGTAGGCCGCCAGGGCTTCGTCAAGGCGAGCAAGGGCCTTCAACATCAGACCATGATTGGAGTGGTAGGCGGCGTCCTGGTCATTGACCGCGATCGCCTCGGCAACGAATGCGACGCCACGTGCGGTGTCGCCGGTTTGATGACAGGCGACCCCCAACAAATGTAAGGCGTCGGCGTGCCGGGGGGCCTGCTCTAGAATACGACTGTAGAGCTGGGTCGCGGCACCGAGGTCACCCTGGTGATGCTTTTCGAGCGCGGTCTGGAGGAGGGTGTCCAGCGGCTTGCCGGTTTTTGGAGGAAAGCGACTGCCACTATGACCGGCACGCCCCTTTGGCCGTCTTGTTGATCTCTTCATGCTGCCTCCGTCACAATTCAAGCACCGCCGCGATCCGAGACTCGGCGCTTGTCACCGTTTTCTCAACGAAATGCGCCCATCTAGCGCATACTTAGTCAACATGCCAAAACGAAACGAATTCCCCAGGCGATGACTTCAGACGATCGAGCAAACTCGGCGCGCACGGCCGATCGGAAATCGGCAGACAAGTCCGGTGCCAACCAATCGCAAGAGGCGACACGAGCGGCACGGCTTAGCTTTCAACAGCGGCAAGCACTGCTCGAACTGTTTCGCGCTGGCCAGTTTGAGGTTTTGGACGCCAAGTCCGGTGAGCTGATCGCGACTTGCCCCGAGGATCCTTTCCTTTGCAAGGTTCGCGGGACCGCGCTTGCCCAGCTTGGTCAGAGCGACGCTGCGCTCTCAGTGCTGCGCAGCGCGGCATCGCTCAGCCCATTGGACCCGGAAATACCGAACACCATCGGACATGTGCTCCAGCAGCTCAATCGCCATGATGAAGCCATCGCCGCCTTCCAAAAGGCTTTGGAACTTCGACCAGACTACGCCGAGGCCCACTTCAATCTTGGCCTGCTCCTTCAGCGACGCGGCGAGCCGCGCGAGGCCGAGGCGGCTTTCAGGCGCTCGCTCAATCTCGCACCGGATCGTTGTGAGACACATTCTAAGCTTGCCACAACGCTGCGAGACCAAGGTCGTCTCCTGGATGCTGAGCAGGCATTTCGTCGAGCGCTGGAACTGGACCCCGACCACATCGAGTCGCTCAACAATCTCGGGAATTTACTGCTGGAATTGGGTCGCCCCGCCGATGGGTTGCGACAATTCGAGAAGTTAGCTGCCAAGCACCCAAGCCTCGCGGAAGTCCACAACAATCTCGGAAACGTCCACCTGGAACTGAACGATCCACAAAAAGCCGAGGCCAGCTACCGTCGCGCGCTGGCGCTAAATCCAGACCTAGCCGATGCTTGGAGCAACCTGGGAAGCTTAGTTGGTCAGCTCGGCCGCCTTGAGGAGGCTGAGGATGACCTGCGACGCGCCCTAACACTCAATCCCGCAAGCGCGAAGACCCACTATAGTCTTGGAACCATCTTCGAGCATGCCTCGACACGCGAAGATGCCGCTCAGAGCTATCGACAAGCATTAAGTTTAGCCTCCGCACCCGCCAAGGTCCAAAGTAACGCGCTTTTCAGCCTCGCTTACGGAAGCCTCGCCAGTCCGCGGGTCTTGCGGGAATGCGCCGAGAACTGGGAGCACGCGACCCTCTCCGCCATGGAGCGCGATCTTGCCCGCCAGAGAGTCTTCACTACCCCAGACCGGGCCGGCCGCTCGCTTCGGATCGGATTGCTGTCCGCCGAGTTCGGCAAGCACCCGGTCGCGAACTTTCTGCAGTCCTGGTTGCCGCATGTCGATCGCGACCGCTTTGATTTGATCATGTACCCGACGATCGATCGCGGGGAGGCGGAAGTTGGACATTTCCGGAATCTCGCCGACGCCTGGCACCCCGTCGTCGGTCTGAGCGACGAACAGGCTGCGGAGCGGATTCGCGCCGACAGAATCGATATTCTCATCGATACGAGCGGTCACACCGCTAACAACCGCTTGGGTGTCATCGCCCATCGCGCCGCGCCGGTGCAGTGCCACTATATCGGCTATTTCGGCACCACCGGTCTCACGGAAATGGACTGGCTGCTTGCCGACGCTAGCCTGTTACCCCCGCATCTCGACGAGCACTTCACCGAGAATATCTGGCGCCTCCCACGCCCCTGGTTGGCTTACCGTGCCCCAGAAGAGTTGGCAAACACTGCTTGGCAGCCGGATCCGAGCGGAACCCTGTGGCTCGGCAGCTTCAATAATCTCGATAAAGTCACGACAGAAACGCTGGGATTATGGGCGCAGGTCATGGTCGCATTGCCAGCAGGCAAGTTGCTGCTGAAACAGGCCAAGGCCGCGAATCCTGCCGTCCAGGCGCGCGTTATCAGCACCTTAGCCGCGCAGGGCATCACGGCGAACCGGATCACATTCCTACCGCCGGCTCCCTCATGGCGTGAGCACATGGCGCAATACGATCGGCTCGATATCGCCTTGGAAACGCTGCCCTACAATGGCGGCACCACGGCCTTCGAGGCGCTGTGGATGGGAGTCCCCTTGATCACTCTCGCCGGCGGAACCACCCTGAACAGCCGCCTGGGCACAGCGATCCTGAGCGGCTTTGGTCGCCGGGAGTGGATCGCCGACAATCCGGAGGACTACGTGCGCAAAGTGGTTGGCCTTGCTCGCGATCGCGACGCGCGTCTTGCGATGCGCGCGCGACAGCGCGACCAATTGCAGCACAGCCCACTGTGTGATGGCATCGGCCTAGCCCGCGCACTCGAGAGCGCCTTCGAGGACATGTTCGACCTCTGGCGAGACGGGTCAGCGAATCGGAATCAAAGATCCGCCGTCAAACCGGCGCTAGGGCCTGTCGCCGCGAGCAATAAGCCCTGCCAGCCCCGAGGACTCGATCAGGCGGACAGTAACGAGAAAGCCGACCCGGCAGCGTCATCATCAGCCGCGTACGACCATGAAACACTGCTGCGGCTTTGGGCGACCGGCCCTCTGCCGGCGCTCGAACAGGCGGCGCGCCAAGCCACCGAACAATCGCCATCCGATAGTCTGGCGTGGAAGATTCTCGGCGGTGCCTTGATCAAGCTGGGTCAACTCGAGCCAGCATGCGCCGCCCTGCAACAAGCGCTGGTGCTCGACGATCAGGACGCCGACAGCCACAGCATGCATGGGCATGTGCTCACTCGACTCGGAGCGACCCAAGCAGCGTTGACGGCATACGCCCGCGCCATCGAGCTGGCACCGCACCACACCGCCGCCTTGTTCAATCGGGGCAGCCTGCACAGTGAGATGAAGCAATGGGAGGCGGCCGAGCACGATTTCCGGCAGGTCATCGCTTTGGACGCGGATCATTCCCAAGCGCTGCTCGGTTTGGGCTTTGTCCTGAGCGCGACGGGCAGACTGCTTGAAGCCGAGTCTGTTTTGCGCTCGGCGCTGCAACCTAATCCTCGTTCACTTGATGCCCACAACCTGCTCGGCCATGTCTTGAAGGATCTCAGACGGGCGCGCGAAGCGGAAACCTGCTATCGCGCGGCATTGTCGTTGGATCCAAACAATCTCAGCGCGCTCGCCAGCCTTGGCGGACTCGGCCCCGCACTCGGCAAACTGCGGGAAGCCGAGCAGTACCTGCGCACAGCGATCGCGATCCGCGGCGACTTCCCGCAAGCGCACTGGAATCTTGGGCAAGTCTTGAGCGCGCTTGGGCAACCGCATGCGGCGGAACAATGTTTCCGGCGCGCATTGGCGATTGAGCCGGGCAACGCGCATCTGGTGAGCGACCTGCTGTTTACCACCAATTATGCCGTGACAAAGGACGCCGCTCGCCTGCGCCAGGAAGCCGAAGGCTGGGAGCGAGCCGTGCTCAGCGCCGGGGTGCGAGAAGCCGCCAAGAGACAGACCTTCACCCCATCATCCCGCGCTCATCGGCCGCTGCGTTTGGGGCTTTTGTCCGCTGAGCTCGGAGATCACTCGGTCGCGTTTTTCCTGCGGCCCTGGCTGCGGAACCTGGATCGCCAAAGATTCCAGGTCATTATGTATCCGACAAAACCTAGGCCTGAATCAGCATCTCGGGCGCTTCGAGCCCTCTCGGATGAATGGACACCTTTGATCGGACGCAGCGACGAGGATGCCGCGGCGCGCATTCGCGCCGATCGGATCGACATTCTTGTCGAGACCAGCGGCCACACCAGTTCCAATCGTCTCGGCGTGATCGCACGTCGCGCCGCTCCCGTCCAGTGTCACTACGTCGGCTATTTTGGAACCACTGGTCTGAGCGAAATGGACTGGTTCATGGCCGACGAGGTGCTGATCCCGCCGGCGCTCGAGCGGGGTTTCAGCGAGCGCATCTGGCGCCTCCCTCGGCCCTGGCTCGCCTACGACACCCCCGAGAATGCTCCCGCCCCCGACTGGCAGCCCGCGGCCGATGGTACGCTCTGGCTCGGTAGCTTCAATAACTTCAACAAAGTCCGTGACGAAAGCCTGCTACTGTGGGCGAGGGTGCTGCGGGAGTTACCCCAAGCCCGCCTGCTCCTCAAGCAACCCTTGGCAACAGATCCAATCGTTAAGCAACGCATCCGCGATACTTTATCGCGAGCAGGCCTCATCGAGGATCGGGTCGTCTTCGCTGATCCGACTGATACCTGGCAAGCGCACATGGCGCAGTACAACCGCCTGGACATCGCGCTCGATACCTATCCGCTGACCAGCGGCACCACCGCCTTCGAGACACTCTGGATGGGAGTGCCGCTGGTCACCTTGACCGGCGCCACCATGGCAGGTCGCATGAGCGCATCCATCCTGACCGGTCTCGGCCGGACAGAATGGATCGCCACCAATGAAGACGATTATGTCGCGATTGTGGTTGCGCTCGCCCAGGACATTGATCGCCGTCGCCATCTGCGCGCCGAACAGCGCGAGCGGATGTGCAACAGCCCTTTGTGCGACAGTGCCGGTTTGGCCCAGGCGCTCGCGGACGCCTTCGAGGGGATGTTCGATCACTGGTTGGAACGACAAGGCGCGCAGCCTAAGTCGATACAACTTGTCGACAGCGGAAAGCCGGAGAGCGCGGCTGACGACCCGGCCCACCATCATGTGACCGCGGCCGATGAAAACGCGGAGCTGTTGAATCGACTGTGGCACGAGGGCCGCTTCAGCGAGCTCGAGCGCGCCGCGCGAGCAGCCACCGCGCAAGCGCCCGGCAGCCCGGTCGGCTGGAAGATGCTGGGCGCCGCCCTGCTCCATGGCGGACAGCAGGCGCAAGCCATTACCGCGCTGGAGCGCGCAATCGCGCTGGATGATCGGGATGCGGACGCGCACAACCTCCTCGGTTGCGCCCTAACGAATACCGGGCAACACCAACAGGCGCGGGACGCCTTGGACAAGGCCATTGCGCTGCAACCCGAACGCGCCAGTTTTTTCCACAATCGTGGTCATGTCAGCGATCTTCTCGCGCGCAAAGAAGACGCCGAAGCGTACTATCAACGCGCGCTCGCCCTGCAACCCGACTACACCCCGGCCTGGCTCAGCCTCGGCGCCCTGTACAACGAAATCGGCCGCTATCGCGAGGCGGAAGAGTGCCTGCGCGCCGCGATCAAGCAGCAGCCAGAGTCCGCCGATGCGCACAACCTGCTCGGGCAGATCCTCAGGGAGCAGAAGGACTTCGTCGAGTCCGAATCCAGCTATCACGCCGCGCTGATCGCGAACCCAACCCACGTGCCGACGCTGTGTAATCTCGGCGGCTTGTATCGCCAATGGGGGCGGCTCGAACAGGCGGAGCGGCTATTGCGCCGCGCCATCGCCCATCAGGCGGATGACCATCGCGCCCACAATCAACGGGGCTTGATCCTGCAAGACCTCGGTCGGATTGAAGAGGCTGAAGCCTGCTTTCGCCGTGCACTCCAAATCAAGCCGCACGATGCCAATAGCTATAGCAACCTTCTGTTTACTCTCGGCTATACCGGCAGCCGCGACCCCCGGTCGTTGCGCGTGCTCGCGGAAGGCTGGGAACAAACCGTATTGAGCCCCGCCGAGCGCGACGCGGCACGCCACCGTCGCGCCAACATTAGGCCTCGCAATGGGCGGGCCTTGCGCGTCGGGCTCCTTTCCGCCGAGCTTGGCACCCATGCCGTGGCCTTTTTTCTGCGCTCCTGGATTGGCGCGCTGAACCGCGATCGGGTGCAGCTGTGGATGTATCCAACCAAGGCGCGGCCAGAAGCGGAAACCGACGACTTGCGCACCATGGCGGCGGCCTGGGTGCCCCTCGTTGGTGTCGACGACCAAGAGGCCGCGGCGCGCATTCGCGCCGATGGTATCGACATCCTGATCGACACCAGTGGCCACACCGCCGCGAATCGCCTGGGGATCGTCGCCCGCCGCGCCGCGCCGGTGCAATGTCACTACATCGGTTACTTTGGCACCACCGGACTCAGCGAGATGGATTGGTTTCTCGCCGATGCCAGCTTGATTCCCCCCCAGCTCGACGAACAATTTACCGAGGGTGTCTGGCGCCTGCCGCGTCCCTGGCTGGCCTACCAGATGCCACCCGACATCCCCGAGCCCGTCTGGCAGCCTGACCCCGACGGCACCCTCTGGCTCGGCAGCTTCAACAATCTGACCAAGGTGCGCGAGCCCACCCTGCAGCTGTGGGCAAAGGTCTTACATCAACTCCCCGAGGCAAAACTGCTGCTCAAGCAAGCGAGACACGCGGATGCCGCCACCCAGGCGCGCATTCAATCCGGCCTGACGAGCGCCGGAATCGACGGCAACCGCATTGTTTTCGTCGAGCCGACCGACTCCTGGCGCGAGCACATGCTGCAGTACAGCCGGCTGGACGTCGCTCTGGAAACAATTCCTTACAACAGCGGAACCACTGCGTTCGACGCGCTCAGCATGGGTATCCCCATCATCGCTCTAGGCGATGGTAGCTGCATGAGTGCGCGCATGGGCGCCGCGATCCTGAAAGGACTCGACCGGTCCGAGTGGATTGCCGCCGATAGCGAGCACTACGTCACAAAGGTCGTTGCCCTGGCGCGCGACCGTGATGCCCGCGAGACCCTGCGGTTCCACTTGCGCGAGCAGATGCGCGCGAGCCCCCTGTGCGATGGCGCCGGGTTGGCACGTGCGCTGGAGGATGCCTTCGAGCAGATGTTCGATCAGCGCTCGGGCGCTGACCAAGGCCCGCGGGACAGCGCAAAACCGCCTAAGACGCCCAATCATTGCCTGCCCCCCATCAAGGCGCCCGCGCCGCCGAATGTCGCGACAGCCAAAGCCAAAAAAAAGCAGCGACACCGCAAGCGCAAGTCATCGCGGCCTGGCTCAAAGAACGCGTCTATTGATCAAGCAACGCGCAACCAGTTGCTTAACCTACTCGCGCAACAGCGTTTCGCGGAGGCTGACCAGGCCACGCAAGAATTGGTCGAGCGCGCGCCAGGCGATGGTCTCGCCTGGACGCTGCGCGCCAGTGCCTTGGCCGCGCTTGGCCGGCATCAGGCGGCCCTGGCCGCCATCGAGCAAGCCATTCGCTTCGCACCCGACGACCCTGATCCCTATAACATCAAGGGCGGGATCTGGCTGACGCTTGGTGAGGCTGAAAAAGCCATCCCAGCTTTCGAGGCCGCGCTTGCACGGCGCCCGCATCACGCCAAGGCGCTCTATAACTTGGCCTGCGCCTGCCACCAACTCGGCCGGACCACCGAGGCTGAGCAGCATTACCTCGCCGCGATTGAGCAGGCCCCGCGACTGGCCAAGGCCCACAACAACTTTGGCAGTTTGCTCGTCGCGCAGGGCCGTCTCGCCGAGGCCGAGCACTGCTTGCGCCAGGCCATCGACTGCGATCCGACCCTCGTCGATGCCCATGTCAATCTCGGCAACCTTTTGGAAGAAACGAACCGTCGCCCCGAGGCGATCGCCAGTTATCAACAAGCACTTGCTTTGGACCCAAACCGGGCCTCGGCGCACTGTAACCTCGGCGTGACTCTGCGCAACCTCAACCGGCTCGAGGAATCCGAGCACTGTTATCGCCAGGCGCTCGCGCTGCGCCCCGACTATGCCGATGCCATCGGCAACCTTGCCTGGACCTTGCATTCCCAAGGGCGCTTTCGCGAGGCGCTCGATCACTACCGACGAGCGCTCAGCATCGACCCTCGCAATGGCCGCATCCACAGTAACCTGCTGTTTACGCTGAGCAGCACTGACCTCTTCTCCCCCGGCGACCTGCGTCGCGAGGCCGAGGCCTGGGAACTGGGCGTCCTGAGTGAGGCCGAGCGCCAAGCCGCCCGGCGGCAGAGGTTCGACCTTCCTGCCGCCGGATCCAAGCGCCCCTTGCGCCTGGGCATTCTATCCGCCGAGCTCGGCAAGCATCCGGTCGCGCTCTTCTTGCGGCCCTGGCTGCGCGCGCTGGATCGCGATCAAATCAGCGTGCACATGTACCCGACAAAGCACCGACTGGAAGCAGAAAGCCAATCCTTGCGCGCACTCGCCGATAGTTGGATCCCCATGATCGGACTCAGCGATCAGGACGCCGTCGCGCGCATCCGTGCCGATCACATCGACGTCCTGATCGAAACCAGCGGCCATACCGCCGATAACCGCCTGGGCGTGATCGCGCGCCGCGCCGCCCCGGTGCAATGTCATTACATTGGATACTATGGCACCACCGGCCTGACCGAGATGGATTGGTTCATCGCCGACGAGCACCTCGTCCCCCCGGCGCTTGACGCCATCTTCACCGAGCGCGTCTGGCGGTTGCCGCGTCCATGGCTGGCTTACGACATCCCCGAAGACGCGCCCGAGCCGACCCGTGCTCCAGCCGAGGACGATTCATTGTGGCTTGGTTGCTTCAATAATCTCGCCAAGGTGGGCGAGCAAAGCCTGCGCCTGTGGGCGAAAGTGCTGCAAGCCCTGCCGACGGCCAAGCTGCTGCTCAAGGATGGCAAGGCGACAGATCCGAAAACCCAAGACCGCATCCTGGCCTTTCTGGGGGCGGTTGGCGTGACAGCAGAGCGCATTCGTTTTGCCGGCACCAGCCCGAGCTGGACCGAGCACATGGCGCAATACAACCGGCTCGACATTGCTCTGGACCCCCTACCTCTCAATAGCGGCACCACCGCCTTCGATACCCTCTGGATGGGCGTGCCACTGGTGACCCTGGCCGGTGACCGCATGGGCGGGCGCATGGGTACGGCTATTCTCTCTGGCCTTGGCCAAGCGGACTGGATTGCCCATGACGAGGACGAGTATGTCGCCATCGTTGCCCGTCTAGCGCAAGCGGCGGACATGCGTCAGACTCTGCGCCATACTCAACGCCAACGCATGCAGCAAAGTCCGCTGTGCGATGGTGGGGGGTTAGCCAGTGCCTTGGAGCACGCCTTTTTTCGGATGCTGGCCGAAGCAATGGACCTCGACAACAACTGAATGGCGCTTTGCTGGCCGCCCGAAGACTCACGGCGCAATCAAACTGGAACCCGACATGCAGCCACGCACCAATCGAATTCGCAACCCGGATACTGTAACGTCTTTTTGTGCGCCAGAGCCAATCATGCGCCTCGCGGAAGCCCGGACCCGCGTATCCGCCGCCTTGAGCCGCTGGAAGACCGACGATCCGAGCCTTGCCAACCGCGTTGCCGATGCAATCGCCCAGGAATTTCCCGACCAGGCGCCGCCCGATTCCTTTTGGGACACGGCATCGTCATCCGCTTTTCGCGATTTCTTCGTCTGGGGCCACGATCACGACTTTGGCTGTGGGCGTGTTCGAACTGGGGCCATGTCCACGCGCCACCTGGAAATTACGGCGGAGGCGATGCAGCACGGTCTTCTTCCGGCGGATCTATCCGGCGCGGGAGTCCTGGACGTCGGTTGCTGGAGCGGAGGCGATGCCCTGGTGCTCGAAGGTCTGGGCGCGCGAGTGACCGCGATCGAGGAGCACCCCATCGCCGCCAAGGCCGCCAAGCGGCTGTTTGAGCTGATTGGTTCCAGTACCCAGGTGATCGAATCCAGCCTCTACGCCGAGCGCGGCGACTGGGCTCAATCTTTCGACCAAGTCTATTGCTCTGGCGTCATCTACCATGTGACCGACCCCTTGCTCTTTACGCGTATCCTGTTCGCTTACTTGAAACCGGGCGGCAGCTTGCTGCTCGAGACCAAAGCGCTCACCGGTGCGGACGGACTCTGCGATTACTCCGGCACCATGGAAAAGGGTTGGAATTGGTATGCTCCGGATGAGATCGTGCTCGGCCGCTGGCTTGTAGATGCGGGATTCGATCCGGCGCAAGTCCAAGTGCTGCGCCGCGCTAACGGTCGCTTGCTCGGGTGGGCTAGAAAAATGGCCCCTTCTGCGCTTCGGGAGACGGCAGGGTTTTCGCGACCCGGGAGTTGGCTGGAGCAAGAGGTTTGATGGCGATGCAGCAGGCTGCCAACCATTCACACGTCATCATTCAGGCCGAGGGAGTATGCGAGATACCGGAGAGCACCGTCATCGGTGCTGGCTGCGTCCTCCATGTCGGCCGAGAGGGCAGGCTGCAAATCGGCGAATGCAACCGCTTCGCCCCCAATGTCAGCCTTCATATCGCGCACGGCTGGATGGTCACCGGTAAGGATGTTTCCTTTGGCGCTGGCTGTCAGATCTCCGAGCCATGGGGAGGAATAGCAATCGGCGACGACTGTCAGATTTCCAGCGGCGTGCTGATCGGCGGCCAGCCTCGGGGTCCGGTTCATCCTGAGCACGAGGATAGTCTCCAGCCACTCGATCACCAACAAATCAGAATCGAAGATGGGGCATGGATTGGTATGGGCGCCATCATTCACCCAGGTGTTACCATCGGCGCCCATGCGATCGTCGGCAGTGGCTCTGTCGTGACCCGCAGCATACCGCCGAACACAGTAGCTTGGGGCTCTCCCTGTCGCGTTCGTCGCATGCGACACGGCTCCGGGCTTTTCGGTCCAACAACCGATGGGACGGTTCGACTGCACATTGGCTGCGGATCTCGCTATATCCCGGGCTTCTTTCATTTGGATGCGCAGCCCTACCCGCATGTTGATCTGGTCACCGATGTCGCGCGACTCGATGAGATTCCCGACGCGACGGCGGATCTGATCTACGCCTCCCATGTGCTCGAGCACTTCGGCCGCTGGGAATTCCGTGCCACGCTCGCGGAATGGCGACGGGTGTTGAAGCCTGGCGGTCGCCTGCGACTCTCGGTGCCGGACTTCGCGGTCTGCGCCAAGCTCTACTACGAGCGCGGCCTTGCGGATGGACTGAACGGCTTGATCGGCCTCGTCTGTGGGGGGCAGCGAGATGAATACGACTTTCACCGCATGATCTTCGACGAGCCCTTTCTGACCCATGAGCTCCAGGGTCTCGGCTTCCGCCATATTCACCGCTGGAACTGGCGGGAGACTGAGCACGCCGACGTCGACGATTACTCCCAGGCTCATCTGCCGCATCTGGATAAGGAGACCGGCACCCTGGTGAGCCTCAATCTGGAGGCCACCCGATGACCGAGGGCTGGATTCCGTCCGAGCGCGGCTACCTGATCGACGATCTCTGTCGCAATCTCGCCCGCGTCTCGGCGAACGAAGGCTGGTTTCGCCAAATCTGGCTTGGCGTCGAGCTCTGGCAGATGCCGGAGGATCTCATCCGCCTGCAAGCCCTGATCTGGGACGTCAAGCCGGACTGGATCGTGGAGACCGGCACCAAGTTTGGGGGGTCCGCTATTTTCTTCGCCTCCCTGTTACAGCTTAGCGGCGGGCGGCCGGACGCCGGGGTGGTGTCGGTCGATGTGCGATTATCGGACGAGGTGCGCGATCAGATCGCGCGGCATCCGCAGGGCGGCCGGGTGCGTGCCTTGATCGAGGGCGATGCCGCCGATCCGGCGGTGATCGCCGAAATTGCCGCGCAGCTCGAGAGCAGCCCCGGTCGCGTGCTGGTCTTCCTCGACGATAATCATAACGCCGACCATGTCTACCAGGAGATGATCGGGTACGCCCCCCTGGTCTCCGTGGGCAGTTATCTGGTGGTCGCCGACACCGTGTTCGCGGATTTGGCAGGCACGCCGGTTGGCCAAACCACCGAGAAATACCCCGACGTTGCCCGCTCCAACCCCCGCGTTGCCATCGAGCGCTTTCTCGCCGAGCGGGGCGATTTTGAACGCAAACCTGCGCCGATCCCCCATGGTCCAGGCAACTTTCTCGATGCCTTCTTGCAGCGTGTTTGTTGAGCCGGCAGCGCGACCGGGCTGGTCGCTCGACACCGTGCTTTTGGCTAGGCGGATGGGAGCGCAACATGGCCTTAAGTCTGCAACCCGCCCGCCGATAAACTTCCTGAACGAAGCACATTGAGGCCGGCCCCAACGGCTGAGCTCCTGACCTGGACGCCGAACAGTCCGTCCAAGCAGCGAGCCCCACCGGAGGATCCATCGGCCCAAGACCTGCGATACAGCGGCCGATGACGAGTCTCGACAGCTCGTAGCGGCTCATCACGGCAAGCACCAACATGGAGAGCCATCATGCCCCAAGTCATCAACACGAACGTCGCATCACTCAATGCCCAGCGCAATCTGAACAAATCCCAGGAGATGATGAACCAGGTCATGGCGCGTTTGTCCTCCGGCCTGCGCATCAACAGCGCCAAGGACGACGCCGCCGGTATGGCGATTTCGGATCGTTTCACCTCCCAGATCAAAGGCATCAACCAGGCCACCCGCAACGCCAACGACGGCATTTCCATGTCCCAGGTCGCCGAGGGCGCCATGGGCGAGATGAACACCAACCTGCAGCGTCTGCGTGAATTGTCCATTCAGTCCGCCAATGCCACCAATAGCGCCAGCGACCGCAAGGCGCTAAACGAGGAAGCCCAACAGCTGATAGCCGAGATCGGCCGCATCTCCGAGCAGACCGAGTTCAACGGTACCAAACTGCTCGATGGCACCATGGACAAGCAAATTTTCCAGATTGGCGCCAATGCTGGCCAAACCTTCGAGATGTCCATCGGCAAGATGAGCACCGATAAACTCGGCGGCGGGGAAGCCGCCACCGCGAGTGCCGTCGGCAGCGACAATGCCCTGGCTTCCGGCGATTTACTGATCAACGGTGTGGCCATCAGCGGCTCATCGGCATCCGACGACACGGCATCCACCGATGCAGCGGCCTCCAGCTCGATCGCCAAGGTCGCGGCCATCAACAAACATACTGCCGAGACCGGCGTCGTCGCGACAGTCAATGCAACCGTCGCCGCGGGCTCCAAGCAAGAGCTACCCAGCTCGGCAACCAACGGTACTATTACTATCAATGGCGTCACCACCGAGAACATCGGCATCGGTGCCGGCGATGCGGAAGGTAACCGCAAGGCGGTCATTGAGGCGGTCAACGCCATCTCCGGCGAGACCGGCGTTACCGCCGTTGATACCGGGCGTGCGGAAACCGGTATCAATTTGGTGGCGGCGGATGGACGTAACATTGAGATTTCTTTCGATACGCTGACCTCGGCGAACACTGGTGTCGCTGCCGCGGACACCTATGAAGGTGGCTATAACCTTCGGTCGGTTGACAGCACCCCGATCTCCATTACCGCTGGAACCGGTGACATCGCCAATGCCGGCCTAGCCGAAGGTGTCTACCAGGCCAATACCGCGACCGTCTCCTCGCTGACGCGGCAAAGCGATTCGGCCTTTGTCGGCACTGGCGACATTTCAAGCGGCGCTGATCTATCTGGCGCCAACGCCCATACCTTCGACATCTCGCTGTCCGGCGGTGACGCCGTGACCGTGGTTCTTGATACGGACATGTCCGCCGACCAGACTGATCTTGTCGATGGCTTGCAAACTGCCATCGACGACGCGATCGGCAGTGGCATCGTCACCGTCGGCTTCAGTGACGATACCGGAGACGACGCCATCAAGCATCTCACGCTCATGTCCAATGAGCGGGTCGAGATCACTAATGTCGGTGCGATCGATGGGGGTACTGATGATGCGCTGCTCACGGCGCTCGAAGGCGCCGAGTTCGGCGGCCCAGACGCGCTGCGCGAAGGCGACTTAGTGATCAATGGCGTCGCTATCCAGGCGGCCAAGGCCTCGGACGACACCTTCTCCAACTCGGACGCCGTTAGCAGCAACAAGGCCGCAAGCGGTATCGCGGTCGCCGCCGCCATTAACGCCTCATCGGCCGAAACCGGCGTCACCGCCACGGTGCAAGCCACCGAAGTCGATGGCGGTTCCGGGACCGCTAGCACGGCAACCGACCGCGCCGGCGTGCAAGGGGCCGTCTACATCAACGGCGGGGTCTTCTCGATGACCTTGACCGACGATGCCGAGAAGGACCGTGCCACGGCGCTGGCGGAGATCAACGCCATCTCTGGCAAGACCGGCGTCACCGCCGAGGACACCGGCACCGGCCTGAAGCTCACCGCCGCCGATGGGCGCAACATCTCCATCGTCATCGACACCAACGCCGAGGCTAATGCCGGCTCGCTTTCCGATGGCGGTCTGAACAAATCCATCGATTTCTCCGGGGTGGAGATTGGCCTGGATGCCAGCCAAGACGGTATTGTCGAATATGACGTCACGGCCATGCTAAATGGCGTCGTCACCGGTAACTCGACCGTTACGCCGCTGGATATCGAAGCGTCGGACTACACAGAATTGGCAAACCGACTCGCAACAACCACAACATCTAAGGTCACCCTGAGCGCGGCCGGCCAATTCACCGTGGCCGCTGGTCAGAACGGCTCGGCTGAGCTCGAGGCGATGGGCTTCCAGGTCGGCACCTTCGGCGGCACCGATGGTGGGCAGTTCTTGAAGGATATCGACATCTCCACGGTGGAGGGCGCGACCAAGGCGCTGGAGGCGGTCGACAATGCCCTCTCGACCATCAACAGCGAGCGCGGTAACCTCGGTGCGGTGCAGAACCGGCTGACCTCGACCATCTCGGCCTTGTCCATCACCTCGGAGAACCTGAGCGCCTCGCGCAGCCGCATCCAGGATGCTGACTTCGCGGCCGAGACGGCGCAGCTCAGCAAGCTGCAGGTGATGCAACAGGCGGGTGTGGCCATGTTGTCCCAGGCCAATGCCTCGACGCAGAACGTGCTGTCGCTGCTGAGATAGGCTAGGCTTTGACTAGCGCATGATGGGCGGGTGGTGGGCCGGTGCAAGGCCGGCCCACCCGCTAACTCCAGACTGGAGTTCTTTACCGAGGACTTAATCATGGAAACCTTGCAAGGCTTAACCGGTCTGACGTCGCCGAACCCCATGCCAAGGCGCGACACCTCGGACCAAAGCACCAAAGGAGCCGCGCCAACGGAGATGCAACCACCGGCCAACAGCGCGGCCTCAGCCGCGCCCCAAGTGGTGATGCAGCCGGGCGAGAGTGGCAAGACCAACACCGAGCATCGCGGCCAGAATGATCAGCCTCCGCCGCGCGAGGAACTCGAAGGCGCGGTGCAGCAGATCAACAAGTTCGTCGAATCCATGCAGCGCTCGCTGGAATTCGCGCTCGATGAAGAAGGCGAGCAGATGGTGGTGAAGATCAAGGACGCCGACGGCGAGGTGGTCAAGCAGTTGCCGCCCGAGTCGGTGTTGGAACTCAGACGCCGTTTGACGGAAGTCGAAGGCATGATTTTCAAGGATCCGGAGGGATTCTTGGTCAAGGATCAGGCTTAGAATCCGCGCCCCCGCGTGGGCGCGCGGAGGTCAGCCTGACGCAGCAGCAACGGAGGATTTACCATGGCAACCATTACATCGACCGGCCTCGGCTCGGGCGTTGAAGTCAATAGCATTGTTCCACAGCTGGTTGCCGCCGAGCGCAAGCCGACCGAGACCCGCCTGGATCGGCAGGAAGCGGAGCTGCAGGCGAAGGTTTCCACCTGGGGCACCATCAAGAGCGCGTTCTCTGAGTTCCAGAACAGCCTGTCCGCGCTCAAGCTGCCGAACACCTTCCAGAAGGTCGCCGCCAGCTCTAGCGACGAGGGCGCACTCGGTGTATCGGCGGCGGCCAATGCCGATGTCGGCCGCTATGCCATCGAGGTGGAAAAGCTCGCGCAGAATCACACCCTCGCCTCCATGCGTTTCAGTGATCCGACCGACACCGTCGGCAGCGGGACGCTGACGCTCAAATTCGGCACCACGGACTATGATGCCGGCACCGACACCTATAACGATTTTACACAAAACCCGGATTCGTCCACCGCCACCATTATTATCGACTCGTCCAACAACACGCTGAACGGCCTGCGCGACGCCATCAACGAGGCCGGCATCGGCGTGCAGGCGAGCATTATCAACGATGGCGATGGCTATCGGCTGGTGATGAACACCGAGGACGGTGGCGCGGACAACAGCCTGCAGATCAGTGTGGCCGACAGCGACGGCAATCACACCGACACCACGGGCCTGTCGGCGCTGGCCTTCAACGCCAGCGCGACCAACATGGATCAGACCCTCGCCGCCCAGGATGCCGAGATGCTGATCAACGGCCTGCGGGTGACCAGCGACAGCAATACGGTCACCAGCGCGCTTAAAGGGGTCACGCTCAATCTGAATGCCGCCCAGGATGGCAAGGTGATCCAGGTCAACCTGAGCAAGGACAGCAGCGCGGCGACCTCGGCGCTCGAGAACTTTATCACCAAGTTCAATGAGCTGAACGACACCGTCAGCTCGGCCGCGGACTATGATCCGGCCACCGGCGTCGGCGGCATCCTGCAAAGCGATGCCCTGGTGCGCGGCGCCATGTCGCAGGTGCGCATGCAGCTGATGTCGGCGGTCGAGGGGCTGAACGGCTCGGTTCGCAGCCTGGTCGATATTGGTATCCGCACCCAGGCCGACGGCACACTGAAGTTCGACAGCGACAAATTCAAGAGCGCCATGCAGGCGGACCCGACCGGGGTCGCCGGGCTGTTCGCGTCCCAGGGGACGACCTCCGACAGCGGCATCCGCTATCAGGCTAGCACGGCGGACACCCAGGTGGGCAGCTACGCCGTAGAGATCACCCAGATGGCGACCCAGGGCCGCTTCGAGGGCGGCACCCTGCTCAGCACCGTGGTCGACGCGAGCAACGATAGCTTCAAGATCAATGTCGACGGTACCGAGTCCGGCGCCATTACGCTGACGCAGGGAACCTACACGACGGCGGAACTGGTCGCCGAGTTGCAGACCCGCATCAATGGCGACAGCGCCCTGAGCGCGGCCGGTGTCAGTGTCGACGTCAGCTTTAATGCCGGCGACAACCGCTTGGAAATGACCTCCAAGCAATACGGCGCGGTCGCGGGTATTGCCTTGCTCGATGTCGAGGGCAGCGGCCTTGGCCTGGACGACGGCCTCGGCTATGCCGGGCAGGATGTGGCCGGCACCGTCGGTGGCTACGCGGCCACTGGCAACGGCCAGGCGCTGACGGTGACCGAGGGGGAGGCCAAGGGCCTGTCGGTGACGGCCGAGAGCGGAGCCACGGGCTCACGCGGCAGCGTGAACTTTAGCCGTGGCATGATGCAAGGGCTCGATCAAATCCTGAGCGGCCTGTTGAGCACCGGCGGCACCATCAACGCCCGCACCGAGGGGCTGCAGCGCAGCCTGAGCAAAATTGGCGAGGACCGCGCGGCGCTGGATATGAAGATGGAGAAATACGAGGCGCGGCTGTTCCAGCAATTCAACGCCATGGACCTGGTGGTCGCTCAGTTTAAGTCCACCAGCAGTTATCTGACACAACAGATGACCGCCATGCCCTATGCCAACCTGGGCAACAATTAACCGCCTGGTTGGGTGAGCGCGCGCGCCATGGGCACTGCAGGAACCCATTCCGAGCCCGCCGAACGCACCCTTGAGCGGGTGATGACGTTGACGCGGGATCTGCTCGAGCGCGCGCAAGCCGGTGACTGGGAGGATTTTCCCGAACGGCAAGCGCGGCGCGATGCCGCGCTGCATGCGCTGCTCGACCCGGAACCCCGGCTTCCAGCGGAGCGCCTGCGCGAACCTCTCGCCGAGCTGCAGGCGATGGACCGGCAGTTGATCGCGCTCACGGAGAGCCAGCGCGACAGGCTGCAACAGGAACTTTTGCAGCTGATGCGCGGGCGCAAGTCGGCTCGCGCCTATCTTGGACAATAATGACAGGCTTTACCTAGAGGGAAGGGGGCAACAATGGGCGATACATCTTGCTTGAAAACTTGGGCAGGCTTCGCTTTGCCAAACCGACCCGGTACCCCGGATGGCCGGCGCGCGCGCGGCGAGACGCTGCTGCTCGCGGAGTATTACCAGCGGATTCGCCGGCACATTGATTGGCAGCTCGACTGGGATGCTCCAGATGACCCGGCGGCTTTTACGATCCTGGTAACGGATCGGCAAGGGACTCGGGTTGTGCGTCAACTGAGCGGGCGCGATGCGATGGCGTGCTTGCGGGCGGCCAACTAATTTTCAATTGCTGCTGTCTTATCCCCAAAGGGCCGATTTAAGCTATTATGTACGCCATGCGCAAAGAAATTAACAGCTATCGAGAGTCTGGCCAGCTGGCGGAGGTGTTGGACGCGGATCCTCACCGCCTGATTCAAATGTTGCTAGACGCCACGCTGGAGAGTATTGCCGTTGCCAGTGGCGCGATGAAGGCGAGCAATTACAAGCTCAAGGGTGAGCAACTCGGCCGGGCTATCTCCATTATCAACAATCTGGCCGCGATTCTCGACTACGAAAAGGGCGGGGATCTTGCCGCCCAGCTTGGCTCTCTGTACGACTACATGATCCGCCGGTTGCTCGAGGGGAGCGCCGCCAATGATGTGGAAGCGCTCGCCGAGGTGGCCCGCCTGATGCGGGAAATCAAGTCCGGCTGGGATGCGGTGCCAGAGCAATTACGTTTAATGGGCAAGAGCACCGCGGCACCGGCCACCTAGCCCCTGTCAGCCCCCTTTCAAGCCGGTTTCAAGCCCGCTTCAACTTCAACCCCCCCTGGGGCCGGCAAAATCCTGCATGAAGTCTGCCAGCGTCTCCACGGCTGATTCCGTGACCGCGTTGTAAATGGATGCCCGGATCCCACCGAGCGAGCGGTGCCCTTGTAAACCGCTAAAGCCGGCCTCGCTCGACTGGCGGAGAAAAGCGGCCTCAAGTTCGGGTGTCGCCAGGTTGAACACCACATTCATCTCGGACCGATGCGCGCCTGGCGCCCAGCCACGGTAAAACCCCTGACTCTTGTCAATCACCTGGTAGAGCCGGGCGGCTTTGCGCTGATTGATGCGCGCCATGGCCTGCAAGCCACCGATCTGGTGCAACAGCCAGCGCGTCACCAGCATCACAACGTAGATCGCGAATACGGGCGGGGTGTTGTAGATGGAGCGTGCCTTGAGGTGGGCGCGGTAGTCGAGCACGGGTGGTAGCTGGGGTGGCAGTTGGTCTGGCATCTGATCGAGTAACTCGGGCCGCAAAATGACGACGGTCACGCCTGCTGGGCCGAGGTTTTTTTGCGCATGGGCGTAGATCAGGTCAAAGCGGCTGGGGTCGAAGGGTCGGGAGAGAAAGTCGGACGACATGTCGCACACGCGAGGAACTGTATCGAGTCCGGCAATCCGATGAAATTGCAGACCCTCGACTGTCTCGTTCGATACATAGTGGAAATAGGCGGCATCCTCGCAATAGGGCAAGGCCGCCACCTCTGGCAGCGCGCGAAAGCGCCCGGGCTCACCGTCCCAGAGCAGGCGTACCCTGCCTTCAAGCCGCGCCGGTGGGATGGATTTCGCGCTCCAGTAGCCGGTGCGCAGGTAATCGGCCGTTCGGCCCGAACCGCGCAGCAGGGTCATTGGGATCATCGAGAACTGCAGGGTCGCGCCCCCCTGCAAGAAGAGCACCGCATGGGTGTCCGGGAGCCCCAGTAGCCGGCGGATGTTGTTTTCGGTCTCGGCGACCACCTCGGCAAACCAGTCGGACCGATGGCTGATACCGAGAATCGACAGGCCAACATCCGGCACCTCAATCATGGCCTGCTCGGCCGCCGCGAGCACGGACGCGGGCAAGGCGCCTGGCCCGCCGGAGAAGTTGAGTGCGTTCCTGTCGCGATCAGGCAAGCGGGGGCGGTCGCGCTCGCCCATCTAGCCGGGGCCGCCGTTTTGGGTTGCTCTTTGGGTTGTTGGGGTCAGACTTGGCGGCTTGCGCTCGGCGGCCTCGAGCAGCATGACGCGAAAGGCCGCGAAGATGTCCGCCATGGCCGGCTGTTTGTACGGGAAAATGTCGAAAGGGTCCATTGCGTGTACAACCATGGCGGCATCCACCTCAAACACCAGCAGACGACCATCGGCGCTCTCGGCGCAGTCGATCCCGAAGTAGTCGAGCCCCACGGCCTGTTGGATCGCGGCCAGGGCCTGGGAATGACGGGTCGCGAAGCCCTGATTGAAGTTTGCCATGAAAGCGGCTTCCTCCGCGCGTTTCTCGGCGCTCTCGGCCATGCCAGCGTTCAGGTAGTGGATCATCCAGGTGTCGGATACCGCCATGTGGCAGGCGAATGGGCGGCCCTGGATAAAGACCAGGCGATATTTGCGGTAGCGGCCGTCAGGACTGCGATAGTCGATGAACGGGGAGACAAAAAAGGCATCTCCTGGCATCTGGGTGAGGGCCTGGGTCAGGTCTTCGGGAGAGTCGAGCTTGACCATGTCCTGCCCGGCATGGGAGTCGGTTGGACGCAGGATGAGCGGGAATGCCAGTGTCGCCGGCGGCCCGTTCTCAAGCGCGGCGCGCGCGACGCGATCGGTGGGGGGGACGCTGAGGCCGGGCAATGACCTGAGACCCTGGTAGACGAGATCCCTGCTGAGTGGGTCAAGCGGTCCGGGCGCGTTAACAACGGGACGTGGCCAACCCGCGATCAGCGGCCGCCAGGCGTTCAGGATGGGCCTGTTGGCGTCGGACTCGCCGATCGCGACAAACAGCAGGTCATGCTCGGGGATGTGCGAGGGATTGAGCGTGGTGGCCGAGGCGAAGTAGAGGAGCAGCTCGATATCTGAGTCTTCCAGCAGGCACTCCAGCGGGACGTTGCCCATGATGGCGCCGGGGGCCATGATCGCCAGCACCCGCGTGCGGACGGGCTTGGCCGCTGGAATTCGGTAGGTGCGGCAGAGTTTGAGGGCTTCGGCCTGGAGTTGCAGCGCGAGATGCGCGTCGCCACGAAATTGAATAATCGTCGAGGCATCGAGCAGCGCGGCCGCGTCCTCGGGGTTTTGGGTGGCCTGATCGAGGAGTGATTGGCCCAGCACGCCAAGGTCCTCGCCCGAGAGATGCCGACGCAGCAGCGCCGCGAGTCCAAGGATGTCTTGCATCAGTCACCGTCCTCCGGGGTTGAATTGTTTGGGTTGCCGCGCGAATGCCTGGTCACTTTTTTGGGTTCACCATCCTGGGTTCACCATCCTGGGTTCACCATCCTGGGGTCACCCGGCCCGGGTCACACCATTGGTTGCCGCCCGCGAAAGCAGGCGCTAGTCAGCACTTGGAATATGCACTTGGAATGAGCACTTGGGTCGCCGTATTGCTCAGCGCCTGGTCCAGGGCAAGGCGCAAAGCGGCTTTGGCGCCATGGTCGCCATGCACCAGGCGGATCTCGCGTGGTGGCTTGGGGATGCCGCGCACGAAGTCGATCAGATTGCGTTGGTCGGCGTGGGCGGAATAGCCGCCGATGGTGTGAATTTGGGCGCGGATGTCGATCCGCTCGCCATCGAGTATCACATAGCCACCGCGCGGACCATAACGCTGGATGTCACGCCCCGGGGTGCCGGCGGCCTGGTAGCCAACAAAGAGCACATCATGGCGCGGGTCGCCGAGCATGGCCTTGAGGTAATTGACCATGCGCCCGCCGGCGCACATGCCGCTGGCGGCGATGACCACGGCCGGCTGGCGGCTGTGGGCGAGGTAATTGACCATGCGCTGGTGGGCGTCGTGATTGTCCACGGTGACCAGCTGCTCGAAGGCGAGCGGATGGCGACCGGCGCCGAGACGCGCCTGGGCCTCGACATCCCAGTGTTCGCGCAGGCGCCGGTAGCCGCGGGTGAAGTCGGCCGCGAGCGGGGAGTCGAGGACGATTTGTAATTGGCCCCAGGCCGGGTTGCTGTCTGCCAGGTCATGGAAGAGGGCTTCCAGCTCATAGAGCAGTTCCTGGGTGCGGCCAATGCTAAAGGCCGGAATGAGCACTGTGCCGCCATCGCCCAAGGCATGCTCAATGGCCGCGCGCAGGCGCTCGGCGCGGGTGGCGCGGTCCTGATGGTTGCTGTCGCCATAGGTGCTTTCCAGCACCAGCACATCGGCTTTCTCGGGCGCTTGCGGACCGGGCAGCAGGGGTGTGTCGGGCGCGCCCAGATCGCCGGAGAAGACGACTCGTTGGGCGTCGTCACTCCCGCCCTCGCCAAGCAGATCGCACTCGACATAGGCTGAACCGAGAATATGTCCGGCCGCTTGCAGGCGCAGGCGCAGTCTGTCGCTTACCTGGTGCCACTGACCATAGGGTAGGGCGATGGTGCGTTCCCTGACCACTGCCAACACTTGTTCAATCAATTTGCGATTGCGGGTGACGCCGATCTCCAGCGCATCCTCCAGCACCAGCGGCAGCAACTCGGCCGATGGCTGGCTGCACAGAATCGGCCCGCGATAACCGGCGGCGAGCAGATAGGGCAGCCGGCCGCAGTGGTCGATATGGATGTGGGTTAGGACCAGGGCGCGGATGGGCGCGGTGTCAAAGCCGATCTCGAGCTGATCGGCGCCGGCGCCATCCGGTCCTGCTTCCGCGCCCTGAAAGAGGCCGCAGTCAATGAGCAGGGCGCCGCCGTCATCAAGGCGCAATTCATGGCAGGAGCCGGTGACACCATCAATGGCGCCATGATGGATGATGCGCATGCCCTTGTTGCTCAGGCTTCCTCGGCCATCCGCTCTGGCTTGCTGCTTGGCGGCGGCATCGGCATGCCAACCTGGATGCTGCCCTGGGCTTCCGGACGCGGGCCAGTGCCGCCACAGCCGCCGGGCTGGCATTTGGCGGTGCCGGGTGGCAGGTCGCTGATGTCCTCCAGTTGCTGATTGCCACCGCCACAAGCCTTGGGCATGGCGCCTGAAATCGTCGGTGCCGGGGTGCCAGCTGGAGCAGCGCCGGGGCGCTTGGCTGGCGGTGCCTTTTTCCAGGCGTTGTGATCCGGTTCGACGATCTTGGACTTGCTCTTGTCGTAATCGAATTTAATCAGCTTCTTAAACAGCGGCCCCCAGTAGTTCTGCTGGCCGAGCTGATAGAAACGCCGCTCCATGGCGCTCTTGAAGAAGGCCTTGATGCAGCCGATCAGATAGCGGCGGCGGAAGGGATCCTTGACCCAGGGATACTGGAACAGCATCCGCTTCATGTAGAAGCGCCGATAGTTGGCCATGACGCCGTCGAGTAGCTCGGCGCGGTCGATCTTGTCCGGCTTCATGATGGGCGAGACGAAGTTGTATTTGGAGTAGTCGAACACCTCGACCTTGTCCCCCATCTCGGCGAACATGTCCGAGAACGGCCATGGGGTGTACATCGACCAGTTGGCCATGTCGGCGCCCCAGTCCATGACGTACTGATAGGTCTCCTCGAGCGTCTCGCGTGTCTCGTTCTCGAGTCCGACGATGAACTGCGCCTCGGTGACGATGCCGTTTTGCTGCAACAGCTGCACCGCGCGCTTGTTTTGCTCGATGGTGGTCTCCTTGACGAAACGGTCGAGGTTGAGCTGCGCGGCGGCCTCGGTGCCGAGTGAGACATGCACCAGACCGGCCTTGCGGTAGAAGGGCAGCAGATCCTCGTCGCGCATGACGTCGGTCACGCGAGTGTTGATGCCCCAGTGGATGCCCAGATCGCGGTCGATGAGTTCCTGACAGAAGTCCACGAACATCTTCTTGTTGATCTGGGGCTCCTCGTCGGCCAGGATGAAGAAGCCGACCCCATGCACCTTCACCAGTTCCTCGATCTCATCGACCATGCGCTTGGGATCGCGCACGCGATAGTCGCGCCAGAACTTCCACTGCGAGCAGAAGCTACAGGTGAAGGGGCAGCCGCGCGCCATGTTGGGAGTCGCGACCGGCACGCCGAGCGGGATGTAGATGTATTTCTTCCACTCCAGGATGCCCCAGTCCGGCCAGATCTTGTCCACATCACTGATGGACGGCTCGGCCTCGGTGGCGACAACGGCACCATTATCATCAAGGAAGGCGATGCCGCGCACCGACTCGCGCTCGGTCGGCCAGCGGCCCTCGTCGATGCAGCGCACTAGGTTGAGCGTCACGGCCTCGCCCTCGCCACGCACGATGGCGTCGATCCAGGGCGCCTCGCCCAGCACCTGGTTGTACATGAAGGTGCCGTGGATGCCGCCGAGTACGGTGATGGCGCTTGGATGCTCTTCCTTGGCGATTTGCAGCACGCGCTGGGCGGCGTAGATCATCGGCGTCATGGACGTGGTGGCGATGATGTCCGGCTGGGCGGCGCGGATGGCCGCGCGCATCTGGTCATCGTCGAGCTGGTCCACCAGGCCATCGATGAACTGATAATCCTGATAGCCGCCTGACTTTAGATAGCCGGCGATATAGGCAACCCAGGCCGGTGACCAGTTGCCGGCGATGTCGGCGGCACCGGCGCTGTAATTGGGATGAACGAACAAAATGCGCATGCTGATCTCCGCAGGATTGAACCAAGAGCGGTTCCGCTAACTTGACCGGGTATAGCAGCAAATTCGCCACGGGCTGTCAAACCTTTGGGGTTGGTCTTTCGGGTTGGGCTGGTCAGTGGAGCACATCCTTGAGCGATTCGGCGTCGAGGATGCGGTCCGACCATTCTAGGAATTAGCTCCGGATCGGCGGCGGCGATGTCGGCGCGGGTGGCGTCATCCAGCGGGCCGAAACGGCGATCAAGTTGCCGCAAGAGCACGCCCGCGGCGCCCTGTTTCATGCCCTTTTCGATTCCAAGGCGTTCCACCGAGGTGAGGTAACGCATGTGCTTGCCCCTCTCGATTTGTTCCAGTTGATGCCAGAGCTGATGCTCCAGGGCGTCGGAATAAAAAATACCAGGCTGAGAAGCTGCTTCCGAGGTCCATGTCCCTTCAAGCTCGCGGCCATGGCTGGCCGGCTGCTGCCTGAGGCGGCATACTGGCGCGCATGAAATTGAAGGATCTTGGGTCGTCGGCGGTTGCTGTGACGTCAGCGCGGGAAGGTGCGGCGCTCGCCCATGGCGGGCGCTTGCTGGCGGCGGCGGCGCGCTTTGGCATTCCCGCCTCGGACTGGCTCGACCTCTCCACTGGCGTCAACCCCAACGGTTGGCCCGTGCCCGCGGTGCCGGCGTCCTGCTGGCAGCGCTTGCCGGAAGATGACGATGGGCTGGAGACCGCCGCGCGTGCCTACTATGGCGGTGCCGCGCTGTTGCCGGTGGCGGGTTCCCAGGCGGCCATTCAGGTGCTGCCCCGCTTGCGCCAGCAGTTGCAAGGGCGCTCGCGTGTGGCCGTCCTGACCCCCGGCTATGCCGAGCACGCCGCTGCCTGGCGCGGCGCGGGGCATCTAGTCAGCGTGATTGATGCGCTTGGCCCTGCCGACGCCATCGCGGCGCGCATCGATGCCGCCCTGGCCGATAGCGAGGTGCTGGTGTTGATCCATCCCAACAATCCGAGCGGGCTGCGCCTGCCTGCCGATCAACTGCTCGACTGGCACCGGCGCCTGGCCGCGCGCGGTGGCTGGTTGCTGGTCGATGAAGCCTTCATGGATGCCACGCCCGGTCAGAGCCTGGCGGCGCATGGCCCGCGCCCTGGGCTGATTGTGCTGCGCTCCTTGGGCAAGTTTTTCGGGCTGGCCGGGGCGCGTGTCGGTTTCGTGCTGGGGGAGCCCGCGCTGCTCGCCTCACTGCGCGCGCTGCTTGGACCGTGGTCTGTCAGCGGCCCGGCGCGCTGGGTGGCGACGCGGGCGCTGGAGGATCGTGCCTGGCAAGCGCACACCCGGGCTGAACTGACCCGGTCTGGCCAGCGCCTATGCGATCTCCTTGATCAGCACGGCCTGACCCCAACCGCCAGTTGCGCGCTCTTTGCCTGGGTATGCACCGACAGGGCCGAGACACGCTGGCGACAACTGGCGGCTCAGGGCATCCTGACGCGGCTTTTCGACGCGCCCGCAAGCCTGCGCTTTGGTCTGCCGGGCGGGGAGGACGCTTGGCAACGGCTTGCGCATGCGTTGCAGGCGTAGGGTGGATAAGCCCGAAGGGCGCATCCACCAAAAAGATGCCATCCCGATATATTCCGCGGGTGGATGCGCTCCGCTTATCCACCCTACGCGCTAATAGCTTGTTTTCGAAGCTGGAAAAGGCCGAAGGGCGCGTCCACCAAATACAGATTGACCCAAATCACCAACTGGCTTGAACCCCATACCAACTCAACACAGGCACCAGCATGCACAGCGATCTCTCAACAAAAACCATCCCCACCGATGAGCGCCTGATCATGGCGCTGGATGTGCCAGACGCCGAGGCGGCGCGCGAGTTGGTGCGCGCCATCGGCCCCGCCTGCCGGTTTTACAAAATCGGGCTGGAGCTGTTCATGGCCGGCGGCTACTTCGAGCTGGTCGAATGGCTGCGCGGTGAGGGCAAGCGGGTGTTTTGCGATCTCAAATTCTTCGATGTGCCCGAGACCGTCGCCCGCGCCGTGCGGCGGCTGCGCGAGCGGCAGGTGGATTTCGCCACCGTGCATGGCAACGACACCATGCTCGAAGCCGCCGCGCGGGAGAAGGGCGAGACCATGAAGATTCTCGCCGTGACCGTGCTCACCAGCCTCGACCGCTCCGATCTCGACGCCCTTGGCTTTGTCTGCGATGTCGAGGAGCTGGTTCTCGCGCGCGCGCGCAAGGCGTTGCGTCTGGGCTGTGATGGGGTGATTTCCTCGGGGCTTGAGGCGCCGCGCTTGCGTGCCGAGTTGGGGGAGAATTTTCTGGTGGTGACGCCTGGCATTCGCCCGGTCGACAATCGCCCGGTCGATGATCAGAAGCGCACGGTGGATATCGAGCAGGCCTTTCGTAATGGCGCGGATTATGTCGTTATCGGCCGGCCGATTCGCGATGCCGCTGATCCGCGTGTCGCGGCCGAGGAGGCCCAGCGGCAGATCGCGGCTGTGTTTGGCTGACGGGCCTGGTTTACCGAGTTAGCCTGATATGGAATTTTTCGCCAAAGCCGCCTGTCATCTAACACCCGAGACGCTGCAACAACGCCTGAGCGGCCCCGAGCTGGCTGCCTGGTGCCCGTCCATCGACCGGGTGCTCTGGTGGGACGGTGAACAGGGTGACATCTACTGCCTCTGGGGCCAGTTTCGCGTGCGGCGTGAGTGCATTCGCGACGGGCTGCGCTTCACCCTGCCTGGTTGCCCCAACGCCCTGGCCTGGACCCTGACCTGCGAGCCGGCTGATTCCGCCAATCCTGGCGTCCTGGTGCACTGCACCATTAATCGCAGCGAGCATGAGCCCGACTTCATCGAATCCATCGAGCTGTTCGTCGATGACTGGCGCTCCGGGCTTGAGCGCCAGGGTTGAGTTCGCGCCAAGGCGGTCCCCCGCGGGTAGCTGTGGGGTGCGTTGCTCGGACCACTGGAGCAACCCCGCATCGCCGAGGTGACGGCGCGCGGCCCGACCGAGCACGCCACAAATGGTCGCCATGGCGGGTTCGATCTGCTCGCGCGCGGCCTCGATGTTGGCATGGAGCGCACGATAGCGCCCCTCGCGATTCAAATACTCCATCAGTGCCAGCAGACAGGTGGTTTTGCCGGTCTGGCGTGGGGCGTGTAACAGGAAGTATTTCTTGCGCTCGATCAGGGTCAGAATTTCATCCATGTCCCAGCGCCCGAGCGGCGGCAGATGATAGTGCTCCTGCGCGCGGATGGGGCCTTAGGTGTTGAAGAATTTCATGGCGATGCTCAAAGCGCGCGGCGGCTCAGCCCAGAAAAATTCGCTCAAGCGCGCCGCGGCTTGGATTGCCGTTGTTGTCCTCGGCGACCAGGAAATAGCGGATATCGCCCAGGCCGGGCGGTAGCTCGGCGGTGAAATAATGCGCGGTGACGCGCGCGCCGGTTTCACACGGATAGGGACCATGGTCGGTCATCTCGATGCGCTGCTCGCTGCTTTGGTCACCCGAGGCGGGCCGCAGATGCAGGGTCATGCGGGCAATGCCGGAGAGATCATAGGCAAAGCAATGGACAGTCGCCTCGCGCGGGGCGGGTTCGAGTCCATTGGGTCGCCATTGCTGGCCGCCGGGATTCTCGGGCGTGACCCAGGGCGGAAAGAGCGTTGGGCCGGTTTTGTCGCTGTTGGCGTCGGCCATGCGCTGGAACTCGGTCCCGGCCAGGGACCAGGCCTGGTTGGCGGCGCGGGTGACCTGCCCGTCCCAGACGCTCTGGCCAGTCCAGTACCAGTAGTCGCTCGCCTCGGCGGTGAGCATCAGGCGCACCAGCTTGGGCAGCAGTGGGTGCTCGGGTTCGCTGTCTTCGAGCGAATGCACGGCGTTTTGCAAGGCGGTCAGCACGGCCCAGGAGTTGAGATCGGGCGAGTAGGGCTCGCGATAGCGGCTGAACCACTTCATGAATTGCGGATCGCCATTGTCGGCGCCACTCCAGGAGCCGGGCTCCAGATGCACCGCCTGGGTCGGATCGGGCGGGAAGCGGTCGAGGTAGTCGGTGATGGTGGTCAGCTCGAAGCGCGGGTCGCCCTTGAGCCAGTCGAGCAGGGCGGCGGTGTTGTGCCGGTAGTAGCTCTCGGCGCCGCCGCCGTGGTTGTCGCCGTCGGAATGCAGCAGGAAGAAAGGCGGGTGCTTGGGGTCGAACTGGCCGTGGCGTTCAAGCTGGGCATGGACCTGGCCAAAAACATCCGGGTATTGCAAGGCACCGAAACCGCCGCGCGCGTCCTCGTTGCCGATATAGCGTTCCGCTGGCACGCCGATGATTTTGTGCTCGGCGCCTTCCGGGTCGATGTAGGCCAGATACTCGGGTTTGAGCAGGCTGGGCGCGATCTCCGAGCCGGTCCAGACATTGCCGAGGCGCAGCCAGTCGCTGGCGGGTGGATTGCTCTGCTCGGCCGGATTGGGCGGTAGCATGCCCTCGGTCGGGCCGCCGTAGGGGTAGTCGCGGCAGGCGCGGTAGCGATGGATGGAATCGTAAATCACGGCGCGAATGCCGGCCTGGTTGAGCGCCGGGATGATGCGCGGATGAAAGGCGGTTTCGGGCGGGAACAGGTTATCCGAGGCCGGGGCGCCGAAGACACGGGCGATGAGTGCGCGGTGTTGCTGGATGTGCCGCACGATGTTGCGCGCGGGGATCAGCGGCATCAGCGGGTGGAAGAAGCCAAAGGCGCAAAGATCCAATCGGCGGTTGCCGCTGGCGGTGGTCAGGCTGGCAACCTGGCGCAGTTTAATGGCCCAGTCGCTAAAGCGTCCACCGGCGCGACCGGTTTCAGCACAGCGCTCGAGTTGTTCGATCAGCGAGCCGCTCCAGCTGCAGCTCAGGCCGGCGTGGGGCAGTCCGGAGTCTTCATACTGGCGGATGGCGGCGGGGACAAAGTCCGTGTATGGTCCGCCACGGGTGCCGAAGATGCCGTCTTTTTCACCATCCCAGTAGTCGGGATCGGCGGCATCGTAGTAGGGCTGATGCATGTGTTTGTGGATGCCGAAGTGGAGTTTCGGCAGGTCCTTGCCGGCGCTGATGCGCGGGGCGGTGGCGACCTGGCTGGCCGCTGCTGGGTTGGGCGCGGCGGGCGCTGGAGTCGCGGCCGCGCGCACCAGTTGCAGGGCACGAAAGGTCTTGATCCAGTCATCGCCGCCGGCGCGGGTGAAGTTGGCCTGGCGGCAGCCTTCGATCTGCACCTGGACCTCGCCTTCGCTCAGCAGGCCGGCGGGGATTCCGGCGCGGTATTGATAGCCTTGCTCGGGATCATCGGTAAGCCAGACGATTTGCTGGTTGCGAAACAGATGTTCGCGCCCGTGCTGACGCAGGATGACTTGCGGGAAGGGAATGGCGCCATTGGCGGTCAGGGTGACGCTGAAGGCGGGGTTGCTGCCGGCGTCATCGCACAGAAGTTCCGACGGCAGGTCGATGGCAAGAAACTGGGTGAAGATGTTATCCATGGAGCTGAAAATTCCTTTGGTTTGTTGGGGTCCCGGATCGCGACCTTGACCAAAACCTCCGTAGCGGCGGCAATTCCACATGTGCCTGTATCTGGGGTGTGGAAGCGGCTTCCAGCCGCTTCATGACACGCAAGTCTCTATTGTCGCAGAGTTGTGGCCGTGGAGCGCAACCGCTTTGTCAGCTTGTGGTGAGCGGGTTGGTCGCGGCCGCGATCAGCGCCTGGCCCAGAGCGATGCCGCCGTCGTTGGCCGGGACTTGGTGATGGGAGAGAACGCGCAAGCCAGCGCTTTCCGCCTGATGGATGACGGATGTGAGCAGAATGCGGTTCTGGAAGCTGCCGCCGGACAGGGCGAGGGTGTCGAGACCCTGTTCGCGCGCCACATCCAGGCTCAGGTCGGTCAATGCGGTGGCGAAACCCTGGTGAAAGCGCGCGGCGATGCGCGCGGGCGGGACGCCATGGCTCAGGTCATTGAGCAGGGCTTGCCACATGGGCGTGGGATCGAGCTGGATGCCCTCTGGTGTGTGCAGGCGGGCAAAGGGATAGCCGTCGCCGGTCGACTGGCCCTTTGTGCCCGGGATGTTCCAGTCGGTGCGTGCCAGTGCCTCGAGTTCCATCGCCGCCTGGCCTTCGTAAGCGATCTCTTTGGTGTGGAGGCCAAGGGCGGCGGCCAGGGCATCGAACAGGCGTCCGGTCGAGGAACTCCGGGGCGAGTTGATGCCGGCGTCCAGCATGCGCAGCAGCGCGGGGATGGGTGCCTCGGCCAGACCGGGAAGACGCCTGAGCGCTGGCCATTGCGCGCAAGCTTGTTCCCAGCCGAAGGCGGTGTGGATGTGGGCGATCAGATTGCGCCAGGGCTCCTTGGCCGCGCGGTCGCCACCGGGCAGGGGCGTGGGGCGCAGCCAGGCGAGGCGGCTGCAGTCTTGATAGTTCGCGCGCAGCAGTTCGCCGCCCCAGAGTGTCCCGTCCTTGCCATGGCCCAGGCCGTCGAGCGCCAACCCGAGGACGGAGCCGGCGTCGCGCGCCCAGGCGTTGTCGGCCAGTACGGCGGCGATGTGGGCGTGGTGGTGTTGGACCTCGATCAGCGGCAGCGCCAGTTCGGCGGCCAGGCGACGACCAAGCGTGCTGCCGCGATAGTCCGGATGGCGGTCGATGGCGATGCGGCTTGGTTGGTGCTGGAAAAGTTCGCGGTAGAGTTTTAGGGTGCGTTCAAATGCGCGCAGGGTCGCGGGTTCGTCGAGATCACCGAGGTGTTGTGACAGAATCAGTCGCGGCGCATCAAGCAGGCAGAAGGTGTTTTTCAGCTCCCCGCCCAGCGCCAGCACGGGTGGCGCGTCATGAAATCCATCGGGCACCAGCAGCGGGGCCGGCGCGAAGCCGCGCGCGCGTCGCAGCAGACGCGGCTGTCCGGCATCGACGCGCGCGACCGAGTCATCAAGCCGGTTGAGGATGTCGCGATCATGCAGCAGCAGGGCATCGGCCAGGGGCGCGAGGCGGGTGCGGGCCTCGGTATTGTCAATGGCCTGGGGCTCATCGCTCCGATTGCCGCTGGTCATGACCAGCGGCTGTTCCCAGTGCGCGAGGAGCAACAGATGCAGTGGACTGTAGGGCAGCATGAAGCCGAGACTGGCCTGCCCTGGGGCGATGCCAGGCGCGAGCGCCGCCCGGGTGGGGGCTGGGTGCCGAGCCTCAAGCAGCACGATGGGCGCGGCTGGGGATTGGAGCAGGGCCGCTTCCTGTGGGCTGAGGGTGCAATAGCGACGCATGACAGCGAGATCGCGCGCCATCAGGGCGAAGGGTTTGGCGTCGCGTGCCTTGCGCTGGCGCAGGCGCGCGACGGCTTGGTGATTGGTGGCATCGCAGGCGAGGTGAAAACCGCCGATACCCTTGATGGCGAGAATCCGCCCGCCTGCGAGCATCTCGCTGGCGGCGGCGATGGCGTCCTGGCAGCCAAGAGCGGCCGGGTCGAGCCTCTGGCCGTCTGAGTCTTCCAACCACAGCTTGGGTCCGCAGCTCGGGCAGGCGTTGGGCTGGGCATGAAAGCGGCGGTCCGCGGGGTTGTTGTATTCGGCCAGGCAATCCGGGCATAGCGGAAAGCGGGCCATGCTGGTGTTGGCTCTATCGTAGGGAATGGCCCGTACAATGCTGAGCCTGGGGCCGCAATGGGTGCAGTTGGTGAAGGGGTAGCGGTAGCGTCGGTTGCTCCGCGCGGCGATGTCCGTGGCACAGGCCGGGCAGGTGGTGGCATCGGGCACCACGCCCGTGTGGACCTCGGTGGTGGCGCTGGCAATAATGCGGAATTCGCCCGCCGGCGGCGGTTGGCTTTTCTCTGCGGGCTGGGGGTTGCGCTCAAGTGCGTCGATACGCGCGAGTGGCGGGATGTCGGTTCGCAGGCGCTGGCAGAAGGCATCGGCCGTGGTGGAGTCCGGCGCCCACAGGCGAATCAGTACGCCGTCGCCGTCGTTGCGCACGTCGCCCAGGCAGCCCAGGCGGTTTGCCAGATGCCAGACGTGCGGGCGAAAGCCGACGCCTTGCACCAGGCCGCGTATCCGCAGGTGTTCGACCCGATAATCATGGGGCCAGGATAAACCGGGCGCCTGATCGCGAGACAGGTGATCACCAGAGCCGTGGTCACCAGATAGGCGCTCACCAGGAAAAGCAGGGGATTCGGTCAGACTGATAACCGGCGGTGAGAAAAGGGGGTATGAGAACGGATGGTCCGGGCGGCAGGATTTGAACCTGCGACCCCCACAACCCCATTGTGGTGCGCTACCAGACTGCGCTACGCCCGGAAAACGATGCAGCATAATGGCGGGTGCCGAGCTTGTCAATTTGCTCGTAGCCGCTCCCTGGCTTTTTCGGCCTTTGCTTGTCTGGTCTGCCCGCGGCTTGATCTTGGGAGGCAGCGTCCGGATCTCCCGGGGCCTGGACTGATGAATCCCCGCGCCCGGCAAAACCGAGGGTTGGCTGCAGGGTTTTGGCTGTGCAAAACACCGAATTGCATTAGACTCAAAGCGTGGCAAACCGAGCGAGCGAAGAGTATAGGGAATGGACGGGAAACACCATGGCCGTAACTGAATCCAAGCGTATGTTAAATGGCGACAGTGTTCTGGCAATGAAACCGGATCATCAGCAGGAGCAGAAAGTGAACTCCAGGCAGGAGTTCATCAGGCTGTTTGGCATCCTGATTTTGATCATTGCTTTATTGACCGCCCTTGGCTCATACCTTTTCTATCGCACCGAGTTGGTGGACACGGCGGCAGTGGTTCAGCAGAGTAGGGCGGAGGTCGCGGACCATGGCACGACCGGTACTGGGCCAGCGACTGGGCCAGCGCCTGACCTGGCATTGCGGCCTGGCGCGCCCATTGGATCAGGTGCATCTGGCGCCGCGGCCGAGCATCGGGGCAATATGATACGTCTGTGGTTCTTTTCCCTGACCTTCTTTGTGCTCATGGCGGTGGGTGCCTGGTTTTTCGCCGATGCGCGGGTGAAATGGCGGCGGGAGCAGAAACGCGTGCAGGAGTTGGCAAATTTCGACCCTGTGACGGAGTTGCCCAACCGCGCCTTGTTTTTTGATCGGCTCGAGCGCATTCATCTCCATTCGGCCAGGTATCGAAGGCGCTACGGTCTGATTCTGCTTGACCTCGACGGTTTCGGCGAGGTGAACGAAAAGTTTGGCTACAACGACGGTGATCGACTGCTGGTTCGCGTCGGGCGCATGTTGACCAACAGCCTGCGCACTTCCGATACGGTGGCCCGGGTTGGGGGCGATGAGTTCGCGGTGCTCCTCTCGGAAGTCAACGGCGTGGAGGCGGCCATGATGCTCGGGCGCAAGGTGGTCGGCGCTATGGCCGCGCCCATTCGCCTGTCGAGCGGCGAGGCTGAAATCACGGCAAGCGTGGGTGTGGCGGTGTTTCCCGAGCATGCCGGCAGTGTCGATGACATGCTGCGAGCCGCCGACGAGGCAATGGATCGCGCCAAGCGCGAGGGCCAGGGGCGGTGCCTGATGGCGCTGTCGGCCGATGAATATCCGAGCGCGGAGCAACTGGCCGCCGGTTTGGTCATGGAGGACAGGTCACGGCATTGAGGCATGCAGCGCTCCGGCCGCGGTCGTGCAATCCAGGGTTGAAAACCCACGAGTCTAAACAGCAGCAGCATACCGCCATGGGCTCTGAGATGTCTGATACCCTCGTCTCGAGAAAAGAACACAGTCTTTATCATCTCGTGTTCAATAACAGCCTGATCGGCATTTTCGTGGTGGATTGCGACAGGCGCATCATCGAGATCAATGAGCGCGCCTGCAAGCTGTTTGGCTATGAGGCCACGGCCTTGCTGGGTGAGTCGGTGGAAGTTTTGCACATCTCGCCTGCGTCTTTTCAGCGCTTCGGCAAGGAAGTCTTCTCACGTATCCACAGCACTGGCGTGGCCGATGTGCGCTATCAGCTCAAGCGCGCAAATGGCGAGGTGTTTCAAGCCGCGCTCTCGGGTCGGCCGCTGAATGGCGTTGATCGTGCCGAGGGCGTCATCTGGGTCATCGACGATATTTCCCGGACCTCCCGCGCCGAGGGCGCGCTGCGCGCGAGCGAAGAACGCTTCGCGCTGGCGGTGGCCGGCTCCAACGCGGGCATCTGGGACTGGGATATTCCCACCAACCGCATTTATTTCTCGCCACGCTGGAAAGAGCTCATCGGCTATGCCGATGCCGAAATTCCCAACCGCTTTGAAGAGTGGGCGGCGCGGGTGCATCCAGAGGATCTGCCCGGAGCCAACGCGGCCATCGAGGCGCATCTGCGGGGCGCGACCGATCTGCTCGCGACCGAATTTCGCATGCGCTGCAAGGACGGCTCCTGGCGTTGGATTCTCGGACGTGGGCTGTGCGTGCGCGACGAGCAGGGACGGCCGCTGCGCATGGCCGGCTCCCATAGCGATATCGACGCGCGTCGCCGGGCAGAGGACCGGGCGCGCGCGCAGGAGGCGCGTCTGGCCGCGGTGCTTGATACCGTGCAGACAGGCATTGTGGTGATTGACCATGATCTGCGCGAGGTGGTTGATGCCAACGAACAGGCGGCGCGGATCCTGGGTTTGGTGCGCGAGGAGCTGATTGGTACTCTCTGTAGCGATCATCTCTGCCTGAATCCGGACCACTGTCCCTTTGAATCGGGGACGCCCGAGACCTGGCGCTCGATCTCCAATCAAGAGGCGGTTTTCGTGCGCGCCGATGGCACTCAAGTCAGTGTGCTCAAAAGTCTGGCCCCGCTCAAATTGCAGGATAGCAACCTGCTGATTGAGAGCTTCGTCGACATCACGCCCCTAAAGGAGACCGAGCAGGCACTGCGGCTGGCCAAGGAGGAAGCTGAATCCGCGGCGCTCGCCAAGAGCGAATTCCTGGCTAAGATGAGTCACGAGATTCGCACGCCGATGAATTCCATTCTCGGCATGACCAAGCTCACGCTTGACAGTCGGCTCGATACCGAGCAGCGCGAAAATCTTGAAATCGTCGATGCCGCGGCCGAGGCGCTGCTGGCTTTGATCGACGACATTCTCGATTTCTCCAAGCTCGAAGCGCATCGGGTCATGCTCGATCCTATTGATTTCGACCTCAGCGTGCTGTTCGAGGAAGTGCTCGATGGCTTTGCCTTGCGCGCCGCCGAAAAAGAGCTGGAGCTGATTGAGTTTATTGATCCACGGGTGCCTCTTGGCCTCAAAGGTGACACCCAGCGCTTACGCCAGGTGCTGATTAATCTGCTTGGCAATGCCATCAAATTCACCGCCAGCGGCGAGGTGGTGCTGAGCGTGGAGCCGGCATCCGAGCAGCCCGGCCCCGATGACCCCCCGGTGCGGCCGGGGCCAGGGGTGCGGGTCAAATGGCTGCGTTTTGCCGTGCGGGATACTGGGGTAGGAGTGGCGCCGGAGAAACAGGCCAACATTTTTTCGGCCTTTCAACAGGCCGATAACAGCGTCACTCGAGAATACGGTGGCACCGGTCTTGGCCTGAGTATCAGTCGTCAGTTGGTCGAGCTGATGGGCGGGCGCCTTGAGCTGACCAGTAGGCTGGGGCAGGGTAGCGAATTCAGTTTTCTGCTGCCGCTGGAGCCCGCCAGCAGTCCGGTGCCCAGTGCCAGCCTGACCGCCCCGGAGTTGCGTGGCCTGCGTTGTTTGGTGGTGGATGACAACAGTGCCAATCGGCGGCTGCTGGTCAAGACCCTGAACGGCTGGGGCTGCAGACCGCATGCTGTCTCAGGTGGGGCGGATGCGCTGGCGGATTTGCAACAGGCCAATGACGCCGGCGATCCCTTCCGTCTGGTGCTGCTCGATTTGCTGATGCCAGGCATGGATGGCGAACAAACAGCGCATGCCATCCAAGGGGACGGTCGCTGCGGCGCGCCCGATATTCTGCTGCTGGCATCGGCCAGTGTGCGCGGTCAGGCCGCGCGTCTGCGCACCCTGGGCGTGCGGAGTTTACTCATCAAGCCGGTCAAGCATCGCCAACTGCTGCGTGCCATGACCCAGGCGCTGACGCTGCCCCAAGGGACGCTCGATGCCGTCAGCCTGTCCGCCAGCTCCAAAGTGGTCAGTCAGTCGCCGCGCTTTGCCGGCGCCAGGGTGTTGCTGGCGGAAGATCGCTTGTTCAATCGCAAGGTGGCGGTGTCCTATCTGTCGCGCTTCGGCATTGAGGTGATGACCGCGGTCAATGGCTTGCAGGCGCTGGAGCTATCGCGCACCTGTGTCTTCGACCTGATTTTCATGGATCTGCAGATGCCGCGCATGGATGGCTATCAGGCCACTGTCGCCATCCGCGATGAGCCCGGCCATCTCAACCGCAACACGCCCATTGTGGCCATGACCGCCCAGGCACTGGAGGGAGATCGCGAGAAGTGCCTGCAAGCTGGCATGGACGACTACCTGAGCAAGCCCATTCGCTTGGAGCTGCTCGAGCGTGCGCTCAGACGCTGGCTGAACGATGCCGAGCGGCGCCCGCGTCTGTCTGTCGAGCCGTCAGCCGCTGGGCCGGCGGCTGGGCCGGCGGCTGAGTCGGCGGCGCAGGATCCCCGCTCGAGTGCGGTTCCTAAGGCCCTGCCGGCTGAGCTTGAGTCCCTGTTTGAGGATGATCCCGAGGGACTGGCCGATCTGCTGCGCACCTTCGTCAGCGATTGCCGGGCAGACTTGGACGCGCTGCTTGGCGCCTGGCGCGACCGTGATATCCCGCGCATGCAAGGTCGTTTGCATGCGCTCAAAGGCTTGGTGGCCAATCTGGGGTTCGCGGCGCTGGCCGAGCGTCTGGCCGCGGCACAGGAAGCGGTGCAGGCCGTTGAGTTCAAGCAGACGCCGGACACCGGGCTCGATATGGCCGCCTTGGATGTCCCCCTGGCCGAGGCGCGGGAGGCGGTCATCGCGTTGATTGATAGCCTGGATACCGAGGCGGTGAGTGATCCTCTCAGCTAATGCGCACCCGATTGCGTCCCTCGGTCTTGGCAAGATAGAGCGCGGCGTCGGCGATATCGATCATGGCGGCGAGCGAGCTGCTTTTGTTTAGGGTCGCGCCTAGGCTGGCGGTCACCCGCAGTACCTCATTGCCGTTCGGGATTTCAAGGGAGGCAATTGCAAAGCGAATGCGCTCGAGTTCCTCGGCAAGCCGTGCGGATGCACGCTCGCCATGGATCAGCAGGCAGAACTCCTCGCCGCCATAGCGAACCAGCAGGTCATCCTGGTGCGCGGACTTGCGCATGGCGGTGGCAACGCGCTGCAACACCCGGTCGCCGATAAAATGCCCGTGTGTGTCATTAACCTGCTTAAAGTGGTCGATATCGATGATCACCGCCGCAAATCCTGAGTCCCGCTCCTTGGCCTGCTCGTAAGCCTTGGTGCCGACGTCGAACAGATAGCGCCGGTTATGAAGTTGGGTGAGGAAATCGCGCACGGCCGAATCGCGCACGAGGTGAATAAACTCCAGGGTTTCGACATTCTGGGTAATGCGGCAGTAGAACTCCTCGATCAAAAAAGGCTTGGCGATGAAGTCATTGGCGCCGGCCTTGAGCAGCTTGGCCGAGGTGATGGGCGCGCTTTGGTCCGAAAAACCAATGATGCCGAGTTGATTGCGGTCGAAATGACGGCGCGCCTGGGTGATCAGCGTTTGACCGTCCATCTTGGGCATGTGAAAGTCCGTCAGCATCAGACGGATGTCAAGATGTTGATGCAGCAGCTTGAGGGCTTCTTCGCCGTCCTCGGCTTCAATCGTTTGATAGCGGTGAGTGCGCAGCAGTTCTTTCAGGTACAACCGAAAACCCTTGGAGTCATCGACAATCAGCACCTTGATCCGATGATTGCGATGAACCCGCCTGACCAGCCGGGCGACATAGTCGATCTCGCTCGGGTTGGTCTTGAGTACGTAGTCGATGACATTGGGCTTGGTGAGAATGCGCCCGCGCAGGCTGTCGTCCATGAAGCCGGTCAGCACGATAATGGGAATGCCCGCTTCCGCCACCAGGTCGACAACCTCGCCGTCGGGTGCATCCGGCAGGTTGAGATCGAGAATGCCGACGAAATACTCTTTTGGCTGGTCGCGAATCAGCCGGCGGGCCTCTTCAAGCGAGCCCGCGCTGGCCACCTGAATATCGGCGATGTCATGAATGGCCTCGGCGAGATACTGTCGCAGTGAACGGCTATCTTCGACGAGTAGTGCTCTTTCAGTATTTGATCTGTTGGTTGAGTGGCTTTCACCCTGAGTATGGCGATAAGTCATCGTGGAAGTTCATCGTGGATATGGATGTGCGAATTTTGGCCATTATACCCCCTGCCCATGGGGATTGCCGCCGAGGCTTGTGGCTGTTGGCGCGGATTATTCAGGGTTTTTACGTTAGATGCGACCTGGCCGCGACGGGATGTCGGGGGGTAAGCTGACGGAGCGGCAAGATTGCATTGCGCGCGGGCCGGCGGTTTGGACTAAAATCGCCGATTGCCCTGTGACAGACTGGTTAACAATCATGCCTGATGCCTCTGCCGCTGACGCGGCCCTCGCGACCTATCCGCTGCTTGCGCAAATTCAGGACCCGGCCGATCTGCGGTCGATGTCGAGCGAGCAGCTCAAGCAACTGGCCGCGGAACTACGCGGCTTCCTGATCGACAGCGTCTCGCGCACCGGCGGTCATCTGGCCGCTGGCTTGGGTGTGGTGGAACTGACCATTGCGCTGCATCATGTGTTCGATACTCCGCATGATCGCCTGGTGTGGGATGTGGGGCATCAGGCTTATCCGCACAAAATCCTCACCGGGCGGCGTGATCGCATGCACCGCATGCGTATGAAAGGCGGCTTGTCCGGCTTCCCCAAGCGCAGCGAGAGCCGCTACGACACCTTTGGCGTCGGCCATTCCAGCACCTCGATTAGCGCGGCGCTGGGCATGTCCATCGCCGCGCGCGTGAAGGGCGAGCGCCGGCAGGTGATCGCGGTGATTGGTGATGGCTCGCTCGGCGCGGGCATGGCGTTCGAGGCCTTGAACCACGGCGGCCCGCTCGATCCGGATTTGCTGGTGATCCTCAACGACAACGAGATGTCCATCTCCCCGCCCGTGGGCGCCATCAGTCGGCATCTCTCGCGACTGCTCTCAAGCCGGGTCTACACCAGCGTGCGCGAGGGCAGCAAGAGCGCGCTGCGCGGCATGCCGCATCTGCGCCACCTGGTCGGGCGCTGGGAAGAGCACATGAAAGGCATGGTGATGCCAAGCACCATGTTCGAGGAGATGGGCTTTAATTATATCGGGCCCATTGATGGCCATGACATGGATGATCTCATTGCCACGCTGAACAACATGAAAGCCATGCCCGGGCCGCGCTTTCTGCATGTGTCCACACAAAAAGGCCATGGCTACGAGCCGGCCGAGGGGCAGCCGGTGCAATTTCATGGCGTCACCCCCTTTGACTCGAAAACCGGGCGGATGCATAAGAAGGCCGGCGGCAAGACCTACACGCAGATATTTGGCGACTGGCTGTGCGAGGCCGCCGAGATCGAGCCGCGCTTGCTGGCCATCACCCCGGCCATGCGCGAGGGCTCGGGCATGGTGGCTTTCTCCGAGCGTTTCCCGGAGCGCTACTTCGACGTTGGCATTGCCGAGCAGCACGCCGTGACCCTGGCCGCCGGCATGGCCTGCGAGGGCATGAAGCCGGTGGTGGCCATTTACTCAACCTTTCTGCAGCGCGCCTATGATCAGCTCGTGCACGATGTCTGTCTGCAGGGGCTGGATGTGACCTTCGCGGTTGATCGCGCCGGCTTGGTTGGCGCCGATGGCGCGACCCATGCCGGCAGTTTCGACTTGAGCTATAGCCGGCCTCTGCCCAACCTGATCATCATGGCCCCGGCGGATGAAAACGAATGCCGGCGTATGCTGCAAACCGCGCTTGAGCATCCGGGGCCGGCCATGGTGCGTTACCCGCGCGGCTGTGGGCCCGGGGTGGAGATCGACCCAAGCGCGCCTGTGTTGACCATTGGCGAGGGTGAGATGTTGCACCAGGGTGAGCAGGTGGCCTTGCTTGGCTTCGGCAGTCGGGTCTTCCCGGCGTTGGAAGTGGGGGAGGAGCTGAATGCCACCGTGGCCAACATGCGCTTCGTCAAGCCACTCGATGAACGCCTGATTCTGGATTTGGCCGACCGACACCAACTGCTGATCACCATTGAGGAGAATGTCATCGCTGGCGGCGCGGGCTCGGCGGTCTCGGAGCTCTTGTCCGCCCATGGTCTGATGGTGCGCTGCGTGCATCTCGGTCTGCCGGATTTCTGTCAGGAGCAGGCCAGCCATGGTGAGCAGCTCCATGTTTGCGGTTTGGATACATCCGGTATTCGCGATGCGGTGCTGAGTGAAATGGCGGATCTGGGGCTGAATCCAAAGTCGCGACCAGCCTTGGCACAGGCGCAGGCTTAGCCCCAATGCACATCGAGCCCATCCCGGCTTTCGCGGATAACTACATCTGGGTGTTGCATCAGCCGCAAGACTCGCGAGTTGTCGTGGTCGATCCAGGCGATGCGCGGCCGGTTCTGGACTTTCTTGCCGTGCGGCGGCTGGAGCTGGCGGCCATTCTGATCACTCACCATCACCGCGACCATATCGGTGGGGTGGCGGCGCTGCAGTCGGCCTGGCCGCGCGCCGAGGTGTTGGCGCCAGAAGATCCGCGCATTCCGGGCGCGACGCGGCGCCTGGGCGAGGGCGAGCGCTTCAGACTGCCGGGTCTGGAGTTTGACCTCCAGGTGCTGGCGGTGCCTGGGCATACCTCCAGCCACATTGCTTATCTCAGGGTCGACGCGGATCAGCCGGCGCTGTTCTGTGGTGATACCCTCTTCAGTGTTGGTTGCGGGCGGGTGTTCGACGGAACGCCCGAACAACTGGCCGCTTCGCTGCGTCGAATTGCCGCACTGGCCCCCGAGACCCTCTGCTATTGCGCGCATGAATATACACTCGAGAACCTAGGTTTCGCGCGCTGGGTGGAGCCTGAAAATCCGGCACTGGCCGAGCGCGCCACGGAGGCCGAGCGGCTGCGCGCAGCTCAACAGCCCACAGTGCCGTCCAGCCTGGCCGTGGAGCTTAAGACCAATCCCTTCCTGCGCGTCGATCAGCCCGGTGTCATCGCCGCCGCCGAGCGCGCGGCCGGCCACCAGCTCAATGGCCCAACCGAGGTCTTTGCCGCGCTGCGTCGGTGGAAGGATGAGGACTACGACTGATGCTCCCGGGCTGCCGCGGCACGGAGAAGGCGCGTCATTAATAGAGCGGTCCTAGCCATAGACCCAGCAGCAGGGTTAGGCTGCTGGCGACGGTAATTAGCACGTTGTCGTCAATTGGCCCGAATTCAAACGGCTCTACAGCAGTGGCCACCAGCGCCGAGAGCACCCCCCACAGCGGCATGGCCGGCTGAGCATGAAGTCCCGCCGCATAGCCGATCGGTAGGCACACAAGCAGCATGAATACATTGCCGATGAGGTTTTTCGAGCGCCGGCGAATCAGCGCATTGCGCGCGATGCCGGTCACCCCGTCGCCAAAGGCCATGTAGAGCGCCGGCACAATGGCGAGCCAGGGGTCATTGAGCAGCCACCAGAGCGCGGAGACCGACAGCGCCCACATCAGGGCGAACTTCACGTCGTTGCGATTTTCTGGTGTCTGAAACCAGTAGAAGCGCCAGCCGCTCTGATGCGTGGCCCAAGTCAAGGCCGTCAGCAAAAGCCCTGAAATCAATGGCAGCCAGGGGCTGGTGAATACCAAGGGGACCGCGAGCGAGCCGACGCCCCCAGCGGCCATGTGAACAATTTTGCGGTTGTAGTAGACGGCGCGAATTGGCTCCATGCCGCGCGCGAGCATCCAGCGGTAGGGCAGGCGGGTCAGGAACAGAATGCCCAGCACATAGAGGCTTAGCAACAGGGCCCAGAGAAATTGCGACATTCTTGCTCCGATGGTCCGTCGCTAGACGGACCATCATTTGATTAGGCAACTAGTGTCCGGTCGCGATCAGCTATCGGACGAGGACTGTGCCGGTGCGCTCTGATAGGGGTAGTAATAGCCCCCGTAAGGATAGCCATAGCCACCATAGGGGTAGCCATGGTAAGGAGCATAACCACCATGGTACGGATAGTAACCGCCGTAGTACGGATAGTAACCGCCATGGTAGGGGTAATAGCCGCCATACCAGGGATTTCCGCCCCAGGGGCCGCCCGACCAGGGCCACCAAAAGGCCTGCGCTGGCAGGCTGGCGAGAGCGCCCGCGCCGGCGATCAGGGCTGCCGCTAAACCGAATTTGAGTTTGTTGGGCTTGAGTCTATTGGTCATGATCTAACCCTCAACGGTGAACGGATAAACGACGGGAGCCCGCATCGACTGACATGATCGACTGGAGTGATCGACAGGGACCGGGTCCCGCGCAAAGTTATAGCGCGCCCCGTCATTTGTATCAAGATGTCGTTTGCGCTTGGCCGCGGGCAAATGGCTCGGGCAAAGGGCGCGAACAGCACAGCTGTGCGGTGCGTCGCGGCGGTCAGCCGAGGCCTTGAATCCGTTCGATGGTCGCCAGCAGTTCGAGCCGGTCGATTGGCTTGGAGGCATAGGCATCCATGCCTTGTGCCAAAAAACGCTCCTCGTCTCCGCGCATGGCATGGGCGGTCATGGCGATGATGGGGACGCGCGCGCGTTCCGCTCCAGCGGCTCCGTCGCGGATCGCTTGGGTGGTCTCGAGTCCGTTCATGCCCGGCATTTGGACATCCATCAATAAGGCATCGAAGGCGGTGCCGCGCAGCGCCTCGAGCGCTTCCAGGCCATTGTTGGCGCACTGGACGCGGTGACCGGATTTCTCGAGCAGGCGTCGCGCGACCAGCAGATTGGTTGGCTCATCGTCGACTACCAGCAGATGCAGGGATGCGCGCTTGGTCTCCACGACCACATTCTCGCTTGCGGCCAGCAGGGGAGTGGTCTGTGAGTTGACAGCCTGCAATGGCAGTGTGAAGCGCACGGTGGTGCCAAATCCAAGGGTGCTTTTAACCTCAATGTGGCCATCCATGAGTCCGAGCAGGCGCTGCACAATGGACAGGCCAAGCCCCGCGCCCTGCGAGACTGATCCTGGCTTGGGCGAAGATTGGAAAAAGGGCTGAAAGACCCGCTCGATGTCCTCGGGCGGAATCCCGCGGCCGGTGTCGCGCACCTCAAAGGCGATGCGCGCCGGTGCCGAGTCAGTCGCGAGAAAGGGGCTTAGGGTCACGGAAACCTGCCCGCCATCGGAGTATTTAATGGCGTTGCCGACCAGATTGAGCAGCACCTGGCGCAAGCGCAACTCGTCGCCGAGGATCCGTTCCGGCAAGCCTGGCAGAATCTCGATGGCAAGAGTCAGTCCTTTCTCGGTGGCGGCCAGGCTGAAGATGTCCATCACCGCTTCGCGCAGATCCGCGAGCCGCAAGGGCGCTGGCGTCAGACTCAGCTTGCCGGCCTCGATGCGTGATAGATCGAGAATGTCTGTCAGCAGCGCTTCCAGACGCTTGGAGCAGCTGAGCGCGGTGCAGGTGTATTCGCCCTGTTCCTTGGTCAGCCGGGTTTCCTCAAGCAATTGCAGCATGCCGAGCACGCCATTGAGGGGTGTGCGGATCTCGTGGCTCATGTTGGCCAGGAACTCGCTTTTGGCGCGACTCGCCGCCTGCGCTTCCTCGCTGGCGCGTCGCAGCGCCTGCTCGGTGGCCTTGGCTTTGGTGATGTCCTCGACCAGGGTCAAGAAGTACAGCGGTTGGCCCTGGTTGTCGCGGATCAGACTGACCGACAGACGGCCCCAGACCGAGGTCCGGTCAGCGCGCAGATAGCGCTTGTCGAGGTGGGTTTCGGCGATCTCGCCGGTCAGCAGTTTGGCGGCTAGGTCGCGCGTTCCGGCGAGATCGTCGGGATAGGTGATGTCGGCAACGCTCATGTTCCGCATCTGTGCTTGGGTGTAGCCAAGAAAGCGGCACATGGCGGCATTGGCGCGCTGATAACGCAGATCGAGCGAGACGATGCCGGCACCAACCGGCGACTCATCGAAGGTGAGGCGAAAGCGCGCCTCGCTCTCGCGCAGCTCAGCTTCCGCGGCCTTGCGCTGCGCGACTTCCTCGCGTAGGCGTAGGGTTGCCTCGGCCAGTTCCGCGGCTTGACGCTCGGCCTGGTAGCGCAGCCCGGTCTCCTGTGTCTGCGCGGACTGCAATCGCAGCAGTTTGATTTGCCGCTCCACCACGGCCGCGCGCATTTGCTCGGTCTCGGGGTTGCCACCAGTCGGTGGCAGTCGCGCCGAGATCCAGTCGCGATAATGGATCTCCATTGCCTGGAGCTTGGCCTTCGCGCCCCAACGAGCAAAGGCATCATAGGCTTGCTGCCAGCAGCCCTGGGCGACTCTGTCGTTGTCCTGGGACTCCCAGAACCAGGCCGCGCGTTCGGCGATAAACCCTTCCCAATGCAAAAAACGTCCGGCCTGTGCCAGACCGGTGGCGGTCACGTATTTGTGCATGGCTCGCGGGGCATCGCCGTGCAGACGCGCCAGTTCTGCCTCCGCCAGGGTGGTCATGGGGGAAAAATTCGCGGGGTTTTGCGCGCCCCAGCGCTGCAGCCGGCCCAGTATTGTGATGAGTTCGTCGTTCCACCGATGCTGGCGGGCTGGGTCGACCCAGGGGTAGAGCGCGCTCAGGGTCAGAAAGCGTGAGTACAGATGCATGGGCCAGGGCAAGAGTCCCTGGGTGCCGACCATGTAAAGCGCGGGTTCCACCTCCTCGGCGACGGTCAGGGCGTCCGCGTGGCGGCCAAGCAGCAACAGAGTGAAGCTTTTAAGAATGCGGTAAATGCATAGGACTTGGGGGTTGTCGTGCGCGGTGACTCGCTCTAGCCAGTCGTTCTCCGCGCTTGTGCGCCTGGCTTGCTCCGTGTCGATCTTGCTCAGGCTGTCGATGATCAACAGTCCACCCTCGAGCAGGTCGATCGCCCACTGATTGAAGCGGGTGCGGCTGAACTTAAGCGACTCCTCGGTTTCTTCACGCAGGGTGGTCAGTTCTATCCCCTGGAAAAACCGGCAATACATCCTGTGCCCAAAGGCATAAGCGGCGTATTGCAGATTGCCGGCGCGCAGACCGATATCATAGGCTTGTGCATAGTCGGCGCTGCTGCGCTCAAGGTGCTCGAACCAAAAGCGCGCCGAGCTGCCGATCATCAGCCGAAAGACACTCTGGTCCGAGGGGGCCTGAAAGTGCTGGCCCATGAGTTGCTCGGCCAGGTCGCTGAAGGCCCGGGCGGTGGCGAAATCATCCTCCACCCAGATCATCAGGCCGGCGAAAGCGGTGTGGCTATAGCCAATCTGCGGTAGGTTGCCATGACGCAGGGTCAGGTTGACCACCATGGGCACGATGACAGACCACAGTCGCTGATGAGCGCGGTAGCAAGGCGGGCCCATGGCGATCAGCAGGCAGCCGACCATGCCTTGGGTCGAGTCGGTCATCGGCGCGCGTTCAGCCAGGGTGGCGATGGGTTGACCCGCCAGTTGCTCGGCCAGGGTGGCGCGCACCCGCGCAATCTCGGCATCCCGCGCCGCCTCGAAGTCGGCGGCTGGCAGGCTGACGCCGAGCGCGGCCAGGGCTTCGCGGCCGGCCGCGATGGCATCCGCATAGCGCGCCTGAAGGGTGTATTGGACGATGAGTCCATTGAGCACTTGGGCCCGTTCCAGGGCGCTGCCGGCACGTTCGGCGGCCTGCCGCAGCAAGCGCTCGGCCAAGGCGTGATCACCCTCGAGGAACTCGCTGCCCGCCCAGTCTTGCGACAAATCCATGGCCGTTTGATGGTGGTTGTGCCATACCCAGTCGGCAAAGGCCTCCTCTTCAAGCAAGGCGGCCGCCGCGCGGTGATAACGCAGTGCGCCACGGTAGGCGGTGGCAGCCCGTGCCTGGCGCGCGGTTGCAAGGTTCAGCTCTAGTAGCCGTAGCTTCTCGTCGCGATTCTCGATCAGCTCCTGGCCGGCGTCTAACAGCTCAGCCAATTCGAATAGGCGCTCGGTCACCACCGTCGGGGGTAGCTCGCGCAGCAGGGTGCGCCCAATGTCGAGCTTGGTCGCCCTGAGGCTGGCCGGGTCGATGAGTCCATGTGCGGCTTGCTGTACCCGGTCATGGACAAAACGCACCCAGTAGTCGGCCTCTTTGCCATGTGCGGGATCTGTTATCTCATCACTGTCGCCGCGGCTGTCCGTGAGCAACAGCAAGCCGGCGTCGATTTCCTCGCGCAGCAAGTCAAGACACTGGCTTGCCGGACGACCACTGAGCAGAGCAAGATCGGCAAGGGCAAAGCGATTGCCCAGGCAGGCAGCCCGCACCAGGAGTGCGCGCTGCGCAGGAGCAAGCTGACGAAAGCGGTGGGCGAGGAATTCCACCACATCGCCTTCCAGCGCCATGGCATCGAAGTCCTCGGGCGACCACTGCCAGCGCTGCTGGTCAGGGTCGAAGGCCAGTAGACCCGCCTCATGGATAAAACCAAGGAAGGCACGCATGAACAGGGGGTTGCCCTGGGTATGCCGATGCATCATGTGGGCCAGTTCGGCCGGTTCGGCCAGTGTCGGCTCGAGGGTGGCAAGCAGAAAATCCTGCTGGGCCGATAATCCAAGGGGTCGTACCGCCAGCGTCTTGATGGGCCGATGTTGGTGTTTCAGACTGCCCAGGGTGGCGCGAAAGGGATGGGCCTCATCCACTTCGTCATCGCGGTAGGCGGCAATCAGCAGCAGATAGCGCAGTGTGGTGCCGATCTCGAGTGATTCAAGCACGGCGAGGGAGGCCGCGTCCGCCCACTGCCAGTCGTCGATGAAAATGACCAGTGGATGTTCCGGTTGGCACAGGGGCGCAAGAAACCGCCGCAGCACGGTCGCGAAACGGTGGCGTGCTTCCAACGGACTGATATCCGGCGGTGGCGCTGGTGTGCCGAGCAGAGGCGTAAGCTCGGGTGCAAGGCCGGTGAGCAGATGCCCGAAATCGCCCACAGCGGCCTGTAGTCGTGCCGGCCAATCCACTCCGCTGCTATTGTCTTCGGTTAGTGACCGGCCCAGGCTGGCGAGCGCCTGACGCATGGCCAGATGGGGCACACCCTGTTGGTACTGACTGAATTTGCCTGCGCAGAATCGCCCGTTGCTGGCCAGCACGGGTTGTTTGAGCTGTTGGACAAGCGCTGTTTTGCCCACCCCGGACGGACCCGGGACCAGGAGTATCTCCCCGGTGCCTTGTGCGATTCGCGCAAAGGCGTCAAGCAGGACGCCACGCTCGCTGTCGCGACCATAAAGGTGTTCGGGAATGATCAAGGGTCGAGGAGGGAGGGAGGATCGATGGGGCATGGTGGTCGCGGTTATCGGCAGGTCGATGGCTGGCCTTTGGGTCAGCGCAAGGCCGAGCCCGGAAAGCTTGGGAAAAGCTTGGGGGAAAATTTGGGGGAAAAATTTGGGGGAAAAATTGGGGGGAAAAATTGGGGGGAAAACTTGGACTAGACTCAGAGCACTGTCGCGAACCGTATTTCTGCCTTTAAGAATAACACTCGCGCGGATTTACGTCACAGAATACACCAGCATTATAGGAAGGAACACTGGTTGGTCAGTGGTCGGTCGGTGGGTCGGCTCGCGCCACTGGCTGCTGTGAGCGGGCGGTAGCACCGGATATCAGGGGGACGACAAGGCCGTCTGTCGCCGCCAGTAGCCCGTCATTTCCAGATAGCCACGGCCGATGTTGGTGGCTTTTGTGTTGGTGGCCTGGATGGGTTCCTCAAACACGCGCACCGCGCCTTCCCAGTAGATAGTCTGAGTGGAGCGGCGGGCGTCGAGTTCCTGATCGTCCATCAGCGGGACCAGTCGCAGGCGCTGGCCGGGGAGTTCGAGAGTCCATTCGACGGGGTACTGGGTGCCGGTGCGTGGCGACTGCCAGAAGCGCTCTGGGGTGAACTGGATTTCGTCCGGCCTCAGAATACGCGCTGGCTGGCCCGGGCGGGTGCCTGGGGGAATGAGACTGCCGCCGGCCCAGAGCGTGGAGCCATCGGCGTGGCGCATGCGATAGGCCATCAGCGAGCCGCCGTCGTGCAGGTTGATCCCGATCCAGTCCCAGCCGGCCGCCTGCTCTGGCAGGTAGGCGGTTGACCATTCATGATCCAGCCAAGCTTGGCCGCTGACCTTCAGGCTCTGGTCGCCGAGGCGCAGGCTGCCGGCTACCTCAAGTCGCGGGCGACTGTAGTAATAACTGGCATCCTTGGGATCCGGGCTTTTCTGGCTGAAGCCGGCCTGGCCATTGAGCACTGGCGGGGCGGGTGGCACCAGATGCAGGTCAAAGCCAAAGTCCTCGCTGTCGACGCGGGTGCGATAACCATCCGGATCGCGCTTGAGCAGCCAGTCGCCGATCCATGCGTGGGTATCTTCGCGGGAGAGTCCGGCCAGTGGCGGGAGTTCGCGCGTGGCGCGCTCATCGTGCAGCAAATGGCCGGTGTCTGGATCAGCCAGGGCGGCATGGGCCAGGATCAGTTGCCGGGGCGCGAAGCGGCTGGGATTGTCGGCGCCAATGCCGGTCGCGGAGCGGAAGAAGGTGACTTGAAAGCCGCGTTCGCGGCCATGGTTGTCGGTCAGCCAGCCGGTGATGTACCACCATTCGGTGCGATAGTCCGGATGCGCGCCAAAGTCACGCGGGAAGCGGAGTTCGCGTTCTGGCGTGACGGGGGTGAAGTCCACAGGCTCGCTTGCCGGTGTTGGCATGGGGAACAGCAGCAGCGGCAGCAGGGGCAGGCAGAGCGCCGCGAGCAAGGTGCGTGCTCGCTGCCTCATGCCGACTGAAGAGGGCATACCCAGCATCACCAATCCTCCCGCACGGCCAGCACCGCGTCCTGTCGCATGGCCCGGGCGCCGGCGAAGCGCGCCGCCGCGGCGGCGAGCAGGATCATGGCGGCGGCAAACAGGCTCAGCAGTCCCACCGGAACCGCCAGTTCCATGCTCCAGTGGAAGCTTTGGCGGTTGATGACCTCGATCAGCACCCAGGCGATGGCGCCACCAGCGACCAGTCCAACCACCACCGCGAGCAGGGCGGCGAGCGCGGCCTCCAGCCCCAGCAGTCGGCCGATGTCGCGCCGGCGCAGTCCCAGATGGCGCAGGATGCCGAATTCCCGCCGCCGGCTGCTGGCCAGGGCCGCGAAAGTGGTGGCAATGCCGAACAGGCCAATCAGCACCGCGACTCCTTCCATTAAATAGGTCACGAGAAAGGTGCGGTCGAAAATGGTCAATATCATGGCGCGCAGGTCATTGGGCAGAATCATCTCGCTGAGCGACTCGCCCAGGGTGTCGCGAATCGCCCGCATCAGTGCCTCCGGATCGGCGTCGGGCAGCAGCATCAGGCCCAGATCATTGGTCAGTGGGTCGCCGCTCAGGGCGCGGTAATGGTCCATGCGGATGACGACCGAGCCTTGCGCGCGGGCATAGTCGCGCCAGATGCCGGCGATGACAAAGGGGCGAGGCTTTCCGCCCAGGGGCAGTTCCAGCCGGTCATTGACGCCCAGGCGCCATTGGTCGGCCAGGGCCTCGGAGATCCAGGCCGGTGCCTCGCCTGTTTCTGGCCCTTGCAGGTCGCCCGCGACCAGTGGCAAGCCGCCAGCTCCGTCCACCCGGCGGGCGATCAGGCTGACCGCCGGGCGCGCGGCATCGAGCCGCAGGCTGTCAAAGCGCACCGGGTAGATGTCTCGCACCCCGGGCAGGGCGCGCACCTGCTCGACCTGCCCGGGGCTGAGAAAGCCACTGGCGCTCGAATCGGACGCGCGCAGATACAGATCCGCTGGCAACATGCGTGTGAGCCAGTCATCCACCGAACCGCGAAAGGAATCGACCATCACCGCCATGGAGGCGGCCAGGGCGACGCTTGCCACCACGCCGGCGCCGGCCACCACCGTCTGCCCGGGGGCGGCGGTCAAACGTGCTTGCGCCAGTCTGGGCAGCGGACCGCTGATCCACGCGAGTCCAAGGCGCGGCCAGCCAATCAAGCGGGTGACGCCGGGCAGGGCCAGCAGCGCGGTGAGCAGAATCAGCAGGACTGCCGCATAGCCGAAGACCGGAATCCCCCACAGTGGCGGCAGGGTGCAGAGCGCGGCGGCAAGCAAGGCGGCGGCGCTGGTCCAGCCCCAGCGCGCGCGTGCGCGGAAGGCGGCGGCCTCGTCTCCGGCCTTGAGCGCCTGGGCAGGCGCGGCCTGGGCCGCTTCGCGCGCTGGCAACCAGGCGCCGGCCAGCCCAGCGGCCAGGCCCAGGGCCAGGTAAAACAGGGTGGCCAACCATTGCCAGCTTAAACGCGGATTCAGGCCACGGAAGAAGCCGGCACCCAGATCGCCGCCCACCGCGGCGAATGCCAGGGCGGCAAGCAGATAAGCCAGCAGGGCTCCGATCAGGCCGCCGAGCAGCCCGAGCAGCGCGCCCTCGGCCAGCAGTCCGCGCCACAACTCGGCGCGCGTCAGCCCAAGCGCGCGCAGAAAGGCCAGCTCCCGACGGCGGCGCACCACTGCCAGCCACTGAGTGGAGAAGACCAGAAATCCACCGGTCAGCAGCGCGATGGTGGCGAGCATGGTGAGATTGACGCGGTAGGCGCGTGTCAGTCCCAGGGATTCCGCCGCGGCCTCCTCCGGGGGCAGAACTGTGAGCCCGGGTGGCAGGCGCGCGCCGATGGCCTCGCGCGCTCGCGCCGGGGGCAGATCCTGGCGCAGGCGCAGATCGACCCGGGTCAGGACCCCAAGGCGCGCGAACTGACGTTGGGCGCCGGCGATGTCCATCACCGCCACTTCCTGCCCGACACCGGCGGAGGGGAGGGTCCCGGCGATGCGCAAGTCGCGCTCCTCGGTGCCAGCCTGCAGAGTCAGGGTGTCGCCGGGCTGGAGCTCCAGCCTTTCGGCGGCGGCCGGGCTGAGGAAGAGCGCATCCTCGCGCAGGGTGGCGAGCAGGTCTGGATCGGCTTCCCTGGTGTCCGCGTTCGCGCTGGCCGATGCCAGATCCGATGCCTGATCCGATACCTGATCCGGTGCCGGGTCTGGCGCCGATTCTGGCGCTGGTCCGGGTACCGGCATCAAGGCTGGATTCACCGCCGCGAGTCGCAGCACATCAACTCCCAGAATCCGCAGGCTGTCGCGCTCCGATGAACGCCCGGGCCGGCGCGCGCGCACCTCCAAAACCGGGCTGGCGGCGGCCACCTCGGGCAGTTGGGCGATCTCGGCAAACAGCCGATCATCGAAGCCACTCGCGCCGGCCAGCACCTGGAGATCGGCCTGGCCGTTCAGTAGTCGCACGCCGCGCTCGAATTCATCCAAGGCGCCACGGTGAATCAACTGCACCGCCAGCCCCAGCGCCACACCCAGGGCAATGGCGAGTACCGAGAGCACCGTCGGCAGTCGCCGCCGCCACAGGCTGGCGAGAAAGAGATGGCGGAGGGTGGCGGGCATAATGCAAACAAGCTCCAGCTCAAAAGATTACGAAAGGATCAGCAATGAAAAATTTGGGTGTTGCATCTGGTGTAGAAGCGGCTTCCAGCCGCTTCATGACGCGCCAAGCTGGCGTGTCTATTGATGACCGGGCCAACAACAGGGCGCTGGAAATGAAATTTGGAATCGCTGTACAAATAATTGTTTTTTTAGATCTATGTTGACAGCTTTTATCAGGTTCGTCCCCTATTTCCAGGTGGTGACCCGATCATCCGTTATCCCGAGCCTTTGCATGGCTTGCACCATGGCTGCGAGTTGCTGCGAGGTGCCGGCCAGGTAGTAGCTGGCGTTGCCGGGCTCCGGCAGGTCGGCCTGGATCAAGGCCTGGAGGTCCTTGGGGTTGGCGTTGATCAGTGGGGTGAAGAAAAAGTGATCCAGCGCGTCCTTCAGCGCGCGGCACCAGCCTTCGAGATAAAAACCCTCGGTGCCCGGGGTCGACCAGTACAGATGCAGGCTAGCGGCGGTGTCGATGGAAACGGCGTGCTCGATCAGACTCTTGATCGGAGCAATGCCGTCGCCAAAAGCGATGAAGACCGCCGGAGATGAATCAGCCTCACGCAGCACGAAATCGCCATGGGGTCCCTTGATCAGCACGGGCACCCGACTGAGTGGGCGACTGAAGACGGCATCGCTGAAGGCATCGCGACCCCGGCGAACGTAGAAGTAGAGATGACGCCCGTTGCATGGGCAACTGGCGATGGGCAGTTCGGTTTCGGTGCCGTCCTCAAGACGCAGCCGCGCGGACTGCCCGGCCATGAAGCGCAGCGTCTGGGTGCGGGGCGCTTGCACCTGCAGCAGTATGAGATCGGGGTTCTGGGGCTCGAGGTTGCGGATTTGGGCGCGGATTTCCTGCTCGGGTAAATCCGCGCTCGAATGTGCCTCGGCGGCTTCCAGCACCAGGTCGGTGACTGCCGTGTGGCAGCAGGCGAGCAGGTAACCCAGCTGTTGCTCGCGGGCGCCGAGCACATAGTCGTGGTCACGCAGCTTCCACACCTCGCCTGATACCACCCGCGCCTTGCAAGAGCCGCAGTTGCCGTTGGCGCAACCGTAGTTCATGCGCAGCCCCGCGCGCACGGCCGCGCCGAGAATGGACTCCGAGCCCTCGACAAAGAACTCATGCCCGCTCGGGATCACCTTGACGCTCGCCGACATCAGGCGCAGGAGGTTGTCTTTCGCGAACAGCCGTCGGCGCGCCTCGGACTCGGGTGCTTCCGCCAGGGCGGCGCATTGCGCGTCCAGCCAGCCGAGCAGACGCTCGCGCGTATCGCGCTCGGGGATGACCTTGGTCAATTGGGTGCGCAAATCAGCAATCAAGCGCTGCAGTCCATCGGCGCGATTGGCCTGCGCGGAGAGGGCATCGCTAAGCGCGTGCAGGCGCGAGAGCAGCACCTCGGGACTGGGTAATTGATGGTCCTGATCATTGTCGCGCGGCACCGCGTTGTCCCGGATTTGCTGCACCTGATCAAGTATGCCGCTGTGTTCCAGGCTGACGCTGGGGTAGATGCGCAAGAGATCCTGCACCCGCACCTGACCCTCGAAGGTCTCGATTTCACCCTGGCGGATGCGCGCTTGCAGGGTGCCGCGGCTCACGCCGGCCAGACGCGCGGCGCGCGAGAGACTGAGCAAATCGATCATGGTCGGGGCTCCCTTTGGGGTGATGGATCGGCGGGGATGTTGTCATGCGCGCCCTCATTCTCGCGCCGCTGCTGCTGTTGTGCCAGCGCCCAATGGACATGCTCACGGATCAGGTCGCTTGGATGGTCGCCGCGGGCTTGGAGCGCCTGGCGCACGGCGGGGGAGGGTGCGGCGTTACCCAGTGCCACGGCGATGTTGCGCAGCCAGCGCTGATGGCCGATGCGGCGGATGGCGCTGCCCTCGGTGCGCTTGAGAAATTCCGCTTCATCCCAGCCAAAGAGCACGATCAGACTGGCAGTGTCCAGACCCTGGCGGGGACGGAAGTCGGCCTCCGTCGTCAGCCGTGCGAAGCGGTTCCAGGGGCAGACGAGCTGGCAGTCGTCGCAGCCATAAATGCGGTTGCCAAGCAATGGGCGCAGCGGCGCGGGAATGGCGCCGGCCAGCTCAATGGTCAGATAGGAGATGCACAGGCGTGCATCCAATTCATAAGGCTTGACGATGGCGCCGGTGGGGCAGATCTCCATGCAGGCCTGGCAGCGTCCGCAATGGCTGGGCAGGGGTTGATTGACGGGCAGCGGCAGATCGACATAGAGCTCGCCCAGAAAAAACCAGGAGCCGGCGCGCGGATGGATCAGGTTGGTGTGCTTGCCAATCCAGCCCAGGCCCGCGGCTTGTGCCAGTGGCTTTTCCATCACGGGCGCCGAGTCGACCAGTGGGCGCCACTGGAAGGGGCCAGTCTCGGCCTCGATGCGCAGGGCGAGCTGTTTGAGTCGCGCGCGCAGCAGCTTGTGGTAATCGCGCCCGAGCGCGTAACGGGAAATAAAGGCCTGGATGGGATGGTCACAGGCGGCCTTGGTGTCCTCCAGCGCTTCTGGCAGGTAGTCCATGCGCGCGCAGATGACTCTGATTGTACCCGGCAGCAGTTCGCCCGGGCGGCTGCGTTTACGCCCATGACGGGCCATGTAGTCCATCTCGCCATGCCAGCCCCGTGCGAGCCAGTCGCGCAAATAGGTCTCGGGGCCGCTCAGCTCGCAGCCGGCGATGCCAACTTGCTGAAAGCCGAGTTCCAGACCCCAAGTCTTGATGCGATTGGCGAGGGTGGTGGGTGTCAAGCCGTGGTGTTCCTTGAATAGATGGAAGATCACTAATCTTCCCGTTGTAGCACACAATCACCCATATCGGCGTCCTGATCGCTTGTCATCATAGCGGTGCCTACCTATGCTGCTGGTCCAAGACGTAAAGACGGACCAACAGCCAGCTTGATTCACTACAGCCGGGGGCACATCACTATTCTTGATCGGCCAGGACTTGATGTCTATGTGTGCGAGTGCTACGAGGTGGCGCGATGAGAATTCGCGTGTTTCCTTCCGGATCGGATATTGGCCTGGCATTAGGTGCGCTCTTGACCCGGATTTTCACACAAGTCCGCGATTAAACAATGCGTGCAACGCGGGCGCCGTGCGGTGCAGGTGTAGCGTCCGTGCAGGATCAGCCAGTGGTGGGCATCTTTGAGGAATTCCCGAGGAACCAGGCGCAGCAGTTGCTGTTCCACCGCGAGTGGTGTTTTGCCCTGGGCAATGCGGGTGCGGTTGGCGACGCGAAAGATGTGGGTGTCGACGGCGATGGTAGGCTCGCCGAAGGCGGTATTGAGGATGACGTTGGCGGTTTTTCGTCCCACGCCGGGCAGTGCTTCGAGTGCGGAGCGCTCGCGTGGCACTTCTCCCTGGTGACTTTCTGTCAAGATGGCGCAGGTTTTGATGATGTTCTTGGCCTTGGTATTGAACAGACCAATGGTGCGGATGTGTTCGCTCAAGGCGGCTTCGCCAAGTGCAAGCATGGTTTTTGGTGTGTTGGCCAGCGTAAAGAGCTTTTCGGTGGCTTTGTTGACGCTCTTGTCCGTGGTCTGGGCGGACAGGATCACGGCGATCAGCAATTCAAAGGGAGAGTGATAGATCAATTCCGTGGTGGGCTTTGGATTCGCCGCACGCAGGCGGGTGAAGATTTCAGTGCGTTTGGCCTTGTTCATCTGGTTTTGATCGCTGGTGATGATGTCAGTTATGTAGACTGTTATGTGGATCGCCTTCAATTTTTCTGTGCGGCAGTCGCAGGCTGAAACCGAGACTATCTGCTGCGCGTCAGTGTCGCGAGCATGCGTGATGCCGGCATTCTCGATGGGATATGCTGGTGGCGCCGCTGTGGGCCATTGTGCTCGATACCGATCCATTCCGGGTTCCTGTCCAGCGCCACGAGGATTTTGTAATTCCTGCGGGTGGGGCGAATCGATGGCGCCGGTTCGCGAGCTTCATTCCGATAGCAAGCGGTTGTCAGCTGAAGTATGATGTTTGGCCGATTCGCTGATCAACGGCCAGGGATCAGGTCGTCAGTCTTGCGATTTCTTGGCGGCAGCGGTCAACATCCTTAAGCTCATCGCTGGTCCGCACGCGAGTTCTTACCGTGAAATAGCCACTTCATTGTCCTGAGTGGTCATGCCCCATGAGGGCTAAGGTAAAACAGCAGCTTCATTCTCTGGGGTGCCGCCGCACTTCGACTGTTAGAACGGGTGCGTCACAGCGCCAAGGCGTATAGGTTCAGCAAAGCTATGTCGACTCATCAAGAGCCTGCCACAGATCAAGCCATGACTGATCAACAGGGTCTCCCAAATCCCCAAAATCCGCCAGGTCAACCAAATCAGCAGGATCTGCCGCCGGCACCAATGGTGCCGGATGGCGTCAAGGGGCGCTATATCGTTGCTGTTGGTGCCTCGGCTGGCGGGCTCGATGCGCTGGAGCGGTTTTTTCAGGCACTGCCGGAGCGCTCCGGTGCTGCCTATGTGGTGATTCAGCATTTATCACCCGATCACAAGAGCATGATGGCGAATCTGCTCGCACGGCACACATTGATGCCGGTGGTGACGGTTGAGGATGGGATGAAGATCGAGGCCGATAAGGTTTTTCTGATTCCACCCGCCAGCATGATGAGCATCACCAACAATGAACTGCGCCTGAGTCCCAAGAACCCCCGTGGCCTGACCCTGCCGATCGATCTCTTCTTCACCGCCTTGGCGCGGGAACACGGGAAATATGCCATTGCCGTTGTGCTCTCCGGCACCGGCTCGGATGGCACCCGGGGTTCCGTGGCCATTAATGACGCGGGCGGTTTTTTGCTGGCACAGGAGCCTGAAACGGCCAAGTTCGACGGCATGCCCCGCAGTGCCATCGCCACCGGCCTGGTCGACGCCATCCTGCCGCCGGAGGAGCTCGGCCCGCGCGTTCTTGATCATATCAGCCAGGTTTCGCGTATCAATATCCGTGGCACTCGGCCGGTGGTCGGCTACGACAAGGACAACGCGCTCGAGGAGACCATGCACCTGCTCTACCACCAGGGCGGGATCAATTTTCGTGAATACAAACCCGCCACCGTCATGCGCCGCATTGAGCGACGCATGCAAGTGCGCCATGTGCCGGACCTGGAAAACTACGCCCGTCTGCTCGATGGCGACCGCACTGAACTCAACGCCTTGCGTCGCGAGTTGTTGATACCGGTCACCAACTTTTTCCGCGACCCGGAATCCTTCGAGACTTTGGCACAGAATGCCATCCAGACCATCGTGCGGGAGCGGGGTGAAGCACAGGCCATCCGTGCCTGGGTGCCTGGTGCTTCCACCGGCGAGGAGGCTTACTCCATCGCCATTTTGTTTGCCGAGGCGTTCGAGCGCCATAAGCGCTGGCCAAACTTTAAACTGTTCGCGACCGATGTCGAGCAGCACAATGTGGATGTCGGCAGTGCTGGGGTTTTCTCCGAGGCGATCACCGCCGAGGTCTCGCCCGAGCGCCTAGAGCGCTGGTTCTACAAGCGCGGCAATCATTTCGTGGTGAAGAATGAAATCCGCCAGAGCATTGTGTTTGCGCGCCACAATCTGCTCGAAGACCCACCCTTTACCCGCATGGATCTGGTCACCTGCCGCAATCTGCTGATTTATTTCCGCAGCGAGGCACAGGAGCGAGCCCTGCGGCGGTTGCAATATGCCCTGGCGCCTGGGGGCTTTTTGTTCCTGGGTTCGAGCGAGACCCTGGCCGGGTTGCAGTCGGATTTCACCTCGGTGAGTTCCAAGCACAAGATTTACCGTATTTTGCGGCATGTGTCCCTGCCGCTCGACTCAAGCTCCGCGTCCATGGGGCGCTTCTCCTCCATGGCCGGCAAGCCGCGGCCGGTGGCCAAGCCGGGTCGCGGCATGACGGATGCCGTCGCCATCGACGCCGGACAAACCCTGCTGTTGCGTAGCTACGCACCCAATACCTTGCTGCTGAACGCCAACAACGAATTGCTACACGTGTTTGGTGATGTGGGACGTTATTTGCGCTTTAGCGAAGGGGCCGTGTCCCTGGACTTGCCTAAGCTCTTGCCACCACAGATCGCGCCCGTGGCCCAGGCCCTGCTACATAAGGTTTCTCGAGCTGGCGAGCCCTTGCGTTCCGATACCGTGAACTTGAAGCTGTCCGATGGGGAGGTCGAGCGTTTAAGGCTGGTTGTGCGTCAGGTCGAGATCGAACAGCGCGAGCCCTATCTCTTGCTGTCGTTCGAGCCGCAGTTACAAGAGGTGTCCAACACGGCTGCCGCTGGTGGCATGGAGACCATGAACCTGGATCGCGAGACCGCTGATCGGGTAGAGAATCTCGAACGTGAGTTGGCCGCCACGCGCGAGAGTCTCCAAGCCACCATTGAGGAACTGGAAACCGCGAACGAGGAACTTCAGGCCACCAACGAGGAACTCATGGCCTCGAATGAGGAGCTGCAAAGCTCCAACGAGGAGTTGCAATCGGTCAATGAGGAACTCTATACCGTTAACGCGGAAAACCAGGAGAAGATTGAAATTCTTAATCGGCTTAATGCCGATCTTGACGGTATGGCCAAGGCGGCGGCCATCGCGACTGTTTTTGTCGACTCCGATCTGCGCTTGACACGTTTCACGCCCGAGGCAACCGGGCTGTTTAAAATTCGCGACGGCGATCTTGGTCGCCATATCGACGATTTCAGCAATCTTCTCAATTATCCGACATTCATTGAGGAGCTGCGCAAGACCATCATCAACGGTGAGATGCTGCAACGCGAGATCACCGCCGGCAATGGGCGGATTTATCTCGTCCGGGTGCTGCCCTACGCGGTGCGTCGGGGTGATCCGCGCGGTGCCGTGGCGACCTTTATCGATGTCACCACTCTGCATGACATTAAGCGTCTGCAAGCTGTGTTGGACTCTCTACCCGAGAGTGTCGCGGTGCTGGATTCACTGGGTAAGATCACCATGGTCAATGATGCCTGGCGGAAATTCGCGCGCGATGCGGGTGATCAGGATCTGGAGCGCTTTGGGGTCGGCCTGAATTATCTCGATGCTTGCGAGGTCGATGACGACATCAGGGACGAGCAGTTCGTGCGTGAGTCAAGATTGGGGATAGAATCGGTTCTTTCAGGAGAAAAGAATGGATTCTCGATGGGATACAAATGCTGTCTGGACAATCGCGACCATGCGTTCATGATGCATGTCTCGCCGATTCGTCATCCAGCGGGGGGCTTAATTATCAGTCACGTTGATCTGACGCAAACGCTGAATGACCATCCGGATGTTAACACGGAGGATGGCAAAGGCTAAAGGGCTGCCCAGCGAGCACTATGCGCTGTCTTCACTGCATCTGCCCCGCGTGTTTCTTGGGGCGCCCGCTTTCGAGGCGATGAATGAACCAAGATGATCAAAATTTCGGGTTCAGGCATGAAGAAACCGATATCGAGCAGGCTTATACAGTGCGTGAGAGGGCGCTGCAGGCGCTTCGCGACGGGCGCTTCGATCTTGCCGAGGAGGTGCTGGCGCGGGGCGAGCTGAAGCTTGAAACCGTGGTTGAGAATCTTCGCATCTATCATGCCGAGCTTCTCATCCAGAACGAGGAACTGCGCCGCAGCGAAGGCGAGCGTGAAGAGGCCCTTGGACGTTTCACGACCTTTTTCAATTCGCTCCCTATTGCCGAATTGATCGTCGATGCGCAGGGCTTGATCATGGATGCCAACCCGGAGGCCAGCCGGGTCTTTGCGCTCAAGCCGACACATCTGCATCAGCATTTCTTTGTCCGCCTGGTGGATGAAAAAGACCGTGGTCAGGTCATTCAGGCCTGGTCTCGCCTCGACACAGATCAAACCGTGATGCTGGCTGGGCTGCGTTTTCGCGGTGACGGCGACGAACTCTTTGTTGGCGACCTGCATGTCGCGCGTCTGAGCCTTGAGCGTGATAACCGGCGACGTTTTTTATGCGCCGTGCTTGATCGCACCGAAGAGGACAAGCAACGCCGTGACCTCAATACCGCCTACGAACGATTACGCGACAGCGAGGAACGCTATCGCGTGCTTGCTGAGTTTAGCCCGGACTGGGAATACTGGTCCTCGACCGAGGGCGATTTTCTCTATGTGTCCCCCGCTTGTGAGCAAGTCACAGGATTTCCCGCAGAAGATTTTCTCGAGGATGCCAATCTGCTCAAGCGCTTGATTCACACGGATGATCAGTCGAACTGGTTGGTGCATTTCAATCGCGAGTGCATGGAACCCGCTGACACTCAGCAGCGACTGGAATTCAGGCTTTTTGATCGCAATGGTGGGCTGCATTGGATCGAACATGTCTGCGCGCCTGTTTCCATGGGTGATGGGCGCCAACTCGGGCGTCGCGGGGTCAATCGCGACATCACCGAGCGCAAACTGGCCGAGGATGCGCGCGCGCGTAGCGATGCGCTTCTGCGGGCGATGGGACGCATGGCGCGTGTCGGCGGTTGGGAGCTTGACGCGGCAAGTGGTCAAATGCTGTGGACGGACTCGACCCGCGAGATTCACCAGGTTCGTGGGAACTATGAGCCTAGTCTGGTGCAGGCCATCGGCTTTTTTGATCCACAGTATCGCGATGAGGTGCAACATGCCATTGAACGCGCTTTGCGCGAGGGCGTGGCTTTTTCGCTTGAAGCCCGGCTGAGCACCGCCAAGGGGCAGCCCCTGTGGGTGAAGCTGGCCGGTGATCCTGTCTATCTGGACGGGGAAGTCACCAAACTGATCGGTTCGCTGCAGGACATTACCGAGAGGGTCGAGGCCGATCAAGCGCTGCGCGAGCATGAACTTCAGTATCGGGCGCTGTTTGAGTCGGCGAGTGAAGGCATGAGCCTGTTGGTTGATGGGCGCTTTATCAAATTCAACCAGGCGGCGCTGCGCATGCTCGGGTACCAGGATGAGTCCGCGCTTCTTGGCCGTCGCCCCTGGGAGCTGTCGCCCGCGACCCAGTCCGATGGTGAGTCATCGCTCGCCAAGGCCAAGGTACTGATAGCGCAGACTCTCGCGACCGGATCGACGCAAACTGATTGGTATCATCAGCGCGAGGATGGCAGCACCATCACGGTCGAGCTGAATCTGAGTCGCATCGAGTTGCAAGGCAAGCCGGCGTTGCTTGCCGCCTGGCGCGACATGACCTCCGAGCGAGCCGCGCGGGAGCGCGAAGTGCGTTCGCAGACAGTATTTGAAAAGACCTCCGAGGGAATTGTCTTCACCGACGCTAAAACGCGCGTCCTCATGGTCAACCCGGCCTTTACCGAGATCACCGGGTATGGCGAGAATGAAGTGCTGGGTGAGACGCCGCGACTGCTCCAGTCTGGTCGGCATGACAAGGCTTTTTACCAGGCCATGTGGGCGTCTATCAATGAGACCGGTTCCTGGCGTGGCGAGTTCTGGAACCGCCGCAAAAGCGGGGAAATCTATCCGCAGCAGTCGACCATCAGCGCGGTACACAATGATGCCGGCGAACTGACCGGTTATATCGGCGTCTTTGGTGACTTGAGCAATCTGCGTCGCTCGGAGGAAGCACTCTACCAGCTTGCGCATCATGATGTTTTGACCGGGCTGCCCAATCGCTCCTTGTTGCGCGCGAGCCTGGAGCAGTCCTTGGCGCGTGCGCGCCGCGGCGAGACATTGCTGGCGCTGCTGTTTTTCGATCTCGATCTGTTCAAGAATATCAATGAGACCCTGGGGCATCCGGTTGGGGATCGTCTGCTCCAGCATGTCGCGGGCGAACTCCAAAAGACCCTGGGCGAGGATTGTCTGGTCGCGCGCGTGGGTGGGGACGAGTTCATGCTGGTTGCCGAGGATCTAACTGATCCCAGCGACGCGGCCCGGCTGGCGGTGCGTATTCTGAACTGTTTCTCCGAGCCTTTTTCAGCCGATGGACGCGAGCTGTTCATCACGGCCAGCATTGGTATCAGTCTGTATCCATCCGATGGCGGAACCATCGAGGAATTGCAGAGCCATGCCGACCTTGCCATGTATCAGGCCAAGGAGTATGGCCGCAACACCTATCGCTTTTTTGAGGCCACCATGACGGCCGGCGTCAGTGATCGGTTGCAGCTGGAGTCAGCCCTGCGCGGAGCCCTGGCGCGCAATCAGATGTGGCTGGCTTATCAGCCGCAGATTTCCCTTGATGATGAGTCACTGATCGGTGTCGAGGCCTTGCTGCGCTGGGAGAATCCTGAGCTGGGCGCGGTCTCTCCCGGTGTGTTCATCCCCATTGCCGAGGAGATTGGACTGATTCGCGAGATTGGCGACTGGGTGCTGGAGCAGGCGGTGCGGCAGCTTGCACAATGGGACCAGGCGGGGGTTAGGATTCCGCGTCTCGCCATCAATCTGGCAATGCCCCAGATCGAGAGTCACGAACTGGTCGCGCAGGTACAAGCGGTTCTGGAGCGGGAGGGGGTGAGCCCAGAGCGCATTGAGCTCGAAGTGACCGAATCCATGCTGATGCGCCATCTCGATCAGGTCAGGTCGAACCTCGAGGCTTTGCGCAACATGGGCGTTTGTCTGGCGATCGATGACTTCGGTTCGGGTTACTCCTCGCTGCGGTATTTAAAGCGGCTACCCATTCACCGGCTAAAGATTGATCGCTCCTTTGTCGAGCATCTGACGCAGGATGCCAATGACGACGCCATTGTGCGCGCCGTCATTGTTCTTGGTCGGAGTCTCGGCCTCGCGGTGCTGGCGGAGGGAGTGGAAACCCGCGCGCAGGCGGATTTTCTCGCCACCGAGGGTTGCCATGAGGTTCAGGGCTTTTTGTTCGGACGCCCAGTGCCGCCGGAGGACATTCTCGCGCGCGCGCGGACATGAACCCCTCTGAAAGCCCTCCGCTCCGTGGTCCCAGGGTGCCCGAGTTGCTGCGCTCGGCGCGCTTGCTCGGGCCGCTCGTGTCGGTGCCGGTGGCGCTCCTGGTTGCAGTTCTGGTGTTAATCCTGCATTGGCTTGGTCTGCCGCCAGACGCAGGGGCTTGGCTCCTTGCGGTGTTGCTGGCCTTGGGGATTGCGTTCGGTGCTGCGCTGGTGGTGGGGCAACGTTTGTATTCGCAGTTGTTGCGCCCGCTCGCGCATCTGGAGGGGTCAGTCGCGCGCGTGTGCCAGGGCGAACCTGGTGCGAGTGAATCCCTGCGTCATGCGGGTGTGCTCGCCAATATGGCGCGCGACATCGGCAGCCTGAACGCCGAGCTGACTGATCTGTACGAAGACATGGACGCGCGCGTGGCGCGCCAAACCACCCGGCTCGCGCAAAAAACCGCCTCGCTCAAAATTCTCTACGATGTCGCCGCCGGCATCACCACGGCCGATAGTCTCGAGGAGATGCTGCTGCGCTTTTTGCGTGTTCTCAAAGAGATGGTCAATGGTCGAGCGGCCACGGTGCGGTTATTGATGCCGGATGGTCAGCAGCGTCTGATTGGTTCCATCGGTCTGGATAATGACCTCATCGCCAGCGCGGATAAGTCGCCGGTTGATCTGTGTCTGTGCGGCACTGTGCTGGTTCCCGGCGAGATTCTGTGCGACCACGATGCCCGCTATTGTTCGCGTATCTATGGGCGGCGGATGTTCGCAAGCAACGAGATAGAGGTGGTGACAGTGCCGCTGCAGCATCACGATGAGTTGTTTGGCGCCTATACCATTTTTGTTGATCGCCCTGGCGTCTCGGTGCGTGAGGATATTCTGGAGTTGCTGCGCACCATCGGCCAGCACATCGGCGTGGCCATCGCCAAGCATCGCTCGGATGAAGAAGCGCGGCGGCTGTCGATTGTCGAGGAACGCAGTACCCTGGGTCACGAGTTGCACGACTCCCTGGCGCAGACGCTGGCGAGCCTGCGGCTGAAAGTGCGGATGCTCGAGGATGCCCTGGTGGATGTGAGCTTGCCAAAGGATGCGCGGGTCGATCTCAATCGCCTGCGCAATGGCATCGATGAGGCCCACAACGAGCTACGCGAGCTGCTTTCGAGCTTTCGCGCGCCGCTTGATCGGCGCGGCTTGCTGCCGGCGCTGGAACATCTCGCCCAGCGATTTCGGCAGGAGACGGATATTCCAACCTTTTTTCAAGTGAGTTGTCGCCATCTCGAGCTCTCGGCAGCCGAGGAGTTGCACATCGTGCGCATTGCCCAGGAGGCGCTGAATAATGTGCGTAAACACGCGGATGCGCGCACTGTGCGGATGTTGCTCATGCAGGAGCCGGATGGTCGCATTGCCCTGCTGGTTGAAGACGATGGCGTCGGTTTTGTTGAACCAGACCATCAGGGACGGCCGGGGGAGCATATCGGACTATCCATTCTTGAGGAACGGGCGCGACGGATCGGCGCCGAGCTGAGCATCGAGACCGAGCCAGGGGAGGGCACCCGGGTGGAATTGCGCTTTGGCTCTGGTCAGGGCGGCGTCTATCCGCTGGGCACTCCGGCGCGGCGGGCCGCCTGATGCGCGTGCTGCTGATCGATGACCACGCGCTCTTTCGTGTCGGGCTGCTGGAACTACTCGAGCGCCGTGGTATCGAGGTGATTGATGCCGTGGGCGATTGGGAAGTGGGCCTGCGCCTGGCGCGCGATTGCGGTCCGGACGTGGTGCTGCTTGATTTGCGCATGCCGGTGATGAGCGGTATCGATGTGCTCAAACGTATGCGTGTCGATGGCATTGATAGGCGCGTTGCCATGCTAACCACTAGCACCGACGAGCGCGATCTGATCGGCTCGTTGCAGGCCGGCGCCAATGGCTACCTCCTCAAGGATATGGAACCGGACGAATTGGTTGCCGCATTGCGCGATATCCTTGCCGGGGAAACCGTGGTGGCGAAAGAATTGACCGGCGTTCTGGCGCGCGCCGTGCGCGATGAGAACAGCGCACCAGCGAAAGAACCGCGCTTTTCCGATTTGACCCCGCGTGAGATGGAGATTCTCTGTCAGCTCGCGGCCGGGCTCAGCAACAAAGCCATCGCGCGTGAACTCGGTATTACCGACGGCACCGTGAAGCTGCATGTCAAAGCCATTTTACGCAAGCTCGAGGTGCGTTCTCGGGTCGAGGCGGCGGTGATCGCGGTGGAACGCGGCCTGTGTTCAGATCAGACAAGCTAGTCTGATGCTGATTGAAGCGCCGATGCATCTTGCAGCACTTGAAGGAACCACGACTTCGACGATGAAAAAATTTATTGAGCTCATTCAGCACTGTCTGACCGACGTGCGCGAGATCATGCCATGGGATCTGGAGGAGCGCCTGGGGGAGAATCCCGATTTGCTCATTCTTGATGTGCGCGAGCCGGATGAATTCGATGCCATGCATATTACCGGCTCCATTCATGTGCCACGAGGCATTTTGGAATCTGCCTGCGAATGGGATTATGAGGAGACGGTCCCGGAGTTGGTGGAGGCGCGTGATCGCGAGATCGTGGTCGTCTGTCGCTCGGGTAACCGAAGCGTGTTGGCGGCCCATTCGATGCAGGTGTTGGGCTACTCCAATGTGGTCTCACTGCAAACCGGTTTGCGTGGCTGGAAAGACTACGACCAACCCCTAGTGACCGGCGCCGGCGAGGATGTCGATCTCGACGACGCCGATGTCTATTTCACCCCCGTGGTGCGTCCCGAGCAGCTCAAGCCGCGTTCAATGCGTTGAGGTCTTGAGATAGCCGATAGCCGCGGTTGTGAAGGGCCGCGGTGTGAGTCCAAGCCGGCTGAAGCCGTCCTCGGCGCAACAGTTACCGGCGACCAGCATCTTGAGCTGATCACGGGTGACAGGGAACCATGCGAAGCGCTCCATGACAGCGGCCACCGGGGCAATCAGCATGACTGGCGCCGGGAGCATGGTCTTTTTCTTGCCGCTGGCCGTGGCAATGGTGGTCAAAATCTCCTTCCAGCTGACCTCCTTGGGGCCGCACAGCGCATAGGTCTGACCGATGGTATCGGCGCGCGCGAGTGCTGTTGCAAAGGCGGCGGCCACATCCCCGACCCACACCGGCCCGAGCTTGAATTGCCCAGCCTTCAGCGGTAGCAGGCCCTGGTAAAACAGCGGCGCCGGCACCGGGCTGTCGATCAGCTCCGCTTTGAGTTGGCTACAAAATTCCATGCGGCCCTTGGGGTCGCCGAAAATCACCGACGGGCGGAAAATACTCCACTCAAGTCCCGAGGCCTTGAGCGCCGCCTCGGCCTGGAGTTTGGTGCGTTGATAAGGTGTTTCCCCGGCATCAATGCCGTTGGCGCTCATCAGCAGGAATCGCGTCACGCCAGCTTCCTTCGCGGCGGCGATGCTGCGTTCGACACCTAGAAACTGCAGCAGCTCGAAGGTGATGCCCGCGGCTGCGTTCTCGCGCAGCAGTCCGACCAGGTAGATCACAGCGTCACTCCCGGCGATGCAGACGCGCAGGCTGTCAGGGTCTTCTAGCCGGCCTTCGACTTGGGTGCAGTGCGGATGTTCGACCGCCTTGGCGGCGCTGCCCGGGCGTACCAGCAGCCGCAGCTCATGACCATCCGCCAGCAGGCGATCAACAATCGCCTGGCCGACAAAACCGGTACCGCCGATGAGACTGATTTTCATGGGTCGATCTCCTGAATCGAGTCGTCATTTCGAGGCACCATCCCAGCGGACGGCGCGCTGTTTGTTGTGCGGGATGCTATAACTGTGATCGCTGGTGATAGCCGGTCAGCCGCTTTGTTGCCTATTGTCGGATTGCTCCAGCAACCTCGGAGGCAGTTGGGCAGGATGCCTGCGCGAAGATGTGGACATTTGGCTCTTACCCTTGGTCATTAGCAGGCCAGACGGAATCGCGCGACCACTAACAGGCGACTTGGGAGCCGGGATGGAGGTTATGCACGCCGGATCGCATTTGGCGCCGTTTGAATAATTATTCAAGCGTCGGCTCATCTGGCGGAACTTCTTTTTGATTTCAACAAAGGCGGCGGCGATGGCGTCATCGGCGCTCTTGCGCGCCTGGCGCACAATGATCTGTTGGCGATCGGCAACGGATGTGCGCAACTCGCAGCGCACGCGGTGACCTTTGAGAGCGTCAAACTCCTCCCCGATGTGGGCAATGAGCTCGATGCGATAACTGGGAAACCGGGCCAGAAATGCCTCGGCTTGAGAGCGAATGTGACGGCACAACTGGCCATCGAGGGCGAGCATGTCCCCTTGAATCTCTACGTGCATTCAAAACCTCGTGAATGATGCTACTCGTTAGCGTCACTGTGGCGCTGCTTGGTTCTTTTTGGCCCATCTTGCCTGCGCTTGCAAGCATTGTTTCTGTCCGCCCATAGTCTTGGACGTCCGGTAAAATCATCATGCTTTCTTTTGGCTTGCATTTTTTATGCGCTAAACTTTATCAAGTCTAGTCGTGATCAATGTTGTATTGACAGCATTTTATAGCTGATCTAGCTAGCGTCTGGGGGCAAGTATCAGGGGTACTGGTATCGGTGCCACCTTGAGTGGGGGCTGTCCATCCTGGGTGCCCCATGGTAGCGACCCCAAGGTAGCCACCGATGAGATCAGGAGGTCAGTACCATGAACAATGCTACCTGCCGCCCTTGCGGCGAAGCGCCCGGACTCAGTCGCTCACTTGCTTCACCTGGTCGCTTACGACGCCAACTGGTGACTCTGATGCTGGCCGGGACTCTGGCCGGGACTCTGGTCTGGACTCTGGTCTGGACTCTGGTCTGGACTCTGGTCTGGGCTCTGGCCGAGACGCTGATGATAGCTTTGTGCATGCCTCGACCTCGCAAAGCGAGGTGCGTCTTGCGTCTCTGAGCCAGTCCTAGTGGCGCAAGCGACTTTTTGGTGCAGGCACCTTTATGACCGGGCCGCTGGTGGCGCAGCAGATGTCCGAAAATGGAAATTCGCCTTTTGGTGAACTTTGATGCAAAATGCCGGGTCGGAATAGGCGGCATGGGCCGCTCTTCCGAACCTAAGGCAAGCCCTGGGGCCTGGTCGCCCCAATGGCCCATGGAATCTTGTCGCGCACTGGCGCGACTTCAAGTTTATCGCTAGTTTAGGAGACGACAAATGTCCGATAAGCCAATGAATCAGAGCCGTCGTGATGCCGTCAAACTCGTTCTCGGTGGTTTGGCCACGGTGCCTCTGATGAACCTGGTCGGCATGGCCGCTGCTCAGGCCGAGGAACTGCCGCATGTCGATCCGGCCACTGATCCGACCGCGCAGGCCCTAAAATACGTCAATGACGCGACCAAGTCAGAGCGCGAGCAGGCTAAGCGCGACGGTTTGCCACCAAACGAGCAGCACTGTGCCAACTGTCAGTTCGTGCTGGCTGATTCCGGCGAGTGGCGTCCTTGCAGCCTGTTCCCAGGCAAAGCCATCAACGAGAATGGTTGGTGCTCATCCTGGACTCTCAAGGCTGCTTGATCGTTTCGGGTCTCTTCGCGACCATCTCGACGGGGGTCGCATCTTCAGATGCGGCCCCTATGATCCATCGAGTTATCGACCCATTATTGACCCGTTATTGACCCAGTCGATCATTTAGCTTGTTCTTCTAGGCGATCATTCGCAAAACTGCCCCTCTCACTTTTCAGTGACTGCCTGCTCTGACCGCCTAATCCTAATCTTTCCGCCCCGATTGATTGCCTCACCCGATTGATTGCCTCAGGGTTGGGGTTCTATCATGAGTTCCTGGTGTGAGCTCTGCCTTGTGTAAGCTCCTGTTTAGCGGGCTATGTTGGCTTCGCTTCAGTCTGTTGGCCCTCTCCAGGTTCAAGTCTGGTTCAGGTTCGGCTCAGGTTCGGCTCAGTGTGGTTCTCTCACCAGGGCGACCATCCATCCTGTCATGTTCCATCCGGGGCCCCGGTGTCTGGTGCATGCGGTTTTTCAGTCAGTATCATCGATCAACAGATGACGAATTCAACTTATGCCGCGGCGGCATCGGAAAAACGCCATATAATGCTGCGCGCGCTCATTTGGGCCATTGTTGGCGTCATTTACGCGCCACTTTTCGTGGCACTTGAAGATCTCTTCCGTTTGGCGAATCTTGGCTCTTGGGCCTTTGTCCCTGCGGCGGCCCTGGCTGGTGGTGCTGGCTCCATGTTGTACGGCGCGCGTCAGGTCGCTGTTGCCGCGAGCCTGATCGGAGTGTCGACCGGGTCCATCATACTGCTGGTTCCAGGTGCCGCGACGGCCCTGTGGCAGCCTGCTTTTGTCGGCTTGGTGGCGGGCATCGCTGGGGGGTTCTTTGTCAGTTTTCCGAGTGCCTGCACCTCTCATGTTGTCGCGAAGGCGGTGGCAGGCATGGCTTCTGGTGCCTTCTGCGGTGCCTTGCTGGCGCTGGCAGCACCCTATTTCCCGGTAGTAGGACAGCTTGAGATTGTCACCGTGGCCTTTTTAGTGTCCGTCAATGGTGTCATCTATGTCGTGACAATCCGGCCTTGGGTGCGTTTCCTTGCAGGGGTGGATGGGCTGGATAACCGTTGGAAAGAGGCGCTTGTGATCGGTGTGGTCTCCATGCTAACAGCCGCAAGCGTTTGGATTGTGTCAAAGTCGATTGCCGGCGATGTCTCCAGTCCAATGGCGATGGCGCTGATGGCCTTACCCGACAGTTTGCCAGGCACGCTGATGGCGGGCGCGGTTGCTGGCGCCATTACAGGGGCGTTGCTCGAGATTTTTCGTTTTCGCTGGGTGTTTGATGTTTAAAGCGATGAGGTGTGCAGATTCTCTCTTGAGCGCGCCGCTTGGTCTGGTGGGGAATGCCATCGGCAAGTTATTTGATTCTTGGTCAAGGTACGATGTCAGCGCGCAGCAAAAGCAGCCAGCGCTGGCTTGAGCGCCAACGGCGTGACCCTTATGTCAAGCAGGCGCAGGCCCAGGGTTATCGCTCGCGAGCAGCCTATAAGCTGATCGAAATCGACACCAAGGACCGGCTGCTGCGACCGGGAATGCGGGTGCTTGATTTGGGCGCTGCCCCAGGTGGCTGGTCGCAGGTGGTGGCCGCGCGCCTTGGGGGGCGTGGGCAGGTGATTGCCCTCGATCTGCTGCCGATGGACCCCTTGCCGGGTGTGGTCTTCGTTCAGGGCGATTTTACCGAGGACTTGCTCCTTGAGCGGATCGACTTGGTTCTGGATGGAGAACTCCTTGACCTTGTGCTTTCCGACATGGCCCCAAATGTTTCTGGCATGCGGGCGGTGGATCAGCCGCGATCTATCTATCTTTGCGAGTTGGCGCTGGACTTGGCGACCAGAGTGCTGCAATCTGGAGGTCATCTGGTGGTCAAGACATTTCAAGGTGAGGGCTTTGACCCACTCGTGCGCGAACTGCGCCGCTGTTTCGAGCGGGTGGTGACGCGCAAGCCGGATGCCTCCCGGGCTAACAGCCGTGAGACCTACCTGGTTGCCAAGGGTTTTCGCCCAGCTTGCCGGGCAGTCACCAAAACAGGTCCGGGTCAAGGCCCTGTTAGTGTAGGGGCTTAGGCTGATGCGACAGGCTGACTTTGGCTTTGCGCGTCTACCTGTGTCAGGATGCGGGGGTGGCAACCCGGGTTGATCACCCGGTATTGATCAATACCGCCTGATCGACTCAATAATCGACTCAATAATCGACTCAATTATTGACTCAATAATTAAGTCAATGATCGACAAGGTGTCCGGCCATGCCGGACGATTTTCGGAGAGACTGCGTCTGTGAGTGATATGGCAAAGAATCTGCTTTTGTGGGTGGTCATAGCGATTGTGCTGATGTCCGTCTTTAACAATTTCACCACGGCTCCAACCACGCCGCGGACCATGGCCTACTCGGATTTTCTCGAGCAGGTGCAGCAAGGTCAGGTTAGGGAAGTGGTGGTCAAGGGACGTACCATTGAGGGGGAAAGCGTCGACGGTCGCCGCTTCACCACCTACAGTCCGGGCGATGACGGCTTGGTGGGTGATCTGCTTAATAACAATGTCGAGATCAAGGCCGCGCCGCCGGAGAAGCAGTCACTGCTGATGCAGATCCTGATCAACTGGTTCCCGCTATTCATTCTGATCGGCCTGTGGATTTTCTTCATGCGCCAGATGCAGGGCGGCGCCGGCGGTCGCGGGGCCATGTCCTTCGGCAAGAGCAAGGCGCGCATGCTGAGCGAGGATCAGGTCAAGGTGACCTTCGCGGATGTCGCCGGGGCCGAAGAGGCCAAGGACGAAGTGGTCGAGGTTGTCGATTTCCTCAAAGATCCGTCGAAATTTCAAAAGCTTGGCGGAAAAATTCCCAAGGGTGTGCTCATGGTGGGGCCGCCCGGCACGGGTAAGACGCTGCTTGCGCGCGCCATCGCTGGCGAGGCCAAGGTGCCTTTCTTCACCATCTCAGGCTCGGACTTTGTCGAGATGTTTGTGGGTGTTGGTGCCTCGCGCGTGCGGGATATGTTCGAGCAGGCCAAGAAGCATGCTCCTTGCATTATCTTCATCGACGAAATCGACGCCGTTGGTCGTCATCGCGGCGCCGGTCTCGGCGGTGGTCATGACGAGCGCGAGCAGACGCTCAACCAATTGCTGGTGGAGATGGACGGCTTCGAGGGCACCGAGGGCATTATTGTCATCGCCGCCACCAACAGGCCCGATGTGCTTGATCCGGCCTTGTTGCGTCCCGGTCGTTTCGATCGTCAGGTGGTGGTGCCCCTGCCCGACGTGCGCGGACGCGAGCAAATTCTGAAGGTCCACATGCGTAAGGTGCCAACCGCCGAGGATGTGAAGGCATCCATCATCGCGCGTGGCACGCCCGGCTTCTCGGGTGCCGATCTGGCCAATTTGGTCAATGAGGCAGCGCTTTTCGCCGCGCGCTCCAACAAGCGTTTGGTGGATATGCAGGATCTGGAAAAGGCCAAGGACAAAATCATGATGGGTGCCGAGCGGCGCTCCATGGTGATGTCCGATGACGAGAAAAAGCTCACGGCTTATCACGAGTCTGGTCACGCCATCGTTGGACGCCTGGTGCCCCAGCATGACCCGGTGCACAAGGTCAGTATCATTCCGCGCGGTCGGGCGTTGGGCGTGACCCTGTTCCTGCCGGAGGATGATCGCTTCAGCTACAGTAAGCAGCGGCTCGAGAGTCAGATCTCCAGTCTCTTTGGCGGGCGTATCGCCGAGGAATTGATCTTTGGACCAGAAATGGTCACCACCGGTGCCTCGAACGACATTCAGCGTGCCACCGAGCTGGCGCGCAACATGGTCACCCGTTGGGGTCTGTCCGACCGGCTCGGTCCGCTGTCCTACGGGGAGGACGAACAAGAGGTCTTTCTCGGTCATTCTGTCACTCAGCACAAATCGGTCTCGGATGAAACCTCGCATGTGATCGACGAGGAAGTGCGCAGCGTGATTGATCGAAATTACGAGCGTGCCAAGCATCTGTTGAACGAAAACATGGAGAAACTCCATCACATGGCGGCGGCCTTGATTAAGTACGAAACCATCGATCTTGATCAAATCAACGACATCATGGATGGCCGTGATCCGCGTCCACCCAAGGACTGGGATAACGATACCCAACGCCCGCCAGGTGGCAGCGCCAAGGCACCCGCGACCGCGAATGAGGACGGCAAGGCTGTCAGCGGCATTGGTCCTATCGGCGATCCCGCGGGCGAGCATTGACGCCACATCCAAGTCAGGTCTCAGTGATGGGCGTGCTCAATGTCACGCCCGACTCCTTCTCTGATGGCGGGCGCCATGCCGATGCCCAGGCCGCCTGTGACCATGCCCATGCGATGGCCGAGGCGGGGGCGGCGATCATCGATATCGGCGGTGAGTCGACGCGGCCTGGCGCCGCCGCAATTAGTGGCGCCGAGCAGTTGCGACGGGTGATTCCCGTGATTGCCAGGATCGCGTCGACTCTGGAGACCGTGATCTCGGTCGATACCTCCGATCCTTTGGTCATGCGTGAAGCCGTCGCCGCTGGCGCCGGTATGATCAATGACATCCGTGCATTGCAGGCGCCTGGCGCCATGGAAGCGGCCTCCGAGTTACAAGTGCCGGTGGTGCTGATGCACATGCAGGGCGAGCCCAAGACGATGCAGCAGCAACCGGACTATACCGATGTGGTCGCTGAGGTCGCGGGCTTTCTGCAATCGCGCATGAATGCCGCCCAAGATGCCGGCATTCCATTCGAGCGACTGCTGATAGACCCGGGATTTGGTTTCGGCAAGCGCCTGGAGCATAATCTGCAACTCTTGGCGCGACTTGAGTCCATTGTGGCACTGGGGGCGCCGGTGCTGGTGGGGCTGTCGCGTAAATCCATGCTCGGCGCCGTGACTGGCGCGGATCTGAACGAGCGTCTACCGGCGGGCCTGGCAGCCGCCGTCATGGCGGTGGAGCGGGGCGCGGCCATTGTACGGACGCATGATGTTGCCGCGACCGTGCAGGCCATGAAGATGGTCCAGGCGACGCGCATCGCGGCCTAGGTCGCTTCCCGTCAAACAGCCGCTTCATCCCGCGGTTTGGTGCCGCACTCTGAGCTTTATTGACACATCAGCTCGCCACGTCGAGCTTGATATCTTGGTAAAAGACAAGCGCATGCGAAAATACTTCGGAACCGATGGGATTCGCGGCCGTGTGGGTGACCCAAGCGTTAGCCCGGACTTTGTGCTCAAACTCGGCTGGGCCGCCGGGCGGGTGTTGGCGCGCCATGGCAATGGTCGCAAGGTGCTGATCGGCAAGGACACTCGAATTTCTGGCTATATGTTTGAATCCGCCTTGGAGGCGGGACTGGTCGCGGCCGGATTGGATATCCGTCTGCTCGGTCCCATGCCGACCCCAGGTGTGGCCTATCTGACCCGCACGCTGCGCGCGGTGGCGGGAATTGTTATCACCGCATCCCATAATCCCTACCAGGACAACGGTATTAAGTTCTTCTCCGGGTCCGGGGATAAGTTGCCTGATGAAACCGAGCGCGCGATTGAAGAAGAACTCGAACTGCCGCTTGAGGCAGTGACCGCGAGCGAGCTTGGCAAAGCCAAACGGGTCGAGGATGCAAGCGGACGTTATATCGAGTTCTGCAAAAGTACGGTGCCGGCTTGGTTTTCTCTAAAGGGTTTGAGGATTGTGGTGGATTGCGCTCATGGTGCGACTTACAACATAGCGCCTTATGTGTTCGATGAGCTTGGCGCGCAAGTTGTTAGCCTGGGTGTCGATCCGGATGGCTTCAATATCAACCAATCCGTTGGATCCTTGCATCCGGAAACCTTGCAGCAGACTGTCCGGCGGGAACAGGCCGATCTGGGCATCGCTTTCGATGGTGATGGCGACCGGGTGCTGATGGTGGATGCCAACGGGCGTCTGATCGATGGTGATGTGCTGCTCTATCTGATCGCCAAGTCGCGTCTGGAGATGGGCTGTCTTAAGGGGCCCGTGGTTGGTACCCTGATGAGCAATCTCGCACTTGAGCAGGCCCTGCGGCAACTGGGTATCGACTTTGCGCGGGTGAAGGTTGGGGATCGTTATATCATGGAGCGGCTCAAGGCGGATGATGGCATTCTTGGGGGGGAGCCCTCCGGTCATATCATTTGCCGGGACCGCACCTCTACCGGTGATGGCATCATCGCCGCCCTGCAGGTGTTGGCGGCACTGGCGAGCTCAGAGCAAAGCCTGGCGGATGGCGCGAACGCAGTGGCGCATTATCCGCAGGCGCTGATCAACCTGCGTTTGGAAAAACAGGGCGATGTCATTAACCGACCTGAGGTGCAGCATGCGGTGCGTGCGGTTGAGGAGCGTTTGGGCGAGCAGGGTCGGGTACTTCTGCGGCCATCGGGTACCGAGCCTGTCGTGCGGGTGATGGTGGAAGGTCGCGACCGCGATCAGGTTGAAAAGATGGCAGCAGAGCTTGCAGATTGTGTTCGCGCGCAAGTGAGTGCCTGACAACCAGCGGCTGATCACCAACGCTTTAACCAGGACGATTCCGCAGAGCAGAAACCCATGGCAACATCCACCAGCATCCATGGCATGTGGTCCTCGCGATTTGCCTTTATTCTCGCGGCCAGTGGCTCGGCGGTGGGGCTTGGTAACATATGGCGCTTCCCTTATACGGCGGGCGAGTATGGGGGCGGTGCCTTTGTGCTGGTTTATTTGCTGTGCGTGGCGGTCATCGGTATTCCCATCATGATGGCCGAAGTCATGCTTGGCCGCCGTGGCCGGCAAAGCCCAATCAACACCATGCGCGCATTGGCGCAGGCCCAGCAGGCGCCCGTCATCTGGCAACTTGTCGGCTGGCTTGGCATCCTGTCCGGTTTTCTCATTCTGTCCTTTTACAGTGTCGTGGCCGGTTGGACCCTGGCCTATGTGCTGCGGGCCGGCACTGGCGCCTTTTCGTCGATTGACGCGGCCGGTTCGGCACAAGTGTTCTCTGCCTTGATCGCTGATCCTTGGCAGCTCTTCCTGTGGCACAGCGTTTTTATGATCATGGTCGGGCTGGTGGTGGCGCGTGGTGTGACCAGCGGTTTGGAGCAGGCCGTGCGCTTTTTAATGCCGGCGCTTTTCGTGCTGCTGATCCTGATGGTGGCCTACGCTGCTCAGACCGGGGCCTTCATGCAGGGGCTCGATTATCTGTTTCGGCCCGATTTTCTCGAGTTCCAAGGGCGCGCTGGCGAGGCGATTCTGAGCGCCATGGGCCAGGCATTTTTTAGCCTCAGTTTAGGGATGGGGGCCATCATGATGTATGGCTCCTATCTCAGTAGCCAGGCATCCATTACTCAGAACATTGTTATAATTGCCGGAATGGATACTCTGGTTGCCTTGCTCGCAGGCATGGCCATCTTTCCCATTGTGTTGGCTAATGGTCTCGCGCCTGGCAGCGGCCCAGGTTTGATTTTCGAGACCTTGCCGATTGCCTTTGGCCAGATGCCGGGTGGGCAAATTTTCGCGGTGCTGTTTTTTGTGCTGCTGTTGTTCGCGGCCTGGACTTCAGCCATTTCGCTGCTCGAGCCGCTCACCGCCTGGCTAGTTGAAAACCGTGGCTGGCAGCGCCCGGTGGCTGCCCTCATGGGGACGGCGTTGATCTGGCTCTTGGGCATTGCCTGCCTGCTGTCGCTCAATCTGTGGTCGGAGATTAAACTCTTCGGAAAAGGCTTTTTCGATCTGTTCGACTATGCCACGTCCAATATCTTGCTGCCCGTGGGCGGGGTTCTCATTGCCATTTTCGCCGGGTGGGTGCTAAATCGACAGGTTGCGGCGGAAGAACTCACGGGCGGCGAACACCCTGGCTACCACCTCTGGCGTTTCCTGATTCGCTATGTCTCGCCAGTCGGCGTGACCATTGTTTTTCTAAATGCTATTGGATTGATTTAACGTGCCTGTCATTAAGAAAAGCGCGCTCGTCGCTCACTCGGCGGCTGACATGTTTCAGCTTGTCGCCGATGTGGAAGGCTATCCAAAATTTTTACCCTGGTGCCACGCCACCCAGCTCTTGTCTCGCACCGAGGAGGAGATCTGCGGTCGTATCGAGGTCTCGCGTCTGGGTATCCATCAGGCATTTTCGACCTGCAACCGCATAGACCCCCCACATCGGATGGATATCGACCTCAAAGACGGCCCTTTTCGGAAATTGACCGGGGCCTGGGTTTTTACCTCATTGCGCGATGATGCCTGCAAGGTGGAACTGGAGCTGGAATTTGAGTTTTCTGGCCGGATGATCGACCGCGCTTTTGGCGCCGTCTTTGGCCAAATCGCGGGCTCGCTGGTCGATGCCTTCTGCAAACGAGCCGATGAGGTGTATGGTGGCTGAGAAGACTGTAACGGATACGGCCAAGGCTGGCGGTGCGAACTCCGATCCGACCATTGAGGTGGAGGTTGTTTACGCGCGCCAGGCAGCGCAGACTTTGCTGAAAGTCAAGGGTGCGCCAGGGCTGACGGCTGGCCAAGCCATCGAACAGTCAGGAGTTCTGCGCGCACGACCCGAAATCGACCTGAGCGTGAATAAGCTCGGGATTTTCGGTAAGCCAATCAAGGCTGACCAGTCTCTGGCCGATGGTGACCGGGTTGAGATCTATACGCCACTGATTGCCGATCCCAAGCAGGCGAAGAAAAAACAGGCCGCGAGTCGGGCGGCAGCCCAGGAAAAGACCGAGGCAACCGCCAATTCGAGCCCTACCAGTTCGTTCCCAGCCAGTTCGTCCCCAGCCAGTTCGTCCCCAGCCAGTTCGTCCCTAGATAGCAAAATCAGTTAGACCGAAATCAGTTCGAGCTCTTTGGGCCAACGGCATTGAGCGCTTTGTTGAGCAAGCCACGGTTGTTCTTCCAATCTGGCACTTCCACCATGATTTCGCGCTCTTCTTCCGTCGCGACCAAGCGGGCTGGATTGGGCTCGAAGTCTCCCTGAATACGCGTTAGTTCATCGCCATTGAACCAGAGCGTGAGCTTGCGTTCTTCCATTGGGCGATGCCCTCGCCTGATGGTGTAGAGGTAGTCCCAACGGTCGGTATGAAAGATGTCAGTCAGCAGGGGTGTGCCAAGCAGGTAACGCACCTGCGCCTGGGTCATGCCAAGCTCTAGGCGGTCGACCATGTCCTCGGTGATGAGGTTGCCCTGCTGTACGGTCATTTTGTAGACGAACGGCAGACCAGAGAGCTTGGCGCCTTTTTCGTGCTCCGGTTTGTTCCGCTTGCCCGCGCAGCCACCGAGGGTGATGGTCAGCAGGCCAACCAGGGCTATGGCTGTTATAATGATGAGAAGCCTTCGCATTGATTCTTCACTTCGCGTAGCGCCATTGCAAACCTGAATGATACCCCAGTCATGATGCGTTCGACATTCCCCGTCCGAAATTCCGTTGTCCACTATCCAAGCGTCAGTCGTCTTGTGGCTGGAGTTGCCTGACATGAACCAGAGTCAGCAAATTAAAGAGGCTGGTTTGAAGGTGACGGTGCCCAGGGTCAAGATTCTGAGCATCCTCCAGACGACTCAGCAACGCCATCTCAGTGCCGAGGATGTTTACAAGGAGCTTCTGGCCGCCGGCGAGGATATAGGTCTGGCAACCGTCTACCGGGTGCTCACCCAATTCGAGTCGGCCGGTCTTCTTGTCCGCCATCACTTTGAAGGTGGGCAGTCGGTGTTCGAGCTGAACCGAGGCAGTCACCACGATCACCTGGTCTGCCTGAAATGCGGCCTGATTCTGGAGTTTGTCGAAGAGGTCATCGAAGAGCGTCAGCGCGCCATTGCCGAGCAGAAGGGCTTTAAGATCGAAGACCACTCGCTGGTTATCTACGGTATCTGTCCCAACTGCCAAAGCCGCGAGTCCTAGTGTCACGTCGGTTGCCAGGGCTCTGAGCAACAGCTGATGAACGCCCATGAGGTGCCCCTTGGCAGGTTGCTCTTGCCAGATGGCGAGCTTTCCCGCAGCGATCTCGATGTCCGCGCTGAGGCCCTGGCGGCTGAATTGCGTCGCCAGGGCCTCGCCCGTGGTGATTTGGTGATCTGCCCGGTTGGTGACGCGACCGCCGAATTTGTGGTGATGCAGATCGCATTGGCCCGCAACCACTGCGCACTGCTGCCGATTGACAACCAGCTCGATACCACCGAACTGCGCCAACTCGCGGCCCAGACGGGCGTCGATTGGGTTTGGGAGCCGACCCACCCAACCACCCAGCGGCGCGGCCAGGGTCAGATGGACCATGGACACTTGCTCTCGACCGGCCTGGCACCCAAGCAGTCACGATCGGCGGATGCGGACTCGGCGGATGCAGGGCAGGGATCCGCATTGGCGCTTGTCGTGCGGACCAGCGGCAGTAGCGGCGGTTGCAAGGCGGCAATGCTGAGCGCCGCCGCCTTGCAAACATCCTGCGAGCGCATCAATCAGCGGCTTGGGCTTGGGTGCGAGGACTTGTGGCTGTGCGCCTTGCCGCGGCAGCATATTGGCGGCCTGGCCATTGGTTATCGCTGCGCCCTGGCGGGGGCGGGAATGCTCTTGCACGGGCGCTTCGATGCCGCGCGTGTCGCGGCGGACCTGTGGCGACATCCAGTGACGCACCTGTCGCTGGTGCCGGCGATGCTTGCACGACTGCTCGCGCAATGCCCGCGGCCTCCGCAGTGGCTGCGAGTCGTGCTGATTGGCGGTCAGGCACTGGATCGCGGACTCGCGCGGCGGGCGCTTGTGGCTGGCTGGCCCCTGCTCCTGGGCTATGGGATGACCGAAACCTGTTCCTTCATCGCCAGCCGGGTGCTTGATGAACATGGAGAGCAGAGCTTGCAGCCCTTGCCCGATGTCCAGCTTGAGGCCCCTCGGTGCGCCCGTGAGTCTGGCGCTTTACCCCTGCGCTTGCGCGCGCCCATGCTGATGTTGGGCTATGCCAATCCTGAGCGCCGTCCGGGTCTTGGACTGGACGATCAAGGCTGGCTGCAAACGGCTGATCTAGCCTGCCTGAAGGACACATCTTTTCTGCGCATCATGGGGCGCGCGGATGATCAACTGGTCATCGCGGGCGTTAATGTGCAGCCTGGGTTGATCGAAGAGTCCATTAGCGATCTCGAGGGTGTGTCGCAATGTGCCTTGGTGGGAGTGCCTGAGCCGGTCTGGGGGCAGACGCTGGTGGCGCTCTATCAGGGAAGCATCGGTGTCGATGCGCTCGAATGCTGGTGCCGTGAGCATCTGCCAAGTCCACAACGCCCGCGGCTGTTGGTTCCAATCAAGGATTGGCCGCTGTTGGCATCGGGCAAGGAGGATCGCACCCGGCTGCGCGAGATCGCCACCAAAACACTGAGCGCCAAAGGCGCGCATTTGAATGTGCCCCTTGAACAGACGCACACCGGCGTTGGTGGGAGTGCCTGATGTCTTGGCTGAAGCATCGATCTCGCCGCCGGCCGCTCGTCCTGCGGTTATGGATGGCACTGCTGGCTGGCGGACTTTTTCTAATCGGCTATCAGTGGGGTAATCAGTGGCAACCGCGCCATGAACAGGCGCCCGTGATTGAGGGCGTGATGCTGCGCCCGCCAGTGCCTTTGCCAGACTGGGAGCTGGAGAACGAAGCCGGGCAGGTGTTTGGCTCGGAGCAGCTCACGGGGCGCTGGGTGCTGCTGGGCATTGCTTCCATTGATGACGTTTCCGGTCATCTGAGCATGACGCGCATGCTGGAGGTGTTCAATCGCTTGGCGGATCTCCCGGCTTTGCGCGAGCAATTCAGCTTGGTGTTGGTCAGTCCGCGCATGGATGCAGCCTTGGCACAGGGCTTTCGCCGGCTGCTTGCCCAGACCTGGGTCTTGTCCGGCACGCCGGAGCAGCTTGCTCGATTGCGGGCCATGTTAACCGGGCCGTCCGCTGACACTGAAACTCTGATATCCGCCACCCAAGCTGGCGAAGCCGAGCCGGATGCTCAGCCTCCTGGGTTATCCGGAGCTGACCCTAACCCGCAAACAGCCACCTTCTATCTGATCGATCCCAAGGCTGAGCTGATCGCTATTTTTCCCGCCGCGCAGTCACCGGCCGGGATTGCGCGCGACATCCGGCATCTGTCCGAGCTCAATGCGCAGGAGTTCTAAGTTGAGTTCATCCCTGAGTTCATCCCTGAGTTCATCCTGGAATTCATTGTCGAATGCAGCCGCTCACGTGCGTGCGGTACTGAGCGCGCGCTTATTTGTCTGGCTGCAATATGTGCTGCCGCAGCATTGGCTCTCACGGTTTATGTTGCGCCTGACCCGGCTGCGTCTTGGGCCAATCACTCACTGGCTGATCCGGCGATTTGTCGCGCACTATGGTGTCAATTTAAGCGAGGCGGCCGAGTCCAGGGTCGCGTCCTACGCGAGCTTCAATGCCTTTTTCACGCGCGCGCTGGCGCCGCACGCGCGGCCACTTAGCGAGGATCCAAGGGCGCTGCTGAGTCCAGTCGATGCCTGGGTGAGCGAGGCGGGCCTCATCGAGGGCGAGCGTCTGCTCCAGTGCAAAGGACAAGAGTATTCCCTGCCAGCGCTGCTTGGCGATGCCGAGGTGGCGGTCTTCTTTCGTGATGGGCTGTTCGTCACCCTCTATCTGTCTCCACGAGATTACCACAGAATACACATGCCGATGACAGGGCGTTTGACCCGGATGCTGCATGTGCCGGGCCGTTTGTTCAGCGTCAATCCCACCACGGTCAAGGGAGTGCCAGGGTTGTTCGCGCGCAATGAGCGGGTGCTGACCCTGTTTGAAACCGACATCGGCCTGGTCGGCATGGTGCTGGTCGGTGCGATTTTTGTTGGAAGCATTCAAACCCGCTGGGCGGGCGAGGTGACACCACCGCGTGGGCGGGTGCTGACGCGCACGGACTATCCGCCTGGCTCGCCACCAACGGACCCATTGGCGCCGTCGGCGGATAACCCCTTGGCACCCATAGTCCTGGCTCGTGGCGAAGAAATGGGACGCTTCAATATGGGCTCGACCGTTATTGTGCTGCTGCCGCCAGGCGCCGCCGAGCTCTTGCCAGAGCTGCTCCCTGGTGCCAGGGTGTATTGCCGCGCGCCCATTGGACGGCGGCTGCGTTGATTAGCCACAACTGCTTTAATGAGCCCCAACTGCTGAGCGGTCGGCGGCTGAGCAGTCGGTTTCTGAACGAGATGGTGGCCATTGTTCCTTCCGTTGGCACTCTGTCTGGGTAAAATTAGGGGTTTTCCCTATACGGGTTTTCCTGTATCCTCGCGGTCATCAAATGTGTGACTGAGTTCCGCTTTTTGCATTGTTACGTGCTCTTTATTGGCTTTTTGTTTTTTGATTCAAAGAGTTCTTAAGGGCGCTTTCAGCACGCGGAGCAGATGCTAGCGAGGATTTCCGCATGAAGACCAATTTCTTTCCCACCTTTATCGCCCCCATCCATTTTATCCGCCAACTGCCTCTGGTGATTGTGGGCTTTGTGATGCTCATCATGGCGCTGCCCGGTATGGCGGCAGTGAAGGCCGCACCGGGGATGGTGCAGAGTGGTATCGCCTCCTTCTACCACGACAGCCTGCATGGAAATAAAACGGCAAGTGGACAGGTGTACGATAAGAACCGCGTGAGTGCCGCGCACAAAAGCTTACCGCTCGGAACCAAGGTGAAGGTGACCGATCTTGAGACGGGCCGCTCCATTGTGGTGAAAATCAACGACCGCGGACCTTTCGTTAGGGGACGTGTCATTGATCTCTCGCGGCGCGCGGCGGCTAAGTTGGACATGATCACTCGCGGCGTCACCCGTGTCGAGGTCGAGGTGTTGAGCATGCCGAATGCTGGTGCCTAAACCCCTGTTGGGTGACACAACCACCTGAAAGGCAAGGCCTGACGGCAGAATTTATTCCTTAGAGCTCAAGTCTGCCCTGAGTTCAACGATTGCCCGGTTGGTTGCCATGCCCTAGCTTGGCGATCCGATTGGGTTTTTTTTGTCTTGGGTGTTCGTGGCTCGGGCGATCCTGGCTTGGCGTAATGATGAAAATCCTTGCCGGGATTTGGAATCCGCATTGTCCTTCGGGGCAACTATTGCAACAATAAGAGATCTGAAATCGAAAGCTCTTGGCTTTCCCAGCCTGCTTTGGTTGAGTCTGACCGGCATTCGATTTTACGTTTTTTTTAATTGTTCAAGGAGTTGTCATGATGCGTGTCTCTTTTTTAATCGCGACTGGTTTTCTTTCTGTCTCGGTGCTGCCCGGGGTTGCAATGGCGCAGCAGAATGCCGCCATGATGGACGCCTACCTGGCGAAGAGGTTGATTCAGGATTTCACCCAGGAACTCCAGGGTGAGCTCAAGGGCGCGATGAAGGATGGCGGGCCTGTCGCCGCTGTTGCTATTTGCAAGGACAAGGCGCCTGGAATTGCTGATTCCTTGTCGCAACAAAGTGGCTGGGACATTGGGCGGACCAGCCTGAAACCGCGCAATGTCGAGCGCAACAGCCCCGATCTTTGGGAGCAGCGGGTGCTGCGGCAGTTCGAGGATCGTGCTCGCGCGGGGGAAAACCCCAATGCCATCACCTATGCCGAGGTCGTTGATGACAAAGATGGCAAGAGTTATCGCTTCATGAAGGCGATTCCCACGGCCGAGGTCTGTCTGGCCTGCCACGGCAAGGAGATCAGTCCCGAGATCGCGGCTGCATTGGATGCGGCCTATCCTCAAGATCAAGCTCGGGGCTACCAGGAGGGCGACCTGCGCGGTGCTTTTTCGCTCAAAAAACCGCTCTGAGCGCTTGAAATAGTGCCAGCTCTGGCCAAAATCTCTAGCTTTATTTCCCAATTGGGGCACTCCTCTGTGCCCCAGTCTATTCCCATGGCATTTCCCATCGCATCCCCATGGCATCAATAGACCACCTGCTCGAAGACATCCCCCGGCAACATCCCCGGAGACACCAATGGATAAACCCACCTTCGACGTGCTTTTCTCGGGGGACTTGGCAGGCTCGGCATCGTCCGAGCATGTCAAGCAACGACTGGCGCAGATGTTTAAGCTCAATGAGGCCAGTGTGGAGCGTCTATTCAGCGGTCAAAGAGTCTTTGTCAAGCGTGGCCTTGATCACGCAACGGCTGAGCGTTTCCGAGAGGTTTTCAACCAGGCCGGCGCCTTGGCGGAGGTGGTGCGGGTGGGTGGTGAGCCGGATGAAGTGTTTCGGTTCGATGATTCCGATGACGAATCCGACGCCCTCGCGTCCTCGGGGACAGAACGCGCGACCCCATCACCTTCATCCGCTCCTGCTGCTGGGGCAGTGACGCCCAGCACCGGATCTTTGTCGGTCGCGCCGGTCGGTGCCGAACTTGAGGAGTTGTCCGATCGTGGGCCGGAGCAGAATCCGGATATCAGCAAGCTCAGCCTGGTTCCGGGCGATGATTGGTCGCTTGAGGATTGCGCACCGCCTCCGCTCGCGCAGCCAATTCCCGACATTGATTCCATGGAATTGGAGCCAGAGTCAAAGGCGCCTGATAACGCTTAGTCAAGGCTGGTTATCAGATGTGGGCGAATCAATGTGCCCCCTATGTAAAATCACCCTATGTAAAATCACCCTATGTAAAATCACCCTATGTAAAATCACCCTATGTAAAATCATAGGCTCCGACATGGCTCGCCCTTGTGCCACTGTGTTGTCATCCCTGACCAAGAGGAATTTTCCGCGCGCATGAACCAGCAAGTCACATCGGATCTTCATTCTCATATTGTCATCGGTGGTGGCATCAGTGGTCTGGGTGCTGCATTTTTTGCCTCCGCCGCTGGCACCCAGAGCTTGGTGCTTGAACAACATGATCGTGTAGGCGGGTGCATGAACACCCAGCGCTTTGATGGGCTGGAAGATTTCTGGGTCGAGGCAGGCAGCCATAGCTGCTTTAACAGTTACGGCCACTTGCTCACGATCATGGAGCAGATTGGCATTCTGGGGCAGATTCAGGCCAAAGCCAAGGCGAGTTACCGGCTTTGGAAGGGGGGTAAGCGGATATCCATCCTCTCCGCGCTGCATCCATTTGAGTTGGTCACATCGCTGATAAAGTTGTCCAGGCTCGATAAGGAAGCGCTAAGCGTATACGAGTACTATGGCAAGGGCTTGGGCCGCAAGAATTACAGCGATGTCTTTGGTCCAGCCTTTCGCTCGGTGATCTGCCAGACGGCCGATGACTATCCGGCAGCGGCCTTGTTCCGCAAGAAGCCGCGCCGCAAAGAGGTATTGCGCAGTTTTACCATGCCCGGCGGATTGGCGGAGATTCCCCGGGCGCTGGCTGCGCTGGAGGACATTGAGGTGCGTGTGGGTGCCGCCGTTCGGAGTCTAAGCCCGGATGCGGGAGCTTACCAAATTGTGCTCGATAATGGCGAGATGCTGCGCGCCGCGCGCGTCACTCTGGCGGTGCCGCCCGATGTGGCAACCCGGTTGCTGCAAGAAGTGGCACCTGCCGCGGCAAAGGCCACTGAACGCATTGGTGTTGCCGAGATCGATTCCTTGCTGCTGGCCTTCAACCGGCAGGATTTGACAGTGCCGAGGATGGCCGGTTTGATTAGCGTGGACGGCCCTTTCCTGTCAGCTGTGTCGCGGGATTTTCTCGAGCATCCGCGCTACCGTGGATTCGCTTTCCATTTCCCCGCTGGTCGACTCGAGCCCGCGCAGCAGGTCGCGGCTGCCTGTCAGGCGCTGGATGTGGCGCCGGCCAAAGTGGCTGCCGTGCGCCACGAGCGCAATCGCCTGCCAAGTTTGCGCACAGGTCACTGGGATCTGATCGCGGAATTGGACCGCGCGCTGGCGTCCACTGGTGGGTCACCCTTGGCCGTGACCGGCAATTGGTTTCTGGGGGTCTCGATTGAGGACTGTCTGACCCGTAGTCACAGCGAGATGTCGCGACTCTTTGCGGGGGTAGGTCAATGAGGCATTGGTCATCGATCAGCTCGCCCAGGGGGTTGGGGTTGGCTGCCGGGCTCTCGGTATTGCTGCTGGCGCCATCAAGCCTCTGGGCCGAGCGTATTGGCGAGGTGAGCACCAAGTTCAAGCTGGTGGGGCCAAATGACAAGGTTGTCATCGAGGTGTTTCAAGATCCTGACATTCCAGGAGTGGCCTGTTACCTTAGTCGCGCCGAGACGGGCGGAATGAGCGGCGCCGTCGGTTTGGCCGAGGATACTTCCGATGCTTCCCTGGCGTGCCGCCAGGTAGGGCCGGTTAGCTTGCCGGAGGACATTGCCAGCGGCAAAAGGAACGGTGACGAAGTTTTTAAAAAGCGCATCTCGCTCCTGACCAAGACCATGCAGGTCGTGCGCTTTTATGACGCGCCGCGCAACACCTTGGTGTATCTCTCCTACAGTGATCGCATTATCGAGGGTTCGCCAAAGAACAGCACCTCGGTGGTGGTGATCAGACCCTGGTCCGGTGCGGACCTGACTGGGATCCAGACTGGGATCCAGGCTGGGGCCGATGGTGACCTCTGAGTGGATGGCGGCCGCGGCTTTCAGCCACTAATGGCCCGAATCTGATCGACTTGCGTGCGCAGGGCCCAGGTCGCGGCCTGGGGATCGGCCGCGGCACAAATGGCCGAGACCACTGCTAGACCTTGGGCGCCCGCGGCTATCACATCTTTGGCATGCTCGGCACGCAGACCACCGATGGCCACCTTGGGCAATGCTGCTGCCTCACGGCAGATGGCACGCAAACCATCAAAGCCCAGCGGCTTGGCATGGTCAGCCTTGGTCGCGGTGGCGAATACCGGACCAACACCCAGATAGTCGATTAACCTGGGGTTGGCCGCGCGGGCCAACGCGGGGGTTTCCACTGACAGCCCGATAATGGCCTGGTTGCCAAGCCGGGCGCGGGCGGCCGCCGGATCGGCATCGCGCTGACCAAGATGCAGCCCATCAGCGCCAATAGCTAGGGCAACCTCAATGCGGTCGTTCACAATCAGCAGCGCTGCGTGCGAGTTGATTGCGGCTTTGAGTGCCTTGCCCAGCGCAATGAGTTCGGCATCGCTAGCAGTTTTATCGCGCAGTTGCACCATGGTCGCGCCGCCTGCAACCGCCGCTTTGGCAGTGGCAAGAACGCCACGTGGGCCGCAGAGCCGCGGATCCGTCACCAGATAGACGCCAAGATCGAAGGATTTCATGTCGCTGTTCCTGTCCCAGCGCCAATCTTCTCCTGCATCGCCGCCTGCGTTGACGGCGAGTCGGCTCGGGCCATGGTCTCGATCCGCGCGGCGCGGTCGAGGTCGTCCGCTGTCATCAAAGCCAGGGCATCAATGAAGGCGACAGCAAAGGAGCCCGGCCCCCGCACCGACCAGCGCTCATCGGTGGCGGCCCATTCACCAGCGGCGCCATAGTAGGACAATGCTGCCAGGGTGCCCTCGTAGGGGTCGCAGCCAGCGCCGAGAAAACCGCCAACAATGCCGGTCAGCGAGCAGCCGAGCGCCGTGACCCTGGGCATCAGCGGATGGCCATTGCAGATGTGTGCGGCTCTGCGTCCATCTGTCACCCAATCCATGGGTCCAGTGACGGCGACAACGGCATTGTGTCGTTTGGCCAAAGCAACTGCGATTGCCGCGGCGGCCGCAACGGGATTATTGGCATCGACTCCGCGGCCCTTCACCTCGGCGGCGGCGTCCACTTCGGCGTTATTGCCGAGCGCGAGAATTTCCGAGGCGTTACCACGTATTACCGTGGGCTGTAACTCCAGCAGCCTGGTCGCCGCCTCGCGACGAAAACGGGTTGCGCCCGCCGCGACTGGGTCAAGCACCCATGGGCGTTGGTGGCTGCGCGCCGCCTCCGCCGCGCTCAGCATGGCCTCCAGCCAGGGGCGTGACAGAGTGCCGATATTGATGGTGAGCGCACTGGCAATGGCGGCGAATTCCGCCACCTCCTCGGGGGCATGCACCATGGCCGGTGAGCAGCCCGCGGCCAGCAGGATATTGGCCATGGGGTTCATGGCGACATAATTGGTGATGTTATGCACCAGGGGCGCTTGGTTGCGCAGGCGATGCAGGGCATCGCCGGGATGAATGGCGGACATTGGAGGCTCTCCTGAGCAAGGGGGCGCTGCGCCAAGGTGAAGCGCGCTTGGAGGGCAGTTTAGCGCAGGTCGCTTAGAATCATGCGTTCAAACTCTGCAATGCGTACCTGCTGCCCATCGAGTGTGCGAAAACCGCGCCCCTTGATGTCTCCGCGACGCGCCTGGTAGCGGTCAATCGCGCCGGTGGCGGGATTGACTACCTGAATGTCGATAATCTCTTGGGCACGCTGCCATTGATGAACGACCGACCAGGCGCTGCCAGTCAGAATGATCGCGATCATGCTCCAGGCGCCGATGCGCAAGGCCCGCCAGGGCAGGGCGGTTTTGGCCTTTGGCGACAGGGTCATGGTCGATTTGGCGCGACTCTGACGCAGGGCTGCGTAGGCGGCAATCACCACGGCGATGGTTAATAACAGTTTGGCAAGCATGACTGAGCTTTCGCGTGAAACAAGCCTGATATTCCAGGGTGGCCGCCACCCTGAGGGATGGGATCAGAGCACCCAAAAGCAGCGCGCGGACCCATACCCTAGCACGATGACCGGGGGGCGAAAAATGTCGCGGCGAATGCCTGGGAGTGTCAGTCCGGTCTTTGGCTTGCGTCTGGGTGGTCGACCAGAATCCGACATTGGGCCTGGGATGGTTATACTCTGGTGATGAGGCATAGGCGCGCGGGTGCCGGAGTTCGCAGCCATGCCGCCGGACAGGTGCTAACAGAAACAGGCCAACGAATGATGACAGCGATGACAGACAGAGCTTTCTGTGAAGCCGCCTATCAGCTCGGGTTATTGTCATTTACGCAGATACTGGATCTCTTACTTGAGACGTCGGGGGAGCGGGTCGCCTCGCTGGTGCAAGGTTGTCATGAGCGACGACTGCTGACGGCTGCCCAGTTTGAGCAGCTTGAGCAACATCTCGCGGACCAGACCGGGGTCGACGCCCTAACCATGGCCGATCCGCCGGACAGGATGCCAGATGAAGACCAGGCTAAGCCATTGGAGCAGACCTTGACCCTGCACTGGGAGGAGGGTGAAGCCTCCAATCGCGGAGTCGAACGCGGCGAGAGCGATGAGGTTCAGCTTGCCGAGCAGGCTGGCCGCTATCTGGGGCAGAAAGAACTTGGTCGCGGCGGCATGGGCATTGTTTACTGCGTGCAGGATGTCGCCATGAAGCGCCGGGTCGCGCTCAAGGAAGTCCTGCCTGATCTGGCGGCGGATGAATCCATGGCCGACTACCTGCCGGATTTGCGCCGCCGCTTTGTGCGCGAAGCCGAGCTGACCGCCGTCTTGCAGCATCCGGGCATTGTGCCCGTCTATGAGATAGGTCGGCGTCGCGCCTCGGGCGAGGCCTATTACACCATGAAGTTGGTCGAGGGACGCACCCTGGCCGAGGCAATCAAAAAGGCAGCGGGTTTGGAGGAGCGTTTGGCCTTGTTGCCCAATTTTATCGATGTGTGCCAGACCCTAGCATACGCACATCGCCATGGTGTTATCCACCGAGACCTCAAGCCGGCCAATATCATTATTGGCGAGTTTGGTGAGACCTATGTGCTTGACTGGGGGCTTGCGCGCCGACTAAACCCATCGACGGAGGCATTGTCCGAGTCGCCCTGCAAGCCGCCGCTCGCGCAGGCGCCCGAACAGGGTCAGGTGTCGCCGGATGCGCAACCGCCGGGCAAGGCCGCCAATTTAACCGGGCATGGCGTCGGAACCCCTTACTATATGTCGCCCGAGCAGGCACTCGGGCAGCTCGAAGAGATCGACACACGTTCCGATATCTACTCCTTGGGCGCCATTCTGTTTGAGATTCTGACCGGACGAAAGATCAAGTCCTATCGCGATGTCGTAAAATTGGAGGACATTTTGTCGCGGGGGGACGGCAGCCCAGATGGCGCGGACCTGGCGCTGTCTTTACCTGACGAGCTGATCGCCATTTGTAAGCGGGCGATGGCGCTCAAGAAATCGCAACGTTTCGGCGACGCCCAGACACTCGCCTTTGCTATTCAGCATGTGCAAACTGGTGCCGAGGTTGTGCTGGAACAACTCGCGGAGGCGGTACACATTGCCTATGTGACCGAGCGCACGGCCCAGGGTTGGCGCTATGGTCCGGTGCGCGATGATGCGCGCAAGGAAAACCCAACCTTGATCCCCTACAGCGAACTCAGCGAAGAAGAGAAGGAACTCGATCGAGTGAGCGCCAGGCAGACCATCCATGCGCTGCGCAAATTGGGCTACATCCTGGCGCGAGAAAGAAAGCTATTTCCCGTCTGAACGGCTAACCAGAAGCCGGCTGCTCGGAGTGGTGTCCGAGCAAGTTGCTTCTCGTACAGTTTGCAGGGGACCAGGTTGGGAGTGCCTGATAGAAGATCACCGAATAGCCTCTGGTTTTTGAGGCGCCGCACGGCGAAACTATTACCTTAGGTAATATGCACAATTTGATATTATGTGTAAGTCAGTCAAATAATGTGCTCAACTTGTTCAAATCAAGTTGTATCACCTATTAGTCCGACTCGCTTGTGCGCGCTTGGTGTTCCTCTTCTTCAGCCTGGCGCGCGTTTTTGCGTGACGATGTGATCTGGTAGTAAAACAACCAGATGACAAAAACAAAGAAGCCGATCATTTCGAGTTGCGCGTAGGAGTGTAGTTGCATCCGATTGGTTCTCCATTCTGGCTTGAGGAACAAGTTAGATTGAGGGCAGTAGACAAATTGAGAGCCACCGCTTGATGTGTCCGGGTGACTCAGCGAGGGAGTGAATCAGGGCCTCCAGATCCGGATCGCCTGGGCTCGGCCGAGCGTCCCGACTTTAGGGCGATTTGGTCTGGTAGAGCTCCCTCAGCTCTTTAAGTTGGGGCGCCTTATGATGTCGGAACCGGTGATGACCGTGCGGATTCAGGGGTTATTGCCGAGAGACTGGAAGCCGATGGCGGTTGTCCGCGAGGTTAAAGATCGCTAGACTTCCGCGCTTGCGGTGCCGATTATCAAGGCGGATGGCGCGTTCAAGCAGCAGTCCGTCCGCTGGCCAAGGCCAATGTCCTTGCCCGACACCCTTAATTGACGTCGTTCAGGCAGTCACTAAAGTTCAGGCAGTTAGGTCGTTTAGATCGAGCCGTTCAGGCCGTTTTTGTCTTACTTCCAGCCGCATTTTCAGCTCCGAGTTCCCAATGACCGAGTACGCGCTCATTTTGGTCAGCACTGTGCTGGTCAATAATTTTGTTTTGGTTAAATTTTTGGGCCTCTGCCCCTTCATGGGGGTGTCCAAGAAGCTCGAGACCGCCATTGGCATGGGACTGGCCACCACCTTTGTGCTGACCCTGTCCTCGGTCACCTCCTGGGTGGTCAACGCCTTCCTGCTGGAACCTCTTGGCATCGAGTATCTGCGCACCATCGCCTTTATCCTGGTCATTGCCGTGGTGGTGCAGTTCACCGAGACCGTCATGCACAAGACCAGCCCGGTGCTCTATCAGGTGTTGGGCATTTTCCTGCCACTGATTACCACCAACTGCGCGGTGCTCGGCGTGGCGCTGCTCAACCTTCAGGAGCAGCGTGGTTTTCTCGAGGCCACCCTCTACGGTTTCGGCGCGGCCATTGGATTTTCCCTGGTGCTGGCCTTGTTCGCGGCGATGCGCGAACGGGTGGCGGTGGCCGATGTGCCGGAACCTTTCCAGGGCAGCCCCATTGCCCTGATCACCGCCGGGTTGATGTCGCTGGCCTTCATGGGGTTTGCTGGGCTGGTTTCGAATTGACGCGCTCGGCCGGGCATCACGGGTCTCGTGACATAAGGCGAATGATTTTGCCCCCACGGGCGCGCCACTGACCACCGTTTGGAAAGGGGAATAAACACCATGCTGGTTGCCATCGGAGCCGTTGCAGCGCTTGCCGTGATTTTTGGCCTGCTGCTTGGTTACTCCGCCATTCGTTTTCATATTGACGGCGATCCCATCGCCGATCAGGCCGAGGCGCTGCTGCCGCAGAGCCAATGCGGCCAATGCGGTTATCCGGGTTGTCGACCCTATGCCGAGGCGGTGGCCTCGGGCGAGGCCGACATTAACCTGTGCGCGCCAGGCGGGGAGGGAACCATGTTGGCCCTGGCCGATCTGCTCGGGCGCGAGCCGGTGGCCCTAGGCGAGGTGGTATCCAAGCCCAAGGCGCTGGCGGTGATCGACGAGCAGGACTGCATCGGCTGCACCAAGTGCCTGCAATCCTGCCCGGTGGATGCCATTGTTGGCGCGGCCAAGCATTTGCACGCGGTCATTGCCAGTGAGTGCACCAATTGCGAGCTGTGCGTGCCAACCTGTCCGGTCGAGTGCATTCACCTGGTCCCGGTGCGGGAGAATCTCTCGAACTGGAAATGGCCTTACCCTCAATCCTCCTATCCTGAATCCATGGCGATGGCGGCTTCCACTCTGGTCTCGCGGCCGACGGTGGAAAGCGCCAATCAAGGCGCCGATCAGGATTCCGACTCGGGTGCCGATCAGGGTGCCGATCAGGGGTCGGGCCATCATCCCAACCAGCATCCCAATCAGCGTTCGGGCCAAGCGTCGCACGAGCGCGCGGCGGCCTGATCAGCACAAGTGTTGCCGAGATGACACAAAGCAAGCAAACAAAGACCCAGGCCACCAGGCCAGCGCCCAAACTCTGGAAGTTCCATGGCGGGGTGCATCTGCCGGATGAAAAGGCCCTGTCGAATCAGACTGGCGTGGCCGCGGCGGTTTTGCCCAAGCGCTTGGTCATTCCACTGTCCCAGCACATCGGAGCGCCGGCGCGGCCCTGCGTGCAGGTGGGGGACCATGTCTTTAAAGGTCAGATGATTGGCGAGCCCCAGGGTTATGTCAGCGCGCCCGTGCATGCCTCCAGCTCAGGGACAGTGGTGGCCATTGAGCCGCACGCCATGCCGCATCCATCAGGCTTGCCGGCGCCGGCGATCATCATCGAGACCGACGGTCAGGACACCTGGGCACCCGATCTACCCGAGCCGGTGGCGGATTTTCATCAGCTCGATGCCGATGCGCTGCGCGCGCGCATTCGCCTGGCTGGTGCGGTCGGGCTTGGCGGCGCCTCCTTTCCCACCAGCGTCAAGCTCAATCCGGGCAAGGATCAGCCCATTGATACCCTGGTGCTGAATGGTGTGGAGTGCGAGCCCTATATCACCTGTGACGACCTGCTGATGCGCGATCGCGCGGCGGATATCATCACGGGCGCGCGCATTATTTTGCATTTGCTCGGCGCCGAGCGCTGCCTGATCGGCATCGAGGACAACAAGCCCGAGGCCATCGCGGCCATGCGCCAGGCGGTGGCCGAACAACAGGCCCAGACTCAGGCGCGCATCGAGGTGCTGGCCATACCCACGCTCTACCCGAGCGGCGGCGAGAAACAGCTGATCCGCATCCTGACCGGTCAGGAGGTGCCCAGCCACGGCATCCCGGCGCAGATCGGCATTGTGTGCCAGAACGTCGGAACAGTAGCGGCGATCACCGATGCGGTACTGCGTGGCCATCCACTGGTGGAACGCTATGTCACCGTCACCGGGCGCGGCATCGCGCGGCCAGGGAATTTTCGCGTGCGTGTCGGCACCCTGGCGAGCGAGTTGATCGCGGCTAGTGGCGGCTACTCGGGCGAACTGGCCAAGCTCATCGCCGGTGGCCCCATGATGGGCGTCAACCTCCAGAGTGACCGGGTGCCCATCACCAAGGCCACCAACTGTATTCTGGCGCTGACCCCGGCCGAATCACCAGACCCTGGCCCGGCCATGCCCTGCATCCGCTGCGGCCAGTGCGCGCAAGCCTGTCCGGCCAATCTGCTGCCGCAGCAAATGTACTGGCACGCGCGGGCAAAAGACCTCGACAAGGTGCAGGATTACAATTTGTTCGACTGCATTGAATGCGGCTGCTGCGCCCATGTCTGCCCCGCGCACATCCCGCTGGTGCAATACTATCGCTTCGCCAAGAATGAAAGCTGGGCGCGCGAGCGCGAGAAGCAGGCCTCCGAGCGCGCCAAGCAGCGCCACGAGGCCCGCGAGGCCCGGCTGGAGCGCCAGGAGCGCGAGCGCAAGGCCAAGCTGCGCAAGAAAAAGGAAGCCATCACGCCCAAGACCAAGACGGTGCCGGGCAAGTCGGCCGCCGTGGGCGGGGCCGGGCAGAGCGGAGGGTCAGTCCCCCCGACCGCACCTGAATCGGCGCAACAGTCAACGGAGCGCACAGCCGCCAAGCCGCGGACCGAAACCGCCGGGAGCGAGACATAATGGCCGGGTCTCTGACATCCTCGCCCCACAGCGCGCGCCCTTATCGCGTCGATCAGGTCATGCTCCAGGTGTGCCTGGCGCTGATTCCTGGCACCATCGCCATGGTCTGGTTCTTCGGCTGGGGCGTGATCATCAACATGGCCCTCGCCAGCGTCTTCGCCCTGGGTGCCGAGGCGTTGATGGTGAAAGCCCGTGGCCGCCCGGCACTGCCCGCCATCCGCGACCTGAGTGCCCTGGTCACGGCGCTCTTGTTCGCCATCACGGTACCGCCGACCCTGCCCTGGTGGCTGACGCTGCTTGGCATTCTGTTTGCCATTGTCATCGTCAAGCAACTCTATGGCGGTATCGGCTACAATCCTTTTAATCCGGCCATGGCGGGTTATGTCTTCTTGCTGATTTCCTATCCGGTCGCCACCACCACCTGGCTGCCGGCCGATGTGCCAGCCTTGCTCGAGGCCAAGGATTTGGTGCATCTGTCATTCGTGGATTCAGCACGGCTGATCTTCACCGGCGCCCTGCCGCCCGAACTCAGCTGGGATGCCGTCAGCGCGGCCACGCCGCTTGATGACATGCGCACCCGGCTCGACTCCAATGTGTTAATGGCGGAGATCCGCCAAAGCCCCTTGTGGGGTTTCGTTGGCGGTCAGGGTTGGGAATGGGTGGCCCTGGGCTTTCTGCTTGGCGGGCTTTATCTGATGTTTATCCGCGTCATCAGCTGGCACATTCCGGTGAGCTTGCTCGCTAGCCTGGCAGTGCTGGCCGGCTTGTTCTGGCTGTTTGATCCCAATCATTTTCCCGCGCCCTGGTTCCATTTGTTCTCGGGCGGCGCCATGCTCGGAGCCTTCTTTATCGCCACGGATCCAGTCAGCGCCGCCACCACCAAACGTGGGCAACTGGTGTTCGGCGCCCTGATTGGCGTGGTGGTTTTTGTGATCCGTACCTGGGGTGGCTACCCGGATGCCGTCGCCTTTGGCGTCTTGCTGCTGAACATCGCCGCCCCCACGATTGATCACTACACCCAGCCGCGCGTCTTTGGCCATGGCCGTCGGACCTGAATCAGCGTTTCCTCGGAGGATTGAGCGATGAAAACCACACCCATTTTGATTGCCGGCTTCGTCCTTGGTGCCTTCTCCGTGGCGGGTGTCGGCCTGGTGGCGGTCACCCATGCGATGACCGATCATCAAATCGCCGAGAACCGGCGCAACGCCATGCTGAGCAAGCTCGAAGCCATAGTGCCCGCCGGGCGGCTGAAGAATGATCCGCTGGCTGATCGCATTGAGGTGAGCGTCCCTGAGTTGCTCGGTGGTCAGACGACTGAAATCTTTCGCGTGCGCGACGGCGATGATCCCGTTGCGCTGATCTTGCAACCTGTGGTGCCTGACGGCTACGCCGGCCCCATCCGCCTGCTGGTCTCGGTGCTGCCCGATGGCACCCTGGGTGGGGTGCGTGTGCTGGAGCATCATGAAACTCCAGGCCTGGGCGACAAGATCGATGAGAAAAAGTCCGATTGGATCATCAAGGAGTTCACCGGCAAGTCCATCGGCAATCCGCCGGCGGAGCAATGGCATGTGAAGCGCGACGGCGGGGTGTTCGATCAATTCACTGGCGCTACCATCACCCCGCGTTCCATCGTCGAGGCGGTCTACAACACCCTGACCTATGTCGACCAGGAGGAACAGCGTCTTTATGCCGAGCCGGCCATGGGCGCCGGGGATGCAATGCCACCCGCCAAACCACACCAGGCGAGCCCACAAGCGACCGATCAGGCCGGGATTGATCAGGCCAGAAGTGATCAAGCGCCAACAACTTCGGCTCGCGCCACACCCCTGACTGTCACAGATCGCGCGGGAGCCTCCTGATGGCCGATACAACCTACGGATCCCTGGTCAGCGACGGCCTGTGGAGCAACAATCAGGCGCTGGTCGCCATGCTCGGGCTATGCCCACTGCTGGCGGTCACCACCACGGCCACCAATGGACTCGGCATGGGCCTGGCCACGACCGCGGTCCTGGTGCTGTCCAACGGTACTGTCTCCCTGATCCGCAATCTGGTGCGCCCGGAAGTGCGCCTGCCGGTCTTCGTGCTGGTCATCGCGTCTTTCGTGACGGCGGTGGAACTGACCATGCAGGCCTATCTGTACGAACTCTATCTGGTGCTGGGGCTGTTCATCCCGCTGATCGTGACCAACTGCGCCATCATCGGCCGCGCCGAGGCGTTCGCCTCCAAGGCCAGGTTGGACCAAGCCCTGGTCGATGGCTTGGCCATGGGCGCGGGTTTTACCCTGGTGCTGATGGTTTTGGGCGGCATCCGCGAGTTTCTCGGGCAGGGGACCCTCTTCCACCAGGCGGAGCTGCTACTCGGACCCGCCGCGGCCGGCTTTGGCCTGTCGCTGGGCGAGAACTTCCAGGGTGCGCTGCTGGCGATCCTGCCGCCCGGGGCCTTTATTGGTCTGGGAATGCTGATTGCACTCAAGAAGGTGATCGACAAAGGTGCCGAACGGCGGCGTGCCAAACAACCAAGTCCCAAGCAACCAAGCCCCAGCGTCGCTGTGTCTGAACAGGAGGCGCCACTCGCGGCGGGCTAGTTGGCGGGCTGTTCGGCGACTGGGGGGACCTTTCTCAAATACCCAACTCATCGAACAGGGCGTCATCCACCTCTGACTGAATGGCGGCGCTCTCCTTGCTGGCGCCGCCATTGTGCTGTTCGGCCAGGATGCGGTCAGGGTCGGTTTCCTCGCGCTCGAAGTCATGGAGCTTAATAAACTCCGTCTTGTCCATGGCTAGCTCCAGGTAGAACATTTTGTTCTCCCTGGTTTTGAAGGCGACGCGTCGCGCCTGGGGGCGGTCGAGATTGGTGTCGATGCTAACCATGACCTCCTTGTTAATGGTGAGCATCTTGGGCTGGTTTTGGGTGATGGAAACCAGCAGTTCATGGCCGACATTGCCGGTAAAATCCCCAACGATCTGGTTCATCAACTCGCCGAGCATGTTGCCGACTTCCTCCGAGGTATGCTGAGTGGCAAGTTCCGACTCCGGCATGCCCATGTGGATCATGTAGGCGCGATAGATTTCCATCGCCGATTCGGCCGAGAAGTTAATCACCACTAGGCCGGAAAATCCGCCGTCGAAGAGCACAAAGCAGCCAATATCCGGACGCAGACAGGTGCGGGTGATCTTCTGCACCATGGGTGAGTAGCTGATGCCGGTGTTGGTGGCGGTGGAGAGTACCTTGGTGACCGAGGAGCAGAGCATGGCCAGAATGGCTTCGGTCGAGATGATTTTGGGTCTTGCCATGGCGTGGGCCTCGGGCAGCAGGGTGGGCGGTTCCGACTCGGAACCGCGACAAACTCAGGCCACGTCGAGACTGGTCCGTGCGGAAAGGGGCAAGGCCGTTTAAAACGAAGCTGAGAACTGGATGGTGAGCCCAGCGTGGCTGGGCATCGACAGCTTCTCAGTATAGCCTAAAGCTTGAGATGAGCGGGCTCTTGGCCCAAGCGAAACGGTGAACTGACCCGTAAATGAATGTCACCAAGAATAATGGGGAATGACGGGTCATGATGGCGCCCTGTGAGCATTCCCTGGAACTCTGTCCCCCGGAACTCTATTCCCCGCAGTTCTATCCCCCAGAAATCTATTCAGGTGTTGCCGTGCTGCTGTCTGGGTTTTCTTCCCGGCCGGGCAGCATCCAGCCGGCGATTAGCAGCAGCACAATGCCGCTGATGGAGATCCAATACCAGCCGGGCAGTCGCACTGGACCCCATTGGTAGACCGCGCCGGCGCTGATCATGACGCCATTGGGTACGGGGCGAATCCAGCTGATGCCGTAGGGCAGGGCGCCTTCGCTCTGATGCACGGCCGTGGCGGTGGAGGCGACTTTCAGCGCATCCGCGGTTTCAATCAGGTCGACATGTAGCAGATGGCCGTCGGTGCCAATCCACAGGTGCTGCGGACGATCCTGGGTGGCCGGTGCCAGATAGAGCGCCAGCACTCGCGTCTTGCCATGCTCGGCATCGAGCGGTTGCCAGGTGTCGCCTGGCCGGGATTGCCAAAACAGCCCAGATTTAGTGCCGGCAATGAGCTTGCCACCCTCGGTGACGGCAAAGCTGTAGACATAGGCGTCCCGCGGCAGGCCCTGATTATTGGCTGGCCAGTCGTTGCCCATGGCCTCCACTGTAGTGCTGTGCACGCCAGCCCCCACGGTGCCGGCGTGCAGGTAGGTCTGTCCCTGATTGTTTTGCCTGATGAAGCGATAAACATTCATCCCGGCGTTGAGCAGTTGGTTGCCCTCGGGCGCGAGCAAATGGATGCCCCGGTCGTTGCCGATGACCAAGCCGAGGGGTGTTTGCATCAGATCCCCCACGCGTTCGGAGAATTGGGTGCCAGGCGGGGGGTTGTAGAGTCCAGCGCCGGTGCCAACCGGGTGCTTGGCCGGATCGCCGATGATGGTGGTGATGGGATGGCCGCCGAAGTCGAGCGGTAGGTGCTGCCACAGGCCGTCCTGATAGCGCCAAACTTCGCCGGCGGAGGTTCCGGCCAGCAGAGGCTGGGACTGGGCATCCTTCGGGTCGGTGCCGCCGCCGGCAAGGTCGGTCACATGGCCAGTGTAGGCCGGGCTGTTGCGCTCGAGCCGCTCGCCACCCGGGAGCAGCGGACCGGCAATGGTGAGGATCAGGCCAAGCAGGGCGACAGCCAGGGCTATGGATTTGTTTTGTTGCGCGGTCATGTCCTGCATCCTCTCAGCGGTGGGGGGCTTGTCACGGCGCCTTCAGGCGCGCCTCAAGGTGATTTGCTCGAGTGTCTCACGCTTGCGATAGACCGTGCCCTGAAAGCTGGCCAGGGTGTCGTCGGTTTCGTTCGAGATACGGATTTGGTAGGTCGCGAGCTTGGGGTTGAAGGCAATCTCCTCGGCATCGGCGAACAGGGTACCGGAGCTGACGCCCTTATGGTAAGCGATGGAGACATTGATGCCGAGGGCGATCTGACCATGAGAGTTGGATGCCACGGCAAAGGCCAGATCGGCCAGGGCGAAGATGGCCCCGCCATGCACGATGCCGACGCCGTTGAGATGGCGCTGATCGATCTCCAATTTGGCGCGGGCGCGCCCGGGGCCGACCTCAAGCAGCTCAATACCGAGGTGGTTGGCGAAGTGATCGCCGCTGAAGTATTGCCGCACCATGGCTTCATCCATGCTCAATGTCTCCGCTTTAAGTAGGATCCTGTCGTTTCGGCTAAGGCTCAATCGCTGCCTTCGCGCCGGTCAATCACCCGCTTGGCCTTGCCGACAAAACGCTCCAGACTGCGTGGCTCCACCAACTCCACCTTGGCGCGAATGCCGGCGATCGCGTGGATCTCTTGAGCGATGCGGTCGCGCAACGCCTGCATGCGGTCCATGCGATCCGAGAAGGTCTCGCGCTGGATTTCCACCTTCACCGTCAGTTCATCCATTGATCTGCCTGGGGTGCCAGGGCGCTCGACCTCAATCAGATAGTGGGCGGTGGTGCCCTCGACCCGCAACAGCGCTTCCTCGATCTGCGAGGGGAAGAGATTGACTCCACGGATAATCAGCATGTCATCGCTGCGCCCGCTGATCCGGCTCATCCGCAGGCTGGTGCGCCCGCACGGGCAGGGGCCGCGATACAGGCGGGCGATGTCGCGGGTGCGATAGCGCAGCAGTGGCATGGCCTCGCGCGTCAGGGTGGTGATGACCAACTCGCCGGGCTCGCCCTCGGGCACGGGCTCGAGTGTGTCTGGGTCCAGGCATTCGACCAGGAAATGATCGTCCTGGATGTGCATGCCGTTGCGCTCGGCGCATTCGCCGCTGACGCCTGGGCCGATGACCTCGGACAACCCGTAGTTGTTAAAGGCCTGGATGTCGAGCTGCTGTTCGATCTCCAGGCGCAGATCCTCGGTCCAGGGTTCGCCGCCAAAGTGACCGAAGCGGATCGGCAGGCCGCGCGGGTCGATACCCAGTTCGCGCGCGCCATCGGCGATGGTCAGCGCATAGCTCGGGGTGCAGATGAGCACCTCGGGGTCGAGGTCGCGCATGATGGTGAGCTGGCGGCGCGTGTTACCAGCCGCCGCCGGAATAATGGCCGCGCCGACGCGCTCAATGCCGTAGTGCAGACCAAAGCCGCCGGTAAATAGTCCGTAGCCGAAGGCCACCTGCACCGTGTGCTGGGGTTGCAGCCCGCCGGCGACCAGAAAGCGCGCGCACAGATCGGCCCAGAGCGCGAGATCGCCTTTGGTGTAGGCAACAAAGGTCGGCGTGCCCGTGGTGCCGGAGGAGCCGTGAATACGCGCGACCTCGGCGCGAGGGACGGTCAGGAAACCAAAGGGATGATGGCGGCGCAGGTCGTCCTTGGTGGTGAAGGGCAGGCGGCGCAGGTCGTCGAGCGAGCGGATGCGTTGGGGGCCGAGATCCTGGCGCTCAAAATAGGCGCGATAGAAAGGCACGGTCGCGACCCGCTCGACCAGGGCGCGCAGGCGCTCAATCTGCAGTGCCTGGCGTTGTTCGGCGGCCTGGGTCTCGGCGACCGGATCCCAGATGCTCGCGGACGCGGTCTGGCTTGAGAAGGCGCCTTGGGACGACGAGGAGGACTGGAGAGACTGAGAACTGGGCATGCGCTCAGGCGTCGGCATGAATCAGCTCATCGCTGTCGAGTGCGCGTATGCCCTGATCGAGCAGTACCTTGATCGCCTGATCCGGGTCCTCGAAGCGAAAAATCAGAATCGCCTTGCCTGGGCGATAGGACGAGAAGGCGTACATGTATTCGATATTGACACCAGCCTGGTCGAGCACCTTGAGCACTTCGGCCAGGCCGCCAGGTCGGTCTTCGACATCCACGGCGACGACCTCGGTCAGGTTGGCCACCCAACCGCCGTCGTCCAGCACCTGCCGGGCCTTGTCCCAGTCGCGCACAATAAGTCGCAGAATGCCAAACTGCGCGGTGTCGGCCAGCGATAGTGTCAGGATGTTAATGCCAGCGGCGGCGATGGCCTCCAGCGGCGCATCCAGCCGGCCTGGGCGGTTTTCGAGAAAGAGCGAGAGTTGTTGGAGTTTCATGAGGCAAGTTCCAGTGGATTGGAGCTGACAAGTCCCGACGCTTCGGCGTCGTCTTCTGGTCGAGCAGGGACGAGCAGACGAGCCGATATAGACATTTAGTCCCCGCGTCTGTCGATCACCCGCTTGGCCTTGCCCTGGCTGCGCTCGATGCTGCGCGGCTCGACCAGGCGCAGGGTAACGCGGATGCCGATAATGCGCTCAATGGCCTGGCCCAAGCGGGCGCGCACCTCTTCCATGGCGCGCACCTCGTCGCTAAAGACCTCGGGCGTGACCTCGACCTCGACTGTCATTTGATCCAGCCCCTGCTCGCGGGTCAGGATGATCTGATAGTGCGGCAGGGTGCCCTCGACCGCCAGCAGCGCGGCCTCGACCTGGCTGGGGTACACATTAACGCCACGCAGAATGATCATGTCGTCCGAGCGGCGGCCAATGCGGCGGATGCGCCGAATACTGCGCCCACAGGAGCAGGGCTCGGGGATGATGCGGGTGATGTCGCGCGTGCGATAGCGGATCACCGGCATGGCTTTCTTGCTCAGGGTGGTGATGACCAGTTCGCCCTCCTCGCCGTCGGGCAGCACCGCGCCACTTTCGGGGTCGATAATCTCCGGGTAGAAATGATCCTCGAACACATGCAGCCCGTCCTGCGCCTCGCATTCGCTCGCCACCCCGGGGCCGATGATTTCCGACAGGCCGTAGATGTCGTAGGCCTTGATGCCGGCGGCCTCCTCGATGCGCGCGCGCATGGCATCCGACCAGGGCTCGGCGCCGAAGACTCCAACCTTGAGCGGCATGTCGCGCAGATCGGCGCCCAAATCGGCGGCGCGCTCAATCAGGTAGGTGAAATAGCTCGGCGTGGCGCACAGGGCCGTGACGCCGAAATCACGCATCACCATGATCTGACGGTCGGTGTTACCGCCGGAGATGGGAATGACGGTGGCGCCCAGGGTCTCGGCGCCGTAGTGGGCGCCCAGGCCGCCGGTGAAGAGGCCGTAACCGAAGGCATTTTGCAGAATATCGCCGCGATGCAGCCCGCAGGAGGCGAAGGTACGGGTCATCACCTCGGCCCAGACTTTGAGGTCTTCTTGGGTGTAGGCCACCACAATCGGCTTGCCGGTGGTGCCGGATGAGGCATGCAGACGCACGATATCCGACATGGGGCTGGCAAAGAGCCCGAAGGGATAGGTGTCGCGCAGATCGGTCTTGATCATGAAGGGCAGGCGCGCGATGTCGGCGAGACCTTGGATGCTCTCGGGTGTGAGCTTGCGCTCCCGCATCCGGGTGCGAAACAGCTCGACATGCTCGTAGGCACGGCCGATAACCGCGCGCAGACGGCGCAGCTGAACCTCTTTCAGGCGCTTGTCGGGCAGAAAATCCGGTGCGCTGGCCGGGTGAAAACCGCCGGCGTCGTCGTTCCAGAGCGCGTTGTGCATGGGGACTCCGTCCAAAATCAGTCAGGCGAAAATCAATCAGGTTGAGCGCAGCGGCGCCCGAGCTCGAAGGCTTCGTCGTTGATGCGATGCAGCTTCTCGGCCAGATGCGCGTGCATGGCATTGAGCCAATGGTCCTCGTCGATCTCCAGCACGCCAGACAGGGCGCCGAGCATGGCGACATTTAGGCTCTTTTTGTTCTTGAGCGCATCGGGCGGGATGACATCGGTGGTCAGCAGCACGCCCTCGGCGCGCAACAGCGGACGGTTGATTTCGATCTGGGTCGGTTCGAGCACCAGCAGCACATCGGCCTCGCCCGCCGGCACCATGGGGCTCAGCACCCGCTCGCCAAAGCGCACGTCGCTGGTCACCGAACCACCGCGCTGGCTCATGCCGTGCAGTTCGCTTTTCTTGACATCAAAGCCGGCGCGAAAAGCCGCCTCGGCGAGAATATCCGACGCTGTGATGATGCCCTGGCCGCCGAGGCCGGCAATGACGATATTGGTGGTGCTGTGGGTGGATGTCATGGTTACCGTATAGGGCGAAATGCATTCGCCCCGTCTGATGGATGTGAATGGAATCGACGCCTGGTCTCGTGATCTTCAGGCTGCCGGCGCCGCGGTGCAATGTTGATCCGCTGCCTTTTCATACAGCCGAATTTTGGGCGCGGCCAGCACGCAGGGCTGACGCACGATCATCAGCGCGGTTTCATCGCGCGCCAGGCACTCGGCGATGCGGGCTTTGAGATCGATATTCTTGGCGGATTCGTCGATGAGGTCCACATGCGCGATCCCCATGGCACGGGCGACGGCGGCGAAATCCATGCGATGGGCGCGGCTGTGGTCGATTGCCCGTCCGGTGCCGGGGTGCTCCTGTTGACCGGTCATGGCGGTGGTTTCATTGTCGAGAATCATCACCAGATGCCCAGTCGGCGGCGGATTGTAGGCCATCTCGGCCAGACCCGTCAGGCCGGAATGCACAAAGGTGGAGTCGCCAATCACGCTGACCACCCGGCGCGCCTGGTCCGGTGGCAGCGCATGACGCAGCCCCAGCCCAGCGGTAATGCTCGCGCCCATGCACACGCAGGTGTCCATGGCCGAAAAGGGCGGCAGCACGCCCAGGGTGTAGCAGCCAATGTCGCCGGCGACAATGCAGTCAAGATCGCGCAGCGCATGAAAGACGGTGCGATGCGAACAACCGGGGCAGAGTTCCGGCGGCTTGCCCTTGGGCGGGGTCGGTTCCTCGCTGTCATCGCCGGCGACGATACGGCGCACCCGCGCGACATCCAGCTCGCTGAAACGAAAGCGCTCGGTCTTGCCTTCAACCGGGATGCCGGCGGCGCGCACTTCCTCGACCAGCACCGGGTCGCCTTCCTCGATCACCAGCACGCGCTCGAATTGGGAGGCGAAGTCACGGATGCGTCCGATCGGCAGCGGGTAGGTCAGCCCAAAGCTGAAATGACTGGCCTCGGGCGCCGCCTCGCGTGCGTGCATGGCGCTGATACCGGTGGAAATGATGCCGAGCGAGCGGCTGCCCATCTCGGTCTGCATCGGCCCCTCGGCCTCGTTCCAGGCAGCAATGTCGGCGAGCTTGGCGCGCAGCCGATGATGCGCGGGCTTGGCATAGGCCGGGATCATGACCCGCGCCGGGACATCGCGGCGGAAATCGGCCACCCGGGGCGCGATGGGCGCGCGTGGCAGCACCGGTGTGAGGGAATGACACACCCGGGTGGTCAGGCGCAGCAGCACCGGGATCTTCCAGCGCTCGGACAGCTCATAGCCGAGCCAGGTGAAATCATAGGCCTGCTGCGAATCGACCGGCTCCAGCATCGGGATACCAGCGGCGCGCGCATAGCGGCGGTTGTCCTGCTCGTTTTGGCTGGAGGCCATGCCGGGGTCATCGGCCGAGACAATGATCAGTCCGCCATCGACATCGGTGTAGGTGGCGGTGAACAAGGCATCCGCCGCGACATTCAGCCCGACGTGCTTCATGGTCGCCAGTGCCCGCGCGCCGGCGAAGGCGACGCCGATGGCGACCTCCAGCGCGGTTTTCTCGTTCGGCGACCATTGCGCGCGCCCGCCCAAGCGATCAAGGGTTTCGAGGATTTCCGTCGAGGGCGTGCCGGGGTAGCCGATGCCAAGCGCGGTGCCGGCATGCAGGGCCGCGAGAGCCACGGCATCGTCGCCGCTTAGGAGCTGGCGGGATTTGGTCAGGGAGTCTGTCATGGTGCGGAAACTCTGTCTTCAAGCGATTCTTGCGATGATTATCAGCGCAACCTCTGGCAGCGGCAACCCATGGGCGGGATGGCCGCCAGCAACCTGGGGTTGGCCAAACAAAGGGATGTGCCCGGGCCTACCAGGCCAGGTTGATTTCCGCGCGCACGAAGTAGCTGTTGTCGCGGCGATCCTTGGCGTAGTAATTGCCAGGCAGCAGGTATTCGGCGACCAGATGACCGGAGAGGTGTTTGTTCACTTTGGTCTTGATCCAACTGGTGAACAAATGCCCGCGAAACTTGCCGTCATCGGTGATGTTGGCGAGCTGGGACGCGGTGCGGGTGCTGTTCTCATTGGCCCAGAGTGCGTGGTAATTGACGGTGACCGTGGTGGTGTCGTGCGCTAGGGCGCCCCAGCCGATATTCAGCCGTTGCAGGTTGGTGGCTTCGGCGACGCGGCTTTCAAGCGGCCACTGATAGACCATCAATTCGCTCCACTGCGGCCAGCGAGCCCAGAGCGGATCGAAGGCCTGATCGGTGCCGCTGTCGGGATCATTGCCCGAGAGATATTCGTACTCAAAGTGCACCGACTGCTTGAGCGGTCCGCCAAGCAAATAACCGAGGCGCCCGTTGAAGCCAAAGGCGCTGAGATCGGCGTCGTTGCGCGTGCCCCATTCGTAGATTGTCTCGGCGCGCAGGCTCCAGGTGTCCGTCAGTTTGGTGTCGATGCGAGCGCCAAGACCATGGATGTCGCCGGTGTCGGACGGGGAGGGGAAGGGTGCGCCATTGTTCTTGCGCAGGCTGTCGAGACCAGGGACGTAATTGGTCAGCTTCTCGCGGTTGTGCTTGTAGATGAAATAACCGTCGACCAGACCATCTTGCAGCAGGCTTTTGTTGCGCAAGTAGAGGATCGCCCCCGTCTCATACTGCTCGGTCTGGTCTTCGATGTCATCATTCAGGGGCTGTGGGAAGCGCCCGGTATCAGCGTCCTGGTCGATGTAAACGAGGTCAATGGTGGTGTCGATCGCCTCGAGTTCATAGGTCGCGCGGGCGGCATCGAAGTAGATGGTGCGCGAGCCATCGAGCGGGGTGCCGTCAAGGATCAGCCAGCCGTTGCCAAAGATGAGATCCTGGCGACCAAGTTTGAAGGTCAGTGGCAGGCTGGCAATGGGCTTGAGATCGACATTGAGTTGATCGAACAGGATGCCGCCGCTGTACCAGTCCTCGAATCCGGGCAGAGGGTAGCTGTTCGTATCGGGCTGCCCATAGTGACGGCCTTCCCAGATCAGCCGCGTGTTGATGCCAAACTGCTCATTGGGCTTGTAATTACCCCACAAGCGCAGGCGCAGGCGCTGAAAATTGCGATCCGCGGTGGCGCTATTGTTATCGAGCCCCACATTGCCGATATAGATTTGGCGCAGGCGCAGATCCGCGCCCCAGTCGAAAGGATTGCTGGCTTGCTCTGGTGCGGCCAATGCGGCAGTGGATAGCAGGGTGGCGACGAGCAGGCCAGACTGGCGTGGATTAAAGGTCATGATCAGCTTTCCTCTCTTCAATCGCCCAGTCACGGTCGATAGGTGTCACTTCATCGGGCGCGGCATTGCGGCGCGCCAGGCCGTAGATCAAGGAGACAATGGTCATCAGGATGCAGCCAAGATAGGCGATGATGACCCAGGGATCGGGGATGCCAAGCATGGTGGTTTCCTCGGTTAAGAAGCGGATACGCGGTAGCGATTGCGATTGCTGGCACTCGCGAAACATTGTTCCAGATGTGCCTCATCTGGTTTTCGGGTCAAGGCACTGACGATAATCAGCGTCAGTGCCGACAATGGCAGCGCGATCACAATAGGGTCCACCACCGGCCAATTGGGTACATCCGCGAGCAGACTCGGTTTGCCGCCGGTGACCAGTTGCACCAGCCCGATGGCCTTGGCCTCGGCGCTTTTGATGAACACCAGCCAGAAGGCCGAGACGCCGAAACCAACGCTCATGGACGCCAGTGCTCCAGCGCGGGTGACGCCCTTGAAAAAGAGCCCGCCAATAAAGGCTGGCATGAAGGCGGCCGCGCACAGGCCAAAGAAAATCGCGGTGAAGCGCGCGATCACATAGCCCTCGCGAACCGTGTAGCTGATGGTCACGGCCACCAAGAGCCCAACAACCACCGCCAGGCGCATGGCCAGCAAACTGGGCTCGCTGCCATGCGGCTTGCGGCTGATTTGCTCATAGAGATCCCGCCCGGCCGCGGTACCGATAGTATGGAACTGACTCGACATGGTGCTCATGGCCGCTGCTAGCATGGCGAGAAAGAAAATGATCCCGAACCAGTGGGGCAAGGCGGTGGAGATGAAGGTGGGAATAATCTGATCGGCCTCGCCCTTCACATAGGTGATGATGGACGAGCGTCCGGAGACCAGCTCGAAGGACTCACCGCTGGCATCCGCCGCCTGCTCGCGGGTGGTGATGATGAGCGGCACCACGGCGGGTTTCTCGTCCTTGCCCAGGATGGGCGTCCAGGCACCGACGTCGTTTTGGCGCATCAGGCCGACCATGGCGCGGTCCTTCTCGGTATCCATCACCTGTTCCACCTGGCCTTTCAACAGTGGTCCATGCTGGGCAAACCAGGCATTCGACAGGCTGCCAACGATAAAGGGCGTGCCTGTCATCAGCATGATAAAGACCGCGCCAATGGGCACCGCGCGGTCGAGTTCGCGCCGGCTGCGCACCGTCATGAAGCGCACCGCGAGCTGCGGTTGCGCCAGCACGCCGATGCCGACACCCAGAATGATGGTGCTGACCACAATCCACCACAGGTTGTAGCTGTTCGCGCCCCAGCCAAAGGCGGGCATTTCCGTCCAGCCCTGATGGCCAATGGCCTGCAGCTTGGCCGGCACCATGTCCGCCATGTCGGTCAGGAAGCGATGCGCCTCACCGATGCCACCAAGTTGGCTGTAGGTATACCAGAGAAGGAAAATCATGGCCGTGATCATCACGAATCCTTGCAGGGTATCGGTGTACATCACGGCCTTGAGCCCGCCGGGCACCACATAGGCGGCGGTGATGAGGGCAAAGATCAGCAGCGCGACCTCGAAGTCGATGCCAAACTGGGTGGCGGCGAAAATGCTGCCGCCGGTCATCACAGCAGCTGAGTAAAGCGGCATGAACAAAAACACCAGGGCCCCGGCGAAAATCTGCACCGCCCGGCTCTGATAACGCAGTCCCAGCAGCTCACCGAAGGTGTGGGCACCGAGGCGATGCCCCATGCGTCGGGTGGGCTCGCCCAAAAAGACAAAGGCGATGAAAATGCCCACGCCAATGTTCAAAAAAGTGAGCCACAGCAGGCTCATGCCAAAGAGCCCGGCGACTCCACCAAAGCCGACGATGGCCGCCGTGGAGATGAAGGTCGCTCCGTAGGAGACGGCCATGATGATGGGGTGCGCGGAGCGCCCACCAACCAGAAAATCCGCCGCCGAGCGGGTGCCGCGGTAACCCAGCCAGCCGAGGTAGCCGGTGGCGATCACATAGAGAAGAATGACCAGAATGTCGATCCAGCCAAGCCCGGACTGTCCTGTCATGCGTGCCCCCTCGAGTCGCGCCCGCGGGCGCTTTATGTCATTGTTGCGGAGTTTCCGTGACGCTTGTCACAAAGTTGTCGTCAAGCTGGCGCGGCACCATACGCAAAACGCAAGTCCATTTCATGGACCTGGCGCAATAAAACCTTCATTTTTTCAGGTTTTGATCTTTTTCGATGTGGGCCAATGGTCGCTGGACTGAACAGAGGAAGACCAGGGTGCGACCAGGGTGCGAACAGGTTGCTAACAGGAGACGAACACAAGATGGAAAGCTTCAAGGTGGTGCGACCCGAGCATCTGAACCACTATGGCTACCTTTTTGGTGGTTTTTTGCTCAAATGGGTGGACGAGATCTCCTGGATCGCGGCGAGTCGCGACTACCCAGGTTGCCGCTTTGTCACAGTCGCCATGGACAATGTCGAGTTCCATTGCAGCGCCCGCCAAGGCATGGTGCTGCGCTTTGATGCCAGCGAGAGCCGGCGCGGCACCACCTCGGTCGCCTACCGGGTAACGGTCTTCAGCGATGACCTGGACACCGGCGCCGAGACGCAGATCTTCTCCACATGTGTCACCTTTGTGCGCCTGGATGCGAGTGGCGAGAAAATGCCTTTACCCGCACCCAGCACCCCTGAAGTGCTCTAAACGGGCGGAGCTAATGATGCCGAGCCTGTCGCTGCAAAGCCTCCAACCCCGCCATGGGCTGGCGTCGGTTGATCTGGATATTCCCGCCGGAGCGCTGGTGTTGCTGTCGGGCCCCTCGGGCTCGGGCAAAAGCCTGCTGCTGCGCGCGATTGCCGACCTCGATCCGCACCAGGGACGGGTGCATCTTGGTAGGCAGGCGCTTTCCGCCATGGCGCCGGCGGACTGGCGCCGGCGGGTCGGCCTGCTGCTGGCGGACTCCGGCTGGTGGGCGGAGCGCGTTGGTGCCCATTTTCCGGTCCCGGCCGATCTGGCCAATCAGGCCGAGCTGGCTCATCAGACCCAGCAGGAAAGCGCATTGGCTCCCACTGTTGCCTTGCTTGAGGCAGTTGGATTTTCTCCAGAGGTGCTCGACTGGCCGGTCGCACGCCTGTCTACTGGCGAGCGCCAGCGCCTGGCCCTGGCGCGCTTGCTAGCCAACCGGCCCGAGGCGCTGCTGCTCGACGAACCCACGGCCAATCTTGACCCAAGCAATCGCGAACGGGTGGAATCCCTGGTGCTTGACTACCGCGAAACTCAGCAGGCCGCCGTGCTTTGGGTCAGCCATGATCCCGAACAGCGTGCCCGTCTGGCGGCACGCACCGGCGCGCGGCGCTTGCTGATTGACGCGCGGCGCCTGGTGGAGGAATCATGAATCTCATCCTGCTCAGGCCCTGGGATCTCGGTCTGGCCGCCCTGTTGGTGCTGCTGCTGGCCTGGCTGTCCTGGCGGTTGCATCTGGGGGTGGAAAAGCGTGTGCTCATTGCCGCCGCGCGCAGCACGGTGCAACTCATGCTGCTCGGGCTGGTGCTGGGTAGCCTGTTCGCCACCACCCATCCCTGGCTGATCGGTGCCCTGGCCGTGGTGATGCTCTCGGTGGCCGGCTGGGAGGTGCGCGCGCGGCAAAAGCGCCGCTATCGCGGCTTCTGGGGCTATGGCATTGGCGCGCTGTCGATGTTTCTGTCGTCCTTTAGTATCACAGTGCTGGCGTTGACGGTCATCATTCGGGTTGAACCCTGGTATCAGCCGCAGTATCTGATTCCGCTGCTCGGCATGCTGCTCGGCAATACCATGACCGGGGTGGCGGTGGCGCTGGACAATCTCACCCGGCAGGCCAGCGACGGGCGCGCGCTCATCGAGGCGCGGCTGCTGCTCGGCGCGCGCTGGGATGAGGCCATCGGCGAGATGCGCCGCGATGCCCTGCGCTCCGGGCTGATTCCCATCGTCAATGCCATGGCCACCGCCGGTTTGGTCAGCCTGCCAGGCATGATGACCGGACAGATTCTCGCTGGCAGTCCACCGCTGGAGGCGGCAAAATATCAACTGCTTATTATGTTTCTGATTGCTGGCGGAACAGGGCTCGGCAGCCTGACGGCGGTCTGGATTGGGTCGCGGCGGCTGTTCGATGAGCGCGAGCGTTTGCGGTTGGATCGCCTGGGTCAAGGGTAATCACTCTCCACCAGCAATTCCACATTTGGGTGTTTCATCTGGTGTAGAAGCGGCTTCCAGCTGCTTCATGACTCGCCAAGATGCGCGTCTACTGATGATCGGGCTAATAACCAGACGTTGGAAAACGAAATGTGGAATTGCTGACTCTCCATCGAGTGCCGAGCTCTTGGTACCGATCACCGGGTACCGATCACCGGGTACCGAGATCTGGTTCCGAGTGACCAAGGTGTTGCCGGCATTGATCAACACACCACCTGCCGAGGGCATGGACCATGACGGTTATCTGGAATCGCGCCTCACTCATCCGGCTTGTGCCAGCCATCCTGCTATTGGGCGGCTGTGGTCAGTCCGGCCCCGACTTGGCCCTCGGCACCCTGGAGCGCGACCGCATCGCCCTGACCGCGACCGTGGCCGAGGTGATAGTCGCGCTGCCGGTGGCCGAAGGTACTCAGGTGACCGATGGCACCCTGCTCGCGCGCCTGAACGACCAGGTGCAGCAGGCCACGGTGGCGCGGGCCGCGGCCGAGGTCGAGCAGGCCAGGGCGCGGCTTGCGAAATTGCGCAATGGCCCGCGCCCGCAGGAGATCGCCGCGGCGCGCGCCAAGGTTGATGGCGCCGAGGCCGAACTGCGCGAGGCGGAAATCACCTACCAGCGCAACAAAGAGCTGATCGAGCGGAAATCCGTGAGCAAGGCCGAGCTTGATCGCACCCTGGCGCTGCGCGATGCCGCCCAAGCCTCCCTGGGGCAGGCCGAGCAGGCACTGGCCGAGCTGAACGCCGGCTCGCGCAAAGAGGATCTGGCCGCCGCCGAGGCCGAGCTGAGCGCGGCCGAAGCCCAACACGACTACGAGCAGGCGCGACTGGCCGAGCTGAGCATCACCGCCACCCGCGATGGTGTGCTCGACAGTCTGCCGTGGAATCTCGGTGAGCGGGTGACCCTTGGCAGCCCGGTGGCGGTGATGCTGGCCGGCGCGGCACCCTATGCCCGGGTCTATGTGCCCGAGCCCCATCGGGTCAAGGTTAAGCAGGGGGATCGGCTTAGAGTCAGAATCGACGGCCTGGCCGAACCCATCGCCGGCGAGGTGCGCTGGATTAGCGCCGAGCCGGCTTTCACTCCCTACTACGCCTTGAATGCCGAGGATCGCAGCCGGCTGATGTATCTGGCCGAAGTCCAGCTGCCCGACAGTGCCGCCGACCTGCCCAATGGGGTGCCGGTGCAGGTTGAGCTGCCGTGAACCGGCTCTCAGGTGAGGTCACCGGCTCAGTCACCAACCTGGCTGCCAATGAAGGCGCCAGTGCTGAGACCAGTGCCGAGACCAGCGCAGGCACCCGTCCGGCCGTCGGCGAGCCGGCCATCCGGGCGCGCGGCCTGAGCCGTCGCTTCGGCGATCTGCTTGCCGTCGATGGGCTGGATATTGATGTCGCCCCGCGCAGCATTTACGGCTTTCTTGGGCCCAATGGCTGCGGCAAGACCACCACGGTGCGTCTGCTGACCGGGCTGCTCACGCCATCGGCCGGCGAGGTGACAGTGCTCGGTCACCGCCTGCCGGCCGAGGCCGAGGTCCTCAAGCGGCGCATCGGCTACATGACGCAGAAGTTCTCCCTCTATGAAGACCTGACGGTGCGTGAGAACCTGCGCTTTGTCGCCAGCATCTATGGCCTGCCGCCGCGCGAGTCCCGCTCGCGCATCGCCGAACTGCTCGCCACCTATGCGCTTGAGCGGCTCCAGCACCAGCGCGCCGGCAGCATGAGCGGCGGTCAGCGCCAGCGTCTAAGCCTGGCGGCCGCCATCCTGCATCGCCCGGCGCTCTTGTTTCTCGACGAACCCACCTCGGCGGTCGACCCTGAAAACCGCCGCGACTTCTGGGAGCGGCTGTTTGATCTGATCGACGCCGGTGCCACTATTTTGGTCTCCACCCACTACATGGACGAAGCCGAGCGCTGCCATCGCCTGGCGATTCTGGAAGCCGGTCGTAAGTGCGCCGACGGCTCGCCAGCTGAATTGATGGCCGCCATGGGCGCCCGAGTGCTGGAAGTTGAAGGGCCGGGTCTGCGCCAGCTCAAGAGCGAACTGATCGCGCTGCCCGAAATCCTCTCCGCTGCTCAACTCGGTAGCCGGCTGCGGGTGTTGGTGAGCGATGAGGTCGCCGAGCCCGCGGCTTGGCTGCGCGCTCTGCCTCAAGCCAGCGGGCTGACGCACATCGACCCGGTGCGCCCAAGCCTGGAGGATGTCTTCGTGACCTGCACCGGAACTGGGGCTGGGTCTGATCGGGGAGGGCCTGACACCGGATCTGGATCTGGCCGAACTGCCGATCCAGCCGCCGAGCCAATCGAGACACTGAACCACCCATGAACGCCGCCCGCCGCATTCTCGCCATCCTGACCAAGGAGCTACTGCAACTGCGCCGCGACCGCATTACCCTGGCCATGGTCATCATGATCCCGCTGATTCAGCTCATGCTGTTCGGCTACGCCATCAACACCAAGGTGCGTGACATCCCCGCCGCCCTGGTCGACCAGAGCGGCAGCGCTCTCGGGAGGGTGCTCGCCCAAACGGTGCAAGCCACCCAGGTGGTGCGCTTCATTGAGCAGCATGCCGATATTCCCTCTGCCGAGGATGCCCTGCGTGAGGGCCGGGTGCGCGCGGTTCTAATCATTCCCGCTGATCTGGCGCGGCGCGTTGCCCGCAGCGGTAGTGTGCGCCCGGACCTGGCCACGCCGCCCGCCACTGATCAGGAACTCAGTCGCCCGGTGGCGCAATGGCTGGTGGACGGCTCGGATACCGTGATTGCCGGCGCCATCAAAGGGCTGCGCGCCATGCCGCTGGCTGAATTACTGCGCCAGCCGGTTAACCGCGCCACGCCGACCTTTGCCGTGGCGTTGCTGTTCAATCCGGCGCAGCGCTCGGCGATCAATATCGTGCCCGGCTTGGTCGGGGTGATACTGACCATGACCATGATCATGTTTACCTCGGCCGCCATTGTGCGCGAGCGCGAACGCGGCAACATGGAAATGCTGATCAACACCCCAGTGCGGCCCATCGAGCTGATGATCGGCAAGATCCTGCCCTATATCGCCATCGGTCTGGTGCAGGCGGGGATTATCCTAGGGCTGGGTTATCTGGTGTTTTCCGTGCCCTTGCAGGGCAGCCTGTTGGCGCTGGCGGTGCTAACCCTGGTGTTTATCGGCGCCAGCTTGTCGCTGGGGCTGGTGCTCTCCACCATCGCCAAGAGCCAGTTGCAGGCCACCCAGATGACGATTTTTATCCTGCTGCCGTCCATCCTGCTCTCGGGCTTCATGTTCCCCTACGAGGGCATGCCGCTGGCTGCCCAGTACATCGCCGAGGCGCTGCCGGCGACCCATTTCATTCGCGCCATTCGCGCCGTGCTGCTGCGCGACGCCGATCTCATGGACATCCAGGAAGACAGCCTCTGGCTGCTCGGTTTCATGCTCATCGGCCTGGTGGTCGCCTCCCTGCGCTTCAGTAAGCGCCTGGATTGATTGGCGCTGTATGGTGCGGGGCCGCGCCTTAGCTTATTTTGGCGTTATCATTGAGCGGTTGATGATTGGCGCGGAGTCTTGACGCCAGGTTGCCGACCTGGCAGGGATACGGTCTGAACGTCATTGCTGTGCGGACTCGCCGCACTGCCCCTAATTGCCCCGTTTGGCCCGCTAGGATGACGAGAGACGGAGACGAAGACGAATACGAAGAAGAAGGAGCCGGATGATGAAATTCCTGTTCTATGCCTGTGCAATCTTATTGGTTTTGTTCTTAAACGCTTGTAGCCCCAACCCGATCAGCTCGCGTGGTGCTTACCCGGCGACATCTTGTCCTTGTTATAGCAGTAGAAACTGCTTCGGCCCACGGGGCGGGCGTTATTGTGTCAACGCTAGGGGTCTCCGTGTATTCCGATAATTGATTATTCGGCCTCAACCCCGATGCGTTGTATTGACGCGTTTTGGTTGGGGCTCTGTTTTCCCAGAAGGTGCCCTAATCGAGAACTCGTTCGCTCGCCTGCTTTACATAGGCATCCGGCACCAGCTCTTTCAGGCCGCTGGTGGTCAGTTCCTGTTGGGCCGCCGCCGCGCTTTGGTAAGGGCCGAGCATGACAACATAAAGTCCTGGGGTCAGGCCCCGGTAAAAGGCAGTCTCCGACACAATCAGCCGCTCCGAGGGAAAATTCCGCTCAATGGTGCCCGCGAGCAGGTTCGCCTCGTTGAGGCCTGCTTGAGTTTCGGGCAGGCTGCCGAGGATCACGAACCAGCCCGGGTCCGATGCCCTGGACGATGCAAAGGGGGCGAGGGTTATCAGCAGGGTCAATACGAGAAGCAGCCAGGGCTGGTGGTCTTGGTCAAAACGGATCTTCGGTAACGCAGGCATGGGTCAATCTCTTGAGTGCGTGGCACCAGGTGCCGGGAGTTGGCAGCAGGAACCCATCATCGACAAATCCCGAATGCGGTCAACTGCTATGTTCGCAATCATGCGCGGTGGTTCAATCCCTGCGTTGTTAGCGCTTTGCTGCTTCGCGCTTATAAAATCGACGCCATCAGCACATTTCAGGCACAAGCGCGAGCAACTGCTGCGCGTGCTTCAACCCCCTTCAACCTGAGTGACGAAGGTCGGCCTCTGGCCGAGATACCGGTGATAGGGGTCGCGGGCGACTGATCTCGGCTAGCCGGGCTTCTAGTGCGATTCGCGCGCGCGTCTCTTGCCGCTCGCGTGCTTCCGCCGCTTGCCAGGCCTGGTCGATTTCCGCGTAATTGGGCAGATCATGGCCGGTGCTTGGGTCGTGAAAGCGCAGTGTCTCGCCGCGCAGATGTAATTCCAACCCAAGCACCTCGCTGACGAAAGAATACCTTTGCCCGAAAGGCGAGGGGCGGCGAATCGGACGGTACTCGCCCTCGCTGAGGCGCAACCCCTGCAAGCGCGGCTTGAGGTAATCATCCGTTGGATCGTACTGCCAGTATTCCTGCACGCCGAGGTAGGCATAAAGGCCGCGCTTACTGCCCTGATTCTCGCCGCGCGTGCTTGCTGAGGTGATTTCCAGTCCGAACGCGGGCGGCTGGTTGTCCTCCAGCCAAAGCTTGTAGGTGCGCCGCTCGCGCTTGGCCACCCCAAAAACGACGAAGCAGTCCGGCGCCACACAGGCACGCGGGTTGCCTTCTTCGGAGTAGAGCAACAGATTGCCGGAGACATAAACATCCTTGCGGTCGTGAAAATGGCGCTCAAGAGCCTCGATGGCATAGGTCAGGTAACGGCGCTGAACATCGCTCTCCGCCAAGGGCTCATACGTCGCTCTCCGGGTAATGAATCTCGGCGTCGGGAAAGGCCTCGGCCAGGAGTGGATAGGGCATGAAGCGCCTCCCTGATGTGAGGCTGGAACGAGTGATGAAAGCCTGTTTCTAGCATCATGGCGCGATGGCGGGCGTCGGCCCGCGTGCCGTCAGCAATTCCAAATTTGCTGTTCTGATGGGACGCTAGTCCCCCGAGCTCATCGATGTTGCCGGTCTGGCGCTATGCGTCCGTGTTGACCCCGAGGAGCACGAAGCCACCGAGCGCGCGGCCGAGATCGCCGGAATAGGCGGCGAGCGCGACCGAGGCGACGACCCCGATCAGCGTGTCATGCTTGCGCTGGATCACGGCAATCGTGCCCCCGGCGCCGGCTGCGACCGCGGCGAGGAGGCTGTACCAGCCGGTGCGAACGCGCTCCTCGAGCAGCGGTTTCGCGACCAGGTTCGCAGCGCTCGAGAGGATATCGGTGAGGTTGCACACCCAGGTGGTCACGACCGCGGCAGCGATGGCCAGCACCAGCCCAGCGAACAGCACGAGGAGTGCGCGTCCTGCCGTCAGTGGCATGATCGACGTCCTCATGTTGGCCTGCGAGCACGATCGCCGCTGCGGCGATGACATGGACCTGATGGCGGATCTCGCGCTCGGAGCCCGCGCCCGATGCGCCGCTTCGGGAGCAGCAAGATCACGACGCCGTCGTTCCCGCGCAATTGCGTTTCCAACGAAGCGCGGCGATAAGCGGTCAGGCTCTCGTCGATGTGGATCAGGACGTTGGCTAGCTAAATGTTTATGTTGTCTTTCTCTCTGATGTCTTCGCGTTGATGGTCGGGCTGCACCGGAGAGCAGCAAACTCTGTGCCCGGATGCGTCGCGTTAGGAATCCATCTTGCCCAGCTTCAAACCGTGGCGCCGCGAGTTGAGTTAAGTCCAAGTTGAGCCTTGGTGCTCACCGTCCAAGCGTGTGGAATCTGTTCCTGCTTGTCTCGATTGAGCCGGCCCGCAGGCTCGGCCGGTACTGCTGTCGGTTTTGCAGTCATGATCCAGATTGCGGCCAGCAGCGGCACGATGGCCAAGATCCCCCACCCGGTCCAGCGTCGGGCGCCACGCCAATACTCTGCTGGAATCTCGCCAGTGGCCTCGAAGCGGCTGGCCTGGCGCGCTTGGCGGATCTGGGTCGGGATCAGAATCAGCGCCCAGAGCAGCCCCGAGATGCCAAACAGGATCTGACCCCAGACCAGCCAATGCACGCCGAAGGGGTCAAGCCCCGCGACCCAGGCCATGCCGAAGCCACCGATCAGGATCAGCACCACACCTCCGAGCGTGAACCACCAATCGGTCAAGGTGACCAAGCGCTGGCCAAAGGCGATCACCGACGGCTGACCGGTGCGGTCGGCACCCAGCTTCCAGGCCAGGGTCACGATGACATTGCCGACCAGGAGCACAACGCCGAATAGATGGACGGCTTTCAGAACGGCATAGAGCAAGGCCATCTCCGTTGATTAATGCCCGTTAGTCGGCGTCCAGCCGAGCCCCCCGACATGATGCGGTTGAGAGAACACGAAGTCGCGCTCGCTGACCTGCGTGTGACAGTCGAAGCAGTCCTTGGCCGGGTCGATGTCCATCGCTGAGCCGTCCGGCGTCAGCAGTGCGAAGCGCCAGCCGCCGGTCTCCTCGGCGCCCTCGACCTTCTCCATCAGGGCGATCGCCTTGCCCTCGCCCTCGTTGCGAATTGGACCATCGCGGGTGATCTCGTAGACCAGGCCGACGAACTCGGCGCCGACGGGATAGGGTCCACCCTGCAGGAATGCCTCAATGCCTGCCTTGTTGAGATAGAAGTGATGGAAACCGTGCAACAGATCCTCGGGGTCATCAATGGCGATGGCATTGATGAACTGGTAGTCGTCGAGATTCTTTGGCATTGCGCTGCTGTCGTCTTGCTGTGGCTCGGCCATTGTTGTGGCTGCGGCGAATAGGGCCGTAAGCGCGATCAGGTAGGGGAAGGTCTTGGATCGAGACATGATGTCACTCCACTTAAGTTGAGTGTTGACTAGGAGTTTTGACTAGGTTGAGTCTTGGGCTGGGTTAGGCCGCGATCGATCAGCTTGCCCGAGCAGATTAAGCAGAAGTCGTGCCAGATTTGCGGGTGCGCACATGCGGCTGTGATCCTAGGTCATCGATCAGCTGCTAGACGTTCGATCAAAGGTGGCGTTCATCTGGCCGGCTCCCTCGCAGCCCGGGGTGGCGATGCAGGTGATCTCGGTGGCGCCGAGCCTGATGCGGTCGCCGTCATGGTGCCGATGCAGCTTTGGCGGCGGCGGGGAGGCCTAGACCTCGCCGGTGCGATCAGCCGTGGCTGGCGCCTGTCGCGCGCTGCCAGAAATCGGCCTCCTCGGCCATTACATGGATCTTGATAACATAGACCAGGTTTTGCATCGGCCCGAGCTTGAGTCGCTGAACCTGGTGCTGGGGCTCGGAACGATCTCCATTGCCTCGGGTGCTGTTCCTTAGGGCACTGCCCCCTCGGGCGTTGCCTGATAGCCTAGCATTCAGCTCATCCCTCACTCATGCTCCCGGTCGGTGTCCGATTCTTGGCGAGTTGGTCCACCGTGCGGTGGGCTTACATCCCTGTCACCATGGCGGTGAAGAAGATCAGCGCATCGGGATGTCCGCTCGCGAGGGCGGTCATGGCCAGGTCGGGGCAGAACCCAACCAGGCCCAAGCCGACACCAAAGAGCGCGGCGCCAATGAGCAGCCGTTGATCGATGTCGTTACGGGTCGGGATGTGGAACTCGGTATCGAACAGCGGGCTCGAGCGCTGCTTGATTCAAGGGTAGAGCAGCAGTTAGACACCGGCCGAGCCGACCATCACCAGGATCAGGCTCGGATCCCAGTCGCAACCGAGATCAAGAAAACCAATGCCCTTTTCGGCAATGTCATGCCGGAGACACCAAGACCCACCGCGAACAGAGCGCCGGAGAGGAAGACGACGAGATAGCCAAGCATCAGAAGCCCTCCCAGACATGCCGGACCGTGGTCGCGGTAGTGATCGCGAAGCCGACGAAGACCGCGCTCGCGACCAGTGATCGCGGCGCTAGCCGACCGACGCCGCAGACCCCATGGCCGCTGGTGCAGCCGGTGCCGATGCGGGTGCCGATGCCGACCAGGAAGCCACCGAGGATAATCGTCGAATTCGAGACGTCGAAGCGCAAATCCATCGCCGCTGGCTGCGGCAGCAGGATCAGGGCCGCTCCGGTCATGAGTCCGGCCAGAAAGACCGCGCGCCAAAGCGTGTCACCCTGCTGCGGCCTGAGCAAGCCGCCCATGATGCCGCTGATGCGGCCGTTGAAGGCGATGCGGCCGTTGAAATAGAGTAATGCGATAGTGGCGAAACTGATCAGTACCCCGCCGATCGTTGACAGGACTGGTGTGTAGCCTTCCATCATGAACAACCTCTCGCTAACAAGACCAGCTCCAGTGATCAGCAACAAGCGGGCCAGCTCATGGCCCCAGCTCATGGCCACTGAGGTTGGATGAGGCTGGATCTGGGTTTGCAGCTTGTCGAGGCTGAGGTGGCTGATCAGTCGTGGGTCAATACAACCCGTCGCTGGTGGATATGGGCAATGGTTGAGGGGATGCTTGCGCTCTGGGTAGGCATTGAACTTGTTAAACCTCGCGGAAATTGGTTCTGGTATCAAGTTTGCTGGCAACTTACTACCGGTTGCTACCGCAAAGGCGGCTGACAAGCAGCCATCAATCACGAACCGACACGGAGACTTCCTGATGCCCGATACCCATTCCACCATCCCGCGTATCCGCCGCAAGGCTTGGCTTGCCGTCCCGTCAGGCTTGCTCGGCGCCGCGCTGAGCTTGCCACTCGCTGCTGAGTCGACCTTGGGGGAAAGCATGATGCAAGACCGTGATGGCAATAGCGTTGGCGCGGTGCTGCTGAGCGAGACCCCCAACGGGGTGTTATTGCACGCGCGCCTCGGTGGACTACCGGCGGGGGTGCATGCCTTCCATATCCACGAGACGGGTGCCTGCGATCCGCCCTTCGATTCCGCGGGCGGTCATCTCACCGCCGAGGAGGCCAATGCCCACGGCTATCTAGTCGAAGATGGGCCGCACCTTGGTGACATGCCCAACATCCACATCCCCGAAAACGGCCGGCTCGAGATCGAGGTGATGACCCGCGTCTCGGACATGGATAAGCAGCTCTTTGATCGCGACAGCGCCGCCCTGGTGATCCACGAGGGCGCCGATGATTACCACTCGCAGCCTTCGGGCGCGGCCGGACCGCGCATCGCCTGTGGTGTGATCGAAAAGCGCGACACTTAAGCGCGATACTCAGCGCTGTTCCGCGAGAGGGTCTGAGCGCATGCCAAAAGAGCTCCATTCACCGAGTGCAACCAATGCGCCACCCAACGAGGCCTACCAGCGCGCGGTGCAGCTGCTGCAGGCCTGCAAGAGTCCGCACGGCTTCGTCGCGTCGCCGATCAAGCACCGCAATTATCACCGGATCTGGGCGCGCGACGGCGCCATCATCGCCTTGGCGGCGCTGCTCATCGGCGATCAGGGGCTGCGTGAGGCCGCGGGCAGAACCTTCATTACCCTGGCTCAGCATCAGGGGCCGCATGGCGAGATCCCGAGCAACGTCGATCCCATCGCCGGGCGCGTCAGCTACGGCGGCACCGCCGGGCGCATCGATGCCAATCTCTGGTTTCTGATCGGCTGCGGCGAGTATTGGCGTGCCACGGGTGACGAGGCGTTCCTGAATCGGATGACCCCCGTGATCGAGAAGATCCGTTTCCTGCTCGGCGCCTGGGAACTCAACAACCGCGGACTGCTCTATATCCCGCTGACCGGCGACTGGGCGGACGAGTATCTGCGCAATGGCTATGTGCTCTATGACCAGCTGCTCTATCTCCAGGCGCAGCGTACGCTGGCCAAGGTCCACGAGTCGGTGCACGGCTCAGCCGATCACGCGCTGACCGAGCGGATCAGCCGCCTGCGACATCTGATTCGCTGCAACTATTGGTTTGCCGAGGACGACGACAGCCCGCTTCCGGATGATGTCTACCACGAGGTCCTGTACCGCAAGGGACTCCAGGCGGCATCGCATTGCCGCAACCGCCATTGGATGGCGTCCTTCTCACCGGCCGGCTACAGCTATCGTTTCGATGCCTTGGCCAATGTGCTGGCATCCTTGCTCGGTGTTGCCGATGAGGCCCAGCGGCAACGGGTGGATGAGTTCATTGCGGATGGTATTGCCCAGAAGCTCGTCCAGGACAGCGATCAGGACAGCGACCAGGACATCAAGCAGGACATCAATCATCACAGCGACCATGATTGGCACGGCCGCAAGGCGGCCTTGCTGCCTGCGTTCCATCCTGTCATCCATCCCGTCGACGATGACTGGGAAGACCTGCAGATGATGTTCTCGTATAGCTTCAAGAACGAGCCCTACGAGTACCACAACGGCGGGCTCTGGCCGATGGTGACGGGCTTCTATGTCTGCGACCTGGCGCGTCGGGGTCTGCAGGAGCAAGCCCAGCGTTTCCTCGACGGCATCAACCGTGCCAATGCATTGCCGATGGACGGTGAGCCATGGGGCTTCGCCGAGTACATCCATGGCCGCGACCTGACACCCCGCGGCACCCGTCATCAAGGCTGGAGCGCGGCTGCCGCCATCATCGGTCAACATGCGCTCGATGGGCAGGCACCGTTCTGCCTTGATCTGATCGAGGAGTCTAACGACAAGCCCCGGACTCAGGGTCGGGTCTCAGGGTCGGCAAGGAAGGGTGACAACGCTCGAACTGCTCGGCGGCTAGGACGATGACGCCGATGGCGTCCTTGCCCGACTTGCCGCGCCTCACCCATTGCGTCTCACCAATGTGCCGGCTGTGCAAGTGCAAGCGGGCGTTTTGCCCCGTTGGTCGGGGCATTGGCCCCACCCTCGGGCAGCGGCTCGACCCTGTTCTCGGCAATCTGTCCGAAGTCTGGCCGTTTGGCGAGGCTGGCCTTTCTCTTGCAGCCTTTCTCTTGCAAATAATCTCTTGCAAATGACTTCTGACTCGACGAGGCCTTGGCCGCCAGCGCGCACAGGCCCGTCAATCCTTGCCATCCGTGCCAATCATCAAAGGGATTCCGCAATGCCGAATCAGCAACTCGCCAAGCTCAAGGATCACGGCCAGCGCTTCTGGCTCGATAGTCTGTCACGCGACATGCTCGACAACGGCCAGCTCGCAGCGCGCATCCGCGCCTGCGATCTGCTGCTGCCGGTGTATGAAGCGAGCGACGGCCGCGACGGTTTTGTCAGCCTCGATGTCTCACCCCACCTGGCCTATGATCCGCTCGCGACCCTGCGTCAGGCACGCGCGCTGTGGGACCGGGTCGGTCGCCCCAACCTGTTCATCAAGGTGCCTGGCACACCGCAGGGGCTACAGGCGGTCGAGACGCTGCTGATCGCTACCTGCACGATTTTCGCCTGCGCGACGCGCAAGGCCGCAGCTTGGTCGAGCACGGCGGCATCTGGCTATTGGAGTTGAACAAATTCCACACCGAACGGGTCAACACCGAGCAAGAACGGGCCGCCAAGGAACTCGCCCTGGCCGAGCTTGAGCGTCTCAAGGCGCAACTGAGCGGTTCGACGGACGAACGGTGACCTGAGTCTCCAAGGGCCATCTGGTACTAATCCTCTGGAAGGCGCTGATCAAGCACCATCGAATCTCGAGCCAGCAGCTCGAGCGCGAAATGCTGATCGTGGCATGACCTTGGCGCGCTTCTTCGGGATCTCGTCTAGGCTGATCTCCTCGGCCTCGAACGGAATCCGCCCAGCGTAGATATGCCAGGTCTCGTCGCTGACACGTCATCCAACGAAAAGTCAATGTGGCCGAAAAACTGCTTGGATGATGCCAAATGCACCTATCCTCATAGTTCTAAGGAGCCACCCTCTATGGATGCCAGTTCGATCTGGCCGGCATTGCTGTTGACGCTGCTTGCCGGCCTCGCCACTGCGATTGGCAGCGCGATCGCCTTCTTTGCTCCTCGCGCGGATACCCGCTTCCTCGGGATCTCACTCGGGTTCTCGGCGGGGGTGATGATCTACGTCTCCTTCGTCGAGCTGCTACCGTCCGGCGTCGACGCGCTCGAGGAGATCAGTCGCAGTGCTCACACCACAGCCGTCGTGGCCTTGTTTGTCGGCATGCTGCTGGTCGCGGTCATTGATCGCTCGGTTCCGCTCGGCTACAACCCGCATGAGATGCGCCCTCGCGACAGGCTGGATTCTCCCGGCTCGCAGGGCCCGCCTAGCAGCGCGGCAAACGTGGAGGCTTCTGGCAGTGCGGAAACCGACACCAGGGGAAAGGAGGCGGTTGGCGCCGAGCCGTTGATGAAGGTCGGTCTGCTCACCGCGGCGGTCATCACGCTGCACAATCTGCCCGAAGGGCTAGCGACATTGCTGACCTCGATGCAGGATATCCATCTCGGGATGCCGGTCGCGCTTGCGGTGGGTATTCACAATATTCCTGAAGGGATCGCGGTCTCGGTGCCGGTCTACTACGCGACCGGCAGCCGCTGGCAGGCGTTCGGTTGGTCCGCGTTGTCGGGGCTCTCGGAGCCGGTCGGCGCGCTGCTCGGCCTGCTGTTGTTGTCCAGCTTTTGGTCCCAGGCCCTGCTCGGTCTCTCACTGGCGGCCGTCGCCGGGATCATGATCTTCATCTCCTTCGACGTGCTGCTGCCATCGGCCGAGACCTATGGTGAGCATCATCCAACTGTGTATGCGCTGGTCGCTGGCATGGCGGTGATGGCGCTCAGCCTGCTGCTGCTCTGAGCCCAGGCTGATCCTGATCCCTCGGCAATCGCCAAAAGGAAGTCGTGCTCGATGCGGTGATCCCAGATGCGCGAGGAGATCCGCTTGCCGTCCTCCCAGGTATCGAGCTCGGCGCTCAGGTAGAAGAGTCCGAGCTCGAAGCGGCCATCGCCGTGTGCCAAGGCAATTTAAGCCATGGTGCCGGTCCCCATCCAGGCACGCAGCAGGGCGCCGGCGCCGTAGGCAAGCACCGCGGCGCCGCCGCCGGTGAGTAGGGTCTCGAGGCCGGAGCGGAACCGCGACTGATCCAACATCCAGCCCTTGGCGATACCGACGCAGAGGAACGCCAGCGAGGTCGCGGCGATGCTGACGACGCCCAGAATGATGACCACCAGGCTCGAGAAGCCGCCGCCGACGGCGCCAGCGACGACCGCGAAGCTGGTGATGCCGCCGTCAATCGCGCCCAGCACCGCATCACCGAGGTGGCCTGTGCGTGAGCATCCTCCTTGAGCATCAAAACCAACCACAGTCACGCCGGACGCGAGGTCGAATTACGATGCCGCTCTTTCCGCGGGGCCGTATTCGCGAACGCTGCGACATTGCCGCAACCAGGCGCCCGAAGCCTTAACCGAAGTCATGGATGGGGCATGGGTATTTTGCACCAGCTCTGGTTGTTATCACCCAATCCAACTCTGGCAGTTGGTGCTGAGCCAACCAGGGGATTGCGGCGACGTGCGGGGGGTAATGCGCCGATCAGGGTTCATTTCGCCAGATGCGGTCTCTATCTGTCTCTATGCGCGCACCCATCCGCGCCCTATCGGTGATCCTCGAAATGGCTCACCACCACCAGAGCACCATCGCCGCTGCCAGCAGCGTCAACCCAAGCGCCATATAGCGATAGTTCAGATACCAGGGCGTGTCGGCCAGCTCTTGGCTCTCCTGCCGCCATAGCGCTGGACGCCAGGTGCAGCGCTGGACCTTCTCCGGGTCAGGCGGCGCGGTCGCCAGGCTCACGATGACCAGGATCAAGGCGCTCAAGGCGAACATGATTCCGGCCGCATAGAGGTACTGGATCGACAGCAAGTCGAGCAGCTCGTTGGCGGCCCATCCCAGGATACCCAGGGGCACGCCGATGAGCAGCGTCGCCAGCGCACCGGCGGCATTGGCCCGCGGCCAGAAGATGCCGATAATGAATACCGCCGTCACCGGTGGTGTGATGTAGGACATGAACGACTGCAGATACTGCCAGAGGGTGGGAAACTGCAGCACGATCGGTGACCACAGGATCGCCGCGATCATGAAACCGACCGTGGACCAGCGGCCCAAACGGGCCAGCCCTTGATCACTGGTCCGTGGGCGGAAGGTGCGCACGAAGTCCATCGTGAACAGGGTTGCCGAGGAGTTGAAGATCGCCTCCAGGCTGGACAGGATCGCGGCGACGAAGGCAGCCAGCAGGAGTCCACGGAGGCCCACCGGCAGCAGGTCGACGATCATGGTCGGAAACACCAGATCCGGCCGCTCGAGGTCCGGGTAGAGGGCGACCGCCAGCACCCCGGGCATGACCAGGATGAACAGATTCGGCAGCTTCAGCAGCCCGGCGAACAGCGCGCCCCAGCGGCCGTGATCGAGGTTTTGGGCGCCGAGTGCGCGCTGAACGACGAACTGATTCGTGCACCAGAAATAGGTACCGATGACGAGCACCCCGGTAAGGATGCCCGGCCAGGGCAGCAGATCATCGTCGGCGGGTCGGATCAGATGCAGTGCATCGGGAGGTGCCGCTTGCACCACCGCATCCCAGGACGGCACCGCCTGCCAGGCCAACACCAGCACCAGTATGCCGCCGACCATGATCATGGCGGCTTGAAGCGCATCGTTGATGACGACTGCGCCAAGGCCACCAAAGAAGATATAGACCCCGGCGATCAGCGCGCCAGCCGCGAGCAGCGGCCACGTCGGCACCGACGGGAACAAGGCCTGGCCGACCACGGCGCCGGCGTAGAGCGATGCCGGCGCGTCGATCAACGTCACGGCGACGAGCAGGAAGCCCGAGAACGCGAGCCGCGGCTGGCGGCCAAAGCGCTCTTCGAGGAATTGCGGGGCGGTGTAGATGCGCGCGCGCAGGTAGAGCGGCAGCAGGAACATAACGAACAGCACCAGGATCACCGCCGGCAGCCATTCGTAGTGATAGACGGCGATGCCGTCGTTGTAGCCGCTGCCGGGCAGGCCGACGAAGCTGCCGCCGCTCATGTTGGCGACATAGAAGGACAGACCGATGATGAACCAGCGCAGCGCCCGGCCGCCGAGGAAGTAGCCCTCGGCGCCTTGGCGGGCGGTGCGTGCGGCCCACCAGCCGAACAGGATGCGCGTGCCGATCACATAGACGGCGACGACCGCCAGGTCCCAGGGGCTGATCTGAATGTTTGGCATGGCGTTCTCCACTCACAGAAGGCTAGTCATCAGAGATGGCGACTCGGAGATGACCCTTGTCATCGCGCTCGGCGGGCATGGGATCCGAGGCGGATAGACCCCAGCCTTGCGCTCGAGACGTCACGGGCGATGTCCTGCAGCAGCCGGGCTTCTGTGAAAGCAAAGGACGTGCCCACTATGGAGCGCGGAGACAGCCCCAGCTCGCCCTGTGCGCTGGCAAGCCCAGGTCTTGCTGGCCCACAATTTGCTTATTGGTAATTAGACCGGTGATCGGTGACCGACGCGCAACCCGCGATAACAAGAGGAGACCATCATGGCAGCAAACGACCAACGCTCTGAGATTGGCCTCATCGGCCTGGCCGTGATGGGCCAGAACTTGGCGCTCAACATCGCCGACCATGGCTTTCGCATCTCGGTCTACAACCGCACCACCGAGAAGATGCAGGCCTTCGTCGACAAGCATCCAGACACGCCCGGCGGACTGGTCGGTTGCGAGACGCTGGAGGCATTGGTGAACTCGCTGAAGCGACCGCGCAAGATCGTCGTCATGGTCAAGGCTGGCAGCGGGACCGACGCCGTCATCGATCAGCTTGCACCACTGCTTGACGAGGGCGACATCCTTGTCGACTTAGAAAACAAAAAGTGTACAAACACAATCGCGCGAGAGCAGCGGCTCGCCGGGCGCAGGCTGCGCTTCATCGGTAGCGGTATCTCCGGCGGCGAGGAGGGCGCGCGCTTTGGGCCCTCGCTGATGCCCGGCGGGCAGAAAGATGCCTGGAAGGAGGTGGAGCCGGTCTGGTCCGCAATCGCTGCCAAGGTCGATCCCGACACGTGCAAGCCGCTGCTTGGCGCCAAGCCCGGCAGGCCTGTGCAGGGTGGCGAGCCCTGTACGGCCTACATCGGCTCGGACGGCGCCGGTCACTATGTCAAGATGCTGCATAACGGCATCGAGTACGGGGACATGCAGATGATCTGCGAGGCCTATCGGCATGAGCCCGAGCTGGCCAATCTGCTGCTTGCTCCGCATTTCAAGGAGGCCATCGATAGCGCTCAGCACCACTGGCGCAAGGTCGTCGCCTTGGCGGCGCAGCACGGTGTGACGGCGCCGACCTTCGCCGCGTCGCTCGCCTATTATGACAGCTATCGCTCGGCGCGCCTGCCGCAGAAACTGCTCCAGGCCCAGCGCGATTACTTTGGCGCCCACACTTATGAACGGGTTTATCAACTCCGTGGGTGCTTCTTCCACATCGACCGGCCCGATCCGAAGCGGCCTCAGCGCGGGGCTTGACGTTTGAGATTGTGTTGGACAAACAGAATCCCCTCTGATCCTCTGATCCACAGGGCTTTCGCGGCGCCCGGCGGCTTGCCCCGGGGATGGTTTCTGTCTATCGTCGATCACCGCGGTTAACCACGGAGTCCCTTGCTTGTTCGCTCAGACAACGCCCCTGAAGTTGGACTCGGCCCACGACCTCCATGCCGCCTTGTTCAATGCCATGACCGATGGTGTGCTGGTGGTGAATCGCCAGGGCCTGATCATCGACTGCAATCCCGCCTTTCATCGCCGCCTTGGCTATCGCAAGGACGAACTCACGGGACGCTCGGTGACCACGCTCGATCCTCCAGAATTTGCAGCCCAGGTGCCGCGGCGGCTGGCCGAGATCGAGCAACAGGGGCAGGCCACCTTCGAGACCGCCCACTATCGCAAGGACGGTTCGGTCATGCCGGTTGAACTCAACGCCCGCTCCTTCCAGGTGGGTAGTGAGCTGGTGTTCTTCAGCGTGGTGCGCGACATCAGCGAGCGCAAGGAGATGGAGACACGGCTGCATGAAGGCATCGAGACCTATGAGGCCGCCGTCAATACCACGACCCTGGGGTTTTGGATGGTGGACATGGACGGGTGCTTCCTGGAAGTCAACGCGGCCTATCTGAAGCTGTCAGGCTACAGTCGCGATGAGTTCTTGAGGCTGCGAATCCCCGATATCGAGGCCCTCGAGCAGCCAGCGGAAACAGCCCGCCATATCGCCCAAATCATCAGGGACGGCTCCGACCGCTTTCGCAGCGAGCATCGTCGCCAGGATGGCAGCCGGTGGCCGGTGGAGGTGGTGACCAGTTTCTCGCGCGTGCAGGGCGGGCGCTTCTTCGTCTTCATCGAGGATATCAGCGAGCGGGTGGTGCAAGAACATCGCCTGCAACTCGCGGCCCGGGTGTTTGACACCATGGACCAGGCAGTGGTGGTGACCGACGCAAGCAACCGCATCGTCTCGATCAATCCGGCGGCTGTGCGCATCACGGGTTACACCTTTGACGAGGTGCGTGGCAAGGATCCCAGCATCTTCGCCTCCGGGCGTCATGATCGCGCCTTCTATGACGCCATGTGGGCGTCCTTGCATGCTTCCCGACACTGGGAGGGCGAGATCTGGGATCGGCGCAAGGACGGCACCCTCTACGCCAAATGGCTCGGCATCAATGCGATCCACGATAGCCAGGGCGCGCTCTATCAATACGTTTCGGTGTTCTCTGATATTACCGAGCGCAAAAAGACCGAGGAACTGGTCTGGCGCCAGGCCAACTTCGACGCCCTGACCGGGTTACCCAACCGGCATTTGTTCTACGAGCGCCTGGAGCAAGAGATCAAGAAAGCGGGGCGCACGCGGCAAGGCATCGCTGTGCTGTTCATCGACCTCGACCGCTTCAAGGAGGTCAATGACAGCCTTGGTCATGCCAAGGGCGACGCGCTCCTGGCGCAGGCCGCCGGCCGCATCGGCGCCAAGGTGCGCGAGAGCGATACCGTCGCGCGCCTCGGTGGCGACGAGTTCACGGTCGTTCTACCGAACTTCGGTGATCGTGCCAACCTCGAACGCATCGCCCGGGAGCTGATTATGACCCTCGCCGAGCCTTATGAATTGGGCGATGACGACCGAGGGTATATCTCCGCCAGTATCGGCATTACCCTGTTTCCAGACGACGCCGACAATCTCGATGGCTTACTCAAGCACGCGGATCAGGCGATGTATGTGGCCAAGGCCGAGGGGCGCAACCGCTTTGGCTACTTCACGGCGACCATGCAGCGTGAGGCGCGCGAGAAGGCTGCCCTGGCCAAGGATCTGCGCCAGGCGCTCGGGCGCGGTGAGTTGGAGGTCTACTATCAGCCGATTGTCGACATGACCGACGAGGTCATTGTCAAGGCCGAGGCCTTGCTGCGTTGGTACCACCCCGAGCGTGGCTTGGTCAGTCCCATGGTTTTCATTCCCCTGGCCGAGGAGCTCGGTCTCATCCATGAGATCGGCCAGTGGGTGTTTGGCCAGGCGCTTGCCGCTGTCGCGCGTTGGCGTGACATGCATGACCGCATCATTCAGGTGAGCGTCAACCGATCGCCGATTCAGTTCGAGAAGCCGAACCAGCCCTGTTGCACGGACGAATTACGCCGCTTCGATCTTCCCGGCCATAGCATCACCGTGGAGATTACCGAGGGATCCCTGCTGAGCCAATCCAAGCACATCGAGCAGCAACTGCTGGAGTTCAGGAATGCAGGCATCGAAGTGTCCATCGACGATTTCGGCACCGGTTTCTCGGCCTTGTCCTATCTGCGTCGGTTCGATATCGACTACCTGAAGATCGACCGGTCCTTCATCTCCGACCTCGCCGAGGACGACGCCAACACCGCGCTGACAGAGGCGATCATCGTGATGGCGCACAAGCTCGGCATCCAAACCATTGCCGAGGGCGTGGAAACCGAGCGGCAGAGGGATCTGCTGCGGCAGTTCGGCTGCGATTACGCCCAAGGGTATCTCTACGCACCTGCGCTGCAGATGGATGCGTTCGAGCAGCTCCTGGGCGCAGCGTGATTGGGCCAGCGGATGTGCTGGCCTAATTACACAGTGCCCAGCGTTTGGGCGATTTGCCGAAGGCCCTGCCTGAGATAGCATGCCATCAGCGTCTTGATTTCGCCACGACCTCGCGGATGGCCTTCGTGAGCTCCACGATCTCGACCGGCTTGGCGACATGACCCTGCATGCCGGCGTCGAGGAAGCGCTCGTGATCGCTGCCCATGCTTGTGGCGGTGAGCGCGAGGATCGGAACCCGTTGATGACGGGGACCGGCATCGCCGCGTCGGATCGCGGCAGTGGTGGCGAACCCGTCCATCACCGGCATGTGGATATCCAGTAGCACCAGGTCAAAGTCCGCGTCCGGGGCTTGCAGGACAGCCAGCGCGGCGGAGCCGTCTTCAGCCAGGCTGACCCGCGCGCCTTGCTTGGTCAGCAGACGGGAGAGCAGCAGCCGGTTGGTTTTTTCATCATCCACACCCAGTATGTGCAGTCCATCAAGATGCTTGATATCCGCGGCCACGGACGCCCGAGCAGGGTCTTCTGCCGCCGCCGTGGCTAACGCCTCGGCGAAGGGCAGTGAAATGGCAAATTCGGTGCCCTTGCCCAGTTCGCTGCCGACACAGAGGGAGCCACCCATGCGTTGGACTAGGTTCTTGACGATGGACAGTCCGAGCCCGACGCCATCGGCCGACTGGGTCACTAGGTTCTCGGCTTGAACGAAGGGATCGAAGAGTGCTTCCAACTGCTCCTCGGCCATGCCCAGACCAGTGTCCTTGACGAGGAACAGAATCACCCATTCCTTGCCCCGTCCGCGCCCGAGCGACAGGGCTTCGACACGCACGTGCCCGCCTTGGGCGAATTTGATCGCGTTGCCGATGATATTGCCAAGAATCTGATGCAAGCGCGTCGTGTCCCCGAGCAGGCGGGGCGGGGCATTGGCGGCCAGCGAGACGCTCAGCCTGACCTGATTGCGGCGCGCGACCGGTGTGAAGAGTTGTTCGACGGCGCGGACAAACTCGCCCAGATCGAACGGCTGCCGCAGGAGCGAGAGATGGCCGGACTCGACCTTGGAGAGATCAAGAATGTCGCCGATCAAGCGGGTCAAACGGCGCGAGGCATGGATGGCCTGCTCAATGTAATCGCGTTGCTCGTCGGTGACTCTGGTGTCGGCCAGCACATCGAGCAGACCCACGATGCCGTTCAGCGGGGTGCGCAGTTCATGGCTCATGTTGGCCAGGAAGCGGCTCTTGATCCGGTTGGCCGCTTGCGCCTGTTCGCTCGAGGTCCGCAGCGCCTGTTCCATGCGCTTGCGCTCGGTGACGATGCGAAAGTACACCGCCAGCCCGGCCGGAGATGGGTAGGCGTGGACCTCGTACCAGGTGTCGAAGGGCTCGAAATAAGCCTCGAAGGCGATGGGCACCTGCTCGTGCAGCGCCCGGCGGTATTGGTGGTCGAATTCGGTGTTGACCGCCCGCGGAAAGAGATCCCACAGATTGCGGCCCAGGGTGTCGTCGCGACAGGCGAGCCCCAGCAGCGTCATGGCCTTGTTGTTGAGGTAGGTCAGATTAAAGTCCCGATCAACCTCAAAGAAGGCGTCCGTGGTGCTTTCCAAGATATCCAGCACATGCTGATGCTCCTCGCGCGCGCGGGCCTCGGCGGCTTTGAGTGCGGTCACCTCGAGCACGGAGCCATAAAGGCAGGTGACCTTGCCGGCGTCATCGCACTGGACATGGCCGCAGGCGATGACGCGGATTTCGCTTCCGTCCGGGCGGATGCGGCGAAGCTCGAGTTCATAGGGTTGGTGGTGGTTCAGTGCCATCTGCACGGCGGCATCCAAGCGCGCGCCGTCCTCGGCGAGGTAGAGCGCGAGGTGGCTTGGGTAATCCGGCAGCGGTGAGCCGACTTCGAGCCCCATGATGCGATACAGCTGATCGGACCACTGGATTCTGTTGGTGCGCGGGTCCCACTCCCAGTCGCCGACATGCGCGAAGCGCTGCGCCTCGGACAGCCGCCAGCTGGTGTGTTTCAGTGCCTCCTCGGTCTGCTTGCGCTCGGTGATGTCACGCGCGATCAGGATCACCTGTGCCGTGCTCGGGTCTGTTGGGGCCGCCGGCGATAAGGACAGAAGGACGATACGCTGGTCAATGCTCACCTCCAACTCCGCGGAGGTGCCGGCCAAGGCGCGCGCGCAGCCCTCCTTAAGCGGTTGGAGCAGTGTCTCGGGGTAGAGCGCATGCAGCGGCTGACCAATGGCCTGTTCGGGATCGAGATCTAGCAGTCGCAAACCTTGTCCCTGAATGAACAGCGTCCGCAGCGCTGCGTCGAGCAGCTGAATCCAGCCATCGGGATAGGCCTTGAGCGCGGCGGTCAGCAGGCACTTGCGCGCATGGACATCCTGGCAGTATGCCGCGACGCGCGCCTGGTGCTCGTGTGGTGGCCCGGACTCGGCGGGGACTGGGGTGGTCATGTCGACTTCCTCATCAGGTGGGATAAGGGACGATCAGGTGCTGCAAACGGGAAGAATGCGATGGATTGAGAGCTAGATCATCGCTCACGATGTTCGCACCAAAGGCGCGTCACTCGAAACATTTTGCCATTCTGGATTAATCACTTGCGGGACTTTAGCACAGATGGAATGATCAGTCTTTGGCGTGACCTTGCTCCCTCGGGCGTGACCTTGCTCCGTCAACCGAAAGCCTGGTCGGCCCCATGGCCTGTTCGCAGTCTAGCTGTCAGTCGTCATCCCGCCTGGCGACCAATCGCTCTAGTTCACCCAATTGATCAATGGTTGCCTCGAATTCAATCGGCCGGCAACAGACCGGACAATCCTCGATATAGCGATGGCTGGTCCAGCCATCGACCTCGGTTATCAGGGTTTCGCCGCAATACGGACATTGCACGGTGGTTTGTTCAAGCATCTGCTTTGGCGAGGAGGCTCGCTAGTGAATTCCTGATCATTGATGATCGGGCCGGACATCATCGTCCCGATTGGAAGAACTTGGACAGCAACACCCGCGCCAACCAGACGCCAAAGGCGCGTTTGATGCGAAGTCAGGCTAGCCTTGATTGAGCATTGATCTCGCCGTTGGCCAGGGTATAGGCGGCGCTGCGTCCGCCGCCTGGCAGGCGGTACAGCAGGCCGAGCGCCAAGAGTTCGCGAATATCACGCGACGCCGTGTCCGACGAGCAGTGCGCGATCGACGCCCAGCGGCGATTGGTGAGCTTGCCCTCGAAGCCATCGAGCAAACGGTTAGTGACTTTGGCCTGCCGCGCATTGAGTGGCGTCCCCGCCCATCGTTGCCAGAAGCGGGCCTTTGCCAGAACTTGGTCAAGCCGCTGTTCGGCGGTCGCGATGGCTTGTTCCAAGGTGGCGAGAAACCATTGCAATCATTCGCTGACATCCAGGGTCAGATGACCTGATCTCGATCTGCCGCTTGATTTGACCTGACTGGAGGAAAAATCGTGTTGAATCGGCCTATTAGAAAGCCACACCGGGACCGAGCCGGTCGCAAGGTCACAGCGTTGCTGGATTTTGCGAAGATATCCTTGCAGCGCCGCGGAGGAGCCCGCGGCGAGTCCGATCCCACTTGCACCTTGCGTCCAAACCGATGCCACAAATGCAGTTGCCGTTATTTCCCCATGGAGTCACGGAGATCACCGACAACTTGGCTTTCAGCAAAGAAGACGAGGCCATTTGGAATTGCCCAAATGTTATTACGGTCTCGACCAAATTGCCCCGTCACTAGGTCGCCCGTGAGCGGCTGTGTCTGTGTGCCACGACCGATGACTGGGTCAATGCCATGGATGGTCAGAACTTCTTGGTTATCAACCCTGACTACCGTCAACTCGACGGCCAGGTCCGCTCCGTTACCGAAAAACTCACCCGGCGTCTGGCGCGTTTCGGGGAGATGACGCTCGATGACACCATCGAGCCCACGCATGTCGAGCCCTTTGTGCGCAAAAAGCCGCACTGCGGGAGGAGATCGAAACGCTGCAACAGGATCTCGATCAGCTCAAGGCACAGCGCAAGGAAACGCCGAAGCATATCAGCGTCGATGAACTGCCAGAAGATGCGCGCTTTCGTCAGCTGGCAACGCGCAGCAAGCAACTGATCGATAGTGTAAAGATGATTGCCTACCGCGCCGAAACGGCCATGTCCAATAGCTTGCAGGACGAAACCGTGCTGTCCCGAATTGACAAGCCGTAGAGGGATTTACCCTCGATTCTGGACATTTCCGTCCGACTCGTTCAAACTGCCTGCCTATGTTGATTGACGAGGCAGCCCCCTGAACTTGCACGACATCACCCTGCGTGCGGTCGCCCCAGATGAAGAGGCGCGCTTCAAAGCATTGCTCGAGGCGTATCACTACCTGGGCGCGGCGGCAAAAATCGGTCACACCCTCTGGTATGTCGCCATCTGGCGGGATCAGTGGTTGGCGTTGCTGGTGCTGAGCGCCGCGGCCTGGAAGTGCGCGGCTCGCGATCAGTGGATCGGCTGGGATCGCCGCTACCAGTTCGACCGCCTGCATCTGATCGCCAACAACGCCCGCTTTCTCATTCTGCCCCAGTGGCATGTGCCCAATCTCGCCTCCAAGGTGCTGTCGCTGTGCGAGCGCCAGGTCAGCACTGATTGGCAGACCCGCTTCGGTTATCCGCTGTGGTTGCTGGAGACCTTCGTCGATCCGCGCCGCTTTACCGGCACCTGCTATCGCGCGGCCAACTGGCTGGAGGTCGGGCAGACGCGCGGGTACCGCCGCACGCGCGCCGGCTACAGCCAGCAGCCCGATGGCGCCAAGCGGGTGTTTGTCCGCCCCTTGATCGGGCAGGTCCAAGCACGCTTGTCCGACCCAAGACGCCATTCTCGCGCTCACCCGACAGCAGGGTCTTCTCGAAACCCTTGTCTCCGAGAAATTGCAGGCTCTGGTTGTGCTGGGTATCGCTAACAGCCGCATGAAGGACTATTTCAACTTGTGGGTACTGTCTTGGCACAGCACGTTTGACGGCGCGGCCCTGGCTGGGGCCATTCATGCAACCTTCGCGCGGCGCGCGACGCTAATTCCCGCCGATGTGCCCTTCGGATTGCGCACGGCCTTTGCTTTGGGATAGCCAGAAACAAACCCAGTGGCGGGCGTTCCTGGCCAAGAATGCACTGAAACCCGTCGAGCTGAACGCTGTTCTCTCCCGGCTGCGGCTGTTTCTCGAGCCTCCCTTGCAGGCTGCGCGGTTGGAACAGCCTTGGACCGCCCATTGGCATCCGGATGTTGGCTGGCGGTGAAGCCTGGTTTGTCCCTTCCGCTTTGATGGACAAGGATAGAAGAAAACAGCATGAGCATCATCACGACCGACGCGAGGCCCAGGCGTTGTCGACAGAAATCATCGCGCGACGGGCGTTGTTTGACGCCTCAGGCTCGCACCGCAACCCGGTCCATCGTGACTCCCTTGCCCGGGGCTTGACGCAGATCCGGTAGAAACACCGCAAGCAGGCCGATCAGCGGCAGAAAGGCGCACATCAGGTAGACCCGGACAATGCCCCCAGAGATCGGTGAGCTGCCCCAATACGGCAGCACCAATACCGCCCAGTCCGAAGGCGAACCCAGTCGAGCCCGCGCACGTCCAGCGCGAGCCGTTCGTCGCCAGCAGCGGGTGATTCCGCTTCCGGCTCGAACTCCAAGAGCACCAGCCCGTCGGATTCATGCACGGAACCGGTCGGCGGGCGAGCCTCCGGCGGCGAGGGCGATTGGGGGGCGAGCGATTGGGCCGGGGGCCACGGGAATGAATAAGCCGTGACGGCATCGCATTGGCTGAGGTCAGGAAGGTCGTGCGAGGCGCCAGGAGTTGCAGCCATGATGGACCCTCAGAAATCCGTGGAGTGAATCCACAGATCGAAGGGCAACACAAAACCACAGGGTGTCACTCATCCATTGCGACGACAGGCAAGTCACCTGGTTGATGTCCTCCCGTTTCGCACCGGGGCGGCGCCGGAAGCCCCCCTTGCGCCATGGCTGTCTCAAGCACCGCACGCAGGGCCTTGGCGTCGATGGGTTTGGACAAATAATCATCCATGCCGGCGTCGAGGTACTTTTCCCGATCACCCCGCATGGCATTGGCGGTCAGGGCGACAATGCGCACCGATGGATTTAGATCGCCGTGTTGGTTTTCCCGAATTTTTTGGGTGGTTTCGATGCCGCCCATTTCCGGCATGGCGGCATCCATGAACACCAAGTCGAAGGGCTGACGGCGCAGTTTGTCCAGTGCCTGAAGCCCGTTCGCGGCAGCCTCGATCTGATGCCCCAGCTTCGTCAGCATCATGCTCAGCACCTTGACATTGGTCGCTTCGTCATCAACCACCAGGATCTGTAACACCCGGGTCGGCGCTTGCCCGGTCGAGGGCGGGCGTTGTGCCGGTTGGCTAGCCTGCGCTGGCTCGGTCGCCGTGCCCACGGCGACGTCAAACCGCGCCACGGTACCCTGGCCCAGGGTGCTGGTGATGCTCACCTGTCCGCCCATCAGATCGACCAGGCGTTTAACAATCGCAAGCCCCAGGCCAGTGCCCTGAAAGCGCCGGGTGCTGGCGTCTTCCACCTGGCTGAAGGACTCGAAAATGTCGGCGAGCCGATCCGCGGGGATGCCGATGCCGGTGTCGGTGACCGTGAATTCCAGGCGCATTTGCGTCTGGTCGGTTGTCTGCTCGGTTGGGGACAGAGCGCGGGTGCTCAAGCGCACCTCACCCCGCTCGGTGAACTTAATGGCGTTGCCGAGCAGATTGAACAGCACCTGGCGCAGCCGGGCGACATCGCCAACCACCCATGCCGGCAGATCCGGCGCGATGTCCGTGTGCAGGGCCAGGCCCTTGGATTGGGCTTGATGAGCAAAAGCCGCCGGGACCGATTGCAGCAGGTCAGGAAGGTCGAAGGCTTCCCGCGCAAGCCTGAGCTTGCCGGCTTCAATTTTTGAGAAATCGAGAATGTCTTTGATGACGGTCAGCAAGGTCCGCGAGGAACTGATGGCGATGCCGACCGCTTCCGCCAGCGCCGGCTCCAGCGCGGCCTCCTCCAAAATGTGGAGCATACCGAGCACGCCATTGAGCGGTGTGCGCAGCTCATGGCTCATGTTGGCGAGGAACATCGACTTCGCCTGGCTGGCGGCCTCGGCTTGCTCTTTGGCCTGGCGCAGGGCGTCCTCGTTGCGCTTCTGTTCGGTGACATCAAGCGCCGCACCGTACATCCGCGCCACCTGGCCGGATGCGTCCAGCCGGGGTTGGCCTTTGGCGCTGATGTAGCGTACTTCGCCCGTATCTTGGCGAACAATGCGGTGCTCAATCACATAGTCCCGACCTTCCTCCAGTACCTTGGCCCAGGCCTGTTCAATGGCGGCTCGATCCTCCGGATGCGCGATGGGAAGCAGTTCTTGCATTCGAGGCGTCGGGTTGTCGGTCCCATGAATCAAGCACCAGTTCTCGGAGACCAAAAATCTCTCTGCGGCGATATCCCATTCCCAGGCTCCCACGCCGGCGAGCTTTTCCGCTTCCCGCAGAATAAACTGGCTTTTCTCCAAGCGCCTCTGAGCCTGCATGCGTTCGGTAATGTCCTCGATAAAGGTGAGACCGAGCCCTTCTCCATCCTCCTGATTGGGGAACAGGGTGCTGGTGATGTTCACCCAGCACAGGGTGTTGTCCTTGCGGATGTAGCGCTTCTCCAGGGAGTAGGAGCGAATGCGGTTCGTTAATAACTGCTCGATCAAGGTCCATTGGCGTGCCGCATCGTCCGGATGGGTAAAGGACGCGAAGCACTGACCGATGAGTTCACGCTTGGAGTAACCGAGAATGTCGGTCAGCGCCTGGTTGCATTCTTTTAGCACGCCCTTGGCATCGGCAATGGCCACCCCAAGCGGGGCAAACTCCACCATGGAGCGAAACTTGCGTTCGCTCTCTTTGAGATGTGCAGTGAGGCGATTGCGTTCGGTCACATCCCGGCTGACCGTGCCGATAAAGAGCGGCTGTCCAGTCACTGGATCGTCGACGCGAAAGGCTTCGACATGCATCTCGATCAGGCGGTCGTCGGTGAAGTGCTGGAAGCGAATCTCGCACGAGAAACGCCCCTTCTCCAGCAGTTCCGCGATGCACTCCTTGCCGCTGGCGCGATCCTCGGGCCAAAGAAAATCAGTAATCCGAATGTTGGCGATGTCGCTGTCGGCGGTTAAACCGACCAGGCGCCGACCGGCGGGGTTGAGATAGAGCGCATGGCCGTCGAGATCGGAGATGCCGACAAAGTCTGGCGAACAGGCGGCAATCGCCTCCAGACGCAAGCGCTCTTGCTCCAGTTGCTTCTGGCGCGTGATGTCGATGTGGGAGCCAATGATCCGCACCGGCTTGCCGGTCTTGTCTCGGTGAGCCGTGGCCTGCGACAGAATCCAGCGGTACTGGCCGTTTTTGTGGCGGAAGCGAAACACACCTTCATAACCCTTCCCGGGTGTGTGAAGCATTGCTTCGAGATCAGCCAGGGGTTTGCCCTTATCATCTGGATGAACGCGGCTTGTCCATTCCTCCAGGGTATCGCCAATGTCTTCCTCGGTGCAGCCGATTTGTCGCGCCCACTCGGCGGAAAAGTGGATGTTGTCGGTGGTCAGATCCCAATCCCACAGGCCGACATTGGCGGATCGAATAGCTTGTTCCAGGTGTTCCTTGGCTTGTTGCAGGGCAATTTCCGCCTGTTTGTGCTCGGTGATGTCCTGAAAGGCGCCGGTGAGTTTGACCACCTCACCATCCTGGATGACTGGAAGACCGATGGAGCGGGTCCACAGGTGCCGCCCCTTGGCTGTGATCAGCCGCAATTGGACATCATAGGGTTGCGCCTGTTCCAGAGCCGCCCGCACCACCGCGGTGATCTTCGGCTGATGCTCCGGGTGATAGAACGCGATGCCCGTCTGGACATCGGGCGCCTGGCCGACTGGCAGCTCATGAATGGCAAAGGTTTGCTCGGTCCAGGTCAGCTCCATGGTGCGGGCGTCAAGCTCCCAGCCGCCGACTTGCGCCATTTCTCCGATGTGCTGGAGTTGGTTCTTCTGTTGCTTGAGTTCTTCTTCGGCCAGCGCCTGGTTGGTCATATCACGTGCCAGGTTGACCAAACCGATGACTTGGCCCTCGGGGTCGCGCAAGGGGTGATAGACGACGTCCATGTATCGACGCCCCAAGGACGGAGACTCAAACCAGTCCGAATAGCGGGCGACCTCTCCGGCCAGACAGCGATCAAGGCGCGCTTTCATCTGGCTGGAAAACATCGCCTCCCCGAACAACTCGGGGACCGAGCGGCCGATGAGCTCCTCCTTGGGTCGACCCCAGAAGCGCTCATAAGCCGTGTTGACGTGCTTGTAAACGTATTTGACGTCCAGAACCCCGAGGGCATCGTCGGTGATCTGCTCCAGGGCGTTGCACCAGCGCAACGCACCCGGCATGGGCTCGCCGCGGCTTGAATCATCGACATTGCCGGCGCTCTCCAACTCAGCGATGCGTCCGCGGAGATGATTCAGCTCGTCGATCAACTCCTGCTTGGTCTTGTGCTGGTCTGTGGACATAGCATCACTCTGCTTGAGTGGATTGGACGTCATTTGAGATTGATTGAGGCTGAGTCTACATATAAAAACAGCTGGTGCCGAATAAGTCGCCAAACAGTGCTGCCTCGCTCAATGGCGGACCGGATGAGCCGCTGGCCATGTGCCCTGTCAGCCTCAGGCTGAAGCCGAATCGGCGCGCGGTCGTGGCGCGACCAGGTCGATCAGCGTCGCCACGGCTGTCCAGTTGCGATTTGACGTATTTGGCTCACCATCCTTACCGGAAGACGTGCGACGACGTCTCGGCAGACTGGCTGGACGGCGCATGGATCAGGATGGGGTGCTCATGATCGAGGTCCATCGTTTCCGAATGCGCGAGCGCAACCGGGCGGAAGCGCGCGAACGCCTCGCTGAGTTGATCCGCCAGGCGACCCATCGTCCGAAGCCGTGCATCGCCACAAGTCCGTCACGCGCCGCCAAGGAACGACGGCTGACCGCGAAGAAATTTCGCGGTCGGCTCAAGCAAGGCAGATCCCGTCAACCCGCCGACGACTAGCGGTGCCGGGCAAACCGAGCCCTCGCAAGAGGACTGGGACCATGAGGACTGGCCGTCATTAAGACCGGATGATGAAACGGCCGTCAGAGCGATCAGGACATGGCATCACGCAGCGCTTTGCTGGCCTGAATGATGACGCTTCCTGTCGGGACGCCGATGTCCTCGGCAATCACCGAGCACTTGGCTTGCAGCAGGAAGCAAATGGGCGCATCGACCCCGCTCAGCGTCTCGTAATTGGCCTGGCCCTTGGCGATAATGAGCCGAGCACGGTTGAAGCGCTCGCGGAAGTCTGGCGAGCATAGCCGAAGCGGTGCGCCCATGGCATCGCATCCGGTATCGATGATGTCCGCGACCTGGTCCAAACCGGCGGCGATGGCGTCCTCGCGGGTCGCGTCGTTCAGCACTGGGCCAGCCTTGACGGCATAGGTCACGGGAATGGACAGCGCCTCGATCAGCACGCGGTCGAAGACCGTCTCGCCGGCATTGTCGGCCAGATACAGCACCTCATCCACGCGCTCAAGCGCACCGCGCAATACCGCCAGATCATTGATGGGCGGCGTGGCGTCAAGCACGCGCCCGAGGGTTTCTTCCAGATCGAAGGTCTCGGCGACACCATGGTCGATGATGTTGCCGGCGATGGCGATGCGCACAGCTGTGCGGAGAGGATCCTCGGCTTCCTGAACTCGCTCGCGCAGCGCCGGCAGCAGGGTCAGAGCCTGCGCGGTGGCCTCGCGTTTCACCTCAAGGTAGGGATCGGGAGCCCGCGCTCGCTCGCGCACCAGTCGATGAATGCGCTCGCCCATCTCCGGTGGGGTCGCGTCGCTGGTCAGCGTGTGCAGAGCGGTCATGGTCTCTTCCAGGATCGCCCGCTGCAGTTCGGGCGACGCCCCAGCGCGGCGGGACGCGCTCAGCGCCTGACGCAGGAAGCAGGGCCAACAGTCGAGATAGATTCGCATGGCGCGCCAGTCCTAACGCTGGCGCTTCTGCTGCAGCAATTGATCATGGTAAGACCCCTCGCGCAGCAGCTTGGCGCCGCAATGAGGGCAGCGATTGTCTTGGCAAGGCACACCAGCGCGGTGGGCGCCGCGATGGTCGCACTTCGGGCAGATGCAGTCGCCGCCCGCTCCCATGTTGTGGCTTTGTTGCTGGGGCATGTTGGAACCTCCGCGTCGCTATATCCGATCAATCCTCTCAGGATTCTCCGAGGAGGTGGGAGTCGCCGCATTGATAAATCGCGTTTTGGTGCTTGTTGGCTGACGGACGTTGGCCGTCCGGGATCGATCCCTGATGGTCTTCGCGTGGTTACGGCGGCGAGAACGGTCCACAGTCGGGCAACCCATAGCCCCAGCGCCATGGCAGGCCGGTGCAAGGACCATAGCCCTTGCGCACCGAGCGGTACATCAGATCAGCTAGCAGTGCGCAGAGCTGTTCAACCTGCTCATCTCGCAACCCATCATGCGCCTTCAGCGTCTCTGTTCAGTGTGTGGCGGTCTCGATCACGCAGTCGCGCGGCACCTGATCAGCGCGCAACCGCGGTTCAGGTCGGCAGCACCCGCGTAAGGCGGATCATCAGCAAGCCGAGCAGAGCGCCGGCCGGAATGGTCACCCAGCCGAACAGGAACAGACTAAAACCGCTGAAGACCGCCGCGCCAGCCAGTGCCTGGATTGGGTTCATCGGCGGCTCGCCCAGCGAGCTTGTCGTGCCGAACCAGAGATAATCCAGATTCGCACACAGAATCAGCAGGTACCAGCACAAGTAATGCGCCAGAATGCCAGCCAGCGCGCCGGTTAGGATACCGGTCCGAATGCCGGCATGGCCGTGCGTCGCGGCCCGGCGCTCAATGAGCCAGTACCACAGGCTAATGCCGGTTAGGAAGGCGGCAAGCGTCGCGCAAATAGGCAATAGATCCCAGCCGTCGCCGATGGCCGAATGAACCGCATAAGCACCGACCGCCAGTCCAACGAGAGCGTACAGCAACCCAAACTGCAGCGCACGGCGGCCGGATGGGTTAAGCGCCGTCATCTCGCTTCGGCCTCCAGTTTGCCGCGCGCCTCGGCGAGGGTTGCCTTCCAACAGGCATCCAAGGCAGCGTTGACGCCACGGCAACCCCGCACCACCTGCTCGGCCCAATCCAGGTATTCGCGCTTGCGTGCCAGCGGCCAATCGGCCGGCGGATCGGCGAGAATGTCGCGGACATTGGCGATCTTGTCGGCGATCTTCAGTTGCTTGGCGGCCGCCGAAGCTTGCGCGGAATGTTCGATTTGCAGCGCCTTACGCTCCTGTTTCGGCAGCGACTTATCATCCGTCACCTCCGCCACCAAGGCGCTGATGGTGGGGCCAAAAGTTTGTTCCAACTCGGTCAGGGTGGTCTCGGTGTCTTCGACCGTGTCGTGCAGCAGGGCGGCGGCCAGCAGTTCTGACCTGGTCGACGGCTGGCAAGGCCATGGGAGATCAACGGGCGCGCCGCTAGGCGCGCCCGAGAGTTGGTCATTCAGTCTGTTGCAGTTACGTGCCTGTGGCTGAGGCGGCACTGAAGGGCTTTGGTGCGCCGTCTGCTGCCTCGTCTGTTGTTGGTTTCGCGTTGTCGTCCGAATCGTCTGAGGTCGGAAGATGGCGAAAATGTTCCTCAATTGCCGCGCGCAAATCCTGATGTCCAACCTGGGTATGGCAACTCACGCACTGATCGGGTTGCTCCTCGGCAAAGTAGGCCTTGTGCGCGGCCAAAGCGGCCTCGTCGCCTTGGGTGGCCTGTTTGAGCGCGCCATGGCAGCGAAGACAGCCGGAATCGTAGACAAAATCGCCACGGTCTTCCAGGTTGCCGATCCAGTCCACCGGATCTAACCAGGAGATGCCTTGGGTCATGGCATCGTGCAGACCGGTTTGTACCTTGGCAACAAGGTAGTTCCTCGGCGAATCATGGGGTAAATGGCAATCCGTGCATTGGGCGACAACGCCACCGGCGTTGTTGCCACCATGGACATCCTTGGCGTGGGTTTCGGCAAAGGGCGTCATGCTGTGACAACTGGTGCAGAATGGCGCGTCCGAGGTTTGTTGAATGACCGTCTCGGTGCCGACCCAGGACATGGCCATCACGGCGGGTACCAGCACAATCAGCAGTAACAACGAAAGTCCCAGGCGACTGGATAGTAGCCGGGATAGAAAGCGAAACATGGGCAAACTCCTCGGTCAATGTTGAATGTTGAATGTTGAATGGGGGAAAGCGCCCGCATGGGCTTGGCGGGCGCCTTTTGGTGGATCAGTGACGGGTGGATCCGAGATTGGCTGATCAGAGAACCGACCGGTTGCCATCAAGGCGCGCTTTGCTCGGAGACCCCTTTAAGCGCGGCGCCGGCGAGGGTCGGATCACCACTGCCAAGGCTCAGATCCCCCAGCGAGACCACGCCGATACAGCGGTTGCTGTGATCGAGCACCATCAGCCGTCGCACCTGGCGCTCGTGCATCAGCTGCGCGGCGGCCTCAATGTCCGCGTCGGCGTATTGAAAGTCGACGCCCGGATTCATGATGTCGGCCACGGCTGTTTCCGGCGGATAGCCGCTGGCGAGTCCGCGCACCGTGATGTCGCGATCAGTCAGGGTGCCGATGATCTGGTTTTCCTCGATCACCGGCAGAAAGCCCACATCTTGATCGCGCATCAGGCTGGCGGCCTCGGCCATGGATGCGCTTTGGCCAATGGCATGAAAGTTCGGGGTCATGATGTCTTGGACTTGCATCGGAGCTTCTCCTGTTGTGGCCTTGGGTTCTCTCCTCTTAGCAAAGGGAATGCCAAATGGCCAGGGCGCACGGCAAATCCGTTCTAACCAACAGGCGCGACACGGGCAGCGCGGGGCATTGAGTTTGCCGTCATGCCCAGATAATCGAAGACACGGCGGACTTTGCGCGCGAGCTTCTCGATGGTGGCTGCCACGGAATCCTTGGATTTCGTTTTGATCAGACCGGCGGCAAACCGGCGCAGTCGGGTGATGTTTTCTGGTCCATGGCCGGTGCGGATGGTGCAGCGATCCTCATCCCAGTTCCAGTCGAGGATCCAGTGATGGGCTTCAATGCCCCAATGCCCACGGTTGAAGGCGAGCAGGCGCTTAGGGCTTGCACTCTCAGGGGTATGATCCGTGACGCCGAAGACTGTCTCGACGGAGGTCTTGTCGGTTTTTTTCTCAGTGGTGGTGCGCTCAATGGCGAAGACCTGCCCGACATGGGGGAAATCGAGATAGTTGTTCAGCGCCGTGGAGGTCCAAATCGCGCGGCTTTCGATACGCCCATGCGCAAGGTCCGATGACTCGCGAAAATCCGGCTCGCCCCGCGCCTGGAAAAGCAGGCGGATGTCGGCAACCAGCGTGGGCTGATTCTCTTTGGCGATAAAGACGTAATGCGCGCCCCGTTCGATGAGATACTCAGCGAGCGAGCGCTGGGTGAGCAGGGCGTCGGCGGTGAGGGTCTTGTCAGTGAGGTCGAGGGAGTCGAGCACCGGGATGGCCATCCCGATCTCGTTGGTTTGCTTCAGTTCATCACTGCCATTGACAGGCAAAGCACCGACTTTTTTTGGGTGTGACAGACCTTGGAGTCATGTCCAACGACACCGAGGATGTGGGTCTGGCGTCCCTCGGCGTCGATGGCATTGCACATCGTCTTGCCATCAATGGCCAGGCCCTCGTCCTCGGCGCCCATCTGCGCATTCCAGCCCTGCAGCGCCCCATCAAGGGCGTCGGGATCGACCCGGGTGAGGACATCGCGGATGCGCGTGCGGCTGGGCACCTCATAGCGACCGTTGCGATAACGGCAACCAAAGCGCGCCCGGGCCGCCTGGCTGAGATCCTTCGCCCAAGCGGCGATGGCCTTATAACCACGCGCCCCGCACAGCACCGCCGCGGCGGAGATCGCAAGAACCACCGGCAAGGGATGACGCCGGCCTTGGCCGCGACGCGGATCAGGGACATCGGCAAAGAACGCAGGAAGCGAACGCATCTGTTGTGCGGAGATCATGAGTTTTGGGGCTCCATAGCGATACTGGGAATCGAGTCTTGGGTCGGACAAGCGTGCTTGGACCTGCCCGATCAAGGGGCGGACAAACACCCGCTTGGCGCCATCGGGCTGCTGGCTGTAGCCGGCGCGCGTGCGTCGGTACCCGCGCGTCTGCCCGACCTCCAGCCAGTTGGCCGCGCGATAGCAGGTGCCGGTAAAGCGGCGCGGATCGACGAAGGTCTCCAGCAACCACAGCGGATAACCGAAGCGGGTCTGCCAATCAGTGCTGACCTGGCGCTCGCACAGCGACAGCACCTTGGAGGCGAGATTGGGCACATGCCACTGGGGCAGAATGAGAAAGCGGGCGTTGTTGGCGATCAGATGCAGGCGGTCGAACTGGTAGCGGCGATCCCAGCCGATCCACTGATCGCGAGCCGCGCACTTCCAGGCCGCGGCGCTCAGCACCAGCAACGCCAACCACTGATCCCGCCAGATGGCGACATACCAGAGGGTGTGACCGATTTTTGCCGCCGCGCCCAGGTAGTGATACGCCTCGAGCAATGCTTTGAAGCGCGCCTCTTCATCTGGGGCGACCGCACGCAGGGTGATGTCGTGCAAGTTCAGGGGGCTGCCTCGTCAATCAACATAGGCAGGCAGTTTGAACGAGTCGGACGGAAATGTCCAGAATCGAGGGTAAATACTTCTACGGCTTGTCAATTAGGGCTAGCACGGTTTCGCCCTGGGCCAGGGCGCCCCTTGGTTGACTGAAGCGCGGCGCGCCAGACTCGGGGTTGGCCCAAATGGACCGAGACTCGGGGAAAGCCCCGGAGCTGCCCGGTGCCCGCTCAGATCGCCGGTCACCAGGTCAAAATCGCCAGTCCGGCCAGATAAAACCCCAACACCGCCACGCTCTCGAAGCCAATATTCCCCCAGCCATGGCGTTGGCGCTGAATCAGCCCGAGCAGCAGGATGGCGGTGAGCAGGATCGCCAGACTGATCAAAAACAACGGCGCCGGGCCGATGGCGTGATAGATCGAGCCCTCGCGATAGGCGCCGTCGGCTAGCACCAAAAAGAGCACATCGAAGGTATTGCCGCCGATGATGCCGCTCACCGCCAGCGTCAGCGCACCCTGGCGCACGGCGGCGACCGTGGTGACCAGCTCGGGCAGGGAGGTGGCCACGGCGGTGAACAGACTGCCGACCAGGGTCTCGGACAGGCCGGTCAGGCGCACCAGCGCGATGCCGGCTTCACCCACCATCCAGCCGGCGATCGCCACCACGGCGGCGGTGAGCGCAAAGCCGAGCCACAGACGACCAACCCCGCCGCGATCGGCGCCTTTCCGCGCGGGCACATCCTCGCGCGTCTCGCCGGTGCGCACCGGTTGCCAGGCTGGCGCATCACGGGCTTGCGTGGCCAGGCGCAGGCCGACCAGATACATCGCCAGCATCACGCCCGAGGCGGGATGCACACCCCAGAGCGCCATCTCCGGGGCCAAAGCCGCCATCAAGGGCAGGGCGAGCAGGGCGCACAGCAGAGCGCCATTGGACAGATTGGGCACCGAGGCGGCCGCGTGCTCCAGATTGGCGCGGCGATAGACCAGATCCGCCACCACCAGAAAAACGGTTTGGGCGGCAATGCCGCCCACGGCATTGCTAACCGCCAGCTCCGGATGGCCGGCCAGGGCGGCGGTGAGTGAGGCGACACTGCCCGGAAGGGAGGTGGTGGCGCCGAGCAGCACGGCGCCAAACACTGCCTCGCCCAGACCGGTCTCATCGGCCAGGCGGTCGGCCAGCCGCGTCAGCTTGGCGCCGAGAAGCGCGATGGCGAGGGCGCCAAAGCCAAACCACAGCAGGGCGTCGGGGAGGGATTGGGGAGGGATCGTCATCGGAGACTGATCACCGGAACCGGCGTCGCGGCCGATGCGCGGTGGAGAGAACATAGGTGCTCATAAGACGCCTCCCGATCTTTGGGATGTTACTGAATCTGTTTCTGACCTGGAGCGAAGTCCCCGCAAAGGCCGCGCCAACAAGCACGCGATGGCGCTGCGCCGCTTGCGCGGCAGCGGATGCCCGCCGATAATTTCCACCGGGCTGGTGCAAAGGCCCCGCGACCGGTGGAAAAACACCCTTGCTGGTTCTGTTCTTCAAATGGGCCGCCACTAGGCGCACCGGGCATGGGTAGACACAAGCAGGAACAAGTGCCATGACGACGCAAGCAGATCCCGGGTCTCGGTCCTTGGCGGCGGATCACCAAGGCCTGAATCAACCAAATCAGACGCTGGAGGCCAGAGTCCGCGCACTCGAGGCCGAGAACAACGACCTCAACCACCTGCTATTGAGCAGCGAGGTCGCCAGCCTGTTGCTTGATGCTGAACTGCGCCTGCGCCGCTTCACCCCCGCGAGCGAGGCGCTGCTAGTGCTTGGCCCCGAGGCCATCGGCCAGCCCGTCGCGGCCCTGGAGACCCGCTTCGATGCCCGCGGCTTTGCCGAGGACGCCCAATCCGTGCTGGCCGGCGCGCAACCCCCGGCGCGCGAACTGGCCGCCGATCACGGGCGCTGGTTCCTCCAGCACATGCGCCCCTACCGAACATCCAACGCCCCCAGCGCCGCCATCGCCGGCGTGGCGGTCACCTTCACTGACTGCACCGCCGCGCGTGAAGCCGAGCAGCGCTATCGCGCCACCCTGGGGCGGCTCAAGCGCCATCTCGACAGCAGCCCGGTGGCCTCCATGGAGTGGGATGTCAAAGGGCGCCTGCTCGGCTGGTCGCCCGCCGCCGCGCGCATCTTTGGTTGGACTGAACAAGTCGTGCTTGGGCGCACCTTCGATGACATCGGCCTGATTGACCCAGCCGACCGTGAGCACATGCGCCAGGTCAGCGCTGCGCTCTTTCGCGGAGAGTTCGAGCACCATCGCACGCCGGTGCGCAATCGCCGCGCCGACGGCAGTCTGGTCTGGTGCGAGTGGTACAACTCCGCCCTGCACGACCCCGACGGCCATCTGGTCTCGGTGCTCTCCCTGGTGGTCGATGTCAGCGAGCGCCAGGCCTTGGAAGAGAACCTGCGCCAAACCACCGCGCGGCTGGCCGAGGCGGATCGGCGCAAGAACGCCTTTCTCGCTCTGCTCGGGCACGAACTGCGCAACCCCCTGGTGCCGGTGCGCAGCACCCTGGAGTGCCTGGCACTCGACCCCCCCGACACCGCCACCTATGCGCGCGCCTGCCAGCGCATTGACCGCCAAATCGGGCATCTCGAGCGCATCATCCACGACCTGCTCGACATCGCCCGCATCAGTCGCGGCGCCATCGTGCTGCGCCCGGCCGCTCAAGATGCCGTCGCCCTGGTGCATGAAGCCCTAGAGACCGTCGCCGCGCCCCTAGCCGAGCGCCAGCATGAACTGGACACCGCGCTGCCGGCCGCGCCGGTTCCGCTGTGGGGCGATGCCACCCGCCTGGTGCAGGTGTTCACCAACCTGCTCGATAACGCCATCAAATACACCGAGCCCGGCGGGCAGATTCGCCTGGCCCTGACCGTCGGCGGCCAGGAACTCTGTCTGAGTGTCGCCGACAACGGCCAGGGCATCGCCCCCGAGGATCAGCCCTGGCTGTTCGACGCTTTCAGTCGCGGCGCCGAGTCGCGCGTCGGACGCGACAACGGCCTGGGCATCGGCCTGGCGCTGGTGCGACAACTGGTGGAACTGCATCAGGGCCGCATCGAGGCCGAGAGCGCCGGGGTGGGGCAGGGCGCCACCTTTCGCCTCTGGTTGCCGTTGGCGGATGGCGTCAATCTGGCCAATCCGGCCGAGGCACCCGACGTACCCGCTGTGCCCACCACGCCAGCGCCCCACCATTGCCCGCCGGCACCCCCCGCCCGGCGCGTGCTACTGGTCGATGATGATGCCGAAATCCTCGACGCCACCTCGGCCTTGCTGCGCGCGCTCGGCCATCAGGTCGAGACGGTCGCGACCGGCGCCGCGGCACTGGAGCGCATTCGCACCAGCTGCCCCGAGTGCGTCCTGCTCGATTTGGGACTGCCCGACATGGATGGACTGGACCTGGCCCGCGAACTGGCCGACTGGCCTCGGCGCCCGGAACTCACCCTGGTGGCGCTGTCGGGCTACAGCCTGGCTGAACAGCCCGACGCTGCCGCGCTCTTCGATCATCTGCTGCTCAAGCCCGCCCGGCGCGCGGATTTCGAGCGCGTGCTGGCGGGGATGGGCGGCTAGCTCGCTGAGAGGCTTTCACGCGACATCGCCGCGCTTGACTGGATAGCCTAATGTGGCGTGTGCGGAAAACGCCTTGGTGCGGGGGGCAATTCGTGTTTACGGGGCAAACTTCGCGAGAAGTTAATGTGGTGCGTCCCCATTTTGCTTAGCAGGGTGTGGTCTTCCTCATGGATCTTGCGCAGCGTCCAGGTGGTGGAATTGGAGAAGCCGGGGGACTGCTTGGGGTTCAGTTCCAGGGCCTTGACCAGTTTGTCCAGCTCCACATCGGAGCTGGTCTCCCGCTTCGAGCGGATTTCTTCCGCCTTCTGCTCGCGCCACTTGATTAGCACGCATTCGAGGCGCCGGATGGTGATGATGGGCAGAATAACGACTTGATATTCGTGTGCCTTGAATTTGCCGCGCAAGCGCTCCGCCGATTTCCAGATCTCCTCGGCGAGATTGGACAGACGGACTTTGTCGAGATGGGAACTGGGCTGGGTCATTTGTGGATGATGGAAAGGGTTTGTTTTTCGTAAGTGACGAGTTCCCGAGTGGCGGGACTGTCGACTGTGGCGCCAGTCAAACATGGCGCCTGAGTCGAATTGTTTATAAGCTGATCGAGCCGCACGGGGGGATTAACGTGTCGCGCCAGGATTTATGCGGCCTTATATGGTCGGATTGTTTCTGTCATGTTGGCAAAACAATTGGAGCCAGGCGCCTTTAATTGCCTTCAATTACTCGAGCACGATCACCAACCCGCAGTAGCCAGTCTCGACATTGACCAGCAGCGATTGCTGCTTGCTGGCGATGGCCAGTGAACACAGGTACCAGGAAAACTAAGGCGCTGCTGGTAGGGCATGGGCGTCTGATCGAGGGCGAACTGGCCGAGGATGTCCGGGTGGAGGATGAACTGGTGTTTGAGCATTGGTGAGCGGATTGGGTCCTGGTCATTCGGCGGTATTGATGCGTCTTGCACCATCGTCGGCTCGTCGCTACGAGCGACTTAACCAGTTTTCCGTGCGCAACCCGGGGACGCGGTTGAACTCGCCCTGATTGTCCGTCACGACAATCACATCGAGCGCCGAGCCTTGCGCGGCAATCCAAAGATCATTCGCGCCAATCGGTGTTCCACAGCGCTCGAGATGCGCGCGGATCTCACCATAGCGCCGGCTGACGCGCGCATCAATGGGCGCCAACGCCAAGGTCTTTACCAACGCAGCAAGACGTGCCGCGTTCTGTTCGCGGTAAGCGCTCTTCTCGACGCCGAACTCAAGCTCGCCCAAGACCACGGGTGAGAGCAGGATATCGGCCAACAGTCTTTGCTCCAGTTGGCGTTTGACCGAGGCGACCTCCTTCATCGCTGCGATCATGATGTTGGTATCAAGTAGGTAGCGCACCAGCGGTGTCCTCTAAAGCGCCGCGACTGGCTCAGGTGTCTCCGCATCCGGTGCAACCAGATCGATCTCCTCAAGGTTGTCCCAGAACGGGCGAAAGGCCTCTGCCGCGCTGGTTGCCGCATCGGGCACCAGTCGGGCGATCACACGCCCCCGGCGCGTGATGGCGACAGACTCACCTGCTTCCACGGCGGCCAGCAACCCGGAAAACGCGGCCTTTGCTTCAGTCACCTGCACTTGTCGCATGATAAGGATCTCCAGAAATGACCATGTGGTCAGAATATCCCCTGCCCCGGTTGGATACAAGTCGCAGTCAGGCATCGCCCCTCGTTCACTCCGCCCACGGCCGCCCATTCAGTAGCGCGCGATGGCGGTGACCGCGAGCTGGGCAGGGTCGATACGGGCGACCTGAACCTCGTCATCGGGGCATATCCACCAATATCGGTTCAATGCACCCGCAAGCATCAAGCAGCCGTCAAGAAAACGCGGCTACTGGACCGGCCGGCGTCGTCCGCTAGGCCCGCCGAGATTGCTGGGTCCGCTGAGATGAAAGGGTTGCAACAGCTCGGCCAATCACTGCGCTTGGCCGGTGGCCAGCCTGGTCATTCGACCTTGGCACGATGACTGCAGCGACTGAGTGAAACCTCAGGGCGTCCCGCCGCTTGGCTGCTTTCTCCCGCTTTGGCCTTTTTCAGGGCCTGCTGCCCGAGTTCCGGCGATGGGACCTGGCAACCCACATCTCCCCGCATCCCCGCATCCCCCCCCAAATCTCCAAGGTGTCTGTATGCGATTCCGAACAAGCATTTCCCGACCCGCCATTGGTCGCCTGGTGGCCGTCCTACTGGGCCTCATCATCGCGTTGCTGGTGCTCGGCGTGGTGGTCAGGGACTTCCTGATCGAGCTTTGGTGGTTTAAGTCGCTCGGGTATGAATTTTATTTCTGGCAGCGTCTGCTCTATGGTTATTTTGTTTTCACGGCGGCGACGGCTTTTTTTTCACCCTGTTCTTTGCCAACTTTTGGATTGGCAGCAAGTACCTCGGCGCGCCGCGTCCACGCGCGGCGGCGCCTAAATCGCCAGAATCGCCCGAGTCGCCTGAATCGCCCGAGTCGCCTGAATCCCCGAAATCTCCTCAATCCACACAGGCCAAGCAAACAACGCCCGCGCGTCCCTCGGCCCGGCTGTATCAGCGCTTCCAGGCCCGCTCCCTGTTCCTGTATCTGCCGCTGTCACTGATCCTGGCGGTGGTCGTCGCGCTGCCGCTGTTGTTCAATTGGCAACAGGCGTTGTTTTTCTTGCTCGCCCCCGAGGCTGGCATCAGCGACCCGGTGTTCGATCACGATCTGCGCTTCTACCTGTTCTCGCTGCCGTTTTACCGGTTGCTCTATGCCGAGGTGATGGTCGCGCTGGCGGTGGTGCTGCTCGGGCTCGGCCTGCTGTATTGGCTCGAGCACCGGGCGATGCCGCGCGCGCGGGGCGGCTTGCGGCGTGGCGCGCGGCTGCATCTGAGCCTGATTTTGTCGCTGCTCGTGCTGATGGGCTGCCTCTATTTCCTCGATGATGCCTACCGGCTGCTCTACACCGACAGCCATCTGCCCCTGTTCCATGGCCCAGGCTTTGAGGAGATGCGGGTGACCCTGCCGCTGATTGCCACCGCAGCGGTGTTGGCGCTCATCGCCGGCGCCTTGCTGTTGCGGCTGGTCAATACCGGCAAGGGGACGCGCTGGCTCGCCGCGACCCTGGTGCTGTTGTTCGCGGTGATCGGATTACGGCAGACGCCCGCCCTGACCGAGCGGGTTGGGGAATTCATCGTCAAGCCCGCCGAGATGACCCGCGAGGCGCCCTTCATCGCCAACAATATCGAAGCGACACTGGCCGGCTACGGATTACAAGAGGTCGAGGTGCGCGACTATCCCCTCCGTGAGCAGGGCTGGGAGGCGATCACCCCCGAGGTTCAGGCGAACCTGCGCAACATTCCCATCTGGGATGCCGATAATCTCCTGTCGGTCTATCGCGCCTTGCAGGAGATCGGCTCCTATTACGCCTTTGATGATGTCAGCGTCGGGCGCTATGAGATCGAGGACGCCTATCGCCAGGTATTCCTCGCCGCGCGTCATCTCGATGTCGACAAGCTTGATGCGTCGCGGCAGACCTGGGTCAACCTCTGGCTAAGATACACCCATGGCCACGGCGTGGCCATGACCCCGGCGGCGCAGGCGGCGGATGAGCCGATACAATGGCTGATCCACGGCATCCCGGCGGAGTCGGTCGCTGGACTGTCCCTGGATGAGCCGGCCATCTACTACGGGGCGAGTGATCTGCAGCCGGTCATCGTGCCCAACGCCAGCCACGAGTTGGATTACACCTCGGCCGATGAAACCAAACTCACGGTTTATGGGGCCAGGGTCGGATTGTTTCTGTCATGTTGGCAAAACAACTTGAGCCAGGAAAACAACTCGAGCCAGGCACATTTAATTTCGGCCAGCAATCCGGCATAGTCAGGGGGAGCATGGTCGATTGTTCGCTCATGGTTATCCTGCGCAGTGCCCGTTCTCATTGGCATTGGGCGCATCCTCGCCCGTCATAACCGGTTTGCCGTCTTTCCAAATGACGGCATATTGACCCAGCCGCCGTTTCTTTTCCAGCGTTTTACTGACAGCCTGACGGAGTGCTTCCAACTGCCGCTGTCCTTCCGGGGATGGGGTGGTGATTGACTTGGTGTTCATCCTTTTGCTTCCTCAAGTAGAAGCTGGTAGTCGTCGTCACGCGCGATATCGCGTTCACCGCCGCGCTGTTCAAAGACCAGGACCGGGCTTTCTCCGTCGTTCATAAAACAGACGCAGCGATCGACGCGGTGGCTGAAATCATTCAATAGATGGCGCAAGCTGCGCGGAAAGCGCCGCTCGATGTCTGAAAGCGGGATCTTGTGCCCGCCGTGGGCGACCCGTTCGGCCACGCGCAGTTTCGACATCTCGATGCTCGGCAGGGCCAGATAGATCAGCTCCACGCGCCAGCCATCTTGCCGCAGTCGCTCGACCAGGCGCAGGTAGGCGCGGCCCGCCAGGGTGGTTTCAAAGGCGAAAGTTTCACCTTCCGCGATACGCTCCTCAATCGCTCGCAAAAAGAGGCGGCTGGAAGCGATAAGCTCCCGCTCCGGGGCCAGCGGCGAAAGCCCGGCGGCGATCAGATCGGCATTGATGAAATGGGTGCAGCCCGCTACCTGGGGCAGGTATTCGAGGGCGAAAGTGGTTTTGCCCGCGCCGTTAGGCCCGGCAATGATGTATAGCGTTTTCTCGCTGCCGTCGCTCATCCGCGCACCGCATCCTTGATAAGTAGCTCGATGCTGGATTTGGCTTGGTTGGAGAGTCGGGCGGACTCGCGCTGTTTCGTCAGGCTTTCGCGAACCAGGTAGCCGATCTCTTGTTGTTTGTCCTGTGACAGCAACGGAACCACAAGCTTATAGAATAAAGGTTCCAAGTTCGAATTCTTTTCGCGGTGGCGCGGGCATTTCTGACAACCTGAGCGATGTTCCTTGGTTCATTTCCAGCTTTCCGCGACGGATCGTCCCAGCTCGGTGAGCCTGTACTGCTGATTTCTCGCCCTCGGTGTGTCTGGTCGGGTCATTTCCACCAGTCCCTGTTGCAGCGCCGGTTGCAGGTAGTGATAGAAAAAGTTCGGGCGGTGCTTTAAGTCGAGGGCCTGCATCAAGGCTCTGGCAGGGCGGGATTTCCCACGCAATTCCGACAGCAGCCGTTTTACTTGTTCGGTTACTTGTCCGCTTTCTTGTTCGGTGCTGGAAGCCGACTGCAAGGCGCGAAAAATAATTTCCAACATGAACTCGACGAAGCGCGTGGATTCGCCAACCTGATTGCAGGCATTGAGCGCGGCATAGTAATCCTGGCGAGCGTCGCGGATCAGGCTTTCCACCGGCATGTTCGCGAACACTGAACGCCAGCGGCTGAGGATCAAGGATTGCCAAAGTCGCCCCATGCGACCATTACCATCCTGAAACGGATGGATAAACTCGAATTCGTAGTGGAACACGGTGCTGACGATGAGCGGGTGCTCGTCGGTCTCGGCCAGCCATTGGAGCAGTTGGCCCATCAATCCTGGCACCCGTGACGCTTGGGGCGCCACATGAATCACACCCTGCGCGCCATGCACGCCCACCGATCCGCTACGGTAGCAGCCCAACTCGTCCACCAGTCCCGCCATCAGCAGGCCATGGGCGGTCAGCAGATCGCGTTCATCATCAGGCGACCACTGGGACATGGCTTCGTAGGCGGCAAAGGCGTTGCGCACTTCTTGTAACTCACGGGGCTGCGCCAGCACCCTTTTTCCATCGAGCACAGCCGTGACTTGATCTAGGTTTAGGGTGTTTCCCTCAATCTCCAGAGACGCCTGGATTGTTTTGATGCGGTTAATGCGATGCAGTCGCAGTCGAGAATCTGCCAATTCAACGGCCTGCATCCGCCCCAAGGCTTCACCGATCTCTTCAACCAATGACAGGATTGTGGCTGTGATTTTGAATGGCGGCTGGTAAGTCATGTTGACTCCGGAGCACTAGGGGGCCAATCCAGTCTGGATCCTAACAAGTCGTCAGGCTTGAACAGGAAGGATTCAAACTCGGCAAGGGAGATTTTTGCTTGTTGCATGGAGGTGGTCTCGTTCATCGCTGACTGCCGTGGTCGACCGCTTCCACGGCGGCCAGCAACCCGAACAACGCAGCCTTTGCTTCAGTCACCCCCACCTGTCGCATGAAACGATCGCCAGGAACTGACCATGTGGTGAGAATATTCCCTGCCCCGGTTGGCTACAAATCGCGCTCAGGCATCGCCCCTGGTTCACAGCGCCCACGACCGCCCATGCAGCAGCGCGCGATGGCGGTGACCGCGAGTTGGGCAGGGTCGATGCGGGCCACCTGATCCTCGTCATCGGGGCATATCAACCGTCATCGGTTCAATGCACCCGCAAGCATCAAGCAGCCGTCAAGAAAACGCGGCTACTGGACCGGCAGGCGTCGTCCGCTAGGCCCGCCGAGCTTGCTGGGTTCGCTGAGATGAAAGGGTTGCAACAGCTCGGCCAATCACTGCGCTTGGCCGGTGGCCAGCCTGGTCATTCGACCTTGGCACGATCACTGCTGCGACTGACGGAAATCTCAGGGCGTCTCGCCACTTGGCTGCTTTCTCCTGCTTTGGCCTTTTTCAGGGCCTGCTGCCCGAGTTCCGGCGACGGGACCTGGCAACCCACATCTCCCCGCATCCCCCCCCAAATCTCCAAGGTGTCTGTATGCGATTCCGAACAAGCATTTCCCGACCCGCCATTGGTCCCCTGGTGGCCGTCCTACTGGGCCTCACCGTCGCGCTGCTGGTGCTCGGCGTGGTGGTCAGGGATTTCCTGATCGAGCTTTGGTGGTTTAAGTCGCTCGGGTATGAATTTTATTTCTGGCAGCGTCTGCTCTATGGTTATTTTGTTTTCACGGTGGCGACAGCTTTATTTTTCACCCTGTTCTTTGCCAACTTCTGGATTGGCAGCAAGTACCTCGGCGCGCCGCGTCCACGCGCGGCGGCGCCTGAATCGCCTGAATCGCCTAAATCGCCAGAATCGCCTGAATCCCCGAAATCTCCTCAATCCACAGACGCCAAGCAAGCCACGCCCGCGCGTCCCTCGGCCCGGCTGTATCAGCGCTTCCAGACCCGCTCCCTGTTGCTGTATCTGCCGCTGTCGCTGATCCTGGCGGTGGTCGTCGCGCTGCCACTATTGTTCAATTGGCAACAGGCGTTGTTCTTCTTGCTCGCGCCCGAGGCCGGCATCAGCGACCCGGTGTTCGAGCATGATCTGCGCTTCTACCTGTTCTCGCTGCCGTTTTACCGGTTGCTCTATGCCGAGGTGATGGTCGCGCTGGCGGTGGTGCTGCTCGGGCTCGGCCTGCTGTATTGGCTCGAGCACCGGGCGATGCCGCGCGCGCAGGGCGGCTTGCGGCGTGGTGCGCGCCTGCATCTGAGCCTGATTTTGTCGCTGCTCGTGCTGATGGGCTGCCTCTATTTTTTCGATGATGCCTACCGGCTGCTCTACACCGACAGCCATCTGCCCCTGTTCCACGGCCCAGGCTTTCAGGAGATGCGGGTGACCCTGCCGCTGATTGCCACCGCAGCGGTGTTGGCGCTCATCGCCGGCGCCTTGCTGTTGCGGCTGGTCAATACCGGCAAGGGGACGCGCTGGCTCGCCGCGACCCTGGTGCTGTTGTTCGCGGTGATCGGATTGCGGCAGACGCCTGCCCTGACCGAGCGGGTTGGGGAATTCATCGTCAAGCCCGCCGAGATGACCCGCGAGGCGCCCTTCATCGCCAACAATATCGAGGCGACACTGGCCGGCTACGGATTACAAGAGGTCGAGGTGCGCGACTATCCCCTCCGTGAGCAGGGCTGGGAGGCGATCACCCCCGAGGTTCAGGCGAACCTGCGCAACATTCCCATCTGGGACGCCGATAATCTCCTCTCGGTCTATCGCGCCTTGCAGGAGATCGGCTCCTATTACGCCTTTGATGATGTCAGCGTCGGGCGCTATGAGATCGAGGACGCCTATCGCCAGGTATTCCTCGCCGCGCGTCATCTCGATGTCGACAAGCTTGATGCGTCGCGGCAGACCTGGGTCAACCTCTGGCTAAGATACACCCATGGCCACGGCGTGGCCATGACGCCGGCGGCGCAGGCGGCGGATGAGCCGATACAATGGCTGATCCACGGCATCCCGGCGGAGTCGGTCGCTGGACTGTCCCTGGATGAGCCGGCCATCTACTACGGGGCGAGTGATCTGCAGCCGGTCATCGTGCCCAACGCCAGCCACGAGTTGGATTACACCTCGGCCGATGAAACCAAACTCACCGATTACCACGGGAGCGGTGGCGTGCCGATCAGCAGTCTGTTTCACCGGCTGGTGTTCTCGCTCTATTTCGGCGAGCCAAATATCTTGTACACAACACAAATCACCGATGACAGCCGCCTGCTGTTCCGGCGCGACATCCGCGCGCGTATCAAGGCGCTGACCCCGGAGCTGATTCTCGGCCCCAACCCCTATCTGGCGCTTGCCGAAGGGCGGCTGTACTGGATTCAGGACGCTTTCACCAGCTCGCCCTGGTACCCCTACTCGACACGTTATAACGGGGATATCGAGCACTTCGAGCGGCCATTCAATTACATCCGCAATTCCATCAAAGTGGTGGTGGATGCCTATGACGGCAGCGTCGACTACTATCTGACCGATCCCTCGGATCCCATTGCCGGCGCGCGCGCCCGCATCTATCCCGGACTCTACAAGTCGTTCGATGAGATGCCGCCAGCGCTCAAACGGCATGTGCGCTATCCGAAAAGCCTGTTCGATGTGCAAATGGACATCTACACCCGCTATCACCAGCGCGATCCGAAAACCTTCTACAACCAGGAAGATGCCTGGCAGCTGCCGCCCAATCAATGGAGCGAGGGCGATCAGCGCATGCGCTCGCACTACCTCACGCTCGATCTGATCGAACCGGAGCAATTTGAGTTCAGCCTGATGGCGCCCATGACCCCGCTGGGCCAGCCGAACCTAAGGGCGCTGGCCGTCGCCGGCAATGACGGCGACAACTATGGCCGGATCCTGGTCTACAACTTCCCGGAGACCGCGTTGGTGCATGGCCCCGAGCAGGTCAACGCCTTTATCAAACAGCAACCGCGCATCTCCCAGGAGTTGGCCCTGTGGAACCAGCAAGGCTCGCGAGCCATCCACGGGCGTTTGATTGTGGTGCCGATCGAGGGCGTGATGACCTCCATCCAAAGCCTCTTCCTGCAAACCAACGCGGAACCACCGCTGCCGCAACTCGCGCGCATCATCCTCAGCCAGGGACCCTTCGTGGTCATGGCCGAGTCGCTGGAAGCGGGCATTGAAGACTTGCATGACCTCATTGAGGAGACCCGGAAGAAAGACCCGGTGCGCCAGGTGGCGCCGCGTGATGCGTCGCCGGAGGTTTCGCCCGAGAGCCTGTAGCGGCAGACTGTCACGCTTTTCCAGACGCCCCTTGTCAAACAACCCAGACCGAACAGAAGGTGATCGCACCATGACAACCAACCACCAAGACGCGGAGATCGGCCTCATCGGCCTGGCGGTGATGGGCCAGAATCTGGCGCTCAACATCGCCGACCACGGCTTTCGCATCGCCGTCTACAACCGCACCACCGAAAAAATGCAGGCCTTCGTCGACAGTCATCCCGACACGCCCGGCGGTCTGGTTGGCTGCGCGACGCTGGATGCGCTGGTGCAATCGCTCAGGCGACCGCGCAAGATCATCATCCTGGTCAAGGCCGGCGGTGGCACCGATGCGGTGATCGATCAGCTCGCGCCCTTGCTGGAGGCCGATGACATTCTCATCGACGGCGGCAATGCCAAGTGGACCGAGACCATCGCCCGCGAGCAGCGGCTCGCCGCGCGTGGACTGCGCTTCATCGGCAGCGGTGTCTCGGGCGGGGAGGAGGGGGCGCGCTTCGGCCCCTCGCTGATGCCCGGCGGCCGCGAGGATGCCTGGCAGGCGCTGGAGCCCATCTGGAACGCCATCGCCGCCAAGGTTGATCCCGACACCGGCAAGCCGCTGCTCGGCGCCAAGCCGGGCCAGCCGATCGAAGGCGGCGAGCCCTGCACCGCCTACATCGGCCCCGACGGCGCCGGCCACTACGTCAAGATGGTGCACAACGGCATTGAATACGGCGACATGCAGATGATCTGCGAGGCCTATGATCTGATGCGGCGCCTCGTCGGCCTGAGTCCGGCCGAGATCGGCCAGACCTTCGCGCGCTGGAATGAGGGCGTGCTTGACTCCTACCTGATCGAAATCACTGCCGAGGTGCTCGCGCAGGTCGATCCGGTCACCGGCCAGCCCTTCGTCGACGTCGTGCTCGACACCGCCGGGCAGAAGGGCACCGGCAAATGGACCAGCATCAACGCCCTCGACATGGGCGTGCCAGCACCGACCATCGCCGAGGCGGTCTTTGCCCGCTGCGTCAGTGCCATCAAGGAGGAGCGCGTCGCGGCCGCCAAGCGGCTTGCCGGTCCCAGGTCTGATCCGGCAAGCGCGCCAGTCCCCGAGGAAGAGCGGGAGGCGATGCTGGAGGCCATCCACGACGCCCTCTATTGCGCCAAGATTTGCTCCTACGCGCAGGGCTTTCAGCTGATGCGCGCCGCCCAAAGTGAATACGGCTGGACGCTCGACTTCGCCGAGATCGCGCGGATTTGGCGCGGCGGCTGTATTATTCGCGCGGCCTTCCTGCAGAAGATCACCGAGGCCTATCGGCGTGAGCCCGAGCTGGCCAATCTGCTACTCGACCCCTATTTCACAGAGGCGATTGATCGCGCCCAGACGAATTGGCGCCAGGTCGTCGCCCTGGCCGCAGTGCGTGGCGTGCCGGCGCCAAGCTTCGCCGCGTCACTGGCCTATTACGACAGCTACCGCTGCGCGCGCCTGCCGCAGAACCTGCTCCAAGCCCAACGCGATTACTTCGGCGCTCACAGCTATGAGCGGGTCGATCAGCCGCGCGGGCGCTTTTTCCACATCGACTGGCCCGATCCCGAGCGTCCGCAACAGGAGGCCTGATGGTTGCGTTCGCACAATCGCCACCGGCGGCCCCGAATGAGAGTCGCCACAAACGTAACACCCTGCGTGGGGGAGAAGTCAATCTGGCGGCAGATGCCAAAGGCCAGCCGCGCAACATCGCGGCTCGAGCAGCCGGGCAGGGCTGTGGCACTAGCGTGCCTGTTTTCTACTCGGCTCGGCGCTGACGGGCAAGGCCGCTGTGTTCCACAGGCGACCGACCGAGGTTGCATGGGTGGCTTGGAGCCAATCATCGGTTGATTTCCGCGGGGCGAGAGCCGCTTTGCGACCTGTACCAGCCGCGCCGGCGTGGCCGTTGTCAGTGACAGTCAGACGTATCGAATGGGGAGCGAAAAACCGCTCGCAGGGGTAGCAACAGCCGTATTTTGGGGTAGTGAAGGCGCACATGCCTTTCGGGGTGATTTCTGCCATTGCGGGTGTTTTGAACCATGTCGGGTTCATTTGCCGTTCGCGCCGAGCGGGCTGGGGAGATGCGCGCGCCAGCAACAGCGAAGGCAAGGGGCGGACTGCAAGTTGCTTCGTCTGCATTGATGCGGATACGAAGCGCCCTGGGCGGCGAATCGATCCGATGCTCGCGGCGTCAATGCGACGAGACCCACCGCATCGGCCGCGCGTATCGCCAGTGACGGCCTGCCGACGGGCGCGCTCTAGCGCCAAGCCCGAGCCGAAGCGCAAACGCAGACTGACATCATCCGGCTCGGGCGTGATCGCGCGGAGCGGTTCGACGACGCCGTCTTGGTGGTTTGCCATCGTCTCGGCCATCCGCGACGCGAGCGCATTCGCACGGAGTTGAGTGCGGGGCGCTTGCCGCGGGAGCTGGGAAATGGCATCAATCCTGCAACCAATCCCGCACCAGCCTCGGTCGGTGAAGTTCGTCAGTTCGATTACCCGAGATCGATACCCCCGGGATCAATATCAGAGAACAATGGAGGTAGGCATGCGACTAATGCCCGTTCTGATGCCTGTCCTGATAACGGGTTCCCTAGCCTTGCTCAGCCTGTCGGGCCTGCTGGCCGGAGCGGCCCACAGGCGGCGGCCATGGGGCCGGTGGCCGAAGTCGTGCACAAGTGTCTGTCCTATCTGACGCGCGAGGACCTGCGCGCAATCCGCGCGGCTCGCGGCTCTTCAAACCAAGCCTTGCCCGAGGGCTGTGTCAACGCAATCGGCGCGGATTAAAGGCCGCGTAACAGGAGCTTGACGGTGACTCATTCATCACACCAACTTCGACGCCGGGTACGCTTCCCGTTTCTGGTCTTCTATGGCGTGGGGACCATGGTTGGCGGCGGCTTCTACGCGCTGTCCGGAGAGATCGCCGGGCGCGTTGGACTGCATGCGCCGCTGGCCTTCGCGCTGGCCGGTCTGCTCGCGCTGCTGTCGGCACTGAGCTTTGCCGAGCTCTCGGGGCGGCTGCCGCATAGTGGCGGCTCGGCGCGCTATGTCGAGGAGGCCTTTGGGCGGCCTCGGCTCGCGGCCCTGGTGGGCTGGCTGGTGATCGGCACCGGTGTGGTCTCGGCGGCGACGCTGGCCGTCGCCACCACCGGCTTCCTGCGTGATCTGGCGCCGCTGCCGAGCGTGTCGACGACGTTGCTGTTGGTGCTGGCGATGGGTCTGGTCGCGGCCTGGGGCATTGCCGAGGCGGTCGCGGTGGTGGTGGTGATCACGCTGCTGCAGATCGCCTCGCTGCTGTACATCGTGCTGAGCATGGGCGGGGTGCTCGGCTCCCTGCCGGCGCAGGCGTCAGCTATCCTGGTTCCGGCCGATCTCGGCGCGGTGGCCGGTCTCCTGGGCGCCGCTTTCCTCGCCTTTTACGCCTTCATCGGCTTCGAGGACATGGTGACCGTGGCCGAGGAGGTGCAGGATGTGCGGCGGGCGCTGCCGGCGGCCGTGATCACGAGCCTGCTGGTGACGACGGCACTCTATGTCGGCGTGGCAACGGTCGCGGTGCTGGCCGTGCCGCCCGCCGAGCTGGCCGCCGCCGACACACCGCTCGCCCGGGTGGTCGCCGAGCAGGGACCGCTCGCGGTCAACGCCATCGTGCTCGTGAGCATGCTCGCCGGCGTCAACAGCGCCCTGGTGCAGATGGTCATGGCCGCGCGTGTCGCCTATGGGATGGCCGAGCGTCGAGTCGCGCCGGCTTGGCTGGCGCTGGTCAATGCGCGCACGCAGACGCCCGTGCGTGCCACCGCGCTCGCCACGCTGCTGGTCCTGGTGCTCGCGCTGTCGTTCGAGCTTGAGGCCCTGGCCGAGGCAACCAGCGCGATCATTCTGGTCGTCTTTACCCTGGTGAACCTGGGCCTGCTGCGCATCAAGCGGCGCCAGCCGGAGACGCCGGCCGCGGTCCTTAGGCTGCCGATCTGGGTGCCGGGCGCCGGCGCGCTGGTCTCGGCTGGCCTGCTGCTGTTTCAGATCGGCCGCTGGTTGAGTTGATGGCGGCCTGAATCCATGTGACCTGACCGAACAGCCGTGCGGCGCTTGATGCCGCCGCCAGAGGTCGCCGTCAGAGGCTGCCGTCAGAGGCTGCCGCCGGCAACAGCAGCACAATGTCGTTAGTCCATGGCTTCTCTGGCATAATTGCCGCCGATGAACGCACATCCGCAGCCGCAAGGCGCTCCCCATCCGTTGTCCGAGGACGCCGACGAGCCTCACAGTTGCCGCCCGCGCGTGGCAGGTTTGGCTAGGCTTGTCTGTCCAGGATTCGCCCATCCAGGCGCTCGCGGATGGGAACCTGGGCGGAGGGCGAAGCGATGAGCCTCTCGACGCTGTTCATCGTCTTCCTGCTCATCCTCATCAATGCGCTCTATGTCGCGGCCGAATTCGCCGCGATCAGCGTGCGTATCACGCGCGTCGAGCAGTTGGCCGCGCAAGGTCGACGCCTGGCCGCCGGGTTGCTGGCGATCCTGCGCGATGCGGGGCAACTGGATCGTTACATCGCCGGCTGCCAAATCGGCATTACCCTCTCCAGTCTGGTGCTGGGCGCCTTCGGCCAGGCGACGATCGGCCTCGCCCTGGGCAGTTTGTTGGCCGAGCATGGGATACTGGAACCCGTTACCGCCCATGCTCTGTCGGCGACGGTGATTTTGGTCCTGCTCACCTCGATCCAGGTCATCTTCGGCGAGCTCATTCCCAAGAGCCTGGCGCTGCAGTATCCCGTGGGTACCGCGTTGCTCACCTATCCGCCGATGCGCTGGTCGCAGCTGCTGTTCGCCCCCTTTATTCGGTTGCTCAATGGCAGCGGTACGCTGATTCTGCGCCGGCTCGGTGTCTCCGCCGAGTCGAGCCACCGACATGTGCATGCGCCCGAGGAGATCGAATTCCTGATTCGCGAGAGTCGTCAAGGCGGCCTGCTGCAGGACAAAGAGAGCGAGCGTTTGCGCGAGGCGATTCAGCTCGCCCAGCATCGGGTGCGTCAAATCATGGTGCCCCGCGGTCAGATCGCCAAACTCGATCTCGACGCGCCGCTGCCGGAACTGCTGGCGGTCATCGACGCCTCTCCCTATACCCGACTGGTTGTCCACCGGGGTGGCTTGGAGGAGGTGCTCGGCTATCTGCATGTGAAGGATCTGGTGGTCGCGATTGCAAGCGGAGACAAGCTCGACAGCCTCCATGCATTGGTCCGTCCGTTGCTGTTCCTGCCGAGCAGCCAGAGCATCGATCGCGCCTTGAGTCAGCTGCGCGATGAGCATGCGCGCATCGCCCTGGTGGTCGATGAGTATGGCGATGTCGAGGGGCTGATCAGTTTGGAGGACATCATCCGCGAGCTGCTCGGAGAGCTCTCCGACGAATTCAAATCCGTGACCGGGCAGACACCAACGCCCCTTGCGGACGGGCGCTGGCGGTTGCCGGGCCGGCTCACGCTGGAAGCGGCGAGCGAATGGGCCCACTCCCTGGGTGCCGCGGGCTTTCAATCGACCCATGCCGAGACGCTGGCCGGCTGGATTCTCGAGCACCTGGAGACCGTCCCAGCGGGCGCGCTCTGTCTGCGCAGCGACGAGATGGCCCTGGAGATCGAGCGGATGACCGGTGCCGCCATCGAATCGGTGATCGTCTGGATACCCGAGACCCTCGGCGGAGGCGGGGATGATTGAGCTGCTGATGATCCTGTTGATCGTGCTGGCGCTGGTCGCCCTCAATGGGCTCTTTGTCGCCGCCGAATTTGCCATCATCAGCAGCCCACGCACGGCCATGGTCGCGCGTGCCGAGGCGGGCGACCGGCGTGCCAAGGCAGTGGCGCTCACGCTCGAAGACCCGAACCGGCTCGACCGCTATGTGGCCACGGCACAGCTGGGTATCACCTTCGCCAGCCTGGGGCTTGGGATGTATGGCGAGCACCAGCTCGCGCACCTCTTCGAGGGCTGGCTGGCCGCGCTCGGGCTGAGCGAAACAGGCGCGAGCCTGACCTCGCATGGCCTGGCGTCGGTGCTGGCCATCGGCCTCATCACCTATCTGCATATCGTCCTCGGCGAGATGATCCCCAAGGCGCTGGCGCTGAGTCAGGCGCAACAGGTCGCCCTCTGGGTCAACGCGCCCATGCGCGTCATCGGCCTGCTACTCTTTCCGCTGGTGCATGGGCTCAATCGGGCCGGCATCCTGCTGTTGCGTCTGGTTGGCGTCGAGCGCGCTCACAGCGCCCAGCATTACCTCAATCCCGATGAGCTGGAATTGGTCGCGCGTGAAAGTCAGCTCGGCGGACTGCTCAGCGAGGAGACTGGGCGGGTCTTCCGCGAGCTCGCCGACTTCAGCGAGGTGACCGCCGAGCAGGCGATGGTGCCGCGGGTCTTCACCCAGGGTCTGCCGATCGATGCCAGCGATGCCCAGTTGCGCGAGATCCTCAAGCAACACCGCCATACACGCTATCCCGTCTACCGCGGCGATCTGGATCATATCCTCGGCACCGTGCATATCAAGGATCTGCTCGGTCTGCTGCGCGAGGGTCGTGGCCTGGACCCGGCCGTAGTGCGCGAGACGGCCTATTTGCCCGAGACCGCCACCCTTGACGACGTCTTGGCAGGCATGGCCAAGACCCGAAATCAGATGATCGTGGTGATGGACGAGCACGGTGGAACCGCCGGTATCCTGACCATCGAGGATATCTGTGTCGAAGCCATTGGTGAGATCGAAGAGGGGGCTGACGATGTCCCCGATGTGCGGCCCGTCGGTCCCGATCGCTACCAAGTCGAGGGGACGCTGCGACTCGATCGGCTCGGCGACGTCATCGAGCGGGAGCTTGAGCATCCCGAGGTCGAAACCGTGTCGGGATTGATTCTCAGCGAGCTAGGGCGACCGCCGCGCAAGGGCGATCGCATTCAATGGAACGACCTCTTGTTCGAGGTCGTCCGTGTGCATGGTCATGGCGTGAAACAGGCGCTCTTGACGCTGCGGGCGACTCCGCCAACAGCCTAGGCGCCTGTGTCGCCTGAGGTTAACGCGTGGCGATCAGAGGGTCAATCGGTGGCGGACTCAATGCGATCACCACCCTCCTCGATCGCGCGATCTGTCCGCTCGGCGGCCTTTCTGGCGGCTTTCTGGGCTGCCTCTGCCGCCTGAGCGGCGGCTTCCTGGGTCTCTTCCACCGACTCCTCGACGGCCTCTCCGGCTTGCTCGCTGAGTTCGGGGTCCGGCTCAACCGGCTCTGACTGATTATCGCAGCTCCAGAGCAGGAACGCCGACAGGGTCATGGCAATCAACGTCAGTGGGGCGATGTTGGTCTTCATTCGATCATCTCCGTTGGTCTTTATCAATGTGGTGATCAGGGACATGGGCCGTTGCGTCCTGCCGATGGCTGTGCGAATAGCCGCCCGAGAGCAGCGCGGGTCTTCTTGAGAGGCGTTCAATACAGGGACGCCGCGCGGCCTCAGCCGTCTTCAGTGGGGAACGGCCGATGGGTCAGGTGGGCTATGACCACTTGTGCTCATCAACCTGACGCTCAGCCTCCTCCTTGGTGATGCCGTAACGTTCCTGGACCTTGCCGACCAGCTTATCCTTGTGGCCTTCGACGGCCAGCAGATCATCGTCGGTGAGTTTGGCCCAGCGGGTCTTCGCCTGGCCTTGCAGTTGATTCCACTTGCCTTTGATTTCATCCCAGTTCATCGGATTCACCTCGTTGTTTAAGTCATTGGTTAAGCTTAGCGAGGCTCAGCGCGCTCGGCGCGGAAGGGATTCCCCTCTCGCCCGTTCAGGCTGGCCTCAATACGGATTAAGCATTTCCCGTGCCATTGATTGGCATTTCCCGCGCCAGGGATCAGCGTGTTCCGCACCAGGGATAGCGCAATCCGCTGTTTGTGGCGCTCAATATCCGCCGGGTCGCATTTTCGCGAGAGGCGCTGGCCATGGCCTCGATGAAGAGGCTTCACCGGCCCGCGCGACCGCGGCGGCCTGATCAGGCCCGGCGTCCGGCGTGGCTGAGGTGGCTGTTGGTGATCAATCTGGATGCTCGGGGCGCGCCAGTCGGCGGCAAATCCCCCGACACTGGTTCAAATGCACCACACCAAGACGACATAAACCACTTCTGAGCGGGTTACACGGAGGAAAGTGGGCCGACCAATCTGATCATCGGGTTGGTCCTGGCCGAGCCCTTGATGGGCCCCGCATCAGGTGATGCACCACCAGCTTGCCTATCTGCACTAGGATCAACGGCAGCAGCGAGAATGACAGGATCAGTAGCCATTCACCGGCGGTCGGGATCTGGATCGAGAGGATCGACGCCAGCGGCGCGATATAGGTCGCGGCGATCAGCAGCGCGACGCCGATGGCGATCGCGAGCCACACATAGCGGTTGCGCGTGACCTCATTGAGCAGTAGGTTCGACTCGGTGTCGCGCATGTTCAGTACGTGCCAGAGCCGGGCGAAGCCGAAGGTTAAGAAGCCGATGGTCACCGCGTGGGCGGTGTCGAGCCGCATCGGCCCGAGCGCGATGGCGAAGGCAATCAGGACGATCGCCGCGATCAGCGCACCGTAGCCCCCCACGGCGGCCCAATGGCGGCGCGTCAGGATGGGCTCGTCGGGATCGCGCGGCGGATGCCGCATGGCGCCGGGCACGCCCGGGCTGAGCCCAAGCGCGAGCGCGGGCATGACGTCGGAGACGAAGTTAATGTAGAGGATCTGCAGCGGCAGCAGCGGCAGGGGGGCGGCCACCAGCGCCGCCGCCGCTACCGCCAGGATCTCGGCCAGATTGCCGGAGAGCAGGTAGATGATGAAGCGGCGGATGTTGGAAAAGATCGTGCGGCCGTGCTCGATCGCCGCGACCAAGGTGGCAAAGGCGTCGTCCTTGAGCACCATGTCCGAGGCCTCGCGCGCCACCTCGGTGCCGCGCTGACCCATGGCGATGCCGATGTCGGCCTTCTTGAGCGCGGGCGCATCGTTGACGCCATCGCCGGTCATGCCGACGATCCAGCCGGCGTCCTGATACAGGCCGATGAGTTGCAGCTTCTCCTCGGGGCTGATGCGCGCGAATACCGAGCGTTTGAGTAGCTCGCCGCGCTCGCGCTCATCGAGCTGCTCGAGGTCGTCGAGCCGCGCGCCTTCGATGGCGGGCTCGTCGCTGCCGGCAATGCCGATCTCGGCGGCGATGGCTTGCGCCGTCACGGCATGGTCGCCGGTGCCCATCACCACGCGAATACCGGCTTGCTGACAGGCGGCGATCACCTCCTGGATGCCGCGACGGGGTGGGTCGTGGAGGCCGGCCAGGCCGATCAGGGTCAGCTGCCGATAGGGGTCTTCGTCGGCTTGCTCCGCTTGGCGTTGTGCCAGCGCCAGCACCCGCAGTCCATCGGCGGCGAGCGCCTCGCCGCGCTGGTGCCAGGCCTGGCGCGCGGCATCCTCGAGCGCGGTCTCGCCGTCCGCCCTTAGCACCCGGTCGCAGACCGCGAGTACTGACTCCGGCGCGCCTTTCACGGCGATTCGGAAACCGCCGTCGCTCTGATGCACCGTCGCCATCATCTTCAAGTCCGGGTCGAAGCTGATCTCGCGCTGTTCCGGCCAGCGTTCGAGCAGCTCGCGGCGATGCATGCCGGCGCGCGCCGCGGCCGCCAGCAGCGAGACCTCGGTCGGGTCGCCAGCGGCGTCCTCAGCGGCATCGCCTGGCCGGGCCTGGTCGCCAAGCTCGGCGTTGTTGCAGAGTGCGCCGATCTCGAGCGCGGCACGCGCGACCGGCGTTTTGGCCAAGTCCACCGGCGCGCCGTCGAGAAGGATCCGCGCGTCGGCGCTGGCCTCGCCGTCGTCTCGACCGCGGTCCTCGGTGGCTTGCGCCGCCTGACCTGGACGCTCGAAGCGCAGAATGCCTTGGTCGAGTGCGAGTTGAGCCAGCACCATCCGATTCTCGGTCAGGGTGCCGGTCTTATCGGTGAAGATCAGGCTCGCGGCGCCCAGTGTCTCGACCGCCGAGAGCCGTTTCACCACCGCGTTGCGCCGCGCCATCTGGCGCATGCCCTGGGCCAAGGCCAGGGTCGCGACCACCGGAAGACCCTCGGGGACCGCGGCGATGGCCAGCGCAATGGCCGTCTCCAGCATCACCAATAGCTCCTTGCCGGCGATCAGGCCGGCGCCGGCGACCACCACCGCAATCGCCAGCGTCAGCCAGACCAGGCGCCGGCCAAGGCGATCGAGCCGCTTCTCCAGCGGGGTCGCTGACTTCTCGGCCTGCGCGACCAGATCCGAGATGTGGCCGAGTTCGGTCTCCATGCCGGTGGCGACGACAACGCCGCTGCCGGAGCCCTGGGTCACCGCCGTGCCCTTGTAAGCCATGTTGTGGCGCTCGCCCAGTGGTGGCGCTTTACCGTCCCCGTGGCGCGTGCCGTCCGCGCCCGCCGCTTCGTCAGCGCTCGCGTCGAGGGCCTCGGTGCGCTTATCCACCGCCACCGACTCGCCGGTCAGCGCGGCCTCATCGCATTGCAGCCGATTCGCCTCAAGCAGGCGCAGATCGGCTGGCACCAAGTCGCCGGCATCGAGCAGCACGATGTCGCCGGGCACCAGTTCATCAGCCGGGATCTCACGGCTGCGGCCCTCGCGCAGCACCCGCGTCTGGGTCTTGCCCATGCGCTGCAGGGCCTCCATCGCGCGCGTCGCGCGCAGCTCCATGGTGAAGCCGATGAGGGTATTGACCAGGATCGCGGCGCCGATCGCGATCGCCTCGATAACCTGGCCAAATAGCAGGGCGGCGCCAGAGGCCGCCAGCAACAGCAGCACGACGATGCTGGTGAGCTGGTCCACCAGGATGCGCCAGGCCGGGCGCGAGCGGGTCTGGCGCAGCTGATTGAGGCCATATCGCTGGCGTCGCTCCCGCACCGCGCTCTCGGAGAGGCCGCGTTCGGCATTGGTTTCTAGCTGCTGGAGTGCCGCGGCGGGCGGTTTTCGGTAGAGATCAGTCATCTGTGTCGAGGCGCTCTCTTGGTTTTTGCTCGGTGGTTTTTGCTTGGGCGGTTCTCGCTTGGGCGGTTTGGATCGAGGGCGCGATAGCGCACCCTCCGCGCGTCGGCTTCAACCATGGGCCGGGGCCAGGCCGAGGAAAGAGGTGGCCGCGCCCGCATCGGCTTGCTCGCGCTCGGATCTAGCAGTTTGTATGCCATCGGGAGGTTTTCGCCAGTCCAGGCTGGTCTTGATGGACGCGCTGCAGTAGGCTCTGCAGTCTGCCGCAGTCCTCTTGGCGATTAACTTGGATACTCAGGACGCGCCTGCCAGCAGCAAATCCCCCGGCGTTGGTTTAAATGCACCACATCAAGCCATCACCAGGGTTCTAATGAACCGAACCGAGCGCCGCTGAGCGCCGCTGAGCGCCGATAAAACTGGCGCTATCGAAGCAGACCCTATCGAAGCAGGCCTTTTCCTGACATCCTAGCCATGCCTTGGCCTCCTGCCGCGGGTCGCTCCACAACAACGCTGACAAGGATCAAAGGCTCCCCATGGCCCCTGCACGACTCCGTGACCGACTAACCTGGCTGTTTCCCTTCCTGGTCTGGCTGCCCAAGGTGCGCCCGGAGGATCTGCGCGCCGACCTCGTCGCCGCGCTGACCGGTGCCGTGATCGTGCTGCCACAAGGCGTAGCTTTCGCCACCATCGCCGGCATGCCGCCGGAATATGGCCTCTATGCCGGCATGATACCGGCGATCATTGCCGCCTTGTTCGGCTCCTCGCGCCATCTGGTTTCAGGCCCGACGACGGCGGCCTCGGTGGTGCTCTTCTCCTCGCTCTCGCTGCTCGCGGTGCCAGGGACGCCGGACTATGTGAGCCTCGCCTTGACCCTGACCTTCATGGTCGGCGTGCTCGAATTGGCGCTTGGATTTGCGCGTCTCGGGGCGCTGGTCAATTTCATCTCACACTCGGTCGTGGTTGGTTTCACCGCCGGCGCGGCCTTTCTGATCGCCGCCAAGCAACTGAAGCACTTCTTCGGCTTGGAGATGGACAGCAGTGGCCATTTCCACGACATCCTGATGGCGTTCGGTCAGCATGTGATCGAGATCAACCCCAGCGCCACCGCGGTGGCGGCCTCCACCTTGCTGATCGGCATCGCGGTGAAACGCTGGCTGCCCCAGGTGCCTTACATGATCGCGGCGATGCTCGGTGGCAGCCTGGTTGCCCTGGGGCTCGATGCCTGGCTGGGTGCCGCCAACACTGGCATCGCCACGGTCGGCGCCTTGCCGGCGAGCCTGCCCCCGCTCTCGGCGCCGATCTCGACCTTCGATCAGATCAAGCAGTTGGCGCCAACCGCGCTGGCGGTCACGCTCTTCGCGCTGACCGAGGCGGTGTCGATTGGGCGCGCGCTCGCGGCGCGCGGCGGTTATCGCATCGATGGCAACCAGGAGTTCATCGGTCAGGGGCTGTCGAACATTGCCGGTTCGTTCTTCTCCGGCTATGTCGCCACCGGCTCGTTCAACCGCAGCGGTGTCAACTTCGAGGCCGGTGCGCGCACGCCCCTGGCGGCGGTCTTTGCCGCGCTGCTGCTAATGGTCATCGTGCTCTTGGTCGCCCCGCTGGCGAGCTACCTGCCGACCGCGGCGATGGCCGGGGTGCTGTTCCTGGTCGCCTGGGGGCTGATTGATCGCAAAGAAATCCGCCATATCCTCACCGCCTCCAAGCGCGAGACCGCGGTGCTGGCGGTGACCTTCTTTGCCGCGCTGTTTTTGGAACTGGAGTTTGCGATCTTCGCCGGCGTGCTGCTGTCCTTGGTGCTCTATCTGGAGCGGACATCGAAGCCGCGCATTGTGACCCTGGCGCCGGACCCGCGCTTGCCCAAGCATGCCTTCTCCAGCGATCCGGAGGTGACCCAGTGCCCGCAGCTGCGCTTCATCCGCATCGACGGCTCGCTGTTCTTCGGCTCGGTGGCCCATGTCGAGCGCGGCTTCGATCTGCTGCGCGCGCGCCATCCGAACCAGAAGCATCTGGCGATCCTGGCCGATGGCATCAACTTCGTTGATCTGCAAGGCGGGCAGGCCCTGGCGGATGAGGCCAAGCGCCGCCAACGCGAGGGCGGCGATCTGTACCTGGTCAACGTCAAGCAGGGGCTGTGGGAGACGCTCGAGGCCTGTGGTTGTATCGAAGCCAGGGGCGCGCGAAATGTGTTCGGTGGCAAGGAGGCGGCGATCCATGCGATCTACCAGAAGCTCGACCAGACCGTCTGTGCGACCTGCGAGAAGCAGACCTTCCATGAATGCTCGGGGCGTTGAAGGGCATGACCTCAGGCATGGGGCCCGGTGGGGAGTTATCGGGCGCATGACCGCAAGCTCGGGTTTCACCTGGAGGTTTGATGATGAAAAGGATGCCACTCAATCCGCTGATCACTGCACTGACGAGGACTGCTCTGCTGAGCGCCACGCCTTATCCGGAATCGGCTCGCTCGGATCCAGCAGTTTGTATGCCATCAGGAGGCTCACGCCAGTCCAGGCTGGCGTCAACCGACTCTCTGCAGTACGCTCCAGTCCTCTTGGCACGTCCGACGCCGGCGACAGAGCCGTCCGCCGTTTGCGGCGCTCCGTATCCGCCGCAGGGGATCGGGCCGCGGGGAGTATGGTCGCAAAATTCGCTCGAAGCGGGTGCGCCTGGGCGTGAAGATCCATCGAGGGTCATGGCGGGCTAGAGCGGCCCGCCAGGATCGGCGCCGCTCCAAGCCCTTACCGGAATGCTAGGATCGCTAGAGGCCAACTAACTCGGCGCCCAGCCCACGTTTTCGCACAGTCTCCAGAATCGCACTCGGCTTGGTCGCCTTGGCGTCAAAGTCGACCATCATCAGATGTCGCGCCTTCTCGTTGATGCGGACATCAATCACACCAGGGGCTTGGCTGGTGTCGTGCAGTAGTTTGTTGATCGCCTCGTCGTCGAGCGTCGCGTCGATGTGGATTATGACGTCACCGTTGTACATGAGTCGCCTCGCTGTTAGTTTGTCCCTTGCCGATACGGTTGCTATTACAATAACTAGCGATTGATCTTGTCCCGGATGTGATCGATCACTGCGCCGTGTTCCTGCTGAGGACTAAACATCACAATGTCGGTGTCTTCTTCCGCTCTGACGCTGTGCCCTGGAGGCCAGTAGAAAAGGTCTCCAGCCCGTGATGTCTCTTCGCTGCCGTCCGTATACAGGGCAGTGATTATCCCCGTTACAACATAGCCCCAATGGGGGCTTTGACAGCGATCATCCTCAAGCCCGTGCAATAATTGTGTGATATCGGTTCCGGCGCCAAAGGTGAAGTATTCGGCGCCCATCCTTCCGTATCCTGTCACATCACCAAAATCGCTTTGTTGTCGGGCAATGGCGCCTGGCACATCGATTTGAACTGGAATGTCTTCTTTTGCAATGCGCATGAGAGATGACCTCGGTTTCGCTGGCTGTTCTGACTCACTTAGGTTGCTCCGAGCGGCAGACCGCTTGTGGGTCTTAAAGCAGGCTTTGTGCCAATGACGGTTCCAAGGCTTGCTTTCAGATTTGGCGGCATCTCAGTGTCAAGTCGTGGAGGCCAAGTCTGAATGCTTGCATCCTTGTCTTGTCGATCCCAATCGCGATCCCCGCGTGGCGATCACGGCTTACTGCCTTTTGAACGGAGGCAATGGTCGAAATCCACCGATGCCCGGGTGTAATCCACCAAAGTAAGGCAAGCATTTCCCATCTCGCCGCGATTCACTTAACCTCCGTAAGCGATTGCCTGCTGTTGTCCTTGGGAGCCCTCAAGCCGAGCGGGCCGCAGCTTCAGAACCGGGAGACTGGGTTGACGCATCGCCCGTGCCAGGCACGCCAGCGAGGGCGCTGAGCCACTCCATCGGCAGTGGGAAGACGACCGTGGTGGCGCGATCACTGGACATATCGGCGAGGGTCTGCAGATATCTGAGCTGCAACGCCTGCGGCTGCGTGGAGATGACCTCCGCCGCGCCCCGCAGTCGCTCCGCGGCCTGCATCTCGCCCTCGGCATTGATCACCTTGGCGCGCCGGTTGCGCTCGGCCTCGGCCTGGCGGGCGATGGCGCGGATCATGTTCTCGTTCAGATCCACATGCTTGATCTCGACATTAACCACCTTGATGCCCCAGGCATCGGTCTGGTCGTCGAGAATGGCCTGGATGTCGCGATTCAGCCGTTCGCGCTCGGAGAGCAGCTCGTCGAGGTCATGCTGGCCCAGCACCGAGCGCAGCGTTGTCTGCGCCAATTGGCTGGTGGCCATCTGGAAATCCTCGACCTGGATGACGGCCTTGTCGGACTCGACCACCTTGAAATAGAGCACCGCGTTGACGCGCACGGTGACGTTGTCCTTGGTGATCAGGTCCTGCTCGGGCACGTCCATGGTGATCACCCGCAGATCCATGCGCACCAGCTGCTGGATACCGGGGACGATGAGAATCAGCCCGGGCCCCTTGACCGCCTGGAAGCGACCGAGGAAAAACACCACGCCGCGCTGATATTCCGGCAGGATGCGGATCGCGGAACCCAGAAACAGGATGATCAGGCCCAGAGGGAGGAGATAGGTGAGCAATGCGCTATAGACCATGGGGTGACTCCATCAAGTGGTTGGTAAAGGGTTAGCGGAAGGCGACTGCTTGGGGGCAGCGGCGGGCGCGACCTCGAGCTTAAGGCCGCTGATGGCGAGCACCCGCACCGACTCGCCGTGTTGAACCGGTGAGCGGCTGCTGGCCTGCCACAGCTCGCCCTCGATATGCACCTGACCTGTCTTGTCCGAGGCGCCGCCGAAGTTCGTGCGTGCCTCGCCGATCACGCCCACCAGGTGGTCCGCACCCACCGTCGAGGCCTTGCCGTGCAGGCCGATGAAGCGCCCGATTACCCAGAACGACAGCGCCGCGCTTAGGCCCGTGGTGATTGCGATCACCGGCCAGGAGACGGCAATGCCGGCTTCATCCATCAGGATCACGGAGCCGAACACAAAGGCGGCCAGACCGCCGATGCCGAGCGCCCCGAAGCTCGGCGCCAGCGCCTCGCCGACCATCAGCAGCACGCCGAGCAGGATCAGGCCGATGCCGGCGTCATTGACCGGCAGCACCTGGAGCGCATAGAACGCCAGCAACAGGCAGATCGCGCCGAGCGTGCCCGGGAACAGGGCGCCGGGATTGGAGAGTTCAAAGAGGATTCCGTAGATGCCGATCAGCAGCAAGATGTAGGCGACGTTGGGGTTGGCGATCACGGACAGCAGCTTGATCCGCCAGTCGGGCGCGATCTCGCGCACCGCGATGCCAGCGGTGTCGAGCGCGCGCTCGCCCGCGGCCGTTTGCACGCGGCGCCCGTCGATACGCTCCAACAGCGTCGGAATGTCAGCGGCGACCAGATCGATCACGTCGCGCGCGGCGGCGTCTTTCGCGTTCAGGCTAACGGAGGCGCGCACCGCTTCCTCGGCCCAATCGGCATTGCGCCCGCGCAGCTCGGCGAGACCGCGAATGTAGGCGACGGCATCATTGACCAGTTTGCGCTCGGATGCGCTCGCGCTGTCCTGGGAGTCCGCTCGCGGGCCATTGGCGTTTTCGCTCTTGTTTCCATCGCCATCACCATCACTGCCGCCGGTGTCGACGTCCTCGCGACTGGGGGAAGGGCTGGGAGCAGAATGGGGGGAGCGCTCGCCGAGCCCCGGCAGACCGCCGCCGACCTGCACCGGCGTGGCGGCGCCGAGATTGGTTGCCGGCGCCATGGCCGCGATCTGGCTGGCGTAGAGGAGATAGGTGCCGGCGCTCGCGGCCCGCGCGCCGGGCGGAGCGACGAAACTCGCCACCGGCACCGGCGAGGCGAGGATCGCCTTGATGATGCGACGCATCGTCTGATCCAGGCCGCCTGGGGTGTCCATGCGCAGGATCACAAGCTCGGCGTCGGTTTGCGCGGCCTGTTCGAGTCCGCTGACCACGAACTCCCCAGTGGCGGCGCCAATGGCGCCGTCGATCGGGATGACCAGCGCCTCGCGCCCATCGACCGTCGGTTTCGCTGACGGCCCAGCGGCGATCAGCAGGAGCATCAGACTGGGAATCAGAAAGCGAATGGGTCTTCTCCGATTGGTTCGGTTGGTCGAGTTGGTTGGGTTGGTCCAGTTGGTCCAGTTGGTCTTGTTGGGGTCATGGCGTATTCCCCGTCTTGACCAAATTGCCTGGCTGAACCAAAGAGACCTTAACCCTTTAACCAAAGCGACTTTCGTGCCAGGCGCAAGCGACTTTCGTGCCAGGCGCACCGGAGGCGGACCGGAGCCGTCAATGAGCCGGCGGTATTCGGCAAGCACGGATTCGCAGGGTCAGAACCCCCATTGCTTAGGGCAATGCACCCAGTCCCGGTTCAAAACAACACCGCAACGGATCGCGTGACCAACGGCCCGGGTCGGCTGTCTCCGTCGCCGCGCATGCGGATTAGCACCTCGCTCAATCGGCCTTCAGCGGCTCCTCGCCCTCACTGCGCGCGAAGCGTTGCTCGAGCTTGGCAAGCTGCCGTTGGCTGGTGATCAGAATCACCTCGTCGCCCGGCTTGAGTGTCTTGACCTCGTGCGGCAGATGGAACTGCTCATCGCGGTAGAGGCAGACGACGCGGGTGCGCGCTGGCAGATCGAGTTCATCGATGGGCCCCTTCTCGGATGCCTCGACGCCAAGACTGAAGATGGCTGCGTCGCTGCGGATCACCGCGGACAGCTCCAGGGATTGGCCGCCCGAGAGCAGTTGTTTGAGGTGCGTGGCGACCGCGCGGTCGGGGTTGCAAACGGGGTTGGCCGCGCGGGTCGCTTTTCCTGCGGGGTTGTCGACTGCTCGGCCTGCTCGAGCAGCAAGATGTCGCCGGGCGCCAGCTCATCGGCCCGGATTGCGCGGCTGCGGCCCTTCCGCAGCACCCGCGCCTGGGTTTTGCCCATGCGCCGCAGGTCGACGACGCGGGTCAGGCCCAGGTCGATGATCGAGAGGTGTAGGCATGCCGATAGACCGCGAGCACATCAGTCCTGAGTCTGGGCAGGGCACGAGCAACGTTGCTAGCTGGAGTCCGGCAGGTTGCATGCCAGCGATGGCACTTCCGAGCCGCTCATCGACGCCAACACCAGCGGGCTTGCTGGCCGTGCTCAGGCCTTGACAACAGCGGCGCCGATGGCCGATGCGCTGCGAGAAGCGGGGCCTACTGAGGCCAGTGGCTTGGTTCTTTTCACCCCACAGATGGGCAAAAAAACCAATCTGTCACCAGGCGCGACCAGGCGCGACCAGGCGCGACCAGGCGTGAGCCAGCGTCTCAAGAACATCGAGGAGCCTGGGTGAAGAAGCAAAAGGTGGTGGTCAACGACGGCAGGAATGATCCGCGAAGACGAGCGCAAGACTGCGAAATTCCAGAGACCGCGCTCGCCTCATCAAAGGATTTGGCGGCTTGGATCAGGATAAACCAGCGTACGCCAGCAAGTTTCTGGCGAAGAGTAGGGTGAGCGCGCAGGTCGTCGAGGTCCTCGGCGTTGCGGTTCAGCGGACAGGTCTTGAGCCCCCAGTCAGGGAGCCGCTCGAGCAATTCATGCTTAAAGTCCATCCGCGCCTCCAGTCTCTCGTTGCGCTAGCCGCCGAATTTCTTCCTGCGACCGGCATGGGCCAGCGTAAGGCCGACCACCTCAGTGGTTGGCGATGAAGATGCGCAGACTCCGAGGCGGCAGATGGATCGCGGAGGTCGGGTTGTCTCCAGCGGCTGCGTCCGCGCTCGTACCCTCAGCCGCGTCGCTGAAGGCGGGCGTGATCTCCTGCAGCTGATCCGCATCGCAGTCGAGGATCTCGATGAGGTGATCGCGGCTGTACTCTTGCCCCTCCTTGAAGCTCGGATTGATCAGCACGGCGCTGTGCTGGGCCTGCCGTGGCGAACGTCGCAAGAGTCCGACCACCGGCTCGTCGACCGCGGTGAAACGCTCCTGCGCACCCTCTTCGTTCAGTATCGGGGTCTCGGCCTTCATGGCGTTGACGCGGCCGATGAAATCCCGGATGTCGAAGCTCGGCTCTTCCCAATGCTCGGGCCGGGTCTCGACCACATGCAGGCGCCGTCGGAAGCCGAGCTCATAGCCGATCGGCATCATCACGCCGGTCGAGAAGACGGCGGCGAAGAGGTACCAGAAGCGCGACTCGCGGCTGTCGCCATCGGACTCATCAGCCAGTCGCGCGGTGTCGTGGCTCTCGGGAAAGGCGATGGATGGCGCCAGATCGCGGAAGGACTGGTACTGATCGAGCAGCCAGTCGGCGCGGAAGTCCCACCATTTGGCGCTGTTGAACAGAGCATCGAAGCCGGCCGGGCGCAACTGCTCGATGTCATCGGGCGGCGCGCCGAGGGTCTCGGCGAAGAATTGGGTCTCAGGCGCCGCCTCGCGGGCGCGCTCGATCAGCACCTGCCAGACCTTGCCGGGCAGCTGGTAGGCGGCATCGCAGCGAAAGCCGCGGAAGCCGAGATCGATGTAATGGCGGATGACCTCGGAGAAGAAATCGATCACCGCCTCGCGCTCGGGCCGTTCGCTGTAGTCGAGCTCGGCGAGGTCCTCCCAGACGGTCACGATCTCGGGATCATCCAGATCGGTGGCCGAGGGCGAGTGCACCGAGCCGTCGTCGTGGACGTACCAGTCTGGATGCTCGGTGACCAGGTCGGAGTCGATCGCGGTATGGTTGACGACCAGATCCATCATCACTGAGATCCCAGCGTCGCTGGCGGCGGCGGTGAAGGCCCTGAGTCGCTCGTCGTCGTTGCTGTCGTCGTCGCCGTTGCTGTCGCCACGCAGCGTCGGGTGCAGGCGATCATAGTCCTTGACCGCATAGAGGCTTCCGGACTCACCCGGCAGATGAAAGGGGTTGACGAAGATCCAGTCGAAGCCCATCCGGGCGATCTCCGGCAGCCGCTCCGTCCAGCGCTCGACTGGACCGAGCAGGGTGGGGAACAGGTTGTAAATGCGCGGGCCTTGAGGGAAAGAGGGTTGCTTCGATGGCATCTTGGCTTGTCCTGTATGGCTTGGGCGATCTCGCCGAAGACCTGCTCTTCGTCCGCGGCGGCATTTCGGTTAAGCATCGATGTGATCGCGGGTAATCGGCACGAAACGGACCGGAAGCAGTTCGCGTTGCGCGAGCGTTGCGTTTGGCTGTTTGCTGAGCACCACCAGGCTCTGGTCGCCACCGCTCGAACCGAGTGGCATGACCATCCGGCCCCCGACCTTGAGCTTGATCGACCAGCGGCCGCGGAACCTCGGGGCCGGCGGCGGTGATGAACGCGCGGATCGAGCGGCTCCGCTCCCAGGTAGACACGGGTCTCGGCCAGCTCGCGCTTGATATCCTCGATCAGCAACGCGCGCGCCTGTGCAAAGTTCTCTTCTTTCATTGCTCGTAGACCAGTTGCCCCGGTTGCACGCCGAGTTCCTTAAGCTGGCCATTGATCGATTCGACAAAGGCATCCGGTCCGCAGACATAGAACTTTCCATTGAACGTCGAAAGATGGGATCTCAAGAAGTCGAGGTCGATGCGCTGGCCCTGTTCTCCAGGCTCGTGCTCACGGGTGAAGGTCAGTACGCAGTCATCGCCCAGATAATGCTTCAGCTCCTTCTCGCGGATCACGTCGCGCTTGCCCTTGTTGGTCAGCAGCAGCCTGTGACCGTCCAAGGCATCATCAGCGGCGAGCCGGCGCAAGATCCCGAGGAAGGGCGACACGCCGGTTCCGGCGGCGATGAAGGCGCCTGGGCCCTGATAGGTAATGCTGCCGAAGGCGTCGCTGAGCTTGAGCTGGGCGCCTGGCTGCAGCGCATGCAGTGCCATGGTCATCCCATCGCCCTTGGGATAGCGCTTGGTGGTGCATTCCAAGAGCTGGTCATTGGGCAGGGAGGTTGGGGTAAAGGGGCGGCCCTCGTCGCGCCATTCATCGGTGTCGATATGGATCTCGACACCCTGTCCTGGCTGCCAATCGAGCCCCTCCGGTCGCGTCAGCAGCAGACGCTGGACATCGTGGGTGACAAACTCGGTCATTAATAGGGTTGCGTCGTGGGACATCGGCAGCTCCTTCGACAGATAGATAGGCAGATCGATAGATTGATAGCTGAGCCGGATAGATCACCGGGTGGCCCGCGATGATGTGGACGACGGCGCTGATCGGACAGAAGAGCCGCAGGCCAGGCATCTCGCGGGTCGATGACAGAATCAGCAAGTCTGATGCCATAAAGCTGACGCATTCGTTGCTCTGCTCAGCCTGCCGCGAGTCACTCTCTTCAAGCTCGAAGAGCGCGAATTCAGAGCGGGTGATCCGGTCGGCCAGTGCTGGGGAATTCACCGATCTACAGCCTTGCCGGCCGGTTTGTTTCGACCGGCTCTAGCGGCGCTGTCGGGGCAAAGCCCCCACTATTGGTTTCTTTGGCCCGATGCGGTCTCGATCTGTCTGCTCAGCGCGCCTCCATGCGCGTCCTATCGACGATCGTCGAGGCTGCTCACCACCACCAGACCACGACCGCTGCTGCCAGCAACGTCACCCCGACGACTGCAGATACTGCCACAGGGTTGGAAACCCAGCATGGCACCGCTTGCCAGGCCAGCACCAGCACCAGGATGCCGCCGATCATGATCATGGCGGCCTGCAGCGCATCGTTGATGACCACGGCACTGAGACCGCCAAAGAAGATATAGACCCCGGCGATCAGCGCGCCAGCCGCGAGCAGCGGACACATCGGCACCGACGGGAACAGGGCCTGGCCGACCATGGCGCCCGCATAGAGCGATGCCGGGGCCTCGATCAGCGTCAACGGCAACCAGCAAGAAGCCGGAGAACGCCAGCCGCGGTTGGCGCCCAAAGCGCACCTCAAGAAACTGTGGGGCCGTGTAGATGCGCGCGCGCAGATACAGCGGCAGCAGGAACAGCACGAACAGCACCAGGATCACTGCCGGCAGCCATTCGTAGTGATAGACAGCAATACCGTCGTTGTAGCCGCTGCCGGGCAGGCCAACGAAGCTGCCGCCGCTCATGTTGGCGACATAGAAGGACAGCCCGATGATCGGTCAGCGTAGCGCCCGACCGCCGAGGAAGTAGCCTTCGGCGCCCTTGCGCGCGGTGCGCGCTGCCCACCAGCCGAACAGCAGCCGTGTGCCGATCACATAGACGGCAACAACCGCCAGGTCCCAGGGACTGATCTGCATGTTTGGCATGGCGCTCTCCACTCAGAGATGGCTTCTTGACAGCGATGGCTACTCGGAGATGGCCCTTGTCTTCGAGCTCGGCACGCATGCGGTCCAAGGCGTGCAGCCTCCAGCCTTGCGGTGGAGAAGTAACGGGCGATTTCCCGCGGCAGGCGTGCTTCAGTCGAAGCAAAGGACGTGCCCACTATCCGATGCGCAACCCGCGACAACAGAGGAGCAAACCGAGATCGTCGATCAGCAGGAGGCGTGTTTGTGCCCGTCGCGGTTCATTCCGCGCTCAGCTGGTGCGCCTCCCCATCGTCGATGAGCGAAACCACTGCCGCGTGATCTGCTTGATCCCAGTGCCAGTCGGCTTTCGGGGCGCCGTCGAGCAGCAGGTGGTCGGGCTGTTGGACGAGATGCAGTCGCAGCACGAGCTGGCGCGGCCGCGGCTGCCAGCCGCCCCGGCGGCGGCCAACCATGAGCCTTGGCCCTGCGCGCTCGTGGTCAACGCCTAACGCGGTCTCTACGAGCTCGCCGTCACAATAGCCCCAGCCATCGCCGACGTCCTCGATGAGGGTCCAAGAGCCAGATTGTCCGTCGTCTGGATAGGCATCGAGGATCAGCTCGGTCAGCGGTTCGCGCGTCGATTGCCACGGAGCACCCAGGGTCAGGCAGCTGCCGCCGCGCACCAGGATCGGCATGCGACCCGGCGGTGCCGGCAGCAGACAGCGTCGATTAATGGCACTGGCACTGATGCGGGCTTTGGCGCCGACACTGGCAACTGCAGCGCGGGCATGGGCTTCGGCAGCAGTATCAGAGTTGGCATCAGCGCCAGTATCCGCGGCGCGTGCCGCGGGCGCGCCATCGTCGATCCGCCTGCCGCTGTGGAAGTCGTACCAGACGCCAGGCGGCAGATGCACCTCGCGCTCGCTGACGCCCGGCTCGCAGACCGGCGCGATCATCAGCCGCGGACCAACCATCAACTGATCTTCGATCCCATGCAGCTCGGTCGCCCGCGGGAAGTCGTAGAGCAGCGGCCGTAGGATCGGCTCGCCGGTGCGGTGGGCGCGGTGCGCCAGCGTATAGAGATAGGGCAGGAACTGGTAACGGCGCTCGATCGTGGTTCGCGCAATGGCCTCGACCTTGTCGCCGAATGCCCAGGGCTCCCGCGGCGGGCTGCCGTGGTAGGCATGGGCGCGCATGAAAGGGTAGAAGGCGCCCAACTCGATCCAGCGGGCGAAGAGCTCGCCGTCGCAGGCGCCGTGGAAGCCGCCGATGTCGACGCCGACGTGCGGCGAGCCGCCGAGGCCCATGCTCGCGAGCTGCGGCAGGCTGGTGCGCAGATCCTCCAAGCTGGAGGCATTGTCGCCCATCCAGCTGACCGCCCAGCGTTGGGCGCCGATGCTGGCGGATCGCGTCAGAACCTCGCCCCACCAGCGGCGTGTCGGCGTGCGGCAGAAGTCTGAAAACAGCGATGCGCCAGACCACACATAACCGGTGAACAGCTTGCCATCCGGACGGCGGATGAAATGATCGCCACGCAGACCGCTCTCTAAAACCGGGTCGCTGGAGCGGTTGGCGCCATCGATCTCAGGTTCCTGTATGACCCCCGGGTCGATGATGGTGACCGCATGGATGTCCTGTCGATGCAGGGCCTCGATGGTGGCGCGCGGACTCGGAAAGCGCTCGCGGTCCCAGCTGAAGACGCGGAAGCCGTCCATGTAGTCGATGTCGAGATGGATCGCGTCGATTGGGATGCGACGGCGGCGGAATGCGTTGGCAATCGCGCGGATCTCAGCATCGCTGCGATAGCCCCAGCGCGACTGGTGGTAGCCGAGCGCCCAGAGCGGGGGCAAGGCTGGCCGACCGGTCAGCCTTGTGATCTGCTCGACCACGGCGGCCGGGGTGGGGCCGGCGAAGAGGGTGTAGTCGAGCTCGCCGCCCAGGTTGAACAGGCCCAGCGCGTCGGGCTGCTCGGCACCGAGATCGAAGTGGCTGTAACCGCTCGAGCCGAGCATCAGGCCCCAGGCGAGACCGGGCCGCAGCGCGAGCAACAGCGGGTGCGCTTGGTACAGACAGCCGTCGACCACGCCCAATCCTGGCGAGTGGATATCTGTGGTCCAGTGCGCGAGCCGCTGGCCGCGACGATTGAGCGCGCCGAAGCGTTGGCCGCACCCGAACAGGCCCTCCCGCGGGTGCAGTGCCTTCCGCAGCCAGAGGCCGGTGGTGGCAGGGCCGGGCGACCAGCCGTTGTTGGTTTGCGAGCTGATGGTCGGTGCGGCGGCTGGCGTGGCAGTCGGGGCGACGGCTGCGGCGAGCGCCGGCGCCAGGGTCGGGATCTCGTGCTGCTCAACCTGACGCCAGCGTACCGGGGTGAGATCACTCGCATAGACGGCACCGTCGGCGTTGCCAAGCGAGACGGCGCCCGTGTCGAGATTGAGCTTGGTCCGCATCGCGCGGGTCACGAGATGCAGGACGCGCGCTCGCTTCTCAACCAAGAGACGACCGCCGCTGAGCGATCGAGGCTCGTCCTGCCAGCTGTGGCTTGGCGCAAGCCGACCAGCGGGCGCGACCCGGATGCGCAGGATGTCATCCGCGACAGCATCGATGCGGGTTAGCGCCTGCGCATGTTCGGCGATGATCGAGTCCGACCCCGCCTCCCAGTGCTGAACGAAGCCGGGTGTCGACTCGGCATGATCCGCCATCTTAAGCTGCATCGTCCGCTGCTGTTGCATCTGGGCGCTCTGGAACTCCTGCTTGTCGATCTGACCATCCCCGTTCTGGTCGATGTCGCTAAACGCGGGCGCATTGGCCATGCCGCGCATCGGCGCGCCCGTGTCGGAACGGGCCGCGCGGCGCGGCGCTCTGAGCGCGCCTGGTTGAATTCCTTCTCGGTCACGACACTTTCATTGTTGCGGTCAAATTCGGCGAAGCAAATTTGAAGCCATTGTCGCCGTTTGAGTTTTTCGCACACAACATTGCGCGCAGGAACAGCACGGCTGTGTTGGCCTGATCGAGACCGCGCAGCCGCGTCAGTCCAGTCGTGGTCACTCCGCAAACGGGTGCAAAACAACCAGCTAGGTTGGCAAATACCCCGCCAAACGAACATCCTGCGCAATTCGGTAAGCTCTTTTCCGGCAATCGCCTAACCGCAAGAATGCCAGCTTCCGAGCGCTCATCGAACAGCGCGGTGTCGTCGTCTACGAGTGCGCCGTCGAGCTGCTGCAACGCCTGCGCCGCGCCGGTTTTCGCACCGCGGTGGTCACGGCCAGCAAGAACTGCGACCTGATCTTAGAGAAGGCCGGGCTCGACGGACTGTTCGACCTGCGTCTCGATGGGGTCGAGGCTGAGAATCTCGAGCTGTCCGGCAAGCCAGACTCGGACACCTTTGTCGAGGCCGCCCATCAGCTTGGCTGCGAGCCCGAGCGCGCGGCCGTCCTCGAGGACGCCACCGCCGGCGTCATGGCCGCGAGCCGCGGCCATTTTGGGCTCGTCATTGGCATCGACCGCACCGGTCGCCAACGCGACGCGCTGCTGGAGAAAGGCGCTGACCAGGTCTTCGACAACCTGTGCCGGATCGGTATCCAATCCGCGCAGACCGAGCCGCCCCCGCTGCTCGAAGATCCCACGCCACTCACGGATCGGCTTGGTGATCGGCGCCCGGCCTTGTTTCTCGACTACGACGGCACCCTGACGCCGATCGTCGAGCAGCCGGACGATGCCCGTCTCAGCACCAGCATGCGCCGCGCCCTGCGGGAAGCCGCACAGCGGATGCCGCTGGCGCTGATCAGCGGCCGCGATCTAGACGACGTCAGCAGCTTGGTCGGGCTCGAGGCGGTCGTCTACGCCGGTAGCCACGGCTTCGACATCCGCGGACCCCAGCTGCGGTTGGAGCTATCGGAAGGTATCGATGCGCTCGATGACCTAGACCGCGCGGCCAATGCCCTTGACGAACGTCTGGAGAACGTCGAAGGCGTGCGTATCGAGCGCAAGCTCGGCGACGAATCCAACGCCTGGATCGCATCCTCGAGGCCGAGGGCGACTCACCGAATCACTACAAGGCCACCAAGCAGGCCGACGTGCTGATGCTCTTCTATCTGTTCTCGACCGAGGAGCTGGAGCGTCTGTTCGCCCGTCTCGACTACGCATTCGACCCCGAGATGATCCCGCGTAACGTCGCATACTACAGCGAGCGCACCAGCCATGGCTCGACCCTGAGCCGTGTCGTGGACGCCTGGGTCCTGGCCCGCCGGGATCGACCCCGGTCCTGGTCCTTGTTCACCCAGGCTCTGGAGAGCGACGTCGCCGACATCCAGGGTGGCACCACCTCGGAAGGCATTCACCTGGGCGCTATGGCCGGCACCGTCGACCTCATCCAGCGCTGCTACGCGGGTATTGAGGTGCGCGATCAGCGACTCTGGCTCAATCCCGTGCTCCCCGAGGAGCTGAAGCGGCTCCGTTTCCGCTTGCGCTTTCGCGGCCAGACCCTCGAGGTCGAGATCAACGAGGATCGGGTGCGGCTGCGCGAGATCTCGCCGGAGGCTGACGTGATTCGGCTCACGGCGGGGTCCGAGACGGTCTCACTCAGCGCCGGCGAAACCCATGAGATCAAACGCGGTGCCGGACCTTTGTTCGTGGAGTCACCCTGATGATCAACAGGTACTCAAATCGCTGTCGCAGGTCCGCGACCGAATCGATGCCGGCGACGATCTAGACGACCCGGCCTGGGAGCAGATCGACAAAGTCACTGCGGCTCGCTGTCTCGAACGGCGTCTCAGCCGGAGGCTGTGCGTTCGATCTCGGCGACCGCCTGCTTGACCGACAGAAAGCTATCCGGATTGACCGAGATCGAATCGATTCCGGCACGCACCAGGAAGGCGGCGAAATCCGGATGGTCGCTCGGCGCCTGCCCGCAGAACCCGACCTTGCGCTCGCGCTGGTGCGCTTCGTCGATCACCGAGCTGATCATCTGGCGCACGGCATCGTTGCGCTCATCGAACAGATGCGCCAGGCGGTCGGAGTCGCGATCGACGCCGAGCACGAGCTGGGTCAGGTCATTGCTGCCGATCGAGAAACCATCAAAGCGCGCGGCGAAGTCTCGGGCCAGGATCACGTTCGCCGGGATCTCGCACATCACATAGACCTCGAGCCCACGCTCGCCCCGCTTCAAGCCCTGCTCGGCCATGACCTCGAGCACCCGGTCGGCCTCCCAGGGCGTGCGACAGAAGGGGATCATCACCAGGATGTTGTCGAAGCCGATCTCCTCGCGCGCCTTGCGGATCGCCCGGCATTCCAGGGCGAAGCCTTCCTTGTACTCCTCACTGTAATAGCGACTGGCGCCGCGCCAGCCGAGCATCGGATTGGCCTCGACCGGCTCGAAGGCGCGGCCGCCGATCAGGTCCGCATACTCGTTGGTCTTGAAGTCGCTCATGCGCACGATGACTGGATGCGGATGGCTGCCAGCCGCGATCCGGGCAATGCCGCGCGCCAGCTGGTCGACGAAATACTCAGTTGGGTCCTCCCAGCCGGCGGTCAGCGTGGCGATCTGCGTGCTCGCATCCTCATCATCCACCGCCTCTGGGCGGATCAGCGCCATCGGGTGGATCTTGATGTGCTGATTGACGATGAACTCCATCCGCGCCAGACCAACCCCATCGCTCGGCAGCGGCCACCAGCGCAGCGCCGCCGCTGGGTTGGCCATGTTCAGCATGATCTTGGTCTGCGTCTTCGGGATGTCCTCGAGGCTGATCTCCTCGGCCTCGAACGGAATCCGCCCGGCGTAGACACGCCCGGTCTCGCCGCTGGCGCAGGACACCGTGATCTCATCGCCGTCGGTGAGGCGTTCGGTGCCATGGCCGGCGCCGACGATCGCCGGCAGACCGAGCTCGCGGCTGACGATAGCGGCGTGCGAGGTGCGCCCGCCGTGGTCGGTGACGATGGCGGCGGCGCGGCGCATGATCGGCACCCAGTCCGGATCGGTCATCTCGGTGACCAGCACGCCGCCGTCCTCGAAGCGGTCGTTCTCGCCGGGGTCATCGAGCCGGAACACCTTGCCGGCGGCGATGGCATCGCCGATCGCGTAGCCGCTGACCAGCGGCTCGCCGGCCTCCTCAGGACTGGCCTCGAGCCGATAGGTCTTGAGCAGGCCCTCGGCCCGCTGCGAGTGCACGGTCTCGGGTCGCGCCTGGACGATGAACAGCTCGCCGGTCTCGCCATCCTTGGCCCATTCCATGTCCATGGGTTTGCCATAGTGGTCCTCGATGGTCACCGCCCAGCGCGCCAGCGACAGGACCTCTGCATCACTCAGCACCAGCGCCCGCTGCTCGTCCTCGCTGGTCTCGGTGAGTACCGTTGGCTCTTCGCCGCCGGCCTCTGCATAGACCATCTTCCGCGCCTTGCCACCAGGCTGGCGCGCGATGATCGGTGTCAGCGATGGATCCTCCAACAGCGGCTTGAAGATCAGGTATTCGTCGGGATCGACGAGGCCCTGCACCACCGTCTCGCCCAGCCCCCAGGCGCCGTTGATCAGCACCGCGCGCGGGAAGCCGGTGTCGGTGTCGATGCTGAACATCACCCCGGAGCTGCCGCTGTCGGAGCGCACCATTTGCTGAACCCCGACCGACAGGGCGACCTGCAGTTGGTCGAAGCCGTTGTCCTGCCGATAGGCGATGGCGCGGTCGGTGTAGAGCGACGCGAAGCAGCGCCGGATGGCGTCGAGCAGGGTCTCGGCGCCGCGGATGTTGAGAAAGGTCTCCTGCTGGCCGGCAAAGCTGGCCTCGGGCAGATCCTCGGCGGTGGCGCTCGAGCGCACCGCGACATCGGGCTCATCGCGCCCAGTCTGCTCGGCCAGCGCCTGGTAGGCGTCGCGCACCGCATCGGCCAAGGCTTCGGGGATCTCGGCGTCGAGGAAGAGGGCGCGGATCTGCTCGCCGATCTCGCTGAGCGGGCGCTCATCGCGCTCAAAGGCTTGGGCGAGCTCGCGGATGCGCGGCTCGAGATCGTTCTCGGCCAGGAATTGCCGATAGGCCTGCGCGGTGGTCGCGAAGCCGCCCGGCACGCGCACGCCTTCGGCGCCGAGATGGTGGATCATCTCGCCGAGCGAGGCGTTCTTACCGCCCACTTGGGCGACATCCTTGCTGCCGAGATCATCGAGCCAGGCAATCAATGTCCCATCGTTCATCAGGGGGCCTCCAGTGGAAGGTGCCAGTGGTTGGGTGTTTACACCGGCTTATAAAAGCACCAATTGTGCCAACTGTTTTGCAGGCATTGGGCTGTTCTCCTTGGTGGTAAACGGGTAGTGCTTGCCGGGCTGCTCAGTCTTCAATTGTGCCGTCCAGGAACGGACTTATCCGCCATCTTCCAACATGAAACCCACGCCGATGCGGTTAACGCTGTGGTTGTAGTCCGCCAGGCTCTCGCCATAGCCGTTGAAGTATTGCGCATAGACGCGCACCCGCTGATTGAGGGGATAGCTCCAATCCAGCTGCACAGTGGGGCGACTGGGATTGCGTACCATCAGCCCGAAACGGTGCCGGTCGCCGTCGTATTGGCCCCGTAGCTCGCCGTAGCCGAGATAATCGGTGATATCCGGGTTGTTCGCTGGACGATTGCCGAGGAGCGTCCAAAGTCTGAGTCCCAACGACAGGTTCTCGCGCTCGACGCTGGCCTCACCAGTGATGCGGTTCCAGCTGCGCGACAACGGCTCCGAACGACCATTGGACTGGTGGTTCGCCGCCGCTCGGACCGAGGTCAGCCGCCAGCGTGAGCCGGCCAGGCCAAGCCGCAGATCCGGGCGCCAATGCAGACCGAACTCGGGCTCGTAGTTGGTCTCGCGGAACGGGGACGAATACTCCTGGTTGTACGCCTGGAAGAACGCGAGCTGAGTGTAGCCAAAGTAGAGATCAAGCGGACGATTCAGTAACCTCGTCCACAATGGAACCTCGAAGCTTAACTGGAACTTCATTTCCACGTTGTCGAAGACGCCTTCACCGAACAGCGGCAGGTCCAAGGTTGGCTCCCTCGGCAAGTTCTCGTTGACATTGGCGTTGTAACTCACCGGCAGAATGTAGTTCTTCCGGTAGGGAAGCAGGCTCAGGGAAGGACGCGGCTGTGGTGCCAGCGGCTCGGCAACCCTTGCGTCGGTTGCCGAGGCCAGATCCAGGGCCTGCGTGCTGTCGGCGTCCCTGGCGACAGGAGGGCTCGACTGTCGTGTCGGCTCCAAGGGGCCATCGCCAACCCGGTTGCCGCGGGCCGCGAGAGCGTCAAAACACTGGAGTCGCACATCGGCATTGGCGATGCGCGCACAGTTGGCAAGGCCGGTTGTGGCCCTGGCTTCATCCGCCCGCGAGGGGAGCACGACAGATAAAAGACTCAGAAGCGACGACGCCAAAATCGTCTTCCTCAGCCTGATCGATCCGCTCATTGGCCTGCTCCTTGTGGGTTGCAATTCATCTCGCTCCGGGTTCCGCGCTTATGAACCAGACAGATGCTGTGGGCCTGATTCCGGTCACCGATCAAGCAGGGATCCTTGATCAATTGAATGCGGCGGTCGTGCGCCAGCGGACAACAGGATTTCAGCGCAGGCCCGGCCCCACTGGGCTATCTGGACCGGTATCAACGTCGGCATCGAGGTCAGCGGCAGGCTCAACGACCAGGGGCGCAGGCGTCTCAATGCGGCGTCTGAGCTGGTTGTCGACGGCGCGTACCCCATTGACGCGCTTGGCGACGGTGTCGGCGACGGCTTGCTCGTAGAGGCTATCGACATAGCCTGAAAGCGCGAGGATGCCGTTGTGGACGACCACGGTGATGCGCTCATCGCCCAAGGCCGGATGATTCGCGAGTTCTTGGCGGACGTTGCTGGCGATTGCTGCATCAGTTGGCGTTTCAGCCTGGACCCTGGCGCTGGGTTGAAGCATCAGCGCCAGCGCCAGGGGTATCCAGACGAGCCTTTTCGTGGATTGATGGACTGGTTTGCGCCAAGGTGTTGGAAGTTGAGTGATCATCATGTCCTCACGGGTTTGCTAGCGATTCAACCGGGCCAAAGCCCGGACTTTTTTTTTGCGCTCATTGGCGCGCTCGACCTTGGAGCTAAGATAAAGCAAGTTTTTTGCCAAGAGTTTAGGGATCAGGCGGTGCGCCTGGAACCGGCCGCGATTGAGCGAGCGGTCCATGGCGGTGACTGATGCCATGGTCGCCGCCACGCCATTGGCGCCACCACGCAGAACCGTGATTGAAGAGAGCCGTGGCTGAGCGAAGCGCGCGAGCGGCTCGGCAGCGCAACAGGGACAGCCGTTGCGGCGGGATTTCGGGGGCATTGCCCCCGCGGTTGGGCAAATGCACCACCGCGGGTCGGCAAATACACCAGGAGTCGAAGTTCGCGAGCCGAGCCGCGAGCCCTTCGGCCATCCGACAATTCAGAAGATTGAGTATCATCCTGACATGAAGCACCAAGCACTCCGGCAAATGCTTCAGGCCCTGCGCGACGAGCTGCTCGCCCTGGATGGTGATGCGGGCCGGCGCCGCGACGCGCCCTGGCTCCCACTTTGGGAGCGTCTCCCGCGCCGTATCGATGGCCTGATGGGCCACCTTGAGCGGGAGGACGAACCCCTGCTAGTGGTCGTCGCCGGGGGCACGGGCGCCGGCAAATCGACCCTGGCCAATACCTTGGCCGGCAGCGCCGTGCTCGACCCCTTGGAGACGCTCGAAGCCCTGGGCGCCGGACAGCTGCCGTCGGCGCTGATCGACGAGATGACAGCACTGCGCGAGCGCGCGCGGCAGCGTCTGGCCCACTCGCGCGACCATGTCGTGGTCGCCGTCGCGGGCGGCACCGGCAAGTCCTCCCTGGTCAACGCACTCGTCGGGCAGACACCGTACACGAAAGGGGTGCGCCGGCCCGCCACCGAGCGAGCGCAGGCAGTGCCGATCGGCGATGCCACCGGCGCCGAGCCACTGCTCGACTGGCTGCGGGTCGAGGAGCGCCATCCGCTGCCCGCCGACGGAATGCTGGCGCCGCTGCGGGGCGCGGTGCTGCTGGATCTGCCGGACGTGGATTCCACGGTCCGGGAGCATGCGCGGGTGGCGGAGCGACTGATCGAGCGCTGCGATCTGCTGCTCTGGGTGATGGACCCGCTCAAGTACGGCCAGGCCTTGGCGCACGAACACTATTTCGCCCGCCTGGCCCATCACGCAGAGGTGCTGCTGGTGGTGCTGAACCATATCGACCGGCTCGCCACTGCGGAGGTTGCTCGGCCGTGCCGTTGCCCGCCGATTTTGGCGTCCGACTGAGGAGCCTCGGCAAGGCCAGGAGCCGCCGCGGCCCTCGGTGGCCGAGCCGCGGGTTCGCCAGGGTCTGCTTGAAGCGGTCTCCGTGGCGGCGGACCAGCTGCCCGAGCCGGCGGCCAGCCGAGTGCGCCAACAGGCGGCCTCGGCGGCGGCAGCGCTGACCGAGGATCTGCGGCAGCGGCTGGCGGAGCTGCCGCTCGAGCCGTCGCCGCGGCGCTGGTGGAGCGGGGTGCGGCGGTTGCGCCTGGCGTCGGAGATGGTTGCAGCGTTTGGCTTCGTCTGGCTCGCCGGCCGCGGCCTGCCGGAGTGGCTCGGGCTGCCGCCGGTGCCGACGCCGGCGCTGCTTGGCGAGATCACTTGGCCGTTCGCGCTAATCGCCGGTGGCGTCCTTGCCAGCGTGGCGCTCGCGGCCGCCGCGCGACCGCTGATCAGCGTTGGGGCAAGGCGTCACGTCCATGCCTTGCGGCAGGCGGTGCGCCAGGATGCCGTGGCCACCGACGTGGCGCCGCTGGCCGAGCTGCGACAAGCGTTGGCAGACTGTCGGCAGCTCAGCGAGCACGCCCATCAGGGCGCGGCCGCCGCCGGCGATCCCCCTCAATAGAGACAGCCGATTCAAGTGCTCGGCTTCGAGGGAAAACCGGCACAGGGCGCCCCCGATCCCGGATGATCCCAACCGCGTCTATGTATCCATGGGTAACTATGTGTTCAGCGCAGTTTACCCTGGTACCCCGTTTCAGTGAATTTTGCGACATGCAGGTTCTTGCCGCTACCACCAAGACAACGAAACAGACCGCAAATTATCGTGAAACGCGGTACTTAGGACTCAACCGCAACGCTTGCGAGTGATCGATTCGGTTAGACGGTACACGCCGGTGGTTGGATTGCGGTGGGGCTCGCCTTCTTCGTCGGCTTGCGTTTGAAGCGCCCTTGCTCGACGTTCTGCGTCTTCCACGCCGCTGGCCAGATCGTCGAATCGAAGATGCTTGTGATACCCGGGGAGCTTCTCGGCGACGAGTCCAAGCAAGTCGTAACGGTGGCGCGCCCCCGGACTCTCTCGGACATGGAGCAGAATCCAGAGCTCGAAGCAGGGATTCGAGACGGCGAGATCGATGTCGTAGGCTTGGGCCAGCTGACGCGCATCGTTCACCGCCGGGTGCTCGTCGATATCGAAGACGCACCAGACTTCGTCATAAGCCAGGAATCCGTCTTTTTCTCTCCTTGCCTGCCTGTCGGCCGATTCCTTCAGCTCGACCGCCTGCTTGACCAACGTGAGTGGCACCCCGTGCTTATCCGAGATTTTGATCTCGATGGTGTTGTTCCTGACCCAGCGCTCGAGTCCCCGGAGGTACTGGGGCTCCGTCACCTCGCCTTCGCAAACAACCAAGAGCCGACGTTTCGGCTACCGTGTTGCTGTCCGCCGCGCCGGTCGGCGCTCGCGCTCGCGTCGCTTAGTCGTCATTGGCTGCCGGATCGGGAGAAATTAGCTCGCCGAGGTAGGGGATGGCGCCGTAGCGTCCCTGCAGATAACCGCGCTCCAGGTTCTCCGACGGTCTCGGCTTGTAATCGGTCAGGGCATAGACAGAAGTAGCCCCATTGCCAGCCTTTTCGGTCAACCACACCTGATCGCGACGCAGTGGCGGGTCCCCGAGCATGCCCCCGAGCAGATGCGTATCGTGGGTTGTAAAGAGGATCTGGGCATGCCGAGGGTTAGTGCGCGGATCGTTGAACTGCTGAATGATCTGCCGCCCCAGCGCGGGGTGGAGACTGGCCTCCAGTTCGTCGACCAGGAGCAGTCCGCCACTGCGCAGAAGCTCGAGCACGATTGGACCGACCCGATAGAGTGTGCGAGTGCCTTGGGATTCGGCTTCCAGGGGGAGCCATGCGTCTTCGCACTCGGTGTCGTGCCGGAGGAGGACGCGCCTGCGCTCCGGTCTTCCCGAGCGGGTCCCATTGGCAGCGATTCCTTCGTCCGTGGATGCGAGCCTGATATCAGTAATACCCGTATCTGCCGCCTGCAGCATCCCGATGATATCGCCAAGATTCGAATGCTCGGGCTTGTTCTCCTTCTCCTTCTCCTTCTCCTCGATTAGTTTGCGCACAATCGGATCGAAAGGCGCGCCGAACAACGGGAACGTCTTGCGGCGCTCGATATTGATCGTTTGCAAGCCGCGGAACCAGCGATAAATCGGTTGGAGCTGGTGATGGCGCAGCTGCACCGCCGATGACACGAACAGGGCATTGGGTCGGGTGACTTCCGTGACCAGCTGGTTCTCGCCTTTCAGGTTGTCGCCGAACGCATAAGCGTCGCCGTCGCGCTCGAACCAGGTCTGCTTGCGACCCTGAGGCCAAGCGTAGAGCCACTCTTCGAGGAATCGCTCGTCGTTAGCAACAAAGCCGTACTGGTATCGAATGCCTTCGGCCAGGAAGGACACCTCGAAGAATGATGGCTCCGCAGCCTTGGGTCCCCAGCCGAAGGGATCTCGTGGAACCTCCTCCTCTGGCGACCATGCACGGTGCGAGTGGATGACAGCGTCGCGCATGAAGCCAAGTGCCGAAAGGACATTGCTCTTGCCACTCGCATTGGCCCCATAGATGGCGGCGGCGGGCAACAGGGGCTTGCGGATGCCCTCGATCTTGCGGGGACGCTGATCCTGGTTGTTGGCCTCGGAGCCTGCCTGCATGGTCAGGACCTGCTCATCTCGCAGGGAGCGATGATTCTCGACCCGAAATTCGATCAGCATGAGTGTCTGAAAATGCTTCTCTTCGCGACTTTAGCGTCGATTATCGCAGGGTTTCTGCGTCAGTGATATTGAAATCGGTACATGGGAGAGATCTGGGCCAGAACGCAACATCGCGATATCATTTGCCTTGATGATGTCGATTGCGCATGTGCTCGGATCCAAAATGCAGTTGACCTCGGCGCCAGGATCGCATCCGAACTGACCCTCTTGCCAGGGGCTGCCATAGCGCCAATAAGCATACTTTCGAGAAACCGACAGTCAGGAGTCCGATGATGCATGTGCAATTCCCCAACCAGTTGCTGTGGGGGGCAGCGACCTCTGCCTACCAGATCGAAGGGTCGCCGACGGCGGATGGCAAGGTCGACTCGATCTGGGATCGCTTCACCGCACGGCCGGACCGGATCTCCGATGGTACCGACGGCGCTGTGGCCTGCGAGCACTATCGCCGCTATGGCGAGGACATGGACCTGATGGCGAATCTCGCGCTGCAGTCGTATCGTTTCTCGATCGCCTGGCCGCGCGTGATGACCGATCCAGCAGGGCAGGTTAATGACCGCGGCCTCGATTTCTACGAGCGCCTGGTCGACGGCCTGCTCGCCCGCGGGATTCGCCCCTTCGCGACGCTCTACCATTGGGACCTGCCGTGGTTCGAGGAGCAGCGCGGCGGTTGGGAGCGTCGGGAGACGGCCTGGCGCTTTGCTGATTACGCCGAGGTAGTCGCTCGCCGCCTGGGCGACCGCGTACAGGACTGGGTGACGATTAACGAACCGCTGACGGTCACGGCCGCCGGCTATCTGGTTGGCCAGCATGCACCCGGGCGACGTAACCTGGTGCGCGCGATGCAGGCAGCGCATCACCTGCTGCTCGCCCATGGCGCCGCCCTCGAGCCGCTGCGCGCCCAGGTGCCCGGGGCGCGGGTCGACCCGGCACTAAACCTCTTTCCGGTGCTCCCGCAGCGCCGGCGAGATGTGTGGATCGCCGAGCGCCTCGATCGCTTGGCCAATCGGTTCTTCGCCAACCCGATCCTGCGCGGTCGCTACCCGCGCTCGATACGGCGCCTGATGGGTCTTCTCAATCGCAGCATGAGGCCAGAGGACTTGGCGCTGATCTCACGGCCGGTGGACTTCATCGGCGTCAACCACTACTCGCGCATCGTCGTAAGCGCGGTTGGCCGCCGGTCCTTGGCTTCCGTGTCGGCGCCCGCGAAGACCCGAAGGTCCGCTACACCGACATGGACTGGGAGATCTATCCGCAGAGCTTTCTCGCCACCCTGACCTGGTTGCGCGAACGCTACCGCAATCCACCGGTCTATGTGACCGAAAACGGCGCCGCCTTCGATGATCGGATCGACCTTGATGGCGAGGTCCGGGACCCGGCGCGGCGCCGCTATCTGGCGGCCTACCTGGTCATGTTGCGCAAGGCCCTGGACGCGGGGAGCGATATTCGCGGTTATTTTGTCTGGAGCCTGCTCGACAATTTCGAGTGGGCTTTCGGGTTATCAAAGCGCTTCGGACTCGTCCACGTCGACTATGCGACCCAGCGCCGTACTCCGAAGGCCAGTGCCCGCTGGTATGCCGGGATCTGCCGCACCGGCGGCTTCGACGTCGACGAGCGCTGGCTGCAAGAGGTGTTGGACGGGACCGAAGACGCCGTCCATGACCTGATCGAACCCTGATCGAACCCTGATCGAGTCTTGATCGAGTCCTGATCGAGTCCTGATCAAACCAGGCGATCTGCAGGAGAATGCCGAATGAAGGCCAGTATTGTCATCCCAACCCTCAACGAGGCCGAGCTGCTGCCGCGGCTGCTTGATCGGTTGGCTGCCCAGACCTTCCGCGACTTCGAGGTGATTGTCGCCGATGCGGACTCCAACGACGGCACCCGCGAGCTGGTGCGCGAACGCGGCCTAATCCTCACTGACGGGGGGCTGCCCGGCGTCGGGCGCAATCGTGGCGCGGCAATCGCCCGCGGCGACTGGTTCTTTTTCTTCGACGCCGATGTCCTGCCACCGCCAGATTTTCTTGCCAAGGCGATCGCGGAGATGGAGGAAGAGGGGATACGTCTGGCCACCTGCTGGTTTGAGCCAGACTCGGATCACCCGCTGGACGCGCTCCTGTTCGATTTGGCCAATCTCTACGTCAAGCTGAGCCTGCGCACCGACCCCCATGCCGGCGGCTTCGCGATCTTCATTGAGCGTGCCCTCTTCGAGCGGATCGGCGGCTTCGACGAAAGCCTCAAGCTGGCCGAGGATCACGAACTCGTGAAGCGCGCCGCGACCCAGGCGCCGCTCCACTTCCTGCACTCGACGCGCATCCGCGTGAACGTCCGCCGCCTCGTCAAGGATGGCCGCGTCAACTATGCCGGTAAATGTCTGCGTGTCGAGCTGCACCGTCTCTTCCACGGCGAAGCTACCGAGGCGGTCGTCGATTATCAGTTCGGGTACGACTCGGAGCACCAGCGCGGCCCGCAGAACCCGGTCCTGACCCGGCTACGCCAGGGTCTCGCCGATTGGAATCAGGACTATACCGACACCCTCGAGCGCCTGTCGCAGGAGGTGAGGCAGACCACCGGCCTCCAGGAGGAGCAACTGCGCAAGCTCCGCGAGCGTTTCGACGCGCTGAAGGAGAAGGTGCGCAGCCAGCTCTTTCGCTAGCATGCATTCGCATAGAATGAGGGACAGGAGCCGTTCCACTCAGCCGCCGTCCGCACCCCGTATTGCATCTCGTTCGGCGTTGTCACTGCTCGGCTGCCCAACTGCTGGCTCGGTTGCCTGCTTTGATGGCAGCCCCGACGCTCGCCCGGCAGGCGGCTCGGACCAGGCCGCAAGCTGTTCGAGCAGCCTCTGCAACTTGCTCATCGCCTCGGCGCCGGCCTGTTGCAGCAAAAGTTGTCCGGCGGCGCCGGCGGCAGCCGACGGCTCGGCACCGAACAGGCCCTCAAGCGCCTCATCCAGGGTCTCGGCGTAGCTGAGATCATCGTCCTGCATCACCGCGACCAGGCGCAGCTCCGGATAGGCCGCGGTCTCGGCCTCCAGGTAGATCGGCTCGACGTAGAGCAGGGTGTCATCGAGCGGGATCGCCAGCACGTTGCCGCGGATGACATTGGAGCCGCGCTGGTCCCAAAGCGAGAGCTGCCCGGAGAGATAGCTGTCCTGGTCGATCTTGGTCTCGACCTGCTTCGGCCCGAGCACGCGGCGCTCCTTCGGGAACTGATAGGCGAGGAAGCGCCCGAAGTTGTCGCCGTCCGAAAGACCCGCGATCCAGCCGATCAGCACCTGGCGGTTCTTCGGCGTGAACGGCAGCATCAGCACGAACTCGGCCTGGTCCGAGCCCGGTAGCTCCCACATCACATAATAGGGCTCGACCGGCTGTACCCGACCATAGTGCTTCTCGGTGGCGCGCACCCAGAGGTCCTCCTGGTTGTAGAACACCTCCGGGTCGTCCATGTGATACTTGGCGTAGACCAGCCCTTGGGTCAGTAGCAGGCCCTCCGGGTAGCGGATGTGCGCTTTTAGCTGTTCCGGCATCGCGCTGCGCGGTTTGAACATCCCCGGCAGCGCATTGTGCCAGGCGGCCAGGATCGGGTCGGCGGCGTCGAAGCTGTAGAAATCGACCGCGCCGTCGTAGGCGTCGACCACGACCTTGACCGCGTTGCGCAGGTAGTTGACGCCGTCGAGATCCTTGACCGCGCTTGCGGCCGGGTCGCTTGGGGCGTCGACGAGCAGCGCACCGCGCTCGATCGGGGCCTCGAACGGCTGACTGTAGGGGAAGCGGGTCGAGGTCGTATAGGCGTCGATGATCCACTTCAGCCGGCCATCGACCAGCACCAGATAGGGATCCTGATCAAAGGTCAGGAAGGGCGCCAGTGTCTGCACGCGCTCTTGGATCTGGCGATGGATCATGAACCGGCTCTCGGGACGTGGATAGCCCGAGAGCAGCAGCCGGGTGCCGTCGAGCTTCCAGCCGAACACGAACTTGCGCCACAGATTGCGCATCTCGACCCCGCCCGTGCCCTGATAATGGCTGTAGGCGTTCTGCTCGCCACGCGGGAAGTCGAACTCGCGCTCCGCGCTGTTGACCACCACCGGCTCCCAGGTGAGCTCGCCGTAGTAGATCTCCGGGCGCTTGACCTGCAGCGATGCATACTCGGCCTGCGGCGGGATGTCCTTGACCAGCAGCTTTGGCAGTCCTTGAGGCGTGAAGTCGCTCACGGTTGCCACCGTCAGCCCGTAGCCGTGGCTGTACTTGAAGCGGTGGTTTACGAAGTTCTTGCTCTGCTCGGGCAGGTTCTCCTGTGACATCTCGCGCGCCGAGACCATCACCTGCCGGTAACGGTCGCCAATCTGATAGCGATCCATGTCGACGTCGACGAACTCGTAGTAGAGCCGGATCTCCTGGAACTGCTTGTAGACCGCGTCGAGCGCGCGCCAGTCCCAGAGCCGGATCTCGGAGATCAGTTGCTGATTCTGCTCGACTGTCTCGCGGGTGAAGGACTTGTCGGCCGGGTACTGACGCTGTTCGACCCGATCGAGACCGAAGGCATGCCGAGTCAGCTCGATGTTGTGCGCGATGTACGGCTCCTCATAGGTGATCTCGTTCGGCTCGACGGCCAGCGCCTGGAAGCCCGATGGAAGGATGCCGGCCAACAAACAGCGCCCAGAGCGCGATCACAAGGCCCCAAGCGGTGGTGGCGGTCACCGCGACGGGCTCCAAGCTGGTCGGCGGAAGCGGTTGGACGCCAGCGCTGGACAGGCGTTTCCAGAGTCCGCCGAGCCATGCACTGGCCCAGGTGCGCAGTCTCGGTATCAGCGGTGCCAGTCCGAGTGCGAGACTCAGGAGCGCAAGCAGCAGATAGGCCGGCAGGCGGACGTTGACATCGGTCCAGCCCGGTCCAGCCGTAACACCCTCTTGCGAGTAGAGCAGATCGAAGGTCTTGAGCAGCGCATGGGTGCCGATCAGTAGCCCGAGGACCGCGCTTGGCACGCCGGCCGCGAGCGCCATTCGCTGCTGGGTCCGGTCGCCGACTGCATCGCCGTCTGGGTCGTCAGCTGGCGCGTCGGCTGGCGCTTGAGCGGATGCAGATGCGCGCTCGCGCAATCGCAGCCCGAGCGCCACGAGGGTGGCCACCACCAGCACGAGCAGTACCCACAGCAGCAACCCGTGCAGCGCCTTGAGGAACGGCAGCGTGAACAGGTAGAAGCCGGCATCGAGACCCAGGATCGGCTCGCTGATTCCCGCCTCGGCGCGATTCAGGAACAGCAGTGCCGGCTCCCAGGCGCCAAGACCCCAAGCAGTCCTCCAGCGGCAGCGACGCCTTCGGTCCAAGGCGAGATCGCCGGCGTCAATCGCCGCGCTGGTGTCGCCAGCAGCGTGATCACGCCGACGGCGAGCAACGCACCGAAGCCGGCGGTATAGGCGCGCGCGCCGACGAAGGTCCAGAACCGTTCCGCGAAGCCGACCGCATCGAACCACAGCACCTCACCCCAAACATCGAGGACCAGGAACAGCGCGGTGGTCAGAACCACGAGGGCGCCGCCAACCCAGCTCAGCCACGGTTGCTTGCGAACGACGCCGAAGCGCGCCAGCGCGAGGCCGGCAGCAACGAGGCCGAAGAACAGGATCAGGTACATGGCAGGGGTCCTCGTCAGACTGCTTCAGCGAGTTGGTCGATCAGCGCCATCAGCCGCCGGCGCGCCTCGCCGTCGCCGGCCTGGACTTCGGGCTCGGCCTGATCCATGCGGTCGAAATAGGCGCCGGTGATATCGGCGAGCATCGGCGCCGTTGCCAGGTGCTCTTCGGCCTCGGCGCCTGCGTCGGCCGGTCCCAGCGCGCTGCCGAAGCCCTGCCGGACCATCTTGGTGTTGAGCAGGGTGCCGGGATGGAGCGCGTTGACGGTGACGCCTTGTGACTTCAGCTCCTCGGCCAGCTCCATCGTGGCCATGATCAGGGCCAGCTTGCTCTGAGCGTAGGCGCGCTTGCCGTCATAACCACGGGTCAGCATCAGGTTGTCGAAATCGATCTCGGCCTGGGCGGCGGACGCGACCATCACCACCCGCGCGCCGCCCTTATCCTGGGAGGTATCCTGGTAAGTATCCGGGGCCCTTTCCGCGAGCCGACCGGCCAGGAGCCGGGTCAGCACCACCGGCGCCAGAGTGTTCACCGCGAAGTGCAGCTCGTAGCCGTCGTCGCTCTCGCGGCGTGGCCCGCCCGGATCGCCGACACCGGCATTGTTGATCAGGATATCGAGCTGGGGCGTTGCCTCGAGCACCTCGCCGGCCAGCGCGCGCACCCGTCCGGCCGCAGCCAGATCGGCGACCAAGCCCCGCGCCTTGCCGCCTTTGCCTTCGATCTCGGCGACCACGGCATCCACCTTATCGCGGCTGCGCCCGTGCACCAGCACGGTCGCGCGCCGCGCGCTCAGGCGCGAGGCCGTTAGCCGGCCGATGCCGTCGGTCGCTCCAGTGATTAGGGCCACATGGCCTCGAAGATCGTCCGTCATCGGCTTACCTCCTCATGGCGTCTGGACTCTGCGGCGCGATGCTCTCTGTCAGCGCCCACAGCGGAATCGGGTGTCTCAAGCATCCGCTGCATGTTTCCGCTGCATGTTTCGGGCCTACCCCATGGTCCGTTGTTGTCCGGCGCCTCTCGCTGCGGTGTCATCGCTCGCGGCGCCGCGAATTCGTGGCAGAAACGGAGCCGGCTGAGGCAATGGTCAATGGGCGAACGCGCATGCCTGACCAACGAGAGATCAGAGATGTTGCCGGGGTATTTGCTCCTGAGCACTGGGGTATTTGCCCCTAAGTCGGCGGATTAGCCCAGGTGAGCAAGTGCAGCGGTTTGGGGATTGCGTCGGGCATCTCAGGGCTTGCCGTTTCGCTGGCCGGTCAGGGGCACGAAATTGGCATCACTCTGGGGGTTTTTAACCGATCATGGCGGCTATGCACCAGGGCAGCGATAGGGGTTAAGTCCCATCCCCGCGGCTGTGCCATTCCCGCGACTGTGATGGTCCGTCGGCGGTCAATGATTCGGATGCAACGGCTGCCGGGGGTCGGCAGTCCGGGTTGCAAGCGGGATTGCACGGGGGTCCGAGAGGCAGGTGGCACGTTCGATGCATCTGCGTTGAGCGATGAGTCGGGACTCGCGTGCATCACAGCGAGCATTGCTGGCGCGGAACTCCCGATCATCATGCCGCTTCACGGCTTCACACTCGATCACCAGAGGAGTTCATCCATGAGCCACTACATCACTCCATTGATTGGCATGACCCTGTCACTGATTTTGAGCGGATCATTGCTCACTGCTGAAGCGCTCGCCGCCGAAGACGGGCAATCAGATGATCAATCCGCCAGCGCCCGGGCTACCGAAGCATCGACCTCGGACGAGCTGAAGAACGCCAAGGAAAGGGTTCGGAAGGCAGCGGACCTCGTCCAGAAGATCAAGTCCGACCCCCAGGCTGGCGACCTGCTCGGTCAGGCCAAGGCGATCTTGCTGATTCCCGATTATGCTCGGGCCGCGCTGATTGTGGGCGGCGCCGGCGGTCAGGGCGTGCTCATCGCCAAGCATGACGGCGAATGGTCCGCGCCGGCCTTCTACAATGTCGGCACTATTGAGATTGGCGCTGCATTGGGCGTCGAGGTTGGCCCGGTGGCCTTCATGATCATGTCGGGTGATCTTCTGCAAAGCTTTGGCGATATGCACAATTTTGCGCTCAACTCGGACGCCGGCTACACGGTCGCCGAGGATTCCGAGCGCCAGCAGACCTCAATTGGCAAAGGTGCCGACGTGGTCGTCTGGTCCGCTACCGAGGGACTCTACGGCGACTTCGCCGCCAGCGTCTCGGATGTCTTCTGGGACGCGGATGCAAACAGCGCCTACTATGACGGTGAGGTGACGGCGACCGAGATCATCAGCGGCAAGGTCGAGGATCCGATGTCGCCAAGCCTGCTGAGCAGCGCGGAGACGCCCTGATCCAAGCCTCAGCGCGGATCCTGCCCCGGTCTTCCCCGGTTTCTCCAGTGATCACGGTTGCTTGCAGGCTGCCTAAGGAGACGGGAGAACAGAAGACGGGATGACAGGATTAGCTGCGCGCGCCGCAGCCTTTCACACCATGAGTCTCGGAGGATAATGATGGCGATCCGCATCTATATTCGCGCCCGCGATCCACAAAACGGTCGGCGTTTAGTTGAAGAGCTGATCGCTGACGGGGTCTCTCCCGGTGCTTTCACTTTGATCGGCAAACAGATCCCAGGCGGACTGCCGGTCGACGCCAGGCGCTGGCAAACGGATTCAAGCGCGGGACTGCGCGGTGCACTCGTCGGCGCGGCGCTGATGTTGGCGGTCTCGCTGTTGCCGCCGCGGGTCCTGGAGCCATCCGCGGTGCTGGCGCTGGTCGCCATCGCCGCCGCCATCGGCGGCGGCTGGTGGCTGCGACGCAACCGTGGCGCCAATCTTCCGCTATCCGCCCAGCAGGAGGCCCTGCGTGGTGGCGAACTCCTGGTCGTCGCGGATCTGCCGGAGGCCGAGGCGCCGCGGATCGAGGAGCGGATCAACCGACGCCACCCCGAACTCATGGTGCTTGGGCCGGATGCGCGCGGATCACCGCCGTTTCCCTGAAAAGCGCTGCGTTTCAAGCGATGCATGAATTTCAAGCGATTCAAATGCACGCCATCCTCACATCGAGCGAGAACGGATAGACGTGATGCAGCGGCAGTGGCAGCACCAGCCGATCAGTGTCGTCGAATGGGCCAGGTCGCGCTCGCCGATCTGGCTGTCGATCGGCACCGGGATGGCGCCGATGCGCAGGATGGATTGATGCGACGTTCGGCGAGGCGATTCATCGCCGCGCCTCCGGCCCCAGGCTTGACAGCAATTCCATCGGCGCCCGCGGTTGATCGCTAGGCCCCGAACTTACGCTGGTCGACCGCTTCGATCACCGCCACCGGTCACATCGCCATCCTCGCCCGCCGAGTCGGTGCCTTTGACATGGAGGAAGTAGAAATCGTGCGCCTCATCGAACTGCTGTTCGAAGCGCTCGAGGAGACCGTCCAGGTCAGTCGGCGGCTCGGCGACGTCCATTCCAAGCAGGCGCGAGAGTCCGCGGTACATCGGATACTCGGCGATGCAGAGTCCCTTCAGACCAAAGCGCTCCCGCAACCCGGGGATGGCATGGTGACGCTGAAAGCCGCGCAGCAGCAGCGCGTTGGCGGGCTGCTCATCGGCGATCGCCGCCCGCGCCTGCTCGATGAACTGCGCGACCACCTGGGATGCGGTCGTAGCTTGTTTGGACTGCGGTTCCATGGGGATCGGCGCGCGCCCGGTGACTTGAGGGTCGGTGTCAGGCAGGTCGTCATAGAGTGCCAGTGCAGCCGGATTGCCGCGCAGCACCAGCACGGCGCGGTGCTGGGATTCGGTCTCAAGGAAGACCTCGCCGTCGAAGTCCAAATCGAGCGCATTCAGGATTTTGGCGCAGAGGCGCTGGTTGAGGTCGGTGGGGATGCGTCCAGCGCGGCGATCCGTGATCTCGCCCGAGCTGTTGCTGCTGGCAAAGTTGACCCGCGCCGCGAGATCTCCGCCTGGCTGGTGTTTCAGTTGGTCATGGCGCGCTGGTCGTCAGCAGCCCGACCGGGAAGCGGCGCAAGACCCTGCTGGCGCGAAGGGCCTGACGCCCCTTGTGCTGCTCGGTCTCAAGCGGCTGGCCCAGCGACTGGTTCAGCGACTGGCCCAGTCCCGCGTCCGTGCTGCGCTTCCTACTGTCCTCTGAGTCGCTTTCCGGATCGCGCTCGGTGCCGCCCTCTGATCCGCTTAGGGCATCATCGAGCCGCGCGGCTGGGATCGAGATCCAGGTCTCGTCCCAACCGGGGTTCTGCAATGGATCGAGGTCGCCGGTGCTTGAGCCGGCATCGCCGTGATCGGTCACGGCCAGCTCGCTCAATCCGGCGAGCAGGCGCGGGGCAATCACCACCACCGACTGGCCCTGATGGCTGCGACTGAAGGCGCAAAGGCGGTGCGCATGCGGACCCTCGACGGTGAGGGGCGAGTACTCACCCTCGGTGAAGAGTTCGGGCATCTGCTCGCGCAGCAGCAGCGCGCGGCGGATCAGAGACAGCTTGGCGCGGCCGTCGCTGAGTTCGCCGATGCGATCGGACCCATCAATCTCGCTGAGCCAATGGCGACGGCGCTCGAAATCGACCGCGCGGCGATTGTCAGGATCGACCAGGCTGAAGTCCCACAGCTCGCAGCCCTGATAAAGGTCTGGCAGCCCTGGTGAGGTCAGTCGCAGCAGGGTCTGTGAGAGGCTGTTGAACAGCCCGAGTTGGGCGACGCGCTGCTGAAACGAGATAAAATCCTCGAAGAAGGCGCTGCTGCGCTCGCGCTCGAGCATGGCGTCGATGAAGGCCTCCAGCGCCGCCTCGTAATCGGGATTGGCATTGGTCCAGGCGGTGTGGACCTTGGCCTCCTTGACCGCCTTGCTCATGTAGTCCTGGATGCGCGTTTTGAGCTGTTGCCAGCCTGCGTTGTCCTCAGGCGTCCGCAACGGCCAGACGCCGAGCAGGGTCTGATAGAGCAGGTATTCGGTGTTGGCATCGGGCCAGCTCAGGGCATCCGCCGCCAGCGGGTCTTGGCCTTCGCCGCCGCGCCGAAAGCGGCGATTCAACCGCGTCCAGCGCTCGACATGCTCGCGCCAGGCGAGCGGCAGCTCGGAGAGGACATGCAGTCGTGCCCGTACATCCTCGGAGCGCTTGCTGTCATGGGTCGAGCCGGCCAGCATCGCGTGCGGCCACTGCGCTTGGCGCCGTGCGTTGGCGCGGTGGAAGCTGTCGAGCGCGAGGCCGAAGCGCTCGGGATCACCGCCGACCTCGTTCAATGAGCTGAGGCGGTGCCAGCGGTAGAAGGCCGTGTCTTCGACGCTCTTGGCGGTGACCGGGCTGCTGTACTGCTGGAACTTCATCGCCAGGCGCAGCACACGCTCGCGGTACGACTCCGGCTTGCCGGCGGCGATGTCTGTCAACAGTAGGTCGCGGACGAACTCGAACACCGACTGATCCGGCATCCGGCTGCGCCGTCGGGCCTCTGAGACCGCCTTGAGCACCTGATTGCGATCGGCGGTGGAGACGCCCTGATCGGTGATGTAGGTGCGATAGACCGGGAAGCAGGCGACGACCTCCATCAGCGCGCTCCGTAATGCATCGAGGGTGTAGTCGCGCGTATGCGGGTCCATCTCGGCGATGCGGGCCGCTTCGCTCGCGAGCACATGCAGCTCGCTGGAGAGCAGGTTCTTCATCACCAACCGCTTAGCCGCATGGACCTCGTCGCCATAGTGTCTTGCTAAATCCTGTCTTGCTAAATCCTGTCTTGCTGGGTCCTGTCTTGCTGGCCGGGCGGTTGAACCGGAGTCCGCGCCCGATCCGACGAAGTCCTGGTAGCAGCGATCAAGCTCGGCTTCGCCGTCGCTATCCACAAAAAGCGCGTCGCTCAGGGTCGCGAAGTCGTAACCGGTGGTCCCGTGCACGGGCCAGTCCTCGCGGAGCGGCTCGTCACCGACCAGGATCTTCTCGGCCGCCAGATACAAAGGCTGATCGGCCTCCAGCGGCGTGCGCTGCGGGTGCAGGACCGACGCGGCGCGCTGTTGGAGATTGCGGAAGTAGGCGGCGGGATCAAAGAGGCCGTCGGGATGGTCGATGCGCAGCCCCTGCACGCGGCCTTCGGCGATCAGGTGCAGCACCAAAGCATGGGTTGCCTCGAAGGCCTTTGGGTTCTCCATGCGCAGCGCGGCAAGATCGTTGATGTCGAAGAAGCGCCGATAGTTGATCTCGTCGGCGGCGACGCGCCAATGCGCAAGACGGTAGGCCTGTGCCTCCAACAGCGTATGCAGCCGCTCGCTGTCCGCCGGGTAATCGTCGGTGCCGTTATAGGCTTGCAGGCAGTCCTGGATATAGCGCCGCAGGTCGGCATTGGACTGGCACAGCTCCGCCAGGCGCTGCTTGTGCAATTCCTTGTCCCGCTTGCGCTCGGTCAGCGAGGCCTGGTCGAGCGCGCTGCGCGGTGGCAGCTTGCCAAAGGCGGTGATGAGGCTCTCGAAGCTGGCCAGTATGGAATCGGGTGCGGGGTCAGGCGCCGAATCAGGCGCTGGGTCAGGCGCCGAATCAGGCGCCGGATCGTCGAGCTGGAGGCGCTCGCGCAGCGATGCCAGACCCGGCGCCAGGATGCGCGGATATTCACGCGGGTCGATCGGAAAACGATGCTCGTAGTAATCGACCCGAAAGGCGCCATCGGCGAACACCAGCCTCAGCTCGCCACCGTCGAGCAGGACGCCGTAGTGGTCTCCAAGCACTGGCACCAAGACCTTGCCATGCAGCTCCTGCTTGAGCGGTTGCCAGTCGATGTCGAAGAAATCGGCATGCTCCGAGGCCGGTCCGTTCTCGAGCACGTCGAGCCACCAGGGGTTCTCGCCGCCCATGATGCCGACATGATTCGGCACCAGGTCGAGGATCTGACCCATGCCGTGCGCCGCCAAGGTCTCACACAAGCACTCATAGTCCGCCTGGCTGCCGAGCTCGGGGTTGAGTTGGCTGTGGTCGACCACGTCATAGCCGTGAGTGCTGCCGGGCCGGGCCTTGAGGTAGGGCGAGAAATAGCAGTGGCTGATGCCGAGGTCAGCGAGGTAGGGCACCAGCTCGGTGGCGGCGGCAAAGCCAAAGTCCTTGTGCAGCTGGAGACGATAGGTGGCGCGTGGGATCCTTGCTTGCAGCGGTGTTCCGCTGTTCGGCTTGGCGCTGGCTTGCTCGCCGGGGGGGCGTTCAGCGTGACTCCGCCCCACCTTGGTCTGAGTGGTATCGGTCTGCCCAGAACTGACCTGCCCAGAGTTGGCCTGTCCAGAGTTAGCCTGTCCAGAGCGGCTCTGCCCGATGTCGGTCCGAGCGGAGCCGGACGCCGCGCCGGCCTGATGTCCGAATTCCGGCTCCTCGGCGCCGGTGAAGCAGCTCGCCGAGGCGCCGCGCTCGGCGCGGACCGCCGCGAACAGGCTCCGGATCTCGGGTCGCTCCAGCCAGTGCTCGAGTTGCAAGGGTTGGCGGCGCCGCCAGTTCGGATAGCGATCGCCGCTGCCCGGCAGGTTGACCTGCTCGGTCTCGGCGAGCAGATCCGCGGTTTGGATCAGCAGCAGCCTTGAGGCCGTGCGCGCCAGATAGACATGGATCGCTCTGAGGTGCTCGGCGCCGAGGCGCGGCACGTCCACCGGGTCCGCGCCCTCATGGTCGCTCAACAGGCCCTCGCGCTTTAGCGCCAGAAACAGTCGGGTGCGATCCTGGGTGCGCTGGAGCAGGCGCTGGTCATAGTCCTGCTGGCTTGGGAATAGCTCCAGCTCGCGTCGCTGCTCGAGATCAACGCCTTGCCAGAAGCCGGCCAGTGGCGGCAGATCATGGGTGCCGGCGGTGACCATGGCATTGGGCTCAAACGCCGACGGCTCGAGAAAGCCACCGTCGTCGGCGCGCTCGAAGTAGAGGACACGGGTCGAGAGGATGCCCCAGTCCGGGATCACCTTGCGGATCAGCTCCGGCACCGTGCCCAGATCCTCGCCGATAATCATGCAGCGGTTGCGCACACTCTCCAGCGCGAGCACGCCGAGGAGCTCGTCGAGCGGGTAGGCGAGATAGGTGCCGGCGGTCGGCGGCTCGCCGTCCGGGATCAGGAACAGCCGCATCAGGCCCATCACATGGTCGATGCGCAAGCCGCCGGCCGCCCGCATGTTGGCGCGCAGCTCGGCGGCAAACGGCTCATAGCCGGCCTCGCGCAGTGCGCTCGGATGCCAGGCCAGGACGTCCCAGTTCTGCCCCTTGGGGCTGAAATCGTCCGGCGGCGCACCGACGTGCGCGCCCTGGATATAGAAACCGGGCAGCACCCAATGATCGGCGCCATCCGGCGCGGCGCCGACCGCAAGATCCAGTAGCAGCCCCTGCGCCATGCCGAGTTCTTGGCAGTGGTTGCCGGCGGACTCGAACTGCAGTCGGGCCAGCCACTGCAGCCAGGCGAAGAAGTCGACGCGCTCGGCGTGCTCGCGCGCGAACGCCGCGACTTCGTCCGAGTGCGGGTTCTTATAGGCCGCAGGCCAGTGTTCATGGCCTAGCGGGCCTGGCTCGGCGGCCGCGAAGTGTTCGCTCAACGCCTGGTGGATCGCGAAGCGCTGGAGTGGCTCGCCCTGCTCATCGCGGAAGGCCTGGAAGGCCGTTTCGCGTGGTCCCTTGGCATCGCGCCGATGCGGATCGGGGCCGCGAAACAGGAGCGACAACACCCTCAGCTTGGCCTCGGTGACCGCGGCGTGATCCACCATGGGCGCGCCGCGCAGCGCGCGCAGCAACGCATTGAACTCGTCGCCGTCGATCAGCTCGCGCGCTGCTGGACAGTCGTCCAGCTCGGCAACCGCCTCGACGTCGAGATGCAGTGGATTGAGAAACCGCCGGCTCGACGGACGATAGGGGTCACAACGCTCGGGTTGGGCGGGGAAGAGGGCATGCAGCGGGCTGAGCCCAACGGCGCCTGCGCCGGCCCGCGCCGCGGTCTCGACCAGTCGGGTCAGGTCGGTGAAGTCACCGATACCCCAGTTGCGCGCGGAGCGCAGCGCGTGCAGCTGGGTGACGAGCCCCCAGTCGCGTTCTCCGTCATGCCCCTGGCCTTGTCCCCGGTCGCCCCGATCCTGGTCGTCGGGCTGCCAGCAGCGCCGGGGAGCGACGATCACGCGCGAGCGCGCCAGAATCTCGCCGACTGATGAATGGATCGCCAACTGGTGATAACCGATCTCGGTTGGTGCTGGCACCGCGATGGTCCGACGCTGCCAGTGTTGGCCGTCGATCTCGCGCTGTTCCTCCGCCGGCAGTCTGCCCAAGTCAAGCTCGGCTTCAGTGGCGCTGCCGGATTCCTCGGTCAGGACCAGACGCACCTTCATGAGTTCCGGCTGATCGGGCAGGCTTAGCGCCAGCATCGGCGCCTCGTCGCCCTGCCGATGCACAATGACCGGCGCGAGGACGCCTTGCCATTCCTGGTCGATCACCTGGGCGAGGCTCTGTTCCTCGGTGGCGGGGTCGCCCGCGGTGACTCCGAGCGCCCGCAGCAATGCGCGCCGGGTGCTGTCCCCGGCTTGATGGCGACGGCCCTCGACATCCTCATAGGCGGCGGCGATTCCGTAGTGCGCGCAGAGACGATCAAGCTCGGGGGTTGCGCTCATGGCTCGGTCACCTCGTGAGTCTGGCTGTCTTTGCCGACCGGTTGGGGATGGCCCAAATCTGGACTCAGTGCTGGGGAGGCGAGATGCCAGGCAACCGCCCAGGGTGGCAGATGCCGCTCAGCGAGCGCGTCGGCGAGACCCGTCGGCTCCAGATACAGCGCTCCGCCCTCGCCATTCAACGGCATGGGTATCGGCAGTGCATCACAGCGCCGATCACTGTCGCCGAGGTTGGCGGTCAGGGTCAGAACGGCGCCGTCGCCGAGCCGCCATTGCACCTGGATGACAGGGGGCGCGACGACCTCGAAGCGGCTCTGGCCCGGTTCGACCCCGGCCAGGCGCGGGACGATCTCGCGCTGGCGCAGTTGCAGCAGCTCCTGATGGAAGTGGTGCCATTCGCGGTGGCGGGGATCACCCTCGAGCGCCTCCCAGTCGAGCCGGCAGCGCTCGAAGGTGGCCGGATCGTTCGGATCCGGGATGGCCTCGCGCGCCTGGGGATCAGCGAAGCGCTCGAAGCGCTGGAATTCGCGCCGCCGTCCCTCGGTGACCGAGTCGGCAAGGTCGTCGCCGAAGTCGCAGAAGAACAGGAACGGGGTCTCGGTCATGAATTCCTGCCCCATGAACAACAACGGCGGTGAGGGCGCCAGCAGCATCACCGCGCTCAGCGCGCGCAGCGCCTCGGGAACGGCGAGTGTGGCGATGCGCTCGCCGAAGGCGCGATTGCCGATCTGATCGTGATTCTGCAGCAGGTTGATGAAGGCGCTCGGCGGCAAGCCCGCGCTGGGTTCGCCGCGCCGGGCGCCATCGCGAAACGGCGAGGGATCGCCCTGATAGGCGAAGCCCTCGGCCAGACAGCGGGCGAGGTGACGCGCCGGCGCCTCGCTGTAATCGGCGTAATAGCCGTCGTCCTCGCCGGTCATCAGCACGTGGGCGGCGTGGTGGAAGTCGTCGTTCCATTGCGCCCGGTACCAATACGCCATGCCGTTCGGGCGCCGAGCCAGATAACGGGATTCATTGCCATCGTTCTCGAGGACCAGGTGCACCAGCCGGCGCGGTCCGAACTGGTTCTGAACGGCGTCGGCCAGCTCGGTCAGGATGTCCGGCTCGGAGCCGTCGGCGATCGCATGCACGGCATCCAGGCGTAGGCCATCGAAACGATATTCCTCAAGCCAGTACAGCGCGTTGTGGATGAAAAAGTCACGCACTGTGCGGCTGTCGGGGCCGTCGAAGTTGATCGCCGCCCCCCAGGGGGTTTGGTGTTCCGCGTTGAAGAACCGCGGGGCATAGAGGTGGAGATAGTTACCCTCGGGGCCGAAATGGTTATAGACCACGTCGAGCAGGATCATCAGGCCGCGATCATGGGCGGCTTGCACCAGGGCCTTGAGCGCTTCGGGGCGGCCGTAGCTGGCGTCCGGCGCGAACGGCAGCACGCCGTCGTAGCCCCAGTTGCGCTGACCGGGAAATGCCGCCACCGGCATCAGCTCGACGACCGTGACGCCGAGATCAGCGAGCTGATCCAGTCGCTTGGCCGCGCCAGCAAAGGTGCCCTCGGGCGAGAAGGTGCCGAGATGCAGTTCGTAGCAGACCGCTTCTTCCCATGGGCGTCCACGCCAGGGTTCGCCGTCCGGCCAGCGGAAGTCGTTCGGCTCGATGATCTCGCTCGGGCCGTGAACGTCGGCTGGCTGGAAGCGGGAGGCGGGGTCGGGCAGGGTCTGCTGGCCTTCGACGTGCTCGCCGGCGATGCGGAAGGCATAGCGCATCCCCGGCCGGGCGCTCGCCGTGGCCAGCTCAAACCAGCCGTCGCCAGCGCTGTTCATGCCCAGGTCCTGCTCGTCATCGCCGTTGAAGAGCCGCAGCACGACCTGATCGGCCGCCGGTGCCCAAAGGCGAAAGCGAAGGCTGCCGTCGGACAAAGATTCCGCGCCGAAGGGCATCCGGTGTTTCGAGCTCGACATGCCAGGCTCCTCTATCGAATCATTTTGCTCTGAGACCACGCCGTTCTGGCTTGCCTTGTGATCGGGCGGCGTGCGCTCGCTGCGATTTAGAGCCTGTCAGAGCATGGGCTGTGCCAACTTGAGTGCTGACCCGGTGGCTCGGTGCTGTCCCGGTCTGCAGGCCGATCCGCGCCGAATGGCCTTGATGAACCAGGTCGATTTGAACCGCATTCGGGTTGCTATGAACCATTTCGAGACGGCGCCCCGAGGATCTGGCTGCCCTGGTTGCCAGATGCGGAATGCTGTTTGATGTTCCGGGGTAAGCGTGGGATTGGCGCGACAATTGCAAAAATCTGAAGTATGACCCTGAACCTAACCCTACTGAACCTAACCCTATTCAGTTCTCGAGTCCGAGTCCCAGGTCGACGCCTGCGCTCTTGCCGCATCATCACCGACAGAGCCGACTCTTGCCGCTATGCCTGATCTCTCCAACCTCGATCTTTCCGACCTTGATTTCACCGATGCCGAGATCCCGACCGCCGATCCGCTCTGGTACAAGGACGCGATCATCTATCAGGCCCATGTGAAGGCCTTTTTCGATACCGACGGCGATGGCACGGGCGATTTTCGCGGCTTGACCCAGAAGCTCGACTACGTGCAAGCACTTGGCGTCAACGCGATCTGGCTGCTGCCGTTCTATCCGTCGCCGATGCGCGACGATGGCTACGACATCAGCGACTATCGCAATGTCCATCCGACCTACGGCAGCAGGCGTGACTTTCGTCGCTTCATCAGTGCCGCGCACCGCCGTGGCATTCGAGTCATCATCGAGCTGATCATCAACCACACCTCCGATCAGCACCCCTGGTTCCAGGCCGCGCGCCGGGCGCCGAAGGGCTCGAGCAAGCGCAACTTCTACGTCTGGAGCGACGACGACAGCCGCTTCTCCGAGACCCGCATCATCTTCACCGACAGCGAGGCCTCGAACTGGACCTGGGACCCGGTTGCCGAGCAGTACTACTGGCACCGGTTCTTCGCGCATCAGCCGGATCTGAACCACAACAACCCGCAGGTGGTGAAGGCCATAATCCGGGTGATGCGCGCCTGGCTCGATCTCGGCGTCGACGGCCTGCGCCTCGATGCGATCCCCTACCTCTGCGTGCGCGACGGCACCAGCAACGAGAATCTTCCGGAGACCCATGCGGTCATCAAGCAGATGCGGGCGGTGGTCGACGCCCATTACGAGAATCGGATGTTCCTGGCCGAGGCCAATCAATGGCCCGAGGACGTGCGCGACTATTTTGGCGACAGCGACGAGTGCCATGTTGCCTACCACTTCCCGTTGATGCCGCGCATGTACATGGCACTGGCTCAGGAGGACCGGCATCCGATCGTCGAGATCATGGAGCAGACCCCCGACATCCCAGCCGATTGTCAGTGGGCGCTGTTCCTGCGCAATCACGACGAGCTGACCCTGGAGATGGTCAGCGACCGCGAGCGCGATTACATGTATCAGACCTATGCGACGGACCCGCGCATGCGCGTCAACGTCGGCATCCGTCGGCGGCTTGCACCCCTGCTCGACAACAATCCGACCAAGATCCAGCTGATGTTCAGCCTGCTGTTGTCGATGCCGGGCTCACCGATCCTCTACTACGGCGATGAGCTTGGGATGGGGGACAATATCTATCTGGGTGATCGCAATTCGGTGCGCACCCCCATGCAGTGGACGCCCGACCGCAACGCCGGCTTCTCCCGCGCTGATCCGGAGCAGCTCTATCTGCCGCCGATCATGGATGCGGTCTATGGCTATCAGTCGGTCAACGCCGAGGCCCAGTCCCGCTCAGCCTCATCGCTGCTGAATTGGATGCGGCGCATCATCGAGGTGCGCAAGGCGCATCGGGTGTTCGGGCGCGGCAGTATCGAGTTTCTCCATCCGGGCAACCGCAAGGTGTTGGCCTATGTGCGCGAGTCGACCGCTGCCGACCCGATTCCGGAGGGCGCCAAGGACAAGCACGAGATCCTGCTTTGTGTCGTCAATCTCGGCCGCGGCGCGCAACCGGTCGAACTCGACCTGGCGCGGTTTCAGGGACGCGTGCCGATCGAGCTGCTGGGCCGCACGCCCTTTCCGCCGATCGGCGAGCTGCCCTATCTGCTCACCCTTGCGGGCCATGGCTTCTATTGGTTCCTGCTCTCCGATCAAGATGACGCTCCCGCGTGGCACGACGAACGGCTCCCGGCGCCGCGTCTGGCGACGCTGGTCCTGCCGGAAGGGTGGCGGAGCCTGCGCCCGGACCGGGCCAAGCGGCCCGAGCCGGCGCGGCGCGCGTTGCGCCTGCTGGAGGAGCGAATTCTCCCCGGTTACCTCGGCCATCGTTTCCAAAGGACTCCGAGCGATGGCCGGCGCGCGGTGAGGCTCAGCGCCATCGAGGTCTGGCGCGACTGGCTCTTGACCCTGATCGACATCGATCTCGCCGATGGCCATCGCGCGCAAATGTTGCTGCCGCTTTGGCTGGTCTGGCAACAGGAGGGCGCCGAGCTGACCGCTGCGTCGCCCGCGGCGACCACGCTCTCGCGGGCGCGGCGCCATGCGACCCCCGGCCTGCTCTGTGATGCACTCGCCGACCCCGGATTCGTGCACGCGATGATCGCTTTGATCGGTGGCGGATCGGAGCTGGCGCTCGGCGACGGGGCGCTCTCAGGTGCGCCAACGAAAGCCTTCGAGCGGCTGACCTCCGCTTGCGCCGGAGCCCAGGTGCGTATTCCGCCCGAAGATGCCGGCCATAGTGCCGCGCTCGGCGATCAATTGGTTCTCAAGTTGTTGCCTTGTGCGTCCAGGACATCGGCCAGCGCATCATCGGTCGCATCAACGCACGAAGAAACACCCCTGATTGATCCCGCGCTTGATCCTGGCATCGAGATCCGGCAATACCTCCAAGAGGTCGCTGGCTTCGCCAACATCCCCGCGCTCGCAGGCTCGCTCAGCTACCGAACTGGCGAACAGGGGGGCTGCACCTTGGCGGTTCTTGAAGAGTACATCCACAACCAGGGCAATCTGCGGACCTTCACGCTCGAGCTGCTTTCCCGGCTCTGCGATGCCCACGGCGAGCACATCGAAGGCTGGGAGGCCGATGCGGCCCACCTGAGCTACGAGACGCTGATCGACAATGTCGGACGCCGCCTTGCCGAGCTTCACCAGGCGCTCGCTCGAGAGGATGCCGGTGCTGTCTTCGCCCCAGAGCGGACCGATGCAGAGGCGCTCGCGACCTGGGCCGCTTCGATCGCTGATGACTTGGAGTGCACACTGACGCGGCTCGAACGCTCTCACGAGACGCTACCCGATGAGGTGAGGCCACTGGCAACGGCACTGCTTGCGCAACGCGACGAGGTGCTGCGGCCAATGTCCGATGCCAATGCCAATGCTGATGTCAGTGTGAGCGCCGGTGCCGATCTTGATAGCGATGGCTGCACCGCGCTGCGCATCCGCGTCCATGGCGATCCGACGCTGAGCGGGATGCTCGTGGTCGAAAACGACATCTTCTTCATCGACTTTGGGGTTGGCTGGAAACGCACAGCGGAAGCGACACCTGAGAAGCAGAGCCCGCTGGCCGATGTGGCCCGGGTTCTGAGGTCGTTTCATGAGGTTGCCGACGAGGCGGTGCAGGCGGTCTGTATCGATCCTTTAAGCGCTGTCCAGCGCAGGCCCGTTGTCGATGCGATCATTGATTGGCGTGGCCGGATATGCCGTCGATTCCTGAGCGCGTATCGGGACGCACTCGCGGCCGCGGGCGGGGCACTGAGTTGGCCGGAATCGCCGACACAGGAGGCTGCACTCACTCGTCTGTTGGCGCTGCACGGAGCCTCGACGCGGCTGTGGAATGTGCTGGAGCGGGATCGGATGCTGGAGCCGCAAGGGGTATCCGGGGTCTCAGCCGAGCTAGGTGCGGCGATCCGCGTGCTTTCCAGCCTCACGGAGCAGGAGGAGTGCTAGCAGCCGACCTCATTTCTTTAAGACGTAATTTTGTTATTACATCCTTAGGTGGATTCTTGTGGTCAAGTCTGTTGAGTGGCTGTATCGGACTGCTCAGATCGAAGAAAAAACCTGCATCTTCGAGATGAGCTAACCAGCGAGGATCGTTAACATTGGTCCAGTTTTTCTATGCTAGACTTTTCTACGTTCCTGTAGAAAAAACTGAGCAAGCTTGATATGACCCAGATCTCGGCAACGATCTCCGCTGAAACACGGGACCGCCTGGAGCGCTATGTTCGGGCGCGTGGCTTGAAAAAGGGGTTCGTCATTGAGCAGGCGCTTCTGCACCATCTCCAAGCGGCCAGTGAAATTCCCGACGATGTCTTGATCCCCCCACGACTCGTCGTTGGTCCAGACGTCGGCGACCGGCTTCTGGAGCGGTTGGCGTCGAACGAGTCGCCGAATCAGGCCATGCAGGCGCTTTTTGACGACCCTGTTGCAGCCGCTCCCTGAGGTGCTGGAAGGGGCCTTGCTCGAACGCCCGCAGCCTATGCCAATGTTCCTGCCGCTGTCCGCGATCCCTCCGTCCTAGTGACGCACCGCCTAAGCGGTCTGGAATGGCGCCTCTCTGTGGCGTGCGAGATCTTGGACGCTTGATGCCGCCTCAGCTGGCGGTATCTTGCCACTCAAGGGGTACGTCGTCCCGAGCCTGGGTGTCCTCGGTCTCGCGTGCCATTGGGGTCGGTTGGTCGGGGCGGTCGTTTCGCGGTCTCCGCCCATGCGAGTCACGGTCCCTCGGCTTTGGCTCAGTCGTTGACCTCTCGGGCTGCCTTTCAACCTCAGTATCCGCGCCTGCATAAGCGGACGTATCGCTAATGCTCAGGAGCCAACCGCGATGTCGACCCTGATCGGCTGCGGCGCCGCGAAGTCAGATCGTCCTGGATCATGCTTGCCGGCCTCGGCACTGCGATTGGCAGCGCGATCGCCTTCTTTGCCCCTCGCGCCGACACCCGCTTCCTCGGGATCGCGCTCGGGTTCTCGGCGGGAGTGATGATCTAGGTCTCCGTTCGTTGAGCTGCTGCCATCCGGCATCGACGCGCTTGAGGAGATCAGCAGCGCGCCGCAAACCACTGCCGTTGTTGCTTTGTTCGTCGGCATGCTGCTGGTCGCCGTGATCGACCGCTCGGTTCCGCTTGGCTACAACCCGCATGAGATGCGCGCTCCTGGCACACTGGACTCTGAGGGCACGCAGGACTCTCCTGGCAGCGCGGCAAACGCGGAGGCTTCCGGCAGCCGCTGGCAGGCGTTCGGCTGGTCCGCGCTCTCAGGGCTGTCCGAGCCGCTCGGTGCGTTGCTCGGCCTGTTGATCTTGTCGGGCTTTTGGTCGCAGGCCTTGTTGGGTCTGTCGTTGCCGGCGGTCGCCGGGATCATGATCTTCATCTCGTTCGATGTGTTACTGCCCGCAGCCGAGGCCTATGGTGAGCACAATCCAACAGTGTACGCGCTGGTCGCTGGCATGGCGGTCATGGCGTTCAGCCTGCTGCTGCTCTGATCTCTGCGCCCAGGTAGAAGCTGATGGCGGTGTCGCTTGAGCTGAAGAGGGCGATCAGCTTCTCAATGGTGATGGGCTGATCGGCCTCGAGTCCACGAGCAAGAAGGTATTTGTGGCGACGCCGATTTTGGTTGGAATGCACCAACGGTCGGGGGATTTCGTCCATCGCACGGACACCGTTGCGACGTCGGACCCCCTTGGTCAACCTGGCACGGTGGATGCTGATATTCGGACGACCCAGTCGGCCTATCGGGTCTCGGGGGGATGCAGCGCTCCTGCCCGCGATGTGCCGAGTGCCAGACGATCTTAGGAGCGGCGCTGGTGAGTGCTGTTTTGGTTAATCCTGGCGCTGCTACCACAAGGCGCCACCTTTATTGAAGCAACCGCGTGGAGACCAACCATGACCGATATCAAGCAAGTCATCAACAATCCCGATACCTCAAGTCCGCTGCAGGCGGACCGCGAGTACGACCTTGCGGAATGGAGTCGTGAATGGGCGCAAGAGAAGGCTGACGAACTCGGGATGAGGCTAACCGATGATCATTGGAGCGTGATCGATGCGCTGCGCGCGCACTACCGCGAGCTTCCAGGAGCCGCGTAGCCAGAGACCGTTGGTGGCCGGGCCGAGCGGCCAGCTGTGAATTGGCGCAAGCCGACCCGTGGGGCGACCCGGATGCGCGGGATGCCATCGGCGATGATCGCGCCCGGCTCCGCTCGCCAATGGCAAAGGGGGCCGGGTGTCTGCGCGGCGTGGTTGCGCATCTGGGTTGCCCAGTCGCCTAGCCTAGGGTTGCATCATGCGCTGCTGCTCGCGCTGCTGTTGGCGCTGCGCGCTCTCGAACTCCTGCTTGTCGATCTGGCCGTCGTCGTTTTGATCGATGTCATCAAAGGACGGCGCTTTGGCAAGGTTGCGCATCTGAGCCCCCTGCCGCGAGCGTTCCTTGATGCGCTCGGCCCGGCCGCTGTCGAACTCGTCCTTGGTGATCAGGCCATCATTGTCGGCATCGAAGGACGAGAACCTCGGCATTTGACCGCCCATCCAGCCCATTCCCTGGTCCATTGCTCGGCCCATTGCCCGGCCCATGCCGGGTCCCATGCCGGGTCCCATGCCGGGTTCCGGCGGCGCGCTGTCCTGGGCGAGTAGCGGGCTGAGTGCTGGCGCGAAGGCGAGGGCGAGCACACCGAGGCTTAATGCTCTCGTTAATGTTGAACGCTTTGTGGTTGCGGTGACGAATCTTGTTGCGGTGGGGAATCTCATGGTTGTCTCCATTGCTGGGTTAAGGCTGGCCGGCCCGGCCGAGGTTGCGGCCCTTATCAGGACTGACTCAGGATCAGCCTGAATCATTGCCGGGTGAATCTTGCACAGCAAACTTCGCGCCGATTCCGCCGCGCGATCTTGTCGCGCGCGTGGGATCGGTCTCGCAACTGGCGGCGATGACCCGGGACGGAACAGGGCGTCAGACGACCAAGGCGCAAGCGCCAATCAGGGCAAAACAACCCTGATGGTTGAAATCACGCGTTGGATTGGGCGAGAACACCACTTTGAGGTTCCGGCCGGCGGGTCTCGGCCGCGGGCGCGTGCCTCGAAGCGCGGCGTTTTGTTCGACCCCAGGGATGCCACCCCAGGGATGCCACCCCAGGGATGCCTAGGTGCTCGTCGCCGCGCCGCCGCGCATTGGGATCGCTCAGGATCGCTCAGGATCATTTGGCATTGCTATTGCTGGTCCTGGTTGCTCATCGTTGTTGATCATCAGGCTTGCCCATGCCGAGGGAGGCGATCCAAATGCGCTCGCCCATGGCAATGGGCTCGCCCAATGATGAGCCTTCAATACTGGGTTGGGAGCGAGTCAGGGCGCCGAGTCCAATGTCTGCTGAATCTGGCGCCTGCTGGCTCGCCCTTGATCATTGATGTCAAATAGTAACAACCGGAGGTTTTCATGCGATTCGATGCCAAACAACTGACCACCCTTTCCGCGCTGGCCCTGGCCGTGACGGGTGCGACAGCGACCTGGGCGGCGGACCCAATGACCGCGCCCGATGACAGCTGGCTCAGTGTTAGCGGGACCGTCGAGAAGGTGACCGCCGACGCTTTCGTGCTGAATTACGGCGATGGCCTCATGACCGTCGAAATGGATGATGGTGATCGCGACGCGGATGCCTACAAATTGATCCACGGCGATAAGGTCACGGTTAACGGGCGCATCGACGATGATCTTTTCGAGGCGCGAACCCTGGAGGCAAGCAGTGTCTATGTCGAAAACATTGGCACCACCTTCTATGCTTCGGCCGTTGATGAGGAAGACATCCGGGATGTCATCGTGACCGTCTCGACGCCGGTGGTGATCTCGGCGATGACTGTTCAAGGCATCGTGACCGAGGTCAATTCCGAGGAGTTTATGGTCAATACCGGCCTGCGCCAGGTGCGCGTCGATGTCGGGGAGATGAGCTACAACCCACTCGATGATGAGGGCTATCAGAAAATCGAGGCCGGCGACCGCGTGAGCGTGACCGGTCATATCGATGATGGCCTCTTCAAGGGGCGTGAATTGGTCGCGGACTCGGTGGTGACCTTGTCGAGCAGCAGCTGATGGATCGGCTCGGATGATTGCCCGGCTCGGATCATGGACTCGTCGGATTCGGCGAGCCTGCCGGCCAAACATGCGCCCGCGCCCATGGTCGCCCAGTCGGCGTCCAGTCGACGCTCGGTCGGCGTCCAGCGCGGGCGCTCCTTTGACGATCTCATTCGGAGGTCCTGATGCCTAATCCTAATTCAAAACTCTGGTTAATCGTGGCCGATGCCGGTCGTGCCGCGCTCTACGCGGCCGAGAGTTCGCGCGGCCCGCTCACCGAAATCCAGGATTTCATCGAGCCCAACAGCCGCCTCCTGGACCAGGATTTGGTCACGGACCGCCCCGGTCGGGGGTTCGGCTCGGCTGGGCAAGGAGGCCACACGCTCGAGCCGAGCACGCAGCCGGGAGATGTCGAGGCCGAGCGCTTCGCCAAACGGCTCGCCGAGATCCTGGATCAGGCCAGAGCCGAGCAGCGCTTCGAGATGCTCGGGCTGGTGGCGCCGCCGGCCTTTCTCGGCCTGCTGCGCAAGCGCTTGCCGGATGAGACAGCCCGCCAGGTCGTGCTTGAGATCGATAAGGATTTGACCCGCCATGATGCCGATGGCGTGCGGGCGCGTTTGCCGGAGCGGCTGTTTAAGACCCCGCTGCGTTAAACCTCGGTTCGGGTGCGCAGCCGGGCGGTCCGCGCACGATCACCGGCGAGCATCCGCTCACGGGCTTGCGCATCGGGAGGGCGCGCAGCGGGAAATGGCAAGGGCGCCTTGCGCCTGGGGCGCGCTCCGGTCCAGGACCGGGGCGCGCCCGAGCGGAAGACCGCCGAAGACTGCCAGTGTCGGCGCGCCCCATGGTGCACAGAGTCGACGATGAGAGCCACTACCGCTTTGCCCCGCGACGGCCCTGGCACGGGAGCAGGCAGGACGAAAAAGGCGGATTCCCCTTCAGCCCCCAGCCATGCCAAGCAGCCCAAGCACGCCGACGGCGATCAGGTAGATCGCGACGATGTAACTGAGCAGCGCGGGCCGGACCAGGATCAGAATTCCGGCGATCAATGCAATCAGGGGTTGGAGGATTGGATGCAACATCGCGTTTTCTCCTGTTGTGGGATGAGACGAGTGAATGAAGTGCCCATCACACCAAGCCAGTTTCGTGCCAGGCGTGCCGGACCTGTCGGCGGGCCGCTCGGTTCGGCTGTATTGACGCGCCGGGGCTGCGGCAGGCGTGCGGCATCCCGTGGCTGGGGCGACACCCGCGCGGGCGGGTGTTTTGCGCCATTGGCGGGGCATTTCCCCCCGCCCATTGCCCGGTGTCGGGGAAAATGGCCGAGCCCGCGCCCGGCCATTCTGGACGCGGCTCCGCTCCCTTGGTGACCTGTCTGGTGGCCTGTCTGGTGGCCTGTTTGGTGATTTGGCCTCGCTCTTGCAGAGCATCTGTGACGCAGTCAATGACCCAACCAGCATCATCGGGAGGAAACCAGCATGCCGCATCACCAACTCGCCAAGCTCAACGACCACGGCCAGCGCTTCTGGCTCGACAGCCTGTCACGCGACATGCTCGATAATGGCCAACTGGCCTCGCGCATCCGCGAGCAGGGTCTGTCCGGGATCACCTCCAATCCTGCGATCTTCGCCAAGACCATGGCGGACTCGCCGGCCTATGATGCGCGCATCGCCGCCGCGCTCAACACCCTGGCGGAGGACGGCTCGGCCCCGGCCGAGGCCGTCTACGAACGCCTGGCGACCGATGACGTGCGCGATGCCTGTGATCTGCTGTTGCCGCTCCATGAGGCGAGCGACGGCCTGGACGGCTTCGTCAGTCTTGAAGTCTCGCCGCACCTGGCCTACGACGCGGTCGCGACCCGGCAACAGGCGCGCGAACTCTGGGACCGGGTCGGGCGTCCCAACCTGTTCATCAAGGTGCCGGGTACGCCGCAAGGTTTGGATGCGGTCGAGGCGTTGCTGGTGGATGGCATCAAGGTCAACATCACCCTGCTGTTCGGCCGCGATGCCTACGAGGAGACCCTGCAATGCTACCTGCGTGCCATGGAGCAGCGGCTGCGCGATGGCAAGGATCTGCATAGCGTCGCCTCGGTGGCCAGCTTCTTCCTGAGCCGGATCGACACCGCCGTGGATCGCGAACTGCGCCAGCGCATGGGTGCGCGGGTCAGCGCGGGCCTTGTCGCCGAGGCCGAGTCCCTGCTCGGGCGCACCGCGGTCGCCAACGCCCAGCTGGCCTATGCGCGTTATCGCGAGGTCGGCGAGAGCGAGCGCTGGCAGCGATTGGCCAAGGCCGGCGCGCGTCCGCAACGGCTGGTCTGGGCCAGTACCGGCACCAAGGACCCGAGCCTGTCGGACACCCACTACATCGACGCACTGATCCTGCCGGAGACCATCTCGACCATGCCCGAGGCGACCGCGGACGCCTTCAACGACCACGGCCGCATTGAGGTGCCGGCGCCCGAGCGCTTCACCGAGGCGGCGACCTTGCTCGAGCGCCTGGAGCGCAACCTCGCGATCGACCTTGATGCCATCACCCATCAGCTGGTCGCCGACGGGGTGCAGAAGTTCATCGACCCCTATGATCAGCTGCTACAGCGACTCGCCGAGCGCATGGAGCGCTTCCGGGATGCCCGGGCGGCGACGGGGCGTGCCTCGCCGCTGCTCGGCCAAGCCAAGCGTCTGCGCGCATCGGTGCTGCGCATGACCAGTCATGCCGGCTCGGGTCATGCGACATCATCACTGTCGTGCGCCGACCTGATCACCGCGCTGTTCTTCCACGAGATGCGCTGGGACCCGAGCGCGCCCGGCGCTCGCGACCAGGATCGCTTCCTGCTCTCCAAGGGCCATGCCGCGCCGATTCTGTGGGCGGCCTTGTTCGAGGCCGGGGCGATCAGCACCGATCCGCTCACCCTTCGACAGCACGACAGCGATCTGGAGGGCCATCCGACCCCGCGCAATCCCTGGATTCCGGTCGCCACCGGTTCCCTGGGGCAGGGCCTCTCCGCCGTCAATGGCATGGCCTTGGCGGATCGCCTCGACGGGATCGAGGCTCGGCTGTTCTGCCTGCTCGGCGATGGCGAGTGCTCGGAGGGGTCGGTCTGGGAGGCGGCGCAATTCGCCGCCGATCAAGGACTCGGGCAGGTCGTCGCCATCGTCGATGCCAATGGCCTCGCGCAAAGCGGACCGGCCCCCTACGGGCACGACACCTCGGTGCTGGCCGGGCGCTTCCGTGCCTTCGGCTGGCGCGCGCTGGAGATCGACGGCCACGACTTCGCCGCCATCCTGCCGGCGCTCAAGGCGACGCGAGCCTCCGATTCCGGGGCTCCCGGGGACCGTCCGACAGCGATCATCGCGCGAACCATCAAGGGCAAGGGGGTCTCCTTCCTCGAAGGCGCCGCGGGCTGGCACGGCAAGGCGCTCGACGAGGAGCAGTTGGCCCAAGCGCTCGCCGGGATCGCCGCGCCGGAGGTCCGCCTAGAGATGGAGCCGCGCCGCGTGCCGCGTGCCGAGCCGAGGCGCGCGACCATCGCTCGGAACACCAGGGAAGACGCGCAAGAGTACAGTCAACCGCCGCTGAAGGTCGCGTATGAACGCGGCGAGGAGGTCGCGACCCGCGCCGCCTTCGGCACGGCGCTGCGGAAGCTCGGCAGCCGTTTCGCCGATCTCGTCGTGGTCGATGGCGATGTGAAGAACTCCACCAAGACCGAGTTGTTCGCCGAGACCTATCCCGAACGCTTTGTCGAGGCGCGGATCGCCGAGCAGAACATGCTTGGGGTGGCGCTTGGCCTTGCCGCCAGCGGCAAGCGGCCTTGTGTCGCGACCTTCGCCGCCTTTCTGACCCGCGCCTTCGACAGCATCCGCATGGCGGCCCATTCGCAACATCCGCGCATGCTGATTTGCGGCAGCCATGCCGGGGTGTCGATCGGCGAGGACGGCCCCTCGCAGATGGGGCTTGAGGACATCGCGATGTTCCGTGCCCTCAATGGCACCACGGTGCTCTATCCCAGCGATGGCGTCAGCGCCGAGCGCTTGACCGAGGCCGGGCTTGAGCACGACGGCATGGTCTATCTGCGCACCACCCGCGGCAAGACGCCGGTGCTTTACCCGTCCGACGAGCGGTTCGAGATCGGCGGTAGCAAGACCCTGGTGGAATCGCTCGATGACCGCCTCACCCTGGTGGCCGCCGGCATCACGGTTCACACCGCCCTGGAGGCGAGCGCGCGCCTGCGCGAGCAGGGCGTGCACACGCGGGTGATCGATGCCTACTCGATTAAGCCGCTCGATGTGGCGACCCTGCAGCGGGCCGCCGAGGAGACCGGAACCCTGCTGGTGGTCGAGGACCATCATCGCGACGCTGGGCTTGGTGACGCGGTCGCGGCCCAGATCGGGCGGCTCGCTCGGGTGTTCCGGCTTGGGGTCAGCGGGGATCCGCGCTCTGGCGCGCCAGAACAACTGCTGGAGCGCCATCGGCTCTCGGGCCGGCAGATTGAGCGTGAGGCGCTGGCCATCGCCGCTTGATGGCGCCGACCTGTGCCGGCCGGCGGCCCGTCGCCGGCACCCGGGCAAGTGTGCGCAAGTCCCAGACCAACGGAGGATTCCATGCCCAACAGCAACGCCGAACCCAGCGGCGGTCGGAGGCCCATGGCCTACGAACTCGACCCAGCACAGCCGCTTGACGCCGAGGTCCGACGCATTGCCATCAACTTGATCGATCATGCGCTTGCCCAGATCGAAGCCGCCGAGGCCGCGCCCCATGAAGCCGTGCACGAGGTTCGCAAGGATTGCAAAAAGCTGCGCGGCCTGCTGCGGCTGATTCGACCGGCGGTGCCGAGTCTCTACAAGCAGGAAAACGCGGTCTTTCGCGATGCCGCCGCCGCGCTCTCGGGGCTGCGCGATGCCGAGGCGGCGATCGAGACCTTTGACGCCTTGATCGACCATTTCCGCGCGAATCTCGATCCTGAGTCGCTCGCGCCACTGCGGCAAGGGTTCGAGGATCACAAGGCCTCGGTCGCGGCCGGTGCTCAAGCACTCGACGAGCAGCTTGATCTGGCGCGCACCGCCCTGGTCGCGGCCCGCGAGCGCGTTCCGGAGTGGGTGCTTCCAACTGATCGTGCTCACGCCGATGCGCACGGGGAAGCCGGTTGGTCATTGATCGGGGCCGGCTTGCACAAGACCTACCAACGCGGCCGTCGGGCCATGCAGGATGCCTACGCGCAGCCGAGCGTCGCGGCTTTCCATGAATGGCGCAAGCGCGCCAAGTATTTGCGCTATCACCTGAGACTGGTACGCGCGGCCTGGCCACGCGTGCTCAAAGCGACCTACAAGGAGGCCAAGCACCTCGGCGACCTGCTTGGCGATGACCACGATCTTGCGGTGCTCGAGCAGCTCATCGACCAGGCCGATGCGTTCAGCCCAAACCGCGACCCCGAGCAGATCCTGCTCGCGCTGAGCGCGCAGCGCAGCGCGCAACTTCGCGAGGCCGCCCATGGACTCGGCTCTCGCCTGTACGCGGAGAAGCCGAAGCAGCTCGACCGACGCCTGCAATGCTACTGGCAAGCGGCGCGGGGCTGATACTTGTGAGTACCACGATGATGAAAGACGATCCCCATCACCCACTGACCCAGGAGGTCCCATGTTTCTCAAACACACTTCAACCGGAAAGCTGATGCAGGTCGTTGAGCTGCAAGACCTGATCAATCCACTGCACGAACAGGTCGCGATGCGCCTACACTACGGCGAGGAAGTGCAGGATGCTGAATCCGTCGCCAAACAGGCGCTGCAGTTTCCCTCCGGCGAGGCGCTGCCACGCGCCTGGACCGATCCGCACTACCGTGACGAGGAAGTCGAGGCCGCGCATCATGATCGCGGCGCTTGACGGCGATGTTGCGCGACGCCCAGCCGAGCGGTGGTTTAGGCCTAGCACCCTTGCGCGGCGAGGCGCGCTCGGGCATCGAGCAGCGGCAAACATGCTCCACGACCGCCAGCTTTCCCCCAAAAAAGCAAGCGACTCAAAATTATTTTCCAGACCGATAGTGTCGGTCTATATACAGGATGAATCTCGAGACTTAGACTTGGATGGCCTGCATAGTTTTTTTAATTCAACCCCCGCGAGCTAGCCTGCCCACGGATTGACCACAGAGTTTGGCAAGTCCTCGAAATGCTTAGTATTACGCGTTGCGAGCGTCGCGCCATGGGTGATGGCAATACCGGCAATGAAGGTGTCGCGGATATCAACGGGACGACCACGCATTTTGCGATCCGCGGCAAGTTGTGCTGCATGGTTGGCAGCGCGTACGTCAAAAACCGCGATGCGGTTGGCAAGATCTATTTGCACCACTTCATTGAAGCGCTGATGCAATAAGATCTTTCGTTGACCATCAGCAAGCACATTCAACCCGTAGTAAACCTCGAACTGGGTGATGCTGCTAATCCAGACGGTTTCCGCCGCTTGTCTATCTAGCCATCCAACCACAACGGCATCGGGCTGCTGCTGCATCAGTGCCGAGAGCACGTTGGTATCGAGGATAATCATCTGTCAAAGGCAGGGAGGATCGATCTGTTGACCCTGACCTTCCGGCAATGGCGCTTCTAAGCCGATGCCCGAGAAACGTGCAGCAATACGCGAACCCAGACGAGGTTCCGGTGCCGGTTCTTCGTTCATCGCGCGACGGAGAATCTGCCGGACCTCTTCCTCCATGCTCCAGCCGTGGCGCTGTGCACGTTTTTTGAGCAAGTTTTTCAGCGTATTGTCAAGATTTCGAACGATGACTTGAGCCATAGAGCACAGAATGTTTCTGGGTTTCTTGCCGGGAATGATATCATGATATCATCGGTAAAATCCATTGATGGCGCCAGTCGATCTCGGCGCGGATGGTCTCCGGCATTGCTGTTCGGTAAACTGTTACTGGAATTCACCATTTGTCGGTCCGCGCCTAGGAATTAAGTATGTCCCCGGAATTGGAATTGAATCTCTATGCATCGACGGCGAATAGCGAATAGTGCGGTTCATCGCCAGCGACGCCGATGACAGAGACTCAGTCACGGGTTGCCAGGTGAAGGGCCGCCCAAGGGTCCTTTAAGCCTGAGGTTCGACACGCAGGCGATTCTCAACTCGGGTCACGCCGACCAGACGGTTGGCGATGGCGCTCGCCTGTTCGCGCTGAGTCTCGGTTTGCACCTTCCCTGTCAGAATGGCCGCGCCGTCGCGGACCTTGGTGTCGATGTCGCGCGCCGGCACCCGGGTGTCGAAGCGCAAGCTCTCGCGCAGGCGCTCGGCAATGCCGGCATCCGTGTTATCCAGTGTTAGATTGGCGCTGGCCGCCGAGGGGTTCTGTTCGATCTTGATGTCATTATTGACCGAGCGCACTCCGTTGGTCTGCTTCGCCAGGCGTAGCGCCGCCTCGCTTGCGCGTTCGCTGCCCGCTGTGCCATGAAGCCGGACCCGCCCATCGGAGGTGCTGACCAGGATGGGCTGATCGCCAGTGGCCTGGTTCCATAGCAGACGCAATTGCACTCGAGTGGTGGTATTGGTGTCCGCCACCAGGCGATAGAGGTCGCTTGGTGTGGCGTCGCCGACGACCGCAGTGACTTCGAGCTGGTTGTCGATGGCGCCGCCAATACCCAGGTCACGCGCCAGGCGTTCGCTCAGCCAGCGCTGCACCTCGCTCGGCACCGATCCGCGCAAGGTCACCAGGCCTTTCTCGACGTCCACCTTCAGGTCGTAGGGATTCAGATACTCATTGAGGCTGTAAGCCGTGATTAAGCGCGCTTCCAACGCGACATCCGAGCCCGGAATGCGTTCCCCGGCATCCGGGAGTTTGGTCTGTGCTTGCAGTGGAGCGGCCAAGGGCGCCACAGCAAAGAGGACGGCGGCGAGGGCGGCGATGGGTTTCTGTTGCTGCGTTGTTTGCTGAAGTGGGTGCTTGGTCATGTTTGGACTCCCTGATTTGGAGAAGGGGTTTGGAGAAGGGGTTTGGAGAAGGGGTTTGGAAAAGGGGTTTGGAAAAGGGAGAGCGATCAGCGGGGTTGAAAACGGGAACAGGAGGCAAGGGGTAGCCGTTTCAGGTGACGCTGATCGCCGGCAATGAGGCAATGGATCAGCAGCGATCATGCCAAGTCAGGTCGCCATCACGCCAATCCCAGCGCTCTCGCGGCAGCGAAGGCGCGGGCGCCGAGCCTTCGGTCATGCGTATCGGCACACTGCGCCTGCGCGATTGGGCATTTGCCCCAGTCTCCGGTTGAATTGGTCCAGTCAGGTGAGTGTGCTCCACCCCAAGACAGGCTGGTTGAGGCCGCGGTTGGCGGTCTTGGCGCCCAGATTCTGTGCGTTCCAAGCTTGGCGCGGCCTTTGCAGCGCGGTTGGTCCTTGGACGGGTTCACCCGAGCCTGCCAACAGCCTTGCGGAGCGCACTGATGGTTTTCAAACAGTTCTATTTGCCCAGCCTTGGGCATGCTTCCTATCTCGTCGGTTCGGAGGACAGCGGCGAGGCACTGGTGCTCGATGTGCGCCGCGCTGTCGAGATCTAGTTTGCCGAAGCGCGCGACCTGGGTCGGCACAGTGGCTATCGCTCTTCGGTCGCGGCCAGCGTGCTCAAGGCACGCGGTCAGCGAGAGGTCTACAAGGTGTACTCCGCGGCATGACCGGCTGGGAGGCGGAGGGCTAGGCTGTCAGTCAAGGATGACAACTCAATCGGTGACAACCCAATGAATCACAATCCAACTGATCACAATCCAACTGATCACAGTCCCATTGACCAGAGTCCCATTGACCAGCATCCGGGCCAGGCAAGCCACTGGCCCCACACTTTGCACTGCGAGCAGTGCCAACGCGAGATTCCTCCCGACGAGGCGCTGCATCCCGAGGGGCAGGACTATACGCTGGCCTTTTGTTCGCCTGGCTGTCACGCGGTGTGGCGCGACAGGGAGGTCGAGCCTGTGGCTTCAAGTCACCGCAAGCACGGCGGGCGCGATGGGTAAACGGAGCAAGTAATGAATCAGAACTTTCTTTCAGTGAATACCCTCCTTGGCTGGCGCTTGCGCACCACCGACGGCCTGACCGCTGGTCTGCGCGATCTGCTGTTTGATCGCGATTCCTGGACGGCCCGCCTGCTTGTGGCCGAGGCGGAAGGCTGGGCGCCGGAGCGCGAGTTGCTGATCGCCCCGCGCATGGTCACCGGCTATGGCGCGGCGCGTGCCGAGCTTGAGCTGGACGTCGATGCGGAGATGCTCGCATCGAGTCCAGCCTTGGTCATGGAGGACGGACTCGCCGGTTTTGGCGACGAAGCGGCACTGCCAGCGTCCTGGGAGGCGCATTGGCGTGCCGAGATCGATCCGGAAGACGTGGTCGATCCGCCGCCGGCGCCAACCGATGAGTTGGAGAGCGAGGTCGCGGCGGATCTCGGCGCCGAGACTAATCTGTCGGCGGATGACCTGCTGCGCGCCGAAACCCTGCTCGGTTGGTCCGCCGAAACCGCCGACGGTGTGGCGATAAGGATCAACGACCTGGTGCTGGATGACCGTGATTGGGCCTTGATGTATCTTGAGGTGGCACTCGGCGAGGAGGGCGAACTGCCATGCCTGCTGCCGAGGCAGTCGATCAACTCGCTCAACCGTCAAGAGGAAACCTTGTACCTGGCGATCTCGGCGCGGGAGCTGCGCACGGCGCCGCCCATGCCAAGCCCGGTGGCCCTAGATGAGCGCGCACAGGTGCGCGTCTATCCTGATTCAGGCGACTGAGGGCTTGAAGCGCCCGAGCAGCTTGGCGTTTGCTGGCATGACCCTGGGTGAGCAAGATTCACCCGACGCCATCCTCGCTCGGAATCCAAGGTTAGCGCCAAGGGCTGCTATGCTTGGCTACTGACTCTTGTTTCGCCGGAGCACCGTCAAGATGCGCTTTTTTAACACCGAAGGGCCAGTCCACTGCACCCAGCATTACTGCCTGCCGCCGCTCACGCGCTGGGATCTGGACGAGATTCTCGGGCTGATCGGGCGCCAGAAGTATTTCCTACTCCACGCCCCGCGCCAGACCGGCAAGACCAGCTGCATGATCGCGCTGATGGAGCATCTTAATCGTGTCGGGCCGTATCAGGCGCTCTATGTCAACATCGAAACGGCGCAGACCGCGCGTGAGGATGTGCCCCGCGCCATGCGTGCCATCTGTGGCGCTATCGGCGCTTCGGCACGCGGCCTTCTTGGCGAGGAGCGCCTGTTTACCTGGATTAACGAGGCCCTGGCTGAACAGGGCGCCGACGGTGCGCTGAGCGGCATGCTCACCCGCTGGAGCGCGGCGGCCGAGCGCCCCATCGTGCTGCTGCTCGACGAGGTCGATGCCCTGATCGGCGATACCCTGGTGTCCCTGCTGCGGCAACTGCGCACCGGCTACACCCAGCGCCCGGGGCTGCCCTTTCCCCAAAGCGTGATGCTGTGCGGTGTGCGCGATCTGCGCGACTACCGCATCCACGCGCGCTCCGAGCCGGCGCCCATCACCGGCGGCAGTGCCCTCAACGTTAAGGCCAAATCGCTGCGGTTGGGCGACTTCTCGGCGGAGGAAACCCATCGGCTGCTGCAAGAGCACACCCAGGAGACCGGTCAGGCCTTCACCCCCCAGGCGCTCACGCGTGTGTGGGAGCTGACCCAAGGCCAGCCCTGGCTGGTCAATGCGCTCGCTGATCGCACCTGTTTTGAACAACCCGAGGGGCGGGATCGCCGCCGAGCCATCAGTGTCGCGATGATCGATGCGGCCAAGGAATCCATGATTGTCGAGCGCGTCACCCATCTCGATCAGCTTGCCGACAAGCTGCGCGAGGAGCGGGTGCGGCGCGTCATCGAGCCGATGCTGGCCGGTGAGACGCTGGACAGCGTGCCTCTGGATGATCGCGACGACCTGGTCGACCTTGGTCTGCTGCGCCGCGCCCAGGGCGGCGGGCTGGAGGTGGCCAATCCCATCTATCGCGAAGTGCTGCCGCGCATGCTGGCATCGGGGCCGCAAGATTCGCTGCCGCGGAGTGCTCCCATCTGGCTCGATGCCCAAGGCCGGCTCGACCCCGAGCGACTGCTAAAGGCCTTTCTCGACTTCTGGCGCCAGCACGGGGAGCCACTGCTGCGTAGCGCACCCTATGCTGAAATCGCCCCGCACCTGGTGCTCATGGCCTTTTTGCATCGGGTCGTGAATGGCGGCGGCAGCCTTGAGCGCGAGTATGACATCGGCGCGGGGCGCATGGATTTGTGCCTGCGCCATGGCGAGACGACCCTCGGCCTGGAGCTGAAAGTCTGGCGCGACGGTCGTCCCGATCCACTCACGCAGGGCTTAATCCAGCTTGACGGCTATCTGGCCGGCCTGGGACTGGACAACGGCTGGCTGGTGTTGTTCGACCGCCGCGCCGGACAGCCGCCCATCGCCGAGCGCACCAGCGTCGAGCAGGTGCGCAGCCCGGGCGGGCGCTGTGTGCAAGTGATTCGGGCTTGATGCAAGAAGATTCCGGCGGACTTCGCGCTGCATGCCGAATATACCCGCTGCATCCTGTTCGACGATGCCTATCGCAGCTTTTATCTGGATGGCTACGGCAAGAACCTAAGGCGCCATGCGATCAACGAACGAATAGCGGGCAACATCATGTCGAGGTCGCGCCCGATTCAGCCGTCGCCGTCCAGAGTACAGATCGCCGCTGGATCATCGAGTAGAAACACCAGGCTTTCGGAGATAAACAGCTTCAGATGGATGCCGTCGCTGGCGGCGAAGCCGACGCGCAGATCCTGGCCGATCTTGAGCTCGCCAACGCGCGGGTCGACCAGCACGGCGCCGTCGATGGGGGCCTTATGGACGCCGGCCTCGCACAGGCGGCGCAGATGGTCGACTTGTAGCATGTCGCCGCACTGGTAGCGGCGGAACAGGGCGTTGTAACGGGCCGGCGACAGCGCCAGGGCATAAGGGCCGCTGAAGCCATTGGCGTCGAGCTGGTTGACCGCGTTTAGCACATCATCGAGCGCCTGCTCGACCTGGGTCCAATCGCCAGCGGGCGAGGTGGCACGGCCGCTGGCGTTTAGCAAACCTTCCAGGCCAAGTTCCGGCACACCCTGGTAGATGACCTGCTCTTCGCGGCGGGCGACGGCTTCGGCGGCGTCCTCGGCGGCGCGCAGATCGAGCGGCAGCCCGAGGTCCATGTGTCCCTCAATGCGGCGGCGGCTCAGGCTGAATGAGCGTTGCAGCAGCGGCACCGGCAGCGCGCGACTGCCAATGGTCGCGGCCAGGTCGTCACTGGCATCCTCGGCCATGGTTTCCGGACCCGCCTCGAGACTGGTCAGCCCCAGGCCATAAGGGCCGTCGAGATCCAGGAAGCGGCGCCCGGTGAGCAGGTCGCTCGCCGCATCGAGCGCGCTCGCATCGATGCGTTCCCAGACGGATTCGGGCAGGCCAGCGGCCTCGCGATTCAGATTACTCATTCTTAAACCTCCTGGTTGGGTTGTTTCAGACTGCCAAGGGTGAGTCCTCGCGGCGGCGCCGGGCGGCGCTCGCGAGCGGGGTTTTCCGCGGCGGTCTGTGCATCGCCCTGGGTCGCGGCTTCCTCGGCTTCGGTGATCGGTACTTCGGTGAAGAGGTAGGTGTGCAGATGCTCATCGAAGGCGGCATCGCGGCGGCGCAGCCATTCCAGCACCATGGCGCCGTGCTCGATTTCTTCGCGCATGTTATGCAAGAGCACCGCGCGTAACTCGCCGTCGCGACAGGCCTCGGCGCGCTGGCGATACCAGTCGACCGCCTCGAGTTCTTCTTGCAGAGAGACAAGCGCGCGATGCACGTCCTGGGTCAGTGCGCTGAGTTCAGCCGGGTCTTCATGCAGACCCTTGGTCGAATCGGCCATCGGGGTTCGGCTCCTTGGTTGAGGGTTTGAAAGGGATTGCAACGCGCGCGGTCGCCGAAACGACCGGCACGCTGCAATGCGCTCCCCAACCGGGTTGCAAGAAGGGTGCCTTGGTCGGCAAACCGCGCGCTGCCGGGGGGCAACGCGAGTGCTCGGGCGGAGCCTTCACGCGCGGCGAGTGGTTTGCCGAGGAAAAAGTCTTGGGGCTAGGGAACGACTGGAGTGGGGCAATTCCACCGGAGGTGGTGGAAAGAACCCCGTGATGGGGTCGTGACCACCGGCCGTCGTGGCACGGAAAGCGCCTTCGGGCGCGCGATGCCTGGAGCGCGACGCAGGATCATCGGGATCGGCATCCTGGTTGCTTGCCCTGCGACTGGTGGGCGCGCAAGGGCTTCGCGGGCGCGACCCGCGGAGCTGTTTGTCAGAGATTCCTGAAAGTCCATCAACCCAGCATTAAGGAGACTTACTCATGCCTCACACAAATTCCACATCGTTTCGTCGCCATGCATGGCTTGTCTTGCCCGCGACCTGCCTTGGAATGCTGCTCAGCCTTCCGGCCGGCGCCACGGCGACCCTGGGCGAAAGCCAACTGCATGATCGCGACGGCAACAAGGTCGGAGAAATCACCATGGCCGAGACCCCGAATGGGGTGCTGCTTTACGCAAAGCTTGATGGTCTGCCGAGCGGCGTGCATGCCTTCCATCTGCATGAGACGGGCCTGTGTGAACCGCCGTTCAAGTCCGCTGGCGGTCATCTCACCGGCGAGACGCCACGTGCACACGGCTACATTCCCGAGGCAGGGCCGCACCTTGGCGACATGCCCAATATCCATGTGCCGGATAGCGGCCAGTTGAATCTCGAGGTGATGACGCGCGTCTCGGACATGGACGCGCAAATCTTTGATGACGACGGCGCTGCAGTGGTCATTCATCAAGGCCCGGATGATTACCAGTCTCAACCCGCTGGCGCGGCCGGGCCGCGCATTGCCTGCGGTGTGATCGAGAAGTTGAATTGACCGCTGTAAACTGCATCGAGCCAACAGACTCGCGTATCATCAAGGGTTAAAACACGAGGAGAAATTCTATGACAACACTCAGCCAAGAATCCTGCGATGCGTGCCGCGTCGATGCGTCGCAAATCTCCGCTCAGGAGATGAACGACCTGATGACCGAGATCCCGAACTGGCGGGTCGAAACCCGTGACGGGGTGCGTCAACTCGAGCGAGGTTTCGAGTTCCCCGACTTCGTCCAAGCGCTTGCCTTTACCAACCGTGTTGGCGAGATCGCCGAGCGCGAAGGCCATCATCCGAAGCTCACGACCGAGTGGGGCAGTGTCATCGTCACCTGGTGGTCCCACAAAATCGGCGGGCTGCACCGCAATGACTTCGTGATGGCGGCGAAAACGGATCAGCTTCTTAAGGATTTCAGCGCGGCTTAGACCAGCCCGGACTCACCGCCACACGCCGGCACGATCTTGTCGCGGGCGCGGGTGAACTCGGACATTCCGACCTCCTGGTTGCGCGCCCGCCCGGCGAGCAAGGCGGCCTCGTTGACCAGGTTCTCAAGATCGGCCCCGGAAAAACCGACCGTGCGCTCGGCCACCCGCGCCAGATCCAGATCCTCCGCCATGGCCACCCTGGCCGCGTGGATTTTGAGGATGGCGAGGCGCGCTTCGCGATCCGGCATTTCCAGATAGACCTTGCGGTCGAAGCGTCCGGGACGCAACAGTGCCTGGTCGAGCACATCCGGCCGATTGGTGGCGGCCAGCACCACGACATCCTCATGCGCGGAGAAAGAGTTGGACTCGGCGCCTGGGCGATTGGCGGTTGGCTCGACTTCTAAGGCAAACCGTCTGCATGAGATCCTCAAGGAGCGGCGGGCCGTCATGCCCGTGCCGAGCTGGCCATCTCGGCCAACCGTTGCTCCATTGCCGCGTAATCCCCCAGGTGCGCCTGCATCAGGCTCTTCCAGAGCTTGCCGTGATTGGGTACCGAGAAGTGCAGCAGCTCGTGGACGATGACGTAGTCCCATAGCTCGGTATCCAGCCCGAGCAGTGCGTCGTTGAAATTCAGCCGACCCTTGGTGGAGCAGGACGCCCACTTCCTGCGCATGGGACGGACGCTGAGCTGGACCACCCGCACCTCCAACCGATCCGCCCAATGGCGGACCCGGTGTTTGAATGCCTGTTTGCGCGCGGCATCGGCCATCCCGTTAGATCCGCTGCGCCTTGTCGAGCAGTGTGAATAGCTCATCCACCAATGTCGTGACCCGGTCCAGATCCTCCGTCTCGGCCAAGAGCGCGAAGGTCACCTGCTTGCGCAGCTCGCGCAAGGCGTTCTCGCTTCGCTTCCAGTTGGAGAATTCCCCAAAGGCCAGCCGGATCTTGCGGCTGACGGCCTCGGGGTTGCCGATGCCGGCATCCAACAGGGTCCGGTAGACGAAATAGGTCAGGCCATCGAAGGACTTCTCGGCCTGCTCCTGCTTTCGGGTCTCGTTCGACTCGACCTCCCGCAGCAGTGCCGCCAGGGCCTCCGCCGTGTCGAGCTGGCGGCTCTCGAAGGCATCCTGCACCGCCCGCGCGCGCTCGGCCATGGCGATCAGGTAGGGGTCCTCGCTCTCCTCCTCGGCCTTGCGCTCGATGCCCTTGATCAGGTTGATCACCTTGGTGGCGTCGCCGCCCTGGCGCTGCTTGATCAGCTCGATGGTCTCGGCATTGATCTCGACCAGCCCGTCGACGCGTTGCACCTCGTAGATGCTGACCTGGTCCTGCACCAGCTGGTTGGTCTTGCGCTGGAAATCTCGGTCCACCGACACGCGTTTGCTGTACGCCTTGCGGACCACCGCGTAGATGGCGGACAGGGTGGCATAGTCGTCCATGAAAGGCCGCAGAAAGGCATCGGGCGAGATGATCTCGTAGAGCATCTCGATTTCCTTGTACGCCTTGAAGAACGCCTTGCGCCGCTCGGGGTCGCGGAAGTGCTCGATGAGGGTGTCCACGTCCTTGTCGTTGAAGTGGCGCTCAATCAGGCCGAGGTAGGCCGGAGCCTCGGACGCCATCTTGTTCTTGAACAGCACCTTGAGCAGCTTCAGGTCCTTGACGATGGCGTTGATCTCGTCGCTATCGAAGGCCAGCGCCTTTTCCAGGTTGTCGAAAATGCCGACAAAATCCAACACGAAGCCGTGGGGCTTCACCATCTCCCGCGCCTCGTTCTCATAGGGGCGGTTCACCCGGGCGATGGCCTGCAGCAGGGTGTGATCCCGCATCGGCTTGTCGAGATACATGGCATGGAGCACCGGCGCGTCGAAGCCGGTCAGCAGTTTCTCGGTGACGATGAGAATCTTGGGTTGCTGGTCGAGCTTGCTGAAGCTCTTGCGGATCTGCCGCTCCCGCTTCGGTTCGAGATGGAATGCCTTCAGCCGCTTCGAGTCCTTGTTGCTGCCGGTATAGACGACCTCCGAATACTGGGGCGGGAGAAACTTGTCCAGCGCGTGCTTGTAGTGGGCGCAGGCCTCGCGGTCCACGCCGACGAGAAACGCCTTGTAGCCGAGCGGCTCGACGTTCTCGCGATAGTGGCGGGCGACGAACTCGGCCACCTTCCCGATCCGTTTCTTGCCCTTGAGAAAGTTCTTCAGATTCACCGCCCGCTCGAGGATCTTGTTCAGCTCCTCGATGTCCGCTACCCCCTCGGCCTCGGCCAGCGACAAGAACTCCTTGTCCAGCGTCTCGTGCGGGACCAGCATCTCGTTCGGCGCGAGCTGGTAGTAGAGCGGCAGTGTCGTGCCGTCCTCGATGCTGTCGGCAATGGAATACTTGTGCAGGTAGCCCTGGTCGTCCTCGCTGCCGAAGGTCTTGAAGGTGCCCTTGCCGTAAGCTGTCTTGTCCACCGGCGTGCCGGTGAAGCCGATGAAGGTCGCGTTCGGCAGACCAGCCATCAGAAAATTGCCGAGATCGCCGCCGGTGGTGCGGTGGGCCTCGTCGATCAGCACGTAGATATTCGCGCGCCTGTTGAGGTTCGCCGGCATGTCGCGGAACTTGTGGATCATGGTCAGGATGATGCCGCGATAGTCGTCGCGCAACAGCTGGTTGAGCCGGGCGATGCTGCCGGCGTGCTCCAGATTGCCCAGGCCCAGCGCCGCGAGGTTCTTCAGCATCTGATCTTCCAGCTCGTTGCGGTCGATCATCAGCAGCACGGTGGGCTTGTCCGCCTCGGGCGCGCGGAACAAGCGCTCCGCCGCCTTGATCATGGTGAAGGTCTTGCCGCTGCCCTGGGTATGCCATACCAGACCGCGGGTGCGCAGGGGATCAAGGGCGCGGCGGACCGCCGCCTCCACCGCGCCGGTCTGGTGCTGGCGCAGGATGTACTTGTTCAGCTCCTCGTCCTTCTCGGCAAAGACGATGTAATCCTTCAGGAAGCCGAGCATTTGCGGGATGGCGCAGAAGCCCTTCACCTTGGCCTCCAGCTTGCCGACCTCCGCGTCCTTCCAGTTGAAAATGTTCCGCCGCACCGTGTTCCAGCTAACCCCGTAGCAAAAACCGATGGCATCGGTGGCGGTGAACAGCTGCTGTGGTACGAACAGCTCGGGCGTCTCGCGGTGATAGCGCCGGATCTGGTCCACCCCCAGCGCAATCGCCTCGTCCTTGTTGGCGTTCTTGCACTCGATCACCAGCACCGGGATGCCGTTGATGAGAAAGACGACATCCTCGCGCGTGCCATGGTGGCCGTTGTGAAAGGCCCATTCCTCGGTAACCTCGTAGACGTTCCTTTCGGGATGCTCATAATCGATCAGGATCAGGTCGCGCTCGCGCTTCGCATCCACGTCGAAGAACTTGCCCCGGTTGCGCAGATACTCGACGAATTCCCGGTTGCCATGGATGTCGGCGCGCAGATGGCGGAACTGGCCGAGCAACGCGCCCCCGGCCTCGATGTAGCGCGAGTTGAATTCCCGCACCTTGGCGGCGAGCAGGTCGTCGAAGAAGAGGGAGCGGCTCCTGGCGCGGTCGGCGGCTGGCGCGTCGGGGTCAAACCCCCGCCGCTGCTCCGCTTGCTTGCGGGGCACAAAGGTCCAACCGACGGCCTGAGCGTATTCCAGAATTCGCGACTGAACGGTCTTGTGCTCGCCGGGGGTTGGCATTGGTATCAGGGGAGTCTTTCGGCTTCGCGGATCACATCGTCCAGAAGACTGCGCTTCAGGTGCAGGGTCGATTTTTTGGGCAGTTCTCGCAGCACCTCAATCAGCTCGTCCTTCGACCGCTGACCGCGACGGATCGCGCGCAGCAGAATGCCGAGTGTTCCATGCGCCCTGATCAAGAGATTGCGGGCTGCCAGGCGTGCCGCCGTGTCATCGGTCAACAACAGAGCGGGATCATGCTCCAGCGCAACCCGAAGCGCCTCCATTTCCCCTGCATGCAGGGAAAGGAGCCGGGCCATGGCGGCGAGTGCGGGCGGCACGGGTCGAGTGGATGTGAGCTGCCGCAGTGTCACAACAGATTGAACTAGCACACTCGGCCGGTGCCGCTGCGCTTCGCGCCAAACCTCACCCGGCACCAAGACAACTGGGAAGTCAGCCAACAGGTCCAGGCACCCGACTTCGTCCAGGTGAATGAGCGGTCCCGCATCACAGACTACCAGCGGCGGTCGCTGGTCAGTCTCTTCCATGGAGACCCCACTCTATATCGTCCTTGATAAAGGATTCGGTCACCGATGCTTCATGGGACTCAAGAAATCGCCGTAGCGCCTCCGCCAGCAGGTCATTGAAGTCCGTCGCCCAGCCTGCCGCGACAAATGCTTGGGCTTGAGCTGCAAGCTCCGTAGGAAGTTCAGCCTCGATCAGCGTGTTGTTCATGGGTTTTAGTCCGAAAAGCATCAGGTGTGCGGTTTGACCGCCGACAATGAACATCTGCGAGGTGGTCGAAGCATTTGCCCCGGTTGCGCAGGTGCTCGATGAATTCCCGGTTGGCGCAGATGTTGGTCCGGAGACGGCGTAACTGCCCGAGCAACGCGCCCTCGGTCTGGGCGGAAAGCGGGTTGAATTCCCGCACCTTGGCGTCGAGCAGGTCGTCGAAGAAGATCGAACGGTATTTTTTGGCGCGGTCGGCGGGCGGCGCGTCCAGATCAAACCCGCGCCGGCGCTCGGCTTTCTCGCGGAACACAATTGTCCAACCGATGGCCTCGGCGGAGGCGAGGATCCGGGTTTGGACGGCTTTGCGTTCTCCGGGTGTGGGCATGGTTCAGGTAAGCGGTGTCGCTGAATTCACAGCCTCGACTGCTGCGGGAGCCGCAGTTTCGCCCATCATCATGTTGTAGTGGGCGATGTGCCCAGTCTCGTCGAAGATGCGTTTGAAGACGCTCAAATAGCTTTCGACCATTGAGTCGTCGATCGAGACGTAAAGAGAATCGTGGGCAAAATGTGATCCATCGTTGACCCAAGAGAACAACGACCGGCAGATCAGCTTTTCTTTGCCCTCAAAATGGGCGCTGATGTCATCGGGGTCGACGTTCCCAAGGATCTTGAAGTAGTTCTCAAGTATCCGCCTCATCGTGTTCTGAATCGCGAGATTGTCTCGGTCAGGATTGCGCACTTCAGTCCAGAGAAGATCATAGGACGTCTTGATCGGGTTCGTCTCGTGATGCCGAAGCTTTGATTCCTGGTTTGATTTTCTTACCGTCCAGAACGTCTCGTCCTTCAAGCGCCCGTCCGCGCATCGCTTGGGGTGGAACGAGACCTCCTTGTGGAAATATACGTTGTGCGTCAGCACGAAAACCTGCCTTATCGTCCCGCCTCCATTCCGCACTTCATCGAACACGCCCTTTATAAGGTTGCTCACGATAAACAGAATGTCGCTGTCCAAGCTTGAGACTGGATCGTCAAAGACAACAACCCGGTCGGAAGTCATTCCCGTCTGGGTCTCGCTTCCCTTGAGGAGGTGGTAGAAGTAAAGGAACGTGATGAAGCTCGTCTCTCCCTCGCTGAGCGTCTCCTTGGCGTCCGAGCCATCTGGACGCTGAATTTTGTAAAACGGTTCCCTCTCCGATTTCGCCAAGGCAAAACCGGTGAAGCCGAAAGAGTGTAGCAAAGCATTGATACCGTCGATTGTCGGTTGAATGCTCGTCGTATCCTTCTCCAGAGATTTTATCTCCTGGTCTTTGGTTCGCAGTTCCTTGGTCTTGTCCGCGATTTGAGTTTCGAGGTTTTTAATGCCCTTCTCGATTCCCGACTTCTGGGCGGTATAGGTTGCCAAGTCAGCCTTGATTTCATGATCGAGCAAGTATCGCCACACTTGGCCGGTTAGCAGAGTGCGTTCGGCTGCAAGATTCGCAACCATTGTATTGTGCTTCTGAATCGCAGTGTTTGCCTCTTCAACAAGCTTTGTAACCGCACTCAGAACGTCTTGCAGGGAGTCAAGCTCGATGGATTTGCCCGACTCACGCCGTTTCTCTTCGATGCGCTGGATGTTTATCCGAACTTTTGAGGCGAGCAGCTCGCTTTCGGACTGAAGTTTTTCCGTATCCAGAAATTCTGATGGATCATCAAGGAGTGTCTGAACGTTTTGCTGGAGCCGCCCGGAATCTGTTTTGTAATCAGTGTAAAGTTTTTCGATGGAGGCAGAGTCCGCGAGAAATGTCTCGTCGAAATACTCGTTCAAACTGTCTTCCAAGGATGGCGGCGTGTCTTGCTGGCAAAATGGACAGACACGTTCATCGGGGTCGTAGTAGTCGCGGCCCTGCTTAACCCAATCACTATTACCGAGCTTTTGGATGAGCGCAGCAATGTTGACGTCCGTCTTTCCGATCAGCTTTTTCTTCAGGATCCCGTTGGTTTCGTGGGCGAGCAGTTCAGCCCCATTCGGAACTGCCAAGGTCAGGGCTGCCTGTGGAGCTTCCCCGAAAACGGTAGAGGCTTTGTTCTCGAGATCGGGGAGAGAAACAGCCGCCGACGAGTTTGATGCGGATTCCGCAAGGAGGCGTGCCTTGAAGGCGCTTTTCTTTCCTCGGACGCCAGCAAACGCTCCTTGCAACTTATCGTCGTGCTTCAATTTGAGATCCCAGCACTTGCCTTCAAATGTGTCCTCCAGATCTGCAAGTTCGGCACCTTTCCCGCCATTTCCATCCTCGCCATGGAGCACGCACTTTAGCTGGACGATCTTCTTCTTGATTTCATCAAGTTCGCCCTTCGCCGCGTCGATCTTGTCGAGCGTCGCCTTGTCTTTCTCGCCGAGTGTGAAGATGCCCTTCAGCTCGTCAGGCTGATTGAAATTCCGTTCCACGAAATCCCGGTTGTAAACGAGAAGCTCCATTGGTGAGCCTCCTCGCCAAATGAGCGAGCAATTCGTGTGCGATGCACAGTCCGCGATAACCCGGGAGATCGTTGTCTTGCCGGTTCCGTTGGAACCATAGACAAAGTTAATCTCCTTTAGATCACTCAGCGCTTTCGGACTGGTGCCGTAAGTCGCGACATTGCTGATTACGATCCTTTCAATCATGCGGTATGTCCTCCTGCGGAAAATCGTGTTTGTGAACGCGAGTCTTCGCTTTCATCATTTCGTGTAGGAGGGTTCGGAAGAGGTCGGAGAAAGCATTCTTCTTCGCGATGGCTTGACGGATCTTTTCGTCGAGGCGCCCTGAAACGTCTGCGAGTTCCCGCTGCTCGTCGATTTCCGGAAGAAGAACGGGAAGGCCGCGTTGCTTCGTGATACCGATGTAGGCTCTTGTTGATCCGTCGCCAGCGACGTTCTTCAACGGCTTTTGGAATGTCGGAGAATCGAAGTAGCAGCGCAGGTATTGATTCGACAATGCGTCGCGATCCAACACGCGATAGTAGGTGACCTGTGGCGTCAGCATGATGTAATGCTCAATCTCTGGAACGATAGCCGTTTCTCCGATAGTAGCCTTGTGGGAGATCAAAACATCTCCGGGCAAAGAGAAACCCTTGCGTAGGCGATCAGCCCTTTCCTTCGTGATGAAGTTACAGGTTTTGAGATTTACCGAGCCGCCTTTTAGGTCGGACGCCATGATGAACGGAATGCCCTCTGGAACGAAGTCCGAGACCTTCGGATGGATTTCGCCATGGTTTCCATCGATTGGCTTATCAAGAATGTTCCGGTCGACGAGGTCTTGAACGGTCAAAACTTCCCAGCTTTTGGGGACGAGGCCGATTTCGGTTTGTTTTTGGGGTTCGTTGCGGAGGCCTTCGGTGAAGAGCTTGTGCATGAGGGCCTTTTTCAGCTCGGTGGTGGTCTGAATGATCCGCTCCTGCGCTTCGATCGCCCGCTGCACCGTCGAAAGGATGTGCGCGATCTTCTTCTGCTCGGGCAGTGGGGGGAGCGAAAGGCGGAACTCCCGTAATGAAGGCCACGAAGTTCGCGGATGCTGAACCCCGGACGTCGTTGATTGGGCGTGGCCGATGAACTCGTCGCTATGGATGAGATACTTTAAGAAATCGGACTCGCAGATTTCCGCCGCACGGAACACCAGAATGTCAGTTGAGCTAATGCCTTCGAAATCTGCTTGTGTTCCTTTGCGTAAGTATGGACGAAGCTTTCCAAACAGAATGTCTCCAATTTTAAATGCCGTCTTTGAAGATTTGATGTCGCTTTCCGTTCCGCGACCGACAAACGCCGGAAAGCCTTGTGCTAGATGTTCCAGTCCGACGTAAGGCGTGGAACCTCCTTCAACCGGTTTATGTGAGTCCTTCACACGATCACACACGTCGGCGAACTGGTGATTTTCCCATCCAGTCGGCAACGGTTTGATCAGGAGATTGGCGTCGCTCATAGCCCGATCTTCGCCGGAATTTTCTTTAACGGAGCTTGGGTTTTCCAAACCGTGTTTGGATTTCGATTCGCGGACAGGAATGTCCGCGTTCCTTTTAGCGTTCACTCTTCGCCTCCTTTAAATTCCTTTGCGGTCCGTGCGGTGAGGGTTTGCCGTCGTAGCGACCTGCTTTGGCGATCAAGCCGATGGCGTCCGTGGTCTGCGTTCATTTTTTGGCGGAGAGGTAGAAGCTGTTCCGTCCGGCCTCGTTTCTAATTCCCTCGAATTCGGGGGTTTTGAAATTCGGGTTGTTGAGTTGCTCCCAAATGCCGAGAAAGAGAACGGTGTCCTTGTTTTTGAGCCATTGCTCGATCAGAGCGGGACCACCGTCGAAGTGTCGCACCATGTCGGTCAGGGAGATGAAGTCGGCATCCTGATGGTGTATGACGGTGATGTCTGTCCCCTGGACGCTGATTTTCGCGGTGGTCGCTTTTTTCGTCATGCCGAAAGTCCTTTCTTCTTTCTGTCACCTGCGGCAGTTATCCGAAAATCCTGGACAACTGAACCATGCGCCAGAGGTTTTTTCACTGAGGTCGCTTCCGAACTCGCCGGACAATTGTCGCCCCACCGCGGCGACAATCCGTTTGCCGTATTCAGCACGTTTCTCGCCGAGAATCTCGCGGTGCAGCCGGCTCCCCAGGTTCCAGTAGAGCATCGTGAGCCCGGCATTGGTGGTCTGGGCGAGCTGCTCCCTCGCATCCGTGATCATGCCCCGCAACTCACCCAGCAGGCGGTTGGAGGCTTCGGTGAGATCCTGGGGCTCGCTCATACTCCGATCTTCCGCAGGATTTCACGCAGCGCCGCATCGGCCTCCCGCGCCTCGGCCTCAACCGCGTCCAGGTCGGCGACGATTTCCGCCAGCGGCCGATAGGTTTCGGCGTCGCTGGTGTGGATGTAGCGGCTGGGGGAGATGTTGTAGTCGTTCTTCTTCAACTCGGCGAGATCGACGATGCGGCTGAGCTTGTCCGCTTCCTTCCAGCCAATGAGGGTGTCGGCGATGCGCGCGATGCCTGCCTCGGGGATGAAGTTCTTGGGGTCGCCCTTTTCGAAGACCTGGCTGGCGTTGACGAGGAAGACCTTGTCCTGGCGCGGCGCGGGCTTGGCCTTGTTCAGGAACAACACGATGCCGGGCGCGGTGGTGTTGTAGAAGAGGTTCTCGGGCAGGTAGAGGACGCTTTCGATCAGGTCGTGGTCGACGAACCACTGGCGGACGGTCTTTTCCTTGTTGGCGCCGGCATTGCCCGAGCCGCGCGAGGCGGCGCCGGTGTCGAGGACCACGGCTGCACGGCCTGTGTCGTTGAGGCTGGCGTGCATGTGCTGCACCCAGCCCCAGTCTGCGGAGGATTTGCCGGGAAAACCGGCGCCAGCGGGAAAGCGGTCGAGCTCGTCGTTGTCGTAGTCGGCCTCGGTGAACCAGTTCTGGTTCCACATCGGATTGGCGACGACGCGGTCGAAGGTGCGCAGCCGGCCGTGTCGGCGGAATTTGGGGTTCTTGAAGGTATCGCCGATCTCGATCTCGCCCTCGAAGTCGTGGATGATCAGGTTCATGTTGGCCATGGCCCAGGTGTCGGCGGTGTATTCCTGGCCATAGAGCTTGAGCGGGGCGGGTTGCTCGGTCTGCGCCGCCTCTTCCATCGCGATCTCGCATTTGATCAGCAGACCGCCGGAGCCGCAGCAGGGGTCGTATATTTCCATGCCCGGCTCGGGCTGGAGCACACGCGACATGATAGTCCCGACCTCGGGCGGGGTGTAGAACTCGCCGGCGCTCTGGCCGCCGCCCTCGGCGAACTTGCGGATGAGGTATTCGTAGCTCTTACCGATGATGTCGGCCTCGACATCGTCCAGGCCCAGACGCTTGGTGCTGATCGCTTCAATGAGATTGGACAGGCGGTCGTCGTCGAGGTCGCGCTGGCCGTGGGTGGTGGCGTTGAAGTCGACGCGGTCGATGATGCCCCGCAGCAGCGGGTTTTCGCGCGCGATGGCGCGCATCTGGGTGGTGACGCCTTCGCCGATTCTGTCCGCGAGCTTGCGGATGACCGACCAGACGGGTTGCTCGGGATCATCCGGCGCCAGCGGCAGGTAGAAGCGCACCAGCTTGTGGTCGGCCTTGGCGAGCGCGAAGGCTTTCTTGCGTGAGCCGACCTCGGCGGCGATGCGGTTTAGCTCATCGTCGAAGACGTCGCAGAGGCGCTTGGTGAAGATCAGCGGCAGGATGTAGTCCTTGTACTTGGGTGCGTCCTTGGCCCCGCGGATGGAGCAGGCGGCGTTCCAGATCCAGGATTCGAGGGATTTGGATTTTTCGGGCTTAGTCTTCGCCATGGACGTCTTCTTGGATGTTGATGATCTCGGCGCAGGCCGGGCATTGGAATGTCGTGGAAGAAACCTGGCGAAACCGCAAGCCGGTGTCGATGGCTGGAGTGGCGAGCTTGCGGGAGGTCATGAGCAGTCCGCCAGCCGTGACATCCTCGAAGAGCTTGCACTTGGGGCAATCGAGCAGCTCGCGGTCGTCGACAAAGAGTCCCAAGGCCGCCGCTTCGGACTGGGCACGCGCGAGTTGCTGGCAGAGCTGGCGGAGTGGGTTCAGGTCGCTCACGATTGGCACTTAGACGTTTCGTCTGATTGTATCCCGGTCGGGTCGCATTCCGAAATCGGGCGCGGACCACGGCTTTCTGATTACATGCGGAAAAAGGGTTTTGTGTGTTCCGGGTTTCGGGAGGCGCAAACGCCATCAATGCCAGCCTTGCCGCCAGGCCTCGTACTCAGAAGGCCGCAAGCGGTAGCGCGCGATGTTGCCTTCATGAAGGCTCATCAGCTCGGTTTCCGCGACCTCGACAAAGCGCCCTTGATCTTCCGCCGGGACTTGCTCGGCGGCGTGTTGCCGGATCAAAGCGGTTGCGGCCTTCTTGTCCAGCCCGTCGCGAACCACTGCCGCGACCACCTCGGCGATCAGCGCGCGGTAACGCAAACGGAATCGATCCGGCTCGCCGAGCGACTGGCGCACGGCGGAGTAGCGCGCGCAGGAGCGCTGGTAGGCCCAAATGAAAACATCGCGCAACAGTTCAACGCGATTCAATTCATAGATACCCAGCACGCCATCGATATAGGCTCGTTCCGGGACATCGACGAATGACAGCGGGCAGAGGTTCTGTCGAATCAGGGGGATATTCGCCGCAAGACGCGAAACCCGCTTGTTTGCGTCTTCGAAGGGTTGTAGATACGCGAGGTGCACGAGCGACCAACAAGGCCAGGCGCCGTTGCAGCATTCTCGGCGGAACCTCATCCGCCAAGGCGTCGCGAATGGTCCCGACCGGCACAGCGTTCGGATGATGGTTCGCCACGATGGCGCGGATGGCGTTGAGTTCTTGTTCTGGAATGCGCTTTGGCATGTGGCGGATTATATGTCGCGAAAAACGCTTAGGCGACATAAAAGCGGATTATCTGACGTGAAACCGCCGATACGTCGTATCAAGGGTCTTTTTCGTCGCTCAAGCACCCGTCATGCCGTTCCTTTGGTCGCCAATGGGTTCGAATAGGAAGAAGCTCACCGACGGACCGCCAGGGAAGTATCTTGATGTCTTCGCGCTCGTAGCCGTGCTCGCCGCCATGGATCAGCAGCGGTTGGGCGGCCTGATCGCCGGCGAGTTGCCGCCAGCGTTTCGGGGCCTTGAGCCAGTCGCGGGTGAAGGTCGCGCCGGATTTTATTTCCACGGTATGGAGTTGGCCGGCGTTCTTGAACAGCAGATCGACTGCGTTGCCCGTGTTGTCGCGCCAGAAAAACAACCCATGAGGTTGCCCCGCATTGCAGCGCTGTTTCATCACTTCCGAGACCACCCAGGTCTCGAACAGGGCGCCGCGCTGGGCATGGATGGACAGACCGTCGGCGTCACCGATGCCCAACAGGGCCGCGGCCAAGCCGGTGTCGAGAAAGTAGAGTTTTGGGCTCTTGACCAGTCGTTTACCGAAATTGACATGGTAGGGCGGCAGGCGGACCACCAGATAGCTTGCCTCCAGCACCGACAGCCATTCGCTCGCGGTGCTGTGCGAGATCACGCGGCGCTCATCCACGATGCCCTGTAGGTAGGACAGCAAGTCAGGCGCCCGCTGGACCTCGTCGATAACCGCGCCTGAACGAAATCGCGCCAGGAAACGCCGCGGATCAGTCGTTGCGAACTCGCGCTGTTCTGGATCCTCCAGGGTCACATAGTCCCGATCAGGGAAAAGGGCGCGTGCCAGGGTGGTTTTGCCAGATTGCCGCGGTCCGGTCACCACCAGAATGGGGAAACCGCGCGCGAGTCGCAGGGCTGTCTCTTGCGCGTGACGGGGAATCATGGCCGAATCTTACAATTTGCAGTTTCTATCTGCAATTTGCAAAGATAACGCCGGATCGAGAATTTTAACGTGATGGCTCGCGCGCCGGCGGGGCCATGAACTCCGGACCAACGGGGTCTTGAATCCGGCTGGCGAGAATCCGCTCGATCTCGGCCAGATCGGCCTCGCTGAGTGTCCAGTCGAAGACCTCGTCGATGGCGGACAGCTGTCCGGGATGACGCGCGCCCCAGAGTGCGATGTTGCCCTCGTATTGCTGCAGCAGCCAGCGCAGCGCGAGGCCAAGGACCGAATGGCCGCCGCGTTCGCTCGCAAGCGCCTTGAGGTCTTCGACGGCGGCGAGGTATTGCTCGAAACGCGGTGGCTGAAACTTGGGATCCGACAGGCGCAGGTCGTCGCCCTCGAACTGGGTGTCCGCCTGCATGCGCCCGGAGAGCAGACCGCGGCAGATGGCGCCGTAGCAGAGCGCGACCACCGCATGCTCGCGCGCCCAGGGCAGCAGATCGGCCTCAATCTGGCGCTCGAAGAGGTTGTAGGGCGGCTGCACGCTATGCAAGGGCGCCACGGCGCGAAATGCCTCGCATTGTGCCGGCGAGAAGTTACTCACGCCGATGGCGCGGATCTTACCCGCGTCGAGCAGCGCACGCATGGCCTCGGCGGTCTCGGCGATGGGCGTTTGCGGGTCCGGCCAGTGGACCTGGTAGAGATCGATATAGTCGGTCCCCAGTCGGCGCAGCGAGTCCTCGACCTCGCGCTCAATGCGTGCGCGACTGGCATTGCGCCAGACGCTGCCGTGGTCCTCGCTCCATTCCAGGGCGGTCTTGGTGGCGATGACCAATTCCTCGCGCCGGCCATGTTGGGCGATGGCTTTGCCAACCAGCTCCTCGCTGCGCCCGAAGCCATAAACCGGTGCTGTGTCGATCAGGTTGATGCCTTGTTCGGTGGCGCGCAGGACGGTCTGGATGGAGGCTTCTTCATCGGTTCCGCCCCACATCCAGCCGCCGATGGCCCAGGTGCCAAGTCCAATGCGGGAAACCTTGAGATCGGTATTGGGTAAGGTGATGCGTTCCATTGAGTCCTCGCAGAGTAGGTGTGTTGGTGGTGAATGCAAAAGGCTGATGATGGCGCCTGAGCACCGATTTCGGTTGGCTGTGGAGTCGGCTAACCCCTCGAAAACACCGCAACGAATGGCGGGCTTCCCGGATCAGCGCGAAACCCACTGGCCGTCGCGTTTTTCGTAGCGCTGTTTCACCGCGGACCAAGCGACCTTGTGGGCGGTGGTTTCCTGATCGCTTTGGTCCGCGTATTGATCCCAGGCGCTGTTGAAGGCCTTCAGATAGATATTCTGGGCGCCTTCGGGCAGGTTGTCGCGCACCGAGTCGGGAAGATCGGCGGTGGTCTGATAAGGCATACTGTTCTCCGATGATGGCGTTTCAGTGGTGACCCGCGTGATCAATTCAGCGCGCGGGATCAAGACGCGGGATCAAGAATGGCGTCGATCTGTTCGCGCCCCAGGGTTTCGGCCTCAAGCAGGTTTTTCGCCAGGCGTTCAAGCCGATCACGGTTTTCCTCGATCAACTGCCGGCTGTCGCGCTCGACGCCGGGCCAGCTTGGTCGCCTGCTCAACACACGCGTCAATAGGCCGGTATCGGTCGGCTCAGCGTCAATCTCGACCCCATGCTGCGAAGGTCACCTGTGCGATGCGATCCTCGCGCTCCGCCTGCTTTAGCTCGGTGTAGCTCAGTTCTTGTGGCGCGGGCGAGCGCAGCAGGGTCAGGGCGGCGGCGAGCGCAAAGATGGCGATCAGTGCGTGGATGTCATTGCGCCAGGGCGGGCCATCGGGCTCGCCGGGATGCCAGGCCTGGTGACGCAGCGCCTTGAGTTGTCCGCTGAGTTTGCGGTTGGAGTCGGAACGAGACATTGGATCTTCCGTGCGCCGCTTTTTAGGCTTGTCCTTTCGTGAACTCATTGCGCGCGATAAGGGCGACCGACGGCGTCATAGCGCACGACTTCCAGCCGCGCATTAATGGGTTCGTTCGGATCAAATGGGGGCGCCTTGTCGATGATATCGGGCGGAACATCCGCGTTCACCTGGCGCGAAACCCAATCGATGTCGATCACGGCATCGACTGGCAGCAGAATTTTCTTCGATAGCGGCAGGCGCGAGCTGTCCACAACCAGCGCGTGCAGCGCCCAGCTGCTATCCTCGACAATGAAATCGACAATCCGTCCGATCTTCTCGGAACCATTGCCGCCGTCGCTATCCCGCTCGGCGCCGACAGCGACCAGGTCATACCCGGTCACCTCGCGCACGGAGCGCAGGTGGACGTCTTCATTTTCCGCAATACCGCCTGGGCTGGTGTCAGAGTTGGCGCCCGACTCGGCATCCGCCTCCCCCAGCGCGGCCTCGTAGGCCAGCGGCTCCAGGCGCGCCGCCTGCGTGCCCGTCAGACCGGAGGGGAGCGGAAAGTCGCCCCACAGCCCGCTGCCAAGCCAATAGTCCGGGAGCGCATGGAAGCTGTTGTAGGCTTGTTCATAGCGGCGCGAGACCGGGGCATCGGTTTCCAGCGGCGGGCTTTGTTCGATCTGTTCCCGGGTCAGCTTGACCGCGATATGCTCAAGCTGCCAGTCCAGGTCCTCGATCTGTGCCGGTGAGATCAGCACCTTGCGCCCCGACAGCCAACCGCCGGTATCGGCCACCATGTAGCGCAGGGTCCAGCGCTCATCGTCGAACAGGAAATCTTTGCACCGCCCGATCTCGCCATCGCGTGCTTCGAGGCGGTAACCTTTGGGCTCTGACAAGCTTCTGAGCATCGAATCCTCCGTGGTTTTTTCAGTGCGCAACGCCGGCGAAGACCGCCATGGCGCCGCGCATGGGTGTATGCATAAAGCCATGCAGAAATCGAGCCAGTTGTTGAACAGCGCGCGCGCCTTGCAGGCACGGGCCGGTGCGGGTCAGGCAAGCAGGGGATATGCCCCGGAGCAGGGGGATTTGAACCAGATTGCGGCGTCTCAAGCGCGGCCTTTCATCTTGGCGCTGCGATGGATGCTTTGGCATGGATGCTCTCGTCGAGGAGATTCCCCGCGCCGGTTGGGCGCCGACGACATCGACATCCACCAGGTGCACTGGCCAGACTCGCAGTGGATAAAGGATGCCGCAGGGATTCGTGACCTTCGCATTGCGTGAATACGCGAGCCGTGATGTATCATGTTCTCCCCACGCGTTCAATGCCATCAGCATCCACCCCGATCAAGCTGACCCCGAAACAATTGCCCCGAGGGACACGGACATGCAAGAGGTGCGCTCAAGCTGCCAACCCCGGCCGGAGATCCTCGCCGGCACCTTCAACCCGGAAATTTTTACCGCGAGCCTCAGTCGGGTACTCGGCGACTATGCGCGCGGTGAGGCACGCGAAGGCGCCGCGTCCCTGTATTCCGATCCGGTCGCCTTTTTTCGCGATGCCACCTATCCCACCCAGGGGCTGCGCGACATTCTCGACAATGTGCTGGCGCGCCTGGTGCGGAACGATGCCGCGCGACCGGGAATGCAGCGTCTCGATGAAGCTTTCGGCGGCGGCAAGACCCACACCCTGATCGCCGTCACCCATGCCGCCAAGCAGGGACAGGATGTCGCTCCCTATCTCGACGGCATCGTCGGCAAGAACGCCGGCCCGACCGGCGGCGGCTCCGGTGGATTGCATCTGGAAAGCACCATCATCAAGCAGCTCTCGGACGAGGGCGAGCTGATCACCACCGAGCGCGCCACCACAGCGGAGACGCTGACGCTGGTCGGCAAGCTGTTTTTCGACACCGATGCGCAGGTCGCGCCTCGCGCTGTTTTTCCGCTTGCAAGCCAAGGTGCGCGATGTTGATCGCATCGAACTGGTTGGCCGGCGCGTGGCCATGCTCTCGCGCGAGGAAGCCGTTTACTGGTTGTCCAATGTCAGCAGCGCCGACTAGGCTCTGCGCAGTTGGGCGGTCAGCGGTCTGCGCCTGATGCTCTGTGGTGAGTCTGGCGACAAGCGCGCTGCAGCAGTGCTGGAGCGGCTAAGGGCGCGGGGATAGGCCGAAACGAAAGGCACAATAGCGGATGAAAACCTTGACATTAAAAATCGATGATCGTATCAGCGATCAATTTACCTGGCTGCTTGAACATTTTTCACCAAATAAAGTTCAGATTTTGGAGCAAAGTGAATACATTGATGATGACACCGATATTCGCGGCATTCCAGGGATTAAAAACAGCATTCTTGAAGCCAGAAATGAATCTGAGTGAAGGTATCACACACCACAGGAGCGCACAGCAACCCCGGTCGCGAATGAGCCGCGCCGAAACCCTCAGTCAACTAAGCGCTCATTTGCCGCACCTGGCCAACCGCTTCGGTATTGCATCGCTGGCGCTGTTCGGCTCCATGGCGCGCGATCAGGCACGGCCCGACAGCGATATTGATATTCTCGCCTGCTTCGATGGCCCGGCGACATCAGCGCGTTATTTTGGCGTCCTGTTTTATCTGGAAGATCTGCTCGGGTGCCCCATTGATCTGGTCACCGATAAAGCCCTGCGCGCGGAATTAAAACCCTTTATTGAAAAAGAAATGATCTATGTCAAAGCAAACGCCGCGGCGTGATTGGCGTCTCTATATTGATGACATCATTGACTTCTGTCATCGTGTTCTCAGATATACCGGTGGACTTAATCAAGAGCATTTTATTGACAGCGGAATCACCTATGACGCGACCTTGCGCAATCTCGAACTCATCGGCGAAGCAGCCAGTCAGTTACCGGACGCTGTGCGCAATGCTTATCCGGAGATTCCCTGGCGCATGATGATTGCCACACGCAACCGGATCATTCATGGCTATCTGGGTATCGATGATGACACCGTTTGGAGCATCATTCAGGACGATATTCCAGCGCTGCTCGATCAATTGAAAGGCTTGCCGGATCAAGAAGCCTTTGAGCTTGACCCTGATCACATAAACAAGGAACAGGATTGACACCCATGGATTCCAAGGACACCCGCCTGATCGAAGCCGGCTTTCCCTGTCATCAGGTGGGCGCCGAGACCCGGCGCGAGCGAAATACCGGCTTAGCGCCGCCGATGCACCGTCTGCACGCCTAGTGGGCGCGCCGCCCGCTGACGGCAAGCGGCGTCGGATGATGCAATCACTGGTCTATCCGGATGGCTCTAGGGCGTGATCAATTCGGCATCATCTGTTGGCGGGTTGTCTCGTAGGTATTGCTTTACGTCCGCCACGATTTGTTCAGCGCTTTCTTCTCGTGGTCGGCATTTTTGCGCCCACGCACGTCCTGGATGTAGCACATCCCATCTTGGTCGAACACCCGCATGCCGACCGGAGCCTGGGTCGTGGTTGCCGAACCCGTCGATGAGAAGATTCCACAACGGGTTGAATTTAGCGATCAACAAGGATTCGCCCAAAGGGATCCAGATATCGTCGACGACAAGAAAGCGACAGTGGAAATCGGCAAGGTTGAGATTCGTGGCCTCCTCGATACTACGCCGGTGTTGCGTGAGGCGATTGAAGAGCGCTTTCCCCGGATTTGCCTCTAGGTCGCCGCCTTTTCTCGCGCCCTTGGGCACGGCCTTGCCAACATAAATTGGGACGAGGCAACCCCGTTGGCGGTTCATGGATGCAATCGCTTCGTAGGCGGGAAATTCACCCTGGTAATAGATTGCGTAAACTCCCGCGCCCGAGAAGCTGGTGAGATCCGCCATCGCGGTCGGCGGTCGGCGCAGCAGCGCCTGACCGACACTTTCGCCCAGATGGCGCTTATGCAGCGGATTGAAGGGGATGACATTGTTGTCGTTCATGCCCGCTTCCTGGCGCGTTGATTCAGCAGCCCGCGCTCGTCGCACAGTGCCAGGTGCATGGCGACCGATGCCGCCACGCGACGCGCGAGCGCGACGGGCACAGCGTTTCCCAACTGGCGCATGGTTTCCGTCCAGGATCCATGGAAGACATACCCATCGGGAAAGGTCTGCAAGCGCGCGGATTCGCGCACAGTGAAATAGCGCACAGCGCCGTTTGAAAGGCGCATCATGTTTTCCCCGCCGGGGACGCCGTGATCTCCGGCCTTGAGCGTCTTCGCCGGTAAGTCCACCGGGCTTCCGGTATGACCTGGGTAGGCTTTGGCGCCGTCCTGAAAAACATGATTGTGGAATCCGTGCATTCCCAGCGGTTGCGTGGGGTCGGGCAGATCAACGAGCGCATCGCGGACGGTTCGCCAGGGCGCTTCATTGAAAAGCGCGAAGCCCCCGGACAGTTGGCGAATCCGTTTGGCGAATTTCGCGGGCAATGGCGGGCGGCGTTGCTTGGTGATGCGATGCCGTTCCCAGTACTCCCCGCTCACCCATTGGGAATAGAGCAAGGCGTCCAGACTGTGCGTGGCTCTTGGAAATGACCAGTCAACATCGAGATCGGAGCGAAAACCCACGATGAAGACCCGTTCACGGCATTGCGGCACGCCATGGTCGGCGGCATTCACCAAGGTCGGTAGCAGGTGATAGGTTAGGTCCGTGGTGCCCCGCGCGTTGGAAGTTTTCTTGGCTTGGAGCCGTTGCAGATGCTCAGTCCAGTTCTCCCGTGCCTTGCGCGCGACCTGGGGGAATTCCAGTTGCAGCAGGATATACTGAAAGTAGTTGGCGAAGCTCGAACGCGTGAGACCCTTGACGTTTTCGATGAGAAAGGAACGTGGGCGCAATACGCGGACGATATCCGCCGTGATGGGGAACATGTCGCGCGGATCATTATCCGCGCGATGTTTACCTCCCATGGAAAACGGCTGACAGGGTGGTCCGCCGGCCAGAAGATCGACTTGTTCGACCATGGACGACCAGTCGAAGTCCCGCACATCGCCCTCGAACAGGGGCCAATCCGCCACTGGGGCGTAGCCTCTTTGCTGGTTCTGCCTCACCGTCTTGCACGCCCAGGGATCCCGCTCGAAGACGCCGAGCGAGTCGAAGCCAGCAAAGCCGACCCCCATCGCCAGTCCACCGGCACCGGCAAAGAGTTCAACGGATTTCATCGCGATTTTCTCCGTCATTGCCGATCAGGAAGTGCTTGATCCGCTTGGCAAGTCCGGCCAAGTCTTTTTGCTGCATTTCACATTCCCAAATGACCATGACCTTCCATCCCATATCGACTAGCCGCTGTTGGTTCCTGTTGTCCCGTTCCTTGTTGGAATTGAGCTTCTCCTCCCAAAACGCGCGTTTCGATTTGGGCAGGCGCGCCAGGGCGCAGCCGTGGTGACGATGCCAGAAACAACCGTGCATGAAAATCACGGCCTTGCGAGAACGGAACACCAGATCCGGCGTGCCTGGCAAGTCCTTGACATGCAAACGGTACCTGTAACCCATGCCGTGGATCATGCGTCGCAGGCGCAGTTCCGCCGTGGAATCCTTGCCGCGGATTCTCGACATGCGTTCACTGCGTTCGGATGGGGTCAGCGTGTCCGTGAAATCCTCGTCCAAAACCGTGGTTTTCGGTCGGCGCGGTCGATGGATTGATCGCTGCCTGAGTCCCGACATGTTAAATTCGGCCGTCACGTGCAAGCGCCTAGGATAGCCTGTCGCATGTTCATGGTCGACATCCGCATTCAATAGAGAAGAACTGTCTTGAAGATCTCGCTGGCCTGTTACCCCACCGCGTGCGCCGAACGCGCCGAGCGCCAACCTTCAAGCTGGGCCTACGAGGTGCGCGCCCGGCTGGAAACCGCCGTGCGCGATGGGCTGGCCGAGTTCGCGCGCCTCAAGCTCAATCCGGTGGATCGCATGATCGCCTGCTGGGGTCGGGCGCCGCGGGTCTATTCCCAACACTGGCCGGTGCGGGATGGCGACGAGCTGGTGCCGCCCACCCGTGCGATGCGCGAGGCGGCCCGGGTGGTGGCGGAAGAGGAAGTCAGCCGCCTGTCCGGCGGCCTGGTTACCGTCGAGGATCTCGATGCCGAATCGCGCCTGGCGGTGATTGCGCTCGGCATCAACGGGCTGGGTGACTTTGCCTTCGACGACGCCTTGCAGATGAGCCGCTCGCTCAATTTTCACCTGCAACAGCGCAATGGCAACTATCGCGTCAGCGACGCCCTGGTTGCCTACGCCAGCGCCAGTGACAGCGAACGCGCCGCGCCCCTGGCCATTCGCGGCAATCGGCTGCGCTTGCTCAAACCCGAAGAACGCGCTCGCGTCCGTCTCGACAACCCCCAAACGCTTTGGGATCGGCTCTGCGGTCTGATTCTGCTCTATCGCGACGGCGGCATCGTCGCCGCGCGCAATTATCTCAGTGCCCACGGCCAGCTCGACAATCCCGCCCTGCGCGGCTTGCTCAAGGTCTGGGCCAACGAATGCGGCGATGAGACCCTGCAACGCGAGGCGCGGTTGATTGATTATGAGCTTTAGCCGAAACGTCATGATGATGTCATGAACCCTTAGACGAGCGACGGATTGCCTTTGTTTTAGAGAGGTTGTTTGCAATGAATCTGGCCTTTGAAATCGACCCCGGGGTATTTGCCAGTGTGCGCCATGATCCTGACGAGTTCGTGCGCGAACTGCGTTTGGCTGCCGCGGTGAAATGGTATGAACTCGAGCGGATCAGCCAAGGGCGAGCGGCGGAAATCGCTGGTCTCTCGCGGGCTGAATTTATCTCCGCACTGGGTGATTTTGGAGTGACGCCCTTTCAACAGACAGGCGATGAAATTCTGGCGGATATCAAAATGCTCGATCGCTGGCTTGGGTCTGGAGGTGGCTGACAGATTTGAGCCGCCTATCTTGACGCAGTACTGAGTCTGGCGTTGCAATCCGCGTCTTTAACAGTGATGGATGATCGCGAAGCCCGCCGAGCCGCTTGTGCGCTGAAGGTTCCTGTGGTGGGTACGCTTGGGATTGTCTTGCAATCCACACGAAAGGGGCTTGTTCAATCACCGCAATCTCTGGTGCAGTCGCTTCGCCACGCGGGTCTGCGACTCAATGATCGAGCGATTGAACAGGCCATGCGGAGTATTTTTCCTTAAAACAAGCGTTCCAAGCAGATAATCTCGCACTGAGATCGCGCATGACAGCCTTGGCCGACCAACTCACACGCTATGACCATCTTGCAGCCCAGCCTTAAGGGCTGACAGGGGAGAGTTTGAATGGGCAGCTTTATACTCAAGCAGATTGATTATGCGCTTTGATTGCGCAAAAAGTCCTGCAGCGGCTGGCGCATGTAACGCTTCAACAAGTGATTGCCAATTTTCATAAGGAAGACTCCATGCGCACTTATCCTTTGTCCGAATTAACACAGTTCAGAACCGACGTGCTCAATGATAGTCAGTCAGGTCAGCTCGCCGTGGTCACCGACGAGGGCCGCCCCATTTTTTTGGCGGTTCCCTTCGACGAAGCCATGGTAAAACGCGGCTTGAACCTTGACTTGGCGATTAAGCTTTTCGATGAGGATGTCCTCTCCTTGGGACGCGCCGCCGAGCTGGCAGGTATGAATCGCATCGACTTCATGAACCTTCTTGGTGAAATGGGGATCCCAGTGGTGCGCTATTCGCCGGAGGAATTGCAACAGGAGTTAGCGGAGTTTGCGTGAACTGCTCATCGCCGATGCTGGACCACTGATCGCGCTGGCGCGGATTGATCGACTCTGGCTGCTGCCTCGTCTCTTTGCGCAAACCATCACCACTGAGATTGTCTGGTCAGAGTGCTTTGCCAATCCATCTGATGTGGAACAAGCTCGGTTGAATCTGGCCCTTGCCGCGGGATGGGTTGAGCGGGTCGCCGTTCCCGCATTGCCCCATGATTGGCGTCTGGGACTGGGAGAAACCTCTGCCATCAGCTTGGCGCTGGCGCACCAGGCAGCGGTGCTGATTGACGAACGGGCAGCGCGGCGAACCGCCACAAGGCTTGGGCTACCGCTAATCGGCACGGTCGGCCTGCTAACGCTGGCCAAGCAACGGGAACTCATCCCCGCCATACGCGAGGATCTCTATCACTTAGCCGCCAGCGGCTATCGACTCTCTCCGGACTTGCTGTCCAATGCCTTGGCATTCGTCGGAGAAGCCCCATGACCGAATCACGGGTCGTTATATCAGGGACTGACGGCCCGGTGAGCCGACCTTCTAGCACTGAGATCGCACATGACAGCTCTTGCCTACCAACTCACACTTTATGACCATCTCGCAGCCCTGCCGGAGGGGCTGAGCGGGGAGATTTTGAACGGGCAGCTTTACACCCAGCCGCGCCCGAGTGGGCGACATGGGCATGTGCAAACCGGACTGGCCAGCGATCTGGTCACGCCTTTCGAGCGCGGGCGCGGCGGCCCGGGCGGCTGGTGGATCCTTATGGAGCCAGAAGTTCACTTCATTCGCGATACCGAAGTCGCCGTGCCTGATCTAGCCGGCTGGTGCCGCGAGCGCATGCCGCGGATTCCCGACGGCCATCGCTTCGAGGTGGCGCCGGACTGGGTGTGCGAAATTCTCTCGCCCGGGACCGAGAGCAAGGATCGCGAGATCAAACTGCCACTTTATGCTCACTATGGAGTATCCCATGCCTGGCTGTTGGATCCGAAAAAACGCCGGCTGGAAGTCTATGCGTTAGATGCTGGGGGCGGACAACAACCCAACTGGCGCCTAGTGCTGGAGGCGGGCGAGGCGCAGCAGGTGCGAGCACCGCCGTTCGGCGAACTGTTGCTCAATCTTGAGCTTCTTTGGGTGTAACTCGAAGCCAGAGCATGACCAGCTTGCGTTTGCGCGACTATCCCTGGCGGCCGAGCTATGCGACCTCGGATCTTCCGGCGACGGGCCAGCCGGTGGACATGCTGCGGGATTTTTACCTCCCGGCGCTTACGCGCGCGATTCGCTATGACCGGGTGGCGGGCTATTTCACCTCCAGCTCGCTGGCGGCGGCTTCCCAAGGCTTTTCCCATTTCGTCGGTCAAGGCGGGCAGGCGCGTTTTGTTGTCGGCTTGCAGCTTGACCCCGAAGATGCTCAGGCGATTCTCGACGGCGACCAGGCGCGCGCCGAAGCACGCTTGCTGGCGCAACTGGACGACGCGCCGCGATGGCCGGTGGCGGTTCGCAATGGCGTCGAGTTGCTCGGCTGGATGGTGGCGCGCGGGGTGCTCAGCATTCGTGTCGGCCTGCGTGTGCATGGCGGCGATGGCCACCCGCGTCCGCTCGATTACGCCGGCGACGGCTATCTGCACGAGAAATGGGCGATTTTCCGCGATGCGACCGACGCGCTGTTCGTCTCCGGTTCGCTGAACGAGTCGCGCACCGCGCTGGCGGTGAATGCGGAGAACATCACCGTGCAGCCGTCCTGGAACGACTGGAATCGCGACTTGTTCGCGGAAAAAGAACACAGCTTCGCTCGGCTCTGGGACGGCACTCATCCCCATATCCGTACTCTGAGCCTGCCCGAGGCGGTCGCGGCGCGCTTGATCGAAATCGCCCAGGGCAATCGGCGGCCAAGCGAGATCGACGGCACGGCGGCCCACGCGGACTTGATCTGCCGCCACGACTGGGCCGCCGATCCCAATGGCCAGCCGGTCAAGCCGAGTTTCAACGAACAACTGGCCTTTGCCCTGATCCGACTCGCGCCTCTGCTGCCGGGCGGTGAGCGGGCCGCCATGGACACCCTGCCAATTGAGCCCTGGCCGCATCAGCGCTTTGTCGCCCGGCGACTGCTTGCGACCTGGCCGCGCAACCATCTGCTGTGCGATGAGGTCGGTCTGGGCAAGACCATCGAAGCTGGGCTGGCGTTTCGCGCGCTGTGGCTCAGCGGGCGGGCGCGTAGCATTCGAGTGTTCGCGCCGGCGTCGCTGACCGCGCAATGGCTGCGCGAGATGGCGGAGAAGTTCCTGCTGCCCTTTGTGCGCCGCACCAACCGCGCGGGGGACTGGGAGCGCATCGATCTGCGCACCGGTGAAGTCATCGCCGGCAAGGGGCGGTTGTTCGATGCACCGCTGGAGATCATTTCCACGGGCTTGCTGATTAATCGCCAGGGTGGGCGGATCCTGGCGGAGATGCCGGAGACGGATCTGGTGCTGGTGGACGAGGCGCACAAGGCGCGTCGCGACGCCCCGGATCAGCGTGCGCGCTTGCCGCGTTTCAATCGACTCTATCAGGAGCTGGAGGAGCGGCTCTATCCCAAAGCCAAGGCGCTGTGGTTGGCGACCGCCACGCCGATGCAAATCAATCGCGTCGAGGCGTTCGATTTGCTGCGGCTGATGCCTGCCGCCGGGGCGGTGCAATACTCGGAGGATCTTTGCGACCTGTTTTACCGGCTGCCCGACCGCCTGCTCGCCGGGGACAGTCTGCAACCGCATGAGGAGCAATGGTTGCAGCGCTATCTGCGCGAGGCGCGCGAATCAGCGCCAGAGCAGTGGCACTTTGCGCTGGAGCAGGTGTTGGGGCTGTTTGGGCAGATGGGGCTGAATGACTTTGTTGATCGTGGTCAGTCACCGCTCGGCGGATGGGGCGAGCTGCAACCGGCGCTGAGCTTGCTGGCGCCGCTCGGCCGGGCGATGCTGCGGCACAATCGCTCGCTGCTGCGTGCCTATCAACAGCAGGGCCTGCTCAACGCCAATCTGGCCAAGCGCGAGGTGCAGCCGTGCATCATTGCCATGACCGCGGACGAGCGCGAGGTGTATGACCAGCTCCAAGGCTACTGCGCCGAGCTGGCACAGCGCATCGGTGAGAACATGGACGAAGGCCGCCAGCGCGCGGCGATCGGCTTTTATTTGAGCTTTCTGCGCCTGCGCCTGGCATCGTCCTTTCAAGCGCTGCGCTGTTCTATGGAACGGCGGTTGGTCAAGATCGCGCAGACCCTGGCGCACAAGGCCGGATCGCTCGGGGTGGATGAATCCAACCGCGAGCTGCTCGAAGAACTCGACGAGACTCAGATCGAGGCCTTGGTGCTAAAACATCGCACCGAGAGCGATCTGACCTGGGAACAGACGGCGGTCGAGGACTTGCTTGCGGCCATCGCCCGTTTGTCGGGGCTACCGAGCAAGACGCGCCATCTGTTGCGGCAACTCGACGGGCGTCGCCTACCGGACAGCGACCGCCTGCGCCAGGTGGTGATTTTCACGCGCTACACGGATACGCTCGATGCCCTGCATGCCGAGCTGTGTGGCCGCCTGCCGGGTTGTCCCATTGGCACCTTCACTGGCGAGGGCGGGTGCCTGCGCGCGGCTGGCACGGCACGCACCAAGCCGCTGGACCGCACCGCGATTAAGCAGCAATTTGTCGCCGGCGAGATCGATCTGCTGCTGTGCACCGATGCCGCCGCCGAGGGCTTGAATCTGCAAAGCGCCGACTGGCTGATCAACTTCGATCTGCCCTGGAAGCCGATGATGCTGGAACAGCGCATCGGGCGCATTGATCGCATCGGGCAGCATCATACGCGGATTTTCGTGTTCAACTATCTGTATCAGGACAGCGTCGAGGAGGTGGTCTATGCGCGCCTGGTGCGCCGCTTTCGCGATGCGATCAGCGTGGCCGGGGAGTTGCAGTTCTCGCTGCTGCCAATTCAGAGCGAAGATTTCGAGGACTTTGCCAAGTCCGCACAGGAGCCGGGAGGGATCGACGAGGCGGGGCTGCTCGCGCGGGCCGAGGCCCATGCGCGCGAGATCGGCGAGCGCCAGCGGCTGACGGAGCTGCCCGCCGAGGCGCTGAAAGCCGCCTACGATGCGCTGGATAGCGCAGCCGCACTGGAGCCCCAGTCGGCGCGTCTTGAGACTGTCTGGCAGGTGTTGCGCCAGAGCGCTCAGCCGGGTGGCTATCTGCATGCGCTGGGTGTTCGGGTTGAAACCTTTCCGCCAGGCGAAGCGCTCGCGCTGCCGGTCCTGGGCGGCATGGAGGGGCCGGTGCGACTGACGCCGTCGCGACAGCTGTTCGAGCTGGGCATCGGACTGGATGATGGGCGCCGGCTGCATTTCGCGACCCATGGCGATCCGGTCTTCGAACAACTGCTCGATCTGGTGCTCAGGCCGGATCCAACCCTGTTCGACCGCATCCATCGTGCTTGGGAAGCACGCGAACCTCTGGCGGCCGTGCAGTTGGGGGAGCAGCGCCTGACCCGCCTTGACGACGGGCTGGTCGCGGCGTCTCTCAGCGCCGGCCCGCTTGCATTGCAGCCACGAACTGTGCCAGCAAACGCGCCTGCGTCCGACCGCATCGGGCGGGCTCAAGTCCGGGTGCTTGAGCGTGCCGCGGCCTATCTGGCGCAGTCCAAGCTCAAGGCGGAGCCGGCCACGGTTGCGCAACAGATGGCGGAATTTCAGCGTTTTCAGCAGGATGTTAGCCGGCGCGTGCCGCCGCTGGTGCGCTTTGGTTTCGGCGTGCCGGATCGCCAGGACATCCTGGCCTTGGCCGAGCGGCTGTTGTGGCCGCTAGCGGAGGATCCCGCCGGCGTTCGCATCGAGGGTGACCCGCTGCTGCTTGCCGCCATCGCCGACCTGCTCCAGCGCCAACTCAGCGAGATGAAGCCCAATCAGCGCACCGGGCAAGCCGTGGCGCGAGGCCTGCGCGCGGGTGCCGCACGGTTGTGACGCGGGATCTGTCTGGCGTGTTGGCGTTCAGCATCGCCCTCAACCGACCGATGGCGCATCCGCCTCGTCCCGCTGCCTTGCCAATTCCCGCGCCAGCCCCGCGCGCGCTCGGGTGCGCCGTGCGATCAGCCGATAGAGCACCGGCACCAAAAACAGCGTCAGCACCGTTGCGGCCAGGATGCCGCCGACAATGGTCAGGCCGATGATGCGTCGGCTCTCGGCGCCGGGGCCAACCGCGAGTGCCAAGGGCAGGGCGCCGAACAGGGTGGCGATGGAGGTCATCAGGATGGGCCGAAAGCGCACCCGCGCGGCTTGGGTCAGCGCCTGCTCCAGCGCCTCGCCACGGTCGCGCAGCTGATTGACGAACTCCACCAGCAAGATGGCATTCTTCGCCATCAGCCCGATGGCCAGAATGAAACCGATCTGCGCATAGAGATTGATCGAGCCGCCGCCCAGCCACAGCGCCATCAAGGCGCCGAGCAGCGCCAGCGGCACGCCGGCCAGCAACACCACGGGCTGAATGAAGCTCTCGAACTGCGCGGCCAGCACCAGGTAGACGATCCCCAGCGCCAGCGTGAAGGCCAGCAAGAAGGCCTGGGCCGAGCGCTGATAATCCTGACTGACCGACAGCCAGCGAATCTCGACATCGGCGGGCAGCAGCGGCTTGGCCCGGGCTTCCAGTTCATCGAGCACATCACCGAGCGCCGCGCCGCCGGCCAGGGACGCCTTGAGCGTCACCGCCGCGCGTCGGTCGATGCGCATGCGCTCGGCGGCGCGCCCGACCAATTCGGTGTCGATCAACCCGGACAGCCGTACCAGGGTGCCATCCTGCGCGCGCACCTCGATGCGCTCCAGATCCTCGGGCACGGCGCGATCAGCTTCACGCGCGCGCACCATCACCTCGTAGGTCTCGGCATCGATGGAGAAGTCGGTGATGTCCTCGCCGCCCATCAGAATTCGCAGGCTGCGCCCGATATCGGCCAGCGACACCCCCAGCGCGGCGGCGCGCTCGCGATCGACCTCAAGGCGCAACTGTGGATTGCTTGGCTGATAATCCAGGCGCGCCTGGGCGATGCGCGGCATCTCCCGCGCCTCGGCCAGCACCTGTTGGGCCAGGGCATGCACTTCCTCGAGATCTGCCCCGGTCAAGGCCATTTGCACCGGCGGCTCGAAACTGCCGCCCCCCAGACTGGGCGGGTTGATCGCGAAGGCCTGTGCCCCGGCCACGCTCGCCAGCTTGGGCTGCAGTTGCTCGGTGACCTCAAACTGACTGAGCGCGCGCTCATCCCAGTCCTTGAGCTTGAGAATGACAATGCCGGAATTGACCGGCCCCTGACCCTCGCTGCGCGGGGCGACCAGGGAAATCACATGCCGCCCCGGTCCGTCGGGGCCGAGCAGCGGCTGCGTCAATCCTTCGATCTCATCGAGCAGCGCGAGCATCCCGCTCAGGGTCGTCCCCTCGGGCGCGTTGACCGGGATGAAAATCGCCCCACGATCCTCGCGCGGGGACAGCTCGCGCGGCAGTTCGCGATAGAGTCCGACCAGGGCGATAAGCAGCCCGAGCGCCACCGCCAGCACCAGCCAGCGCGTCTTGAGCGTCGCGCCGAGGAGGCGCAGATAACCGTCGCCGAGCCGCTCGATCAGCCCGCCGACGCGCGCGCGCAGCGCACTGTCGGCGATGCGCTCGGCATCGATCAGCCGCGCCGCCACACTGACCCCGGCGGTCAGCGCCACCACGGAGGACAGCGCGAGCGCGCCACCCAATCCAGCGGCGAACTCGCCAAACAGCCGCCCGGCATCGCCGCCGAGAAAGCCGAGCGGGGCGATCACCGCCAGCAGCACCGTGGTGGTGGCGATGACCGCGAAGGCCACCTCGCCCGCGCCCAGATCCGCCGCCAGCAGCCGGGGTTTGCCTTGCTCGGAGAAACGAAACACATTCTCCCCGACCACGATGGCATCATCGACCAGCAGCCCGATGGCCAGAATCAGCGCCAGCAGCGTCAGCACATTGATCGAGAACCCCAGCGCCCACAGCAGGATGAAGGCGCCGACCACCGAGGCCGGCAGGGTCAGCGCCGGCACCAGGGTCGCGCGCCAGGAGCCGAGCGCGACAAAGACCACCGCGATGACCAGGCCGATGGTCAGCGCCAGGGTGTAGAGAATCTGGCGGATGGAGGCCTCGACGAAGGTCGCGGCATCGTAGGGAATATCCAGCGCCGCGGCCTCGGGCAGCCGTGCCTGAAGCTGCTCCAGCTTGGCGCGCACGCCATGGGAGACCGCCACCAGATTGGCGCCCGACTGGCGCACAATCCCCAGCCCAATGCCCGGCTCGCCATCCAGGCGCACGGCGGTGCGCTCGGTCTCGGGGCCGTATTCGATCTCGGCGACCTCGCCGAGGCGAATCAAGGCGCCATCGCGCTCGCTCAGGATCAGCTCGCGGAAGGCCTCTGGGCGTTTCAGTTCGGTGAGGGTGCGCAGGGTCATCTCGCGCCCCTCGGAGACCAGCCGCCCGGCCGGCAGTTCCAGATTGCGCGCGCGCAGGGCGCGTTCCACATCCAGCACCGTCAGCCCATGGGCGCTGAGCTTGGCGACATCCAGGTGAATGCGCAGCGCATAGCGGCGCTCGCCGCCAAAGAGCACCCGCGCCACGCCGGGGACGGTCGAGAGACTCTCGACCAGATGGCGCTCGGCCAGATCCGAGAGCTGCAGGCGATCGAGCGTCTCGCTGGTCAGCACCAGCCACATCACCACCTGGGCGTTCAGCGAGCGCTGGGTGATGCGTGGGGCATCGGCCTGATCGGGCAAGGTGTCGCGCACCGCGCCGACGCGCTCGCGTACATCAACGGCGGCCAAATCCAGGTCGCGATCCAGGGAGAATTCCACCTCGATGCGCGCGCGCCCATCGCGGGAACTGACGCGAATCTGGCGCACCCCATCAATGCCGCTGACCGCTTCCTCGATCGGCTTGCCGACTTCGCGCTCCACCACCGCCGCCGAGGCGCCGGGGTAGCGCACGGCGACGGTCACTGTGGGATCATCGACATTCGGATACTCACGCACCGGCAAATTGAGCACCGCCGCCGTGCCGATGAGCACAATCAGCAGCGACAGCACGCTGGCCGCCACCGGGCGGGTGACGGCGAAGGTGGTCAATCTCATGACTCGCCCTCCGCCGGGTTGGCGTGCTCGACCTCGGCGGACTTGATCCGCACCGCGCGTCCATCGCGCAGGCTTTGCAGCCCGGCAACCACGACACGCTCACCCGCGCTGACGCCGTCGCGGATTTCAACCCAGCCATCACGGCGCAGGCCAGTGCTGAGGGTGCGCCGTTCGACTTGGAAGCGCTGTGCTGAGCGCGATTCCTCGCTCTCTTGATCTGGTGGTGAAACCGAGCGAACAACAAACAGATGCTCGACCGGCCCGCGCGCGACCACCGCCTCCTCGGGGACTCGCAGAATCTCCTGCGTGCCGGTGATCAGCACCGCGCGCATGAACAGCCCCGGCTTCAGGCGCCGCTCGGGATTGGGAAGCCGCGCCTCGAGTCTCAGGGTGCGACTGATGTCGTCCACATGCGGGGCGATGAAGCGCAACTCCCCGTCGAAGTGCGCGTCGGGATAGGCGGGTGTGGTGGCGCGCACCTTGGCGCCGGGCGCGATTCGCCCGAGCGCGGTGCCCGGCACCTGCAACTGCAAGTCGAGCGGATCGAGCTGCTGCAAACGCGCGATGGGGGTGTTGGGCTCCAGTAACTCGCCGGGGCTGACCAGCCGCTCACCGATTACCCCGTCAAAGGGGGCGCTGAGGGTGCGGTCGTGCAGATCCTCGCGCGCCACGCGCAAGGCGGCCCGCGCTTGGGCGGCGGCCGCTGCCGCTTGTTCCAATTCCTGGGTGGAGACAAAATCGCGTCCGCTCAATTCCTGCAAGCGCGCGTGTTCGTTCTCGGCCTGGCTGAGCGCGGCGGCGGCCTCTTGCACCGCCGCCTCGGCGCGATCAGGCTCCAGGCGCAGCAGGGTATCGCCAGCCGCGACCGCCTCGCCTTCGCGAAAGCGCACCTCCGCCACCCGACCGCGTCCGCGCGACTTGAGCATCAGCTGCTCGGGCGCGCGCAGGGTGCCGGTGGCCTCGATGCGGCGTTCGACCCGCGCGCGCTCCACCGGAGCTACTTCAACCAAGGTGCGCGGGCGGTCGTTGGTTGAGTTGTCGCTCTGTTCAGAGGATTCGCTGGCCGGTAAAGCGGCCGGGGCGGTGACCAGGGCGGCGAGTAGGGCGGCGAGCACAACCGCCGGCGGCGCCAGGACCGGGACAAAAGCCGCGGCTTTCATCCAGTTGGTGCGGAAGACGGGTTGGGATTTGAATGACACGAATTTCGGACTCCTGCATGGCGCCGGCTCGGCGATGGCTCTCGGCATTGCCGAATGCAGGGATCGCACCAACTGTAAGAATCCGCGGCGCGGCGCGCACGGACAGGCTCGGGCTTGGCAGTGGCGGTGGATTTGCCCTAATCCTGGGGGAAATCCACCAGCGGGCTCTTTGGCAGAAAACCCAATCCGAAGGCGTTCAGCTGGAAGGAATTGCCCAGGAATACGAGATGCTCAAATGAGTAACAGATTGAGCGCCATGACCGCCATGCCGGCAACCAGTGGCTCCGGCAGTGGCGCTTCGGCTGAGATCAACCCACCGAGGATCATCCAGTGATCACCATGGGAGCCCTGCCGCAAGTGCTGGTCACCTGCCTGCGCTGGCCGGTGCTGGAACGATAGAAATAAACCGATGCGAAGCCCATAAAGCACAATAGTGCAACACCGCGCGGCAAGCACGCAAGCGACTCAATAATATTTCACTGGTTAATAATCCCGACCTATAATCTGCTTGCACGGTACGCTGAAGCCGGTGTCCGATTCATGGGTTTTAGGCCCGAGCTTTTACGCCAAGATAGCTGAAAACAAACCGACCCCGGGCGGCTAGTGGGTGGCTCCGTTCATTCATCGTGTTAGCCTAGACGAAGGTTTGGTCGGCGGAGTGGGTGAGGTGATCGCGAACACCCAAACCCCTAGAGTTGTACCCGTCACATGTTGTCTGCCAGCGGTGCCGGGCTATAACTCAAAATACATAGTAATGAATGCCAGCAATCCCGCCAAAAAACGCTGGAAGGTAAGCGATTCACACTCAGCCACAACCGTGAAAAAATGAACCAAGCCAGCACTTTTTACGACCACGGAGAACAAGTACGAATGGATGGGTCAAACCCTATCCGTGCACAGCTAAGACGAGAACTTCAAGAAATACCGGACGGCAAACTCGCCGAAATCCTGGATCTTCTCCACTATTTTCGATTGGGCCTCGAAACTGAACAGCGCGGTATCGCAACCAGCGAGGAACCACATCCCAAGACCGGGGACCAACCACTCCTCAGCGAACTGCACGCGATCATACGCAAGCCCAATCCTGCCCCGCTCGGGGTGTTTCGACTCAATTTAGAGAGATATCACTTTAATCGCGAGGAGGCAAATGAGCGCTGAATATTTCCTCGATACAAGCAGGCCGAGGCCGAGCAGGCTGTCTTTCATGGTCTCGTCGAACTCATCGGGGCCGCAGAGGTAGACCGGCTTATGGTCGTGCCCGTGCAGTTCGGCTTCCAGTCGGTTCGCGTCGAGGCGCTCACCTTCTTGGCCAGGAGGAGGTTTGCGGCTAAAGGCCAAATGCAGGCCATCACCGATGCTGACCGCCGTGCATCAACGCCTACGCGAGATTGACCAGCGCGTGGCCGAGGCGGCGGAGGAGCATAACGGGTATTTGCAGGAGTTGGGGTTGGCGGGGGTGTGAGAGCCGGAATTATTAAAAACAAACCGACCCTGGCCCCATACCTCACTGGCCTCATACCTCAATGAGTCCCTGCTCGCCTTAAAGACGACGCTTGAAATTTCGGTGTCAACCTGCGAATCTTCAAGCATGGAACGCGAACGATACCTTGCGAAAATTGCCGCCCGCTTCGAAGTCCAGCCGGTCGTCGCGCTGCTCGGCCCGCGTCAGTGTGGTAAGACCACATTAGCGCGCATGTACGCCGATCAATTGGCAGGCACCGAGGTCACGCGGTTCGATCTGGAGGACCCGACCGATCTTGCGGCCTTGGCGGAGCCAAAGCTGATCCTGCAAGACCGAAAAGGGCTTGTCATCATCGACGAGATCCAGCGTGTGCCGGAGCTGTTTCCGATCCTACGGGTGCTGGTGGACCGGCCAGCGAATCCAGCGCGCTTCCTGATTCTCGGTAGCGCCTCCCGCGACCTCATCCGGCAGTCGTCGGAAACCCTCGCGGGCCGCATCGGCCACCTCGAGCTGACACCCTTCCAACTGGGCGAGACGGGCGCCGAATCCATGCAGCGCCTCTGGATGCGAGGCGGCTTCCCGCGCGCCTTCCTTGCCGCGAGCGAGGATGCGAGTCGCCAATGGCGCAAGGACTATGCCGCGACCTTTCTTGACCGTGACCTCCCGGCGCTAGGAATCAGCATTCCACCACAGTCCCTGCGCCGCTTCTGGATGATGCTGGCGCATTATCATGGCCAGCTGCTCAATTTCTCCGAGCTTGGTCGGTCATTCGGCGCCGCGGACACGACCATACGCGGCTATCTCGACATACTCGAGGCGACATTCATGGTGCGCCTGCTGCAGCCTTGGCATGAGAACATCGGCAAACGCCAGGTGAAGGCACCGAAGCTGTTCCTGCGCGATTCCGGACTGCTACACACGATAATCGGCATCAGTGACTACGATGCGCTACTGCATCACCCCAAGCTCGGCGGATCCTGGGAGGGATTCGCACTGGAGGAGACTGTCCGCGGTCTCGAGCTTGACGCGCAAGATGTCTGGTTTTGGGCCACCCACGCAGGCGCGGAGCTGGACCTGCTGGTCATTCACGAGGGGCGTCGGATTGGTTACGAGATCAAATACACCGCAAGCCCACGCACGACCCGCTCAATGCGGGCGGCAATCGATACGCTCAAGCTCGATCAACTCATCGTGGTCTATCCTGGCGAGCGCCGCCTGCCGCTGGCCGAGAATATCGAGGCCATTGGGTTGGCCGAACTGGTCCGGCAAGGCGCGGCGCATTGATCGGTGCCCCCAAAATTGCTCGATACTGAACATTGACATCGAGATAAATGGAGATAAATGGGGCCATATATGGACCCTTTTTTCGTCGCTTTAGCCGTGCGATTCAGTGAAGGGGTTGAACACCCTCACTCCCGTCGGTTCGAAGTGGCAAAGATTTCGCGTGACCACGGTCGCGATAAATGGCGCGATAAATGGGTAGAGTAGAGGGCAGGTTGTCATAAAAAGAATTCGAGCCTGGACCCTTTTTCTACCGATCGATAAGATCTCTTTGCTGGGCAGGGCTCTGATCATCCAACCACTGCGTGATTGACGAGTTCCGTATACTGTCACCGGAATTCCCAGTGGGCGGCGCGATCAGGTCGCGAAAGCTCCAGGAACAGCAGGCCCAGTTCGCGCTGGGCCGGGGCGTCCCCGGCATCGGCGGCGGGGATCAGGGCGCGATCTTCGTCTTCCAGCGTCAGGCCGGCCCAGGCTAGGGCGCTGTCGAGGTCGATGCGGGTATGGCGGAGGCCCTTTGACTCACCCAGGGTTTCACTCGTGCCCGGATGATTCTTGATGCGTCGCCACAAGGTGGCACGGCTGAAACCAGTGATGGCCATCGCGGTTTTGAAGTGGATGGTTGGCATTATCCATCTCCACACCCTGGCCGAAAAAGAATTCGAGCCTGGAACCTTTTCCTTTGGAACCTTTTCCTTTTTTTCCTTTTGATTGGCGCGGGTCGGCTGGATTTGCCTTGTTATGCGTGATTTATATGTAAATTCTTGAATACCGAAGCTGGATCAGACTGCACCAGCCGCAAAAGCACTTTAGCCGGACCGGTTGGATGCCGGTGACCCTGCTCCCAATTTTGCAATGTACGCACATTTACGCCGATTAACGCTGCAAATTTTGACTGGGAGAAACCAATACCCTCTCTGATTGCTTTAACATCAGGTTCTGGAAACTCGAATGAACGAGAAGGCGTTGCCTCACCTCTTCGGATCTTCCCAGCTTCCTCAATGCTGGCTACTAACTCATTGAAATATTCATCTTTCATTTCCCGAACTCCGATTCGACAAGTTCTTTAAGCGCTGATAACTGTTCTTTTGTTAAATCCTCTTGCTCAGTTTTGGTATACGCGAAGAGCATAAATATTTGGTAATCACTTGTTGCCCAGTAATAGATAACCCGTACACCACCCCGCTTTCCTCGACCTTCAAGTTTCCATCGGACTTTTCTGAGTCCTCCACTTCCTTTGATAAGATCTCCCGCTTCAGGAGTTTCGATCAGATGGTTCTGAAGCTACCGGTATTCGTCATCTGGCATCAATGACCGAACGATTTTGGTGAAAACTGTCGTTTCGAGAATGACCATGAGAAATCATCATACGTCAATGACGTATCAAGTCAAGTCGGGACTGTAAGGCGCATAACGCCAAGCTCAGCTGCCGTGAGCGTAGCGAGCGGTCGACACTAGATGCCATCGTTAGGCGATTGATTGCGAGTTGATTCATTGCCTAGAAAACAATTCCATCCTGACCCGTTTGGTTTCTGACCCGTTTGGTTTAAACAGCGTGCAGTCGCGCATTCTTGACCTGAGCGAATTCCCAGCGAGCGTTTATCAAGAACTGTGTGTGGAATCCGATGATGCAGCCACTAAAATGAGCGAACCATGAGAAAAAACTCGAGCCTGGAACCTTTTCCCCGATCGCCATACCCTGCTGGTTAAACAGTTTGCCGCTGACAACGAGACCAAAGTGCGGACCTTGCATTTCACGACCAGACGATGGGTCGAAGTCCAGATGCACAATGTCGCCACGATTGGGCAGGTAGGGCATCAACCACGCTCCAAGCCAAGCGCTGGCATCTCGTCCCACCCTTCAACACGCGGCAACCCGTTGGGCATCTCAGCGAGCAACTCAGTGAGTTGATAGCGCGGACGCTCAGGTACTTTGATCGTCATGGTCGTGCCACGGACATAAAACTCAACCTGCGAGCCATCGTGGAGTTGGTTTTGATCGACAAACGCCTTGGGAACAGTCATCACCAGCGAGCCATCGGCGTTGCGCAGGGTTTGCAGCATGAAGCATCTCCTGTCTTGATAGAGCCAAACAACGGTGGATTGTACATCTCAGCCCCCTTGGCCTGAGCCAATTCTGAGCCGATTCTGACCCGGTCGGGTTCGCTAAAGCCCCAACTCCGCCACCTGCCGCTGCGCGATGCTGTGGCCACCCTCGGCGGCTTTTTCAATCCATGCAATGGCTTGTGCCTCATCCAGTTCCACACCCTCGCCGCGCGCATGGAGCTTGCCGAGCCACTGAATGGCATCGGCATCCGCTTACGCGGCGGCCAGGTGCAGCCAATGCGCGGCGCGCTCGGGTTGCCTAAGCGCCAGGAACAGCAGGCCCAGTTCGCGCTGGGCGGCGGCGTCCCCAGCATCGGCGGTGGGGATCAAGGCGCGATCTTCGTCTTCCAGCGCCAGCCCAGGCAAGGGCGCTATCGAGGTCGATGCGGGTATGGCGGAGGCCCTTTGATTCACCCAGGGTTTCACTCGTGCCCGGATGATCCTTGATGCGTCGCCACAAGGTGGCACGGCTAAAACTGGTGATGGCCATCGCGGTTTTGAAGTGGATGGTTGGCATTATCCAGCTCCACACCCTGGCCGAAAAAGAATTCGAGCCTGGAACCTTTTTCTTCCCAAAATTGCTCGATGTTGAGATAAATGGAGATAAATGGGGCCATATATGGACCCTTTTTCCGTCGCTTCAGCCGTGCGATTCAGTGAAGGGGTTGAACACCCTCACTCCCGTCGGTTCGAAGTGGCAAAGATTTCGCGTGACCACGGTGAGGCCCTGTTCCAGTGCCGTTGCCGCGATCAAGAGATCGGCTCCATCATGGCCAATCCTAGCCGAGAGCCTGCCCCAGCGCCGTGCCACCGAACGATCAATGGGCAAAATCCGGTCAGCGTAAAGGGAAAGCACCTGGTCGAGCCATTTTCCGAGTTCCAGCGCAAACACGGCATTGCGCTTTTGTTGCTGCATGATACCGCGTTCGATCTCGCCGATGGTCACCACACTGAGGAACAGGTCGGTTGAAGCCTGCGCTGAGATCCAGCCAACCACACCGGGGTTGCGTTGTTTGCGGCGCAATTCCGACAACACGACCGTATCGAGCAGATACATCAGAGTTCCACATCCCGTTGTTGAACGGATAATCGCTCAAACGCCTGGTCATCCTGCGGCAATTGCAGCAGCAGTGCAGAAAACGAGGTGGCGGTGGCCTGTTCGGACTGCCGTAATCGTTCGTAGGCCTCGACAGACAAGATGACACTGACGGGCTTGCCGCGTCGCGTGACCCACTGTGGTTGGCCAAGTAAAGCCGCGTCAATCACGGCACTAAAGCGATTTTTGGCATCTTGTAAAGACCATGTCGAGGTTGGCATTGCTCAATCCTGTTTAGCTGATTTGGCCTGTCTAGCTGATTTGGCTAGACTTTACGGTAGGCGACTGTTGCAAAGCAAATGTCCATCGCAACACCAAACTTCCAGAGCGACCCGTCCCAACGGCCCGCGTGTCTGACGCGAGTTCTCGGGCAAGCTCCTAGGACGGTGAGTCCCTGCTCGCCTTAAAGACGACGCTTGAAATTTCGGTGTCAACCTGCGAATCTTCAAGCATGGAACGCGAACGATACCTTGCGAAAATTGCCGCCCGCTTCAAGGTCCAGCCGGTCGTCGCGCTGCTCGGCCCGCGTCAGTGTGGTAAGACCACATTAGCGCGAATGTACGCCGATCAATTGGCAGGCACCGAGGTCACGCGGCGATAGGAATCAGCATTCCACCACAGTCCCTGCGCCGCTTCTGGATGATGCTGGCGCATTATCATGGCCAGCTGCTCAATGTCTCCGAGCTTCGTCGGTCATTCGGCGCCGCGGACACGACCATACGCGGCTACCGCGACATCCTCGAGGCGACATTCATGGTGCGCCTGCTTCAGCCTTGGCACGAGAACATCGGCAAACGCCAAGTGAAGGCACCGAATATACGCAGCGATGCTCGCGCGTGAGTCGCCGTGACCAGACATCAGAACCCAGATGTTTCAATGGCTCGGGTTTACCGATGCCGCGAGACGGATCGCGCAGGCAAGCATCCATGAAATCAAGCAGGCGCTTGGCCGTGCGCCGATCTTCAGCCACCCAGTGCCGCAAGTCATCAAGAAACTCAGGATGGCAGACCGCCAGACGCGTCATGTCATTCGCTGAGGCCGACATCAAAGCCGCACCTTATCCAGCGTGACCGGTTCCAATGTGACCGGTCTTGGGCTCTCGCGGCGGGCGCGCTCCAAAGCGCGCAACAAGCGTTCGGCATTGCGCGGGGAGCGCAACAGATGTGCCGTTTCCAGCAAACTGTCGAGTTCCTCGGCGGCAATCAGGTCCACATCCGCGCCATCCACACGACGAACCATCACGACCTCACGATTCGCGACCGCGCGTGCCATGAGTGCGGGGAATTGGGCCATCGCCTCGCGTTCGCTGATTTCAATGCTTATGGGTTAACCTCCGATTGAACCGCGGTTTTGAAGTGGATGTTTGGTGAGAAAAGCGTCAGGGATTGAAAACAATTCGAGCCTGGCACTTTTTTCTCCTTTTTTCTCAATGTGTCGATGTCCTCGGTGAGGCTGTCCGCGTCATCGCCGAGTCGGTCAGCGAGTTCGGCGATGGAGGCCGAACCCTGTTCACGCAAGACACGCAGCACCTGCCAGCGGCGCGGCGTCAGCACGGCCAGCAGATCGCCCATGTCCGCGAGGCCGATGCTGAAATAGGGCGTGACGGCGTCTCCGCGTTCGAGTGCCTCCATGGTCAGCGCTGCTCGGGCGAGGCTGTTGGTCACGGGTTGTCAGACATGCACATGCAGAATGGGGCCGGTCACGATATCAACTTCTCAGTCAAGGGATTGACCAGCGCCACCCCTGTCGGCTCAAAATGGCGGACATTTCTGATCACCACGGTTAAAAAACTCGAGCCTGAAAAAACTCGAGCCTGGAACCTTTTTCCTAGTAAGGAATATTGAATTGACAGTTTTATGATCTGATGCTGTCGTACCTTTTTCGCTTTTTCAATTTACCTGACCTGACGGGGAATGTTTCGTGACAATTTCTATCCAACTCTCCTCTCGCCTTCAAGCACAGCTTATTGCCTATTGTCATATACACCAACTTTCGGAAAATCAGGCGATCGAGCAAGCGCTGCTGCGACTCCTTGACGAATCAAGGAAACCTACAGCTTACGAACTTGGTGCGGATGGATTTGGCGCTGATCAAACCACGACCGGAGACATTGCTCGTAACAGCAAAGGTTTATTGCGGGAACATTTTCGTGGTTCATCTGCTTGTTGACACATGTTTTCTGGTCGCGCTATACATTCGCGCTGACCCTTTGCATCATGCTGCCGTCGATTTTTTGAAGCGCAACAGATCGCCACTCTTGACTGTCGCTCCGGTTATCGTAGAAACCTGTTTTTTCCTAAATGCCAAGGGGAAGACTGCACTCTTGGGTTGGGTGACCAATGGAGGACTGGACGTCGTCGATATACCGGTTAAAAGTTACCCTGTGCTCGCTGACTACATCTTCAAATACGCCGACCAAGATATCGACTTTGCCGACGCTGCACTTGTCTGGCTTGCGAATCAAATCGGTCAGCGTTGTATCTTAACGGTCGACGAGACCGCTTTTCGAATTTATCGTTTGGCGTCAGGGCAAGCTTTTGAATTAATTCGTTGGTACGAAAACCATTGATCAGTGTTGCCGACTAAAGTTTCTCTGGGGTCTTCGTGGCTGGAGAGCAAGTCTTTGTTTTAACGCGCTTCTTTGGATAAGCTCGAAATTAAAAGCGAATCTGGTGCATTTAATTTCTCAATTATTGCTTTGGAAAACCAATATGTCCATCGCTGCCGATTATGACCTTGATTTCCATGAGTGGATCACACTCAATGTCGAACTATTGCGCCGCGGGCGGCTGTCCGAGATTGATGCCGCGCATATTGCCGAGGAGCTGGAGAGTATGGGGAAACGCGATCTGCGACAGTTACGCAGCCGACTCCAGGTATTGGTGATGCATTTGCTGAAATGGCAATATCAGCCTGAGCGACAGGGAACAAGCTGGCTCAAAACAATCGACCATCAACGCGATGAAATTGAAGCGATCCTGCTCGATAGCCCCAGTTTGAGAGGGACGATGCCCGCTGCCTTGCAGCTCATTTATCCCAAAGCTGTTCGCAGTGCCTGTCATGAAACCGGACTGCCGGTTGCGACTTTTCCAGAAAGCTGCCCCTATCTGCTCGATGAGATTCTGGATGCCGCGTTCTTGCCTTCCGATTCCCGTTTCAATTGCTGATTCAGGCCCACATTGCGAGACTAACCAAAGTGGCGGATCGACAGCCATTGATACAGGTGTCAGAGTACCCAACTGTTTCGGCAGTTTTGTGTGCAACCTTGCAAGAACCTGTCGAAACACGCCCGGTCATTGATATTTTGAACCTGCTGGAACGCAATAATTATCTTCCATCAACAAGACGCTGGCAGGAGATTCGAGAGATTCGTCATCAAATCAGTCATGAATATTGTTTATCCACTGCTGAATTGATTGTCACGCTGCAAGTTGCCTTTACGATGGTTACTGAAATGGCCGATGTGGTATCCGCACTCAAAAGCAAAGCGCAGCCAAGCTGAATTGCAGTTAATGTATCCCAAAGCCGTTCGCAGTGTCTGTCATGAAACTGATGAGGTCACACTGCTGAACGCGGCACGCCGGGAAGGCCACAAGAAGGCGCTATCGAAAGCACCCGCCGCACGCTGCCGCGCCTAATCCGCCGTCGCTTTGGCGAGGCCGCCGCCGAACAAAGCAAGCCGCTGCTTGAACGTATCACCAATGTGGAACGGCTCGAGCAGCTTACCGACGATGTTGTGCTGTGCGCTGACGCCTACGCCTGGTTGGCTGCCGTACCGCCGCCGTGCAGTAAGCCGGGCATGCATCTCACCGTACTTCCGGCACCTTCAAGCGCCGCATCGCCACCAGCATGGTCACCGGCTCTGCTCATTGCCAAGGATGCGCCGCTCGGGTTTGAATGGCTGGACCACCCACTCAAGGTCGACTGGGCCGATCACCGGGAATGCCACATCGGCGGTGACTTCCTACTGATCTATTAGGTCGAGGGCCAGGTCGAGGGCAAGACCATCAACTTCGTTCGCGCCGGAACCCACGCCGATCTATTTGAAATTTGTGTTGGTGCAGGAAATTAAATCCACCCTGGCCCCATTTAGCTACTCTGGCCCCATTTAGCTAATCGGGGGCTTGCAGCCGAATTAAAGCGAACCTGGAACCTTTTCCGAACCACAACGGGACCAGGACGGTATCGAGATAATCCCTTGCTCGCTCGGCATCCAGCGGGATATGCGCTTTCCGCAACCCTGCACTCAAACACTCCTGAACGACCTGATAGCTGGTGCAGGCATTCCCGGTGTCGATCGCCTCGCGGATCAAACGCGCCGCGATGTCATGCTTGCGAAGGTCGGAATCGTCGAGGTGATAGAGAAAGACGTTAGGTGTCGAGGAACGTCTCAACGCTCATTCAGCTCTTCCCGCGTCAGTTTGCGTCCGATGCGGACCTTACCACGCAAATCGCGCATGAGCCGATCATAGAGATCCATCTTTTGCTGATGCTCGATAGCGTCGTCGTCGAGGGGTTGCACGATGTCACCCAAGAGTCGGCCCTTACCGGCAATCGAGGCAGGCGTATTCCGACGGGGTCGGATCGAACCGCGTTCTTCGAGAATGGTGACGATAATGCGTGCCTTGAGGACCTCCGGGCGCTCGCCCTGCCATTCGATGTGACCATGATCCAGGGTTGCTTCATAGCTCTTCAGCATGTCTCATGCCTCTCGGTCTGCTGTTAATTGCTCCGCGCCGAGCACCGCACGAAAAAGCCTCCTCGGGTCAAACCATCGGGGGCTGGAAGGTAAAGACTGGGTTCAGGCAGGATCAGATGGGGATGGGTCGCTTTCGGTTGGATGACTCAGGAATTAAAGCGAACCTGGCCCCATTTAGCTATAATGCGCGTAGAACTGAACAGCTTGCTCGTGTAGCGCATGCACAAGTAGCGCACGCACGCCGATATTTTCAGCCACCGAAATGGCACGTTGCACTGCGTCTTGCAGCAAGGCGCCCCCGATTCGCTGTCCCTGGAAGCCTTGGTCAACGGCCAGTCGTGCGAGCACCAAAACCGGCACGGGGTCTGGCATGTTTCGCCGTATCTTCCCCGGCGCGTCCTGATGCGACACAGCGCCAGCGGCCAGGGCGTAATAGGCGATAACCTGCCCGGTGACAGTTGTCACCACAAAGGTTCGGGTTGCTCCCAGGGTCTGGTTTGACTGCGCCCGGCGTCGCAGCCACTCATCAAGTAACGACTCACCGCAGGAGAAATCCGCAAGGTGGTGATTGACCGATAATGGCTGAGGCGGCAGGAGGCGATGGGTCATTGGGACTCGTCAGCCCAAGGTGCCTTGATGGCCATCAGGCGTTCCATGCCTGGATTCGATGCGGGCGGGGCATCGATCAAAGTAAGGAATTGCTCGAATTTGTCCGTATCCAGACGGAAAAATACTTGGTCAAGTAACACGGATTGAGCGCGCTCACAGGCGGCTTCCAGCATGAAGTCCGAGCGGTTTTTTCCCAGTGCCGCAGCCGCCTGATCAATAAGATCTCTTTGCTGGGGCAGGGTTCTGAGGTTGATTGCGGCATCACGCATGACGGCATTCCTGTATATCGTTTAGATATACGCACTATCGACACTTCTTGCCGCGGATGTCAAGAGGAAAAACCGCCAAGAACCACAATGATGCCTTTCATCCCGAGTGGATAGGCCACGAATCCATCTGGGTGTTGTTCGACAATCAGCTTGATTGCTTGATTGCTTGATTCATCGGAAAGTATCTCCGTTGTTTCACCATGGGCGCCAACGCCAAGGATACCTCGTCGCCGCTGCCGTCAGCCGAGATTCAATCAACTTGTGAAATGAATCGTCGGTATCGCAAGCCCCGCCCCGCCTGATCTGAATCGATACTGACCCGGTCGAATGTGCTAAAGACCCAACTCCGCCACCTGCCGCTGCGCGATAATATGGCCACCCTCGGCGGCTTTTTTAATCCATGCAATGGCTTGTGCCTCGTCCAGTTCCACGCCATCACCGCGCGCACAGAGCTTGCCAAGCCACTGCATGGCATCGGCATCCCCTTGCGCGGCGGCCAGGTGCAGCCAATGCGCGGCGCGCTCGGGTAGCGAAAGCTCCAGAAACAGCATGCCCAGTTCGCGCTGGGCGGCGGCGTCCCCGGCATCGGCGGCGGTGATCAGGGCGCGGTCCGCGTCATTGAGCGTCAGACCGGCCCAGGTTAGGGCGCTGTCGAGGTCAATGCGGGTGCGCTTGTGGCCCTTGGCAGGGACAACGGTCTCGCTGGAATCCGGGGTGGTGCTGATGCGCCGCCAGAGGCTGGTGCGACCGAGGCCGGTGATGGCCATGGCGGTGTCGAAGTGGATGGTCGGCATCCCTGGTTCCTGGTTTTGGCGTTGTGCATGTCAGGGGTGGGTAAGATGACTTGGCATCACCACAGATTCAAGTCGGGATTTGTGCCAGCTATTTCAGACGGTTTAAGTCGGGATTGTTTTTTCGATCCCTTATTATTTAGTCGGGATTGTTTATTTAATCCCGACTTATTATTATGGTTTTTTCTGAATCATGCCGACGCCGCGCGTGTCGCGGACCGCTGGGATAAAAAACCGAGCAACGGCAAGCTTTCTCGAGCGACTTGCGGCGGACTTTGCGATGGTTTCTTGGGTTGGCATGGTCTCTGCATCCTGCCTCGCGAGCCAGCACGAAGCCCGATTCCTGGACCTGGCTCGGTCACTCATCAGTAATTTGGGTTTCTTTTTTTCAACGTTGAATGAAGAGGTTATTCTCATGCGTAAGCAAATCCAACAAGGCTTTACCCTAATCGAACTCATGATCGTGGTGGCGATCATTGGTATTTTGGCAGCGATTGCTATCCCTGCTTATCAAGACTACACGATCCGCGCTAAGTTCAGTGAGGTGATGGTCATCGCAAGCGCTGCCCGCACAAGCATTGCTGAATATTACCTTTCCACCGGTAACATGCCAGCATCTACGAGCGAAGCTGGCATCAACACAAGAGCAGAACAGAGCGATTACATTAAAGCTATCGCATTTGCTACGAGTTCAAATGGTTCAACATTGACCTATACTCTTGATGATTTTGGACCAGATACTGAAGACAAAACATTTATTTATCTCGTCAGTGGCGACAATGATGGCGTTTCAGTCGACTGCAAAGGAGGCGACTTGGCAGCTAAATATCGGCCCGCCAATTGTCGTTAATAATTCCCGAATCTTCTGGAATCTAAATAAAGCCAGCCCGAAAAGCTGGCTTTATTATTAGTTGTAGGTGTGAAGCGGAGCGAATCAATTCGATGTTTCGAAACGAGAGCAAAATAAAAGCACACCTGTATCTCCACCAGCTGTTTGTGGCTGTTATTTTTGTAGGAATTTTAGGGGTAGTCTGGGTGACTTACCAGCCAGCCATACCAGGCGCGTTCATGCTCGATGATTTCGATAATTTAGGCGCATTAGGCAAGTCTCCTGTTGAAAGTTGGTCTTCACTGCTGACCTATCTTGCTATCGGTAACGCTGGACCACTCGGAAGACCGCTGTCAAAACTATCCTTTCTCATCAATGACAATGCCTGGCCATCACATCCAGCCAGCTTCAAGCAGACAAATCTTTTTATTCATTTACTCATTGGCGTATTGGTTTTTGCCATTTCACGGCTATTGCTTAAGCCGTTTGTTGCTCAGAATGCTGGGGACTGGATTGCGATTGTCGCGACATCCCTATGGCTGCTTCACCCCTTACAAGTTTCCACCGTTATGTATGTCGTGCAACGCATGACTCAACTCGCCACGCTTTTTGTCTTGGCGGGCGTTGCAGGGCATGTCATGATCCGCACTCAAATCAATAATATTGAAACCCGCTATCTATTACTGCTCACTCTATCAGTCATTGTTTTTACAATACTGGCGATGCTGAGCAAAGAGTCTGGTGTCTTACTCCCACTGTATCTCTTTGTTATCGAGTTTACATTGCTTTCCAGTTTGGCGGTTAATGCCAATTTTGTTTGGTGGAGACGCATTTTTCTCCTAGTTCCGACCATCGCCTTAATCGGCTATCTCGCCTACTTGCCACGGTGGCTTTCAGGCTATGCGTCGAGAGATTTTTCCCTTGAACAGCGTTTGTTAACAGAGCCTGTCGTACTCATGGACTACCTTTATCACTTGATCAGTATGAGAGTGGTGGGATTAGGTTTATTCCAAGATGACTTTCCAATATACACTAGTATTTTTACAATGCCGGTATTGTTTGCCTCACTCGCCTTAGCATTTATCATAATTTTTTCAATCGCATTTCACAAACGTTTCCCACTTGTTAGTTTTGCAGTACTTTGGTTTTTAGGCGGACATCTGCTGGAATCAACAACGATCGGGTTAGAGCTCTATTTTGAACACCGCAACTACCTGCCGATTCTCGGCCCCTTACTTAGCCTGTCGGCTGGCGTCTATTTGGGACTAAAGCGTGTTAAAGAGCTAAGTCGCTTCTTGGCACCCGCAGTCGGGGTCTGCTTAATATTGATAGCTTCATTCGTCACCCGGGGATACGCCAGGGAATGGGGTGCCCTTGAACAACTTTACTCGCTTTGGGCTATTGAGCATCCAGAATCTCCCCGTGCACAGCGAACCTTGGCGACCGTGTTTGTAGCCATGGGAGATATCACGACCGCATTACGCGTATTAGACGATGGGTATGCTCAGTTTCCTGATGACTTGACTTTTCCAATCATGTCACTTGACATTGCATGCCGGTTTGACAGACCTGTCCAATATAATATTGATGATCTTATTAACCGTATCAATCAACATCGCTGGACAGATGGTTTGCGCCCAGCACTTAGCCAGTTATTTGATGGAATTGACGAAACGCAATGTCGAGAAATGATTTCTGAAATACACAGATTGACTCCTGCGCTTGCCAATTTGTCAGGGGTTGAGAAGCGCAGTCGGCTTCTTGCCGGCTTCTATGTCATGGATGGGGAGCTAGCTATGCGCCAAGAGAATTGGAACAAAGCTTTAGATTCTTTTCTGAAAGTCGAGGAGCTTGCACCTTCAGCCGACTCCGCATTGCGTATCGCTGGCTTTTTCATGCGAGCACGCGAATTCAAGTTAGCAAGAGTCGCTTTAGAGGATGCGGCAATGAGGGCAAACAATAGACGCCGTTGGTACAGCCCAAATCTTGAAGATCAATATCGCGACCAGATGGATAAACTTGACATACTGATAGAAGCAACAAATTCAGCTCCTGAACAATAAAATGGACTTTGCGCTAAATTGTCGGGTAGCCGGGCAGCGTTGCCGCTGACCCAGCCCCCTAAGAACCGTGCATGAAAGTTTCCCCTCACACGGCTCGAGCCTTGATGAACCCTTGTTACAGAGCCGACAGTTTTCGCTGCCAACGATACGCACCTGTAGCCACTTGACCGCTACAGCGGCCGGAGCTGTGGCTAAATGGGGCCATATATGGTCCGCCCCGCGATACAAGAGGAAAATCGCTGATCAGCAGAAGGAAACGTTGCAGCCATATATCAGGCATCGATATCGGGATCCCCGTGGTCCCCGTGCCCTGATGGAATGCGCGTACCTCGCCGTCCTCAATGGTAACAAATGGGGCCAGGCTCTGTTTAATTCCCGAACCACCCCAGCCGCGCCAAACCTATTCCCAATCTGGCGCAGCTAACCCCTCGGGCACGGATGCCCGAAGCCCCAGACAACCCCGCTCCCGAGTCATCGGGGCAGGGTTTCTGCTGTGGTGGGGTGGCGGCCAACATCACGAGCTTGATTCCGGGAGTTTATTGAGCCTGCAGCCAGTCGGCGAATTCTGCGACGGTCAGGATGGGAATTTGAAATTGCGCCTTGACTGCCTGAATATCGCCGTCGCCACTGACCAGTGCATCGGCCTTGGCTACAGCTGCGAGCACCAGAAAGATGACATCCTCGGCATCACGAATCTTCGGTAGATCTCCAGGCCTTGTCTCGATACTGACGGTTTCTACGAACGGCAGGAATTCGGCCAACAGCGTTTCTTGCTCATCGTGACTCAGCTTGAACTTGGGATAGGCGAGAACGCGCAGCAGTTCGCTCACCGTGTCGCGACTGGCCAAGGCGACAAAACGTTTAGCCTGCCAGGCTTCCCGTAGCCACGCAAATTGGTCGCGCGAGAAAATTAGGGCAGAAACCAGGCAGTTGGTGTCGATGACGACCCGAGGCTTGCTCATGCGCGCTTTCTTGCCCAAGAGATTGCCTCACCCACATCAGCTTGCGTGATGCCCAGTTCTACCAGCTTGGCCCTTACTGCGTCTGCCTGCCGCAGTCGAACCGGCGATAGTACGATCTTGCCGTCCTGAACCGTGACATCGTAGTAGTCGGCCTCACCCACCGTCTGGACGATGGCTTTGGGCAAGGTGACCTGGTTCTTGCTTGTGCGCTTGGTGAGCATGACGACCTCAAAAAGTAATGAAGTAAGAAATGCAATTGTAACCGTTCACCCCCCTGCCTGCCAGGGAGCGATTTTTCGCCCAGCCCTGACGCACGACTTTCCAGAACGAGGCGCTTAGCGAGGGGTAGCGAGAGTTTTTGCGCCGACACAGGCAATTAATGGATAGAGTAGAGAGCAGGTTGCCATTACTTTAGTCCCGGCTTATCTGTTTCCGCCCCTTTCGTCTGGCGGTGCCTAAATAGCCGAGGCATGGCGCTGACAACCAGCCCTCCCTCATCAAACCGTTCTAATTCCGGGGACATAAATGGTCCGCCCCGCGATGCAAGAGGAAAATCGCTGTTTGGTAGAAGGAAACGTTGCGGCCATATATCCGGCATCGTTGAGAGGGATCATTATCGAAGTCGATCCCCGTGCCCTAATGGAATTCGCGTACCTCGTCGTCCTCAATCAGTATATCAGTCTCAGCTCATGCTGGCTGCTGTCCCCGTCAGGTTTTCGGCGAGGCGGTCGTACCTTTCATGCCATTACAGTGACTTTCTCTCTTCGCAACTCGTGGTGTGGAACTCGGTTGATGCCCGATCAGGGCGGGTTAATCGGAATGGTTCGTGGCCGATAGGCGTTACGCAGTAACAGCCGTAGGCTTTACTAACGCGCCGTGCGCTGCATCGAAGGCCTTTCCGGTGGTCATCACCGCCCAGGCGATGCGCACGAGCATGTTGGCCATCGCAACCACGGCGACATTGGCATGACGACGCTGCTTGAGACCGCGTGCCCAATGACTGAGAGCGTCGTCTTTGTTCTCAACCCAGCGCCCATTGTTCAGATCAGGGGCACGCGCCCCGTTGATTAGCAGTTTGCGCATATACACATCACCGCGCTTACTGATGCCGAGCAAGCGTGGTTTCCCACCGGTGGAGTGCTGTCGCGGTACCAGCCCCAGCCAGGCGGCCAGCGCGCGGCCATTGTTGAACAGTCCCCAATTGTCGCCCAAGGTAGCGATCAAGGCGGTGGCCACCAGCGGACCGATGCCGGGGATCGACATCAGCAGCTGTGCTGAGGCATTGGTCTCGGCCTCCGTTTTGATCTGTGCATCGTAGTGAGCGATCCGCGTATCCATGTGACGCAACTCCTCAAGGAGACCGTTCAATTCAGCGCGAAACCGCTCACTGAGTCCATTCTCGGCGTCTTCAAGGATCTCCGGCAGACGGCGCATGAGTTCAGAGCGTCCCTGCGCAATCACAATCCCAAATTCGGCCAACAATCCCCGGATCTGATTGACCAGTGCCGTGCGCTGATCAATGACCATTGAGCGGATGCGGTGGACACCCTGGACATCTTGCTGTTCAACGCTTTTAATGGGGACGAATAACTGACGCGGGCGGCGCGCCGCTTCGCAAATCGCCTCGGCATCGACGGCGTCGTTCTTGTTGGTCTTCACAAATGGCTTCACATGCTGCGGGGCAATCAGCACCACCTCATGGCCGAACCCCTGGAAGGTGCGCGCCCAGTGGTGGGCGCCACTACAGGCTTCCATGGCGATGCGACAGGTCGGCTGTTGGGCGATGAATTGACTCAACGCTTTTCGTGCCAGCTTGCGGCTGAACACCACTTCACCCTCGGCGTCGACACCAAACACATGTACGCTGTTCTTGGCTAAATCAATACCAATAGTGACGACCGGTTCTTTGCTAAACGTCTTTACGGATTTTTTCTTCGCTTTTTTCATGGCTCTTCTCTGCTGTCTTCGGTTGACGATTAGATGGTTGTCGATAGCCTATTTTGCTTGATTCAGCGGGTTTGTAGGAGCGGGGCGGACCATCCCATTAGTATACTTAATTCTCTCTACTGCACCACAACCGCGCCAAGCCTAAGCGCAACCCGGCGCGGCTGACCCCTCGGGCATGGATGCCCACCGCCCAAGACAACCTCGCTCCCGAGTCATCGGGGCGGGGTTTTTGCTGTGGTGGGGTGCGACGGCGGATTTGCCTGAGATCGCGGCGACCTCTAAACTGACCGCTTATGGAGATTGAATTTGATCCTAGAAAAGCCGCTGCCAACCCACTCAATCACGATGGCGTGACCTTCGAGGAAGGCCGTCATGTGTTGCTTGATCCTTACGCGCTGACGCGTGAAGACATCGACGCAAGCGGCGAACAGCGATGGGTCACCCTGGGTATGGGTGGCTTGGGGCGTATCCTCGTGGTGGTATGGACGCTGCGCGGGAAACGGATTCGGCTTATTTCTTCCTGGAAAGCAAACCAACCAAAAGGCGCCGTTATGAACAACAATTCTGATCCAATGTTTGATCGCTATGCAAATTTGGATTTCGCTGATGCCAAGCCTGTTTCAGAAATCCCTGCCTTGGCGCAATTGCAATACGAACGAGGAACAGAATCGCAAATCACGATGCGGATTGATAACCGAATTTTAGCGGCTTTTAAAGCGCGTGCGGAAATATTAGACACGAATTATCAAGTGCTTATTAACGATGCGTTGCGGCATTTTGTCGAGCATCAAATCAGGAGTTAATGGGAATTAATGGGCAGAATTAATGGATGTTAATGGTAAGAGACACCGGGGCGGGGTTCATGTTTTGTCGGTAAGGCAGGGCGCGCTGCTTACCCACCTCCAAATTGACTAAACGCACCTCCCATGCCCCCGGCAGATCGACTAAACTCCGGCCATGCATCGCGACCAACGCATCCCCTGGCACAAACTCCTTAGGCCTTGCCCTGGCCGATGCGCTGATCGGGCTGCCCTATCAGGTCAGCACTGAAGAAGAACTCGCCCTTGATATCAAATTGGGCGCAGCCAGCGCCTGGATGTGCTCATCATCGAGCAGGGGCAATCCCCGCAGGCAACCAGCAGACCCGCCGACGACGGCCCGGATGGACTGGAAGACCTGACCAAGCACAACCTGCTGAGCTTCAAAGCCGCCGACGAACCCTTCAGCGCCTGGTTTGCCGAAGAACTGCTCAGTCATTCTGTCACCTACCGCAAAGTCGCCTCCCTGCGCGCTCTGCGCGAGCGCCCGTCAGACAAGGACCAACCCCTCGAAGAACCCAAAGAGCACTACCGGCTGTTACCGGCTGAGGACTTCCGCTGCTACGCCATCGCCACCCGCTTTCCGCTCGAACTGGTCAAACAACTGCGACCGGGCAGTTGTCACAAGACCGAGAAAGCGGGAATCTATCACTTACGCTTTGGCACCCGCGACATGCGCCTGGTGGTGATCAACCAACTCGAACCCCACCCGCGCAACGCCCCCTGGGGCCTGTTCGCCACCGAGGAAGCACACTGGCGCTCGGCCTATGCCAGTTATCGCTCGCACAGCGACATCGGGATTCACCTGCACAATCTCATTGGGTATTTTCGCCTAGGAGAAGGATACATGGCCTACACACAAGAAGACATGCACCGCGAGGCCCGCGAATGGCTCAAGGGCTTTCTGCCGGATCTTGATCCAGAGGACCGGCTGCGCGGGCTTGCTGCCGAGGACCGGCTGCGGGGGCTTGATGCTGACCTGGTGCTTAGCCATTACGACCCAGAGGACCGGCTGCGCGGGCTTGACCCCGAGGACCGGTTGCAAGGCATCGATCCCAAGTTTATCCAAGCTTGGCTGGCCAAGCAGCGCTGGGATCACTAACGAATTCCCGAGTGGGGAAAAGGGACAGACCACATGTCCTCTAGCCACAGATATTTTGATCTCCGAACTGCCCCTGTCTAGCGGCCCGCCAACCTCAGCTACAGCGGAAACTCCGAATGAAAAGCCTCTCAATCATCCTGCCCGCCAAGAACGAATCAGCTGCCTTGGCAGGGCTGCTGCCACGCATCCGCCAACACTGTCCCGACGCCGAGCTGATTCTAGTCGATGACGGCTCGGAGGACGACACGCCCATGGTTGCCCAGGCACAGGGCGCGCGTGTGATCTCCCATCCCTACAGCATGGGCAATGGCGCGGCGGTGAAGACCGGCGCGCGCGCGGCGCTCGGAGATGTGCTGGTGTTCATGGATGCCGATGGTCAGCACGACCCGGCGGATATCCCGCGTTTGCTCGCCCGACTGGAGCAAGGCTATGACATGGTGGTTGGCGCACGCCGTCATGAATCCCAAGCGAACTGGGGGCGGGGCCTGGCAAATCGGCTTTACAACCGTCTTGCCAGTTACATGACCAATCACCGGGTCGAGGATCTGACATCCGGCTTTCGGGCAGTGAGCGCGAGCAAATTCCGCGCCTTTCTCTATCTGTTGCCGAACGGCTTTTCGTATCCCACTACCATCACCATGGCCCTCTTCCGCGCCGGTCATGCGGTGGCCTATGAGCCAATCACCGCTGGTCCGCGCATCGGCAAAAGCCATATCCGGCTACTGTCAGATGGCGTGCGCTTTCTGCTGATTATCTTTCGCGTCGGGACACTGTACTCGCCACTGAAACTGTTTTTTCCCCTCGCAGCCCTGCATGTGCTCCTTGGTTTGGGCTACTATGGCTACACCTTTTTCACCGCGCACCGACTGTCCCTGGCGACGCTCTTCTTGCTAACATCAGCGGTTACCATTTTTCTCATCGGCCTGGTCTCGGAGCAAATCACCCAGCTCATTTATAAAGACAGCAACTAAAAGGTTTTTGAAAGACTGCCTGATGAAAACCGACATTTCCATCGACGATTTCCTGGCCCTTGGTCCCGAGGCCTTTCGGATCCTGACCGCGCCACCGCGAACGCTTGAGCGCACTGCTTGAATACTGGTTCATCGAGCGCTTCCGCACGCTATCGATCAAGGAGATTCGCGACATGTTTCAGATGCTCACCCCGCTGCAAGAAACCCGCGCCTATCAGGAGATTTTCTCTGAAGGAGAAATTGAGGGCGAGATCAAAGGCAAAACCGACTAACCGAGCTGCTACCAGGTTGCAGTGGAAAACAACGGTGGTCCGTCTCCTGAATATTGCTGCTATATTCATGCTTACGCTGAAAAAACCGATCCAACCCATGCCTTTATTGAGTTTTTTCTAGCCCATGGATCAGCAAACCAGGCAAGCAGCCACCCTTTTTTTACAGCGCCTTAGCGCCCGTCGACCTTTTTCCGTCGCCTGGCTGTTTGGCAGTAGGGCGCGGGTTACCCAGGGGTTGGAAAAAGATATCGCGCAGTCCGACGCGGACATTGCCATTGTGCTTGCGGGAACCCCCCAAGGGCGGGTTGATCTGGCTGTTGAAATGGCGGCCTTGGCCTTCGATGTCATGCTTGAGACAGGCGTATTGATTGACCCACTACCCTTGTGGGAGGACGAATGGCGGCATCCTGAAGTGTTTGCCAATCCACGGCTACTTGCCAACATTCGTCAGGATGGACTTCGGCTGTGAGTCCGGGCCATTACATGACCAAGGCCAGACGCGCGCTTGCCTCAGCGCAACTCCTGCTCGAGAACGGGGATACCGAAGGGGCTTGTAACCACAGACGAGCAGGCCAATTGGACGTTGAATTATGCAACAGTTTTTATCGAACATGTTCAGCAAATACATGACGCAAAATAACTCGGCAAAAGCCTATGTCAACATGGTCGAGTCAGGGGAAGCCGTGTGGGTATTGCGAAACGGCAAGCCCATGGCAGACATTGTACCCATCATCGCCAGTTTGCCTTCCTGGAAACAACGCAAGGTGCAGCCGCTGGTCATCGGCGGAGTTTCCGTAAGCCAGATGATTCTTGAAGAGCGCGCTTTTGAAAAGTGAGGACGATTGAGTACACGTTTTTTTGACAGTTTAGCCTTCGTTAAACGCAATATCAGCGAGAGATGACAATAAAGTACGCTTTTTAACAGTTTGGCAATTTTTAATCATTGCTCTGGAAAAACTAACATGTCCATCGCCGCCGATTATGATCTTGATTTCCATGAGTGGATCACACTCAATGTCGAACTATTGCGCCACGGGCGGCTGTCCGAGATTGATGCCGAGCACATTTCCGAGGAGCTGGAGAGCATTGGTAAACGCGATCTGCGACAGTTACGCAGCCGACTCCAGGTATTGGTGATGCATTTGCTGAAATGGCAATATCAGCCTGAGCGACAGGGAACAAGCTGGCTCAAAACAATCGACCATCAACGCGATGAAATTGAGGCAATCCTGCTCGACAGTCCCAGTTTGAGAGGGACGATGCCCGCTGCCTTGCAGCTCATCTATCCCAAAGCTGTTCGCAGTGCCTGTCATGAAACTGAATTGCCGGTTGCGACTTTTCCAGAAAGCTGCCCCTATCTGCTCGATGAAATTCTGGATGCCGCGTTCTTGCCTTCCGGTTCTAGTTTCCAGTGCTGATTCAGGCTCGCATTGCGAGACTGGCCCAAGTGGCGGATCGGCAGCCATTGATACAGGTGTCATCAGAGACAACCCGATTAACACGATGCGATTAACCGAACAACAACGCCATATTATCCGTGAGGCCGATTTGCGTCATTTTGGCGTGATCCCGCGTGTGTTTGGATCGCGGCTAAATGACATGCAACGCGGTGGAGATATTGATTTATTTATTCCCGGCCCGTGGTCTGCCGAAGAATCCGTTCCCCGGCGAATGCGATTTTGTGCCGAACTGCGGCGGGAACTGGGCGATCAGAAATTCGATGTATTAGTGGAACTGCCGACGCCTACGGCGATTCAAGAACAGGCGCAAAAGAACTGTGAACCGGCATGAGACACCTAGTCGATCTATTTGATGAGTGCGACCGCCATCTCCAGGCGTTGGGTGAAGCGATGCAGCGCTGTCCACAACCTTTGACAGATGCGCACTTCATCCCGCGTGATCCGAATTTAATCGCAACACTGGATCAGTTCGCCTATCGCTTTGCGAAATTGCAGGATGCCATGAGTACCCAACTGTTTCGGCGATTTTGTGTGCAGACCTTGCAAGAACCTGTTGAAACACGCCCGTTCATTGATATTTTGAACCTGCTGGAGCGCTATAATTATCTGCCATCAACAAAACGCTGGCAGGAGATTCGAGAGATTCGTCATCAAATCAGTCATGAATATTGTTTATCCACTGCTTAATTGATCGTAACGCTGGAAATTGCCTATACGATGGTTACTGAAATGGCGGATATGATGGCGGCCTTTAAACATAGCGCACAGCATATATTTTGCATGAATACTTAATGCAGGGTACATGGCAATTTTTTTTCTGCAATTCACTGCTTTCACCACAATGTTGGTGGTTACGAAATAGATGAGTTAATTGTGGCTCCCAATGATTCAAAAAATTGTCCCGGCCCGTCTCGGAATATTTGCCTAACTGATCTTGCCACTGAGGCACCACATCAGTTCTTTGCCGAGCCGTTGCATGTGGGCCGCCCGAATATTGCTGATCGTGCCGCCTTCATGCGTCAGGTTGAGCGCGTTCTCGACAATCAGTGGCTGACCAATAATGGTCCACTGGTGCAGGAATTTGAACAGCGCGTGGCTGAACGATTAGGCGTCAAGCACTGCGTGGCGATGTGCAATGGCACCATTGCTCTGGAAATTGCGATTCGAGCATTGGGCTTGAGCGGCGAAGTTATCATTCCTTCGTGGACTTTTGTGGCGACGGCGCATGCTTTGTACTGGCAAAGCATCACCCCAGTGTTTGCTGACATTGACCCGGCCACGCACAACCTTGATCCAGTCGCTGTGTGCAAGATGATCACACCGCGCACCAGCGGCATTATCGGCGTACATTTGTGGGGCCGTGCTGCGCCCGTTGATGAATTGCAGCAGATTGCCGATGAACATGGTATGAAATTAATGTTCGATGCTGCACATGCCTTTGGAAGCAGTTACCAAGGTCAAAGCATTGGTTGTTTTGGGGCCTGTGAAGTGTTCAGTTTTCACGCCACCAAGGCCTTCAACACCATGGAAGGCGGCGCCGTGGCCACTAACGACGATGAGCTGGCCGAAAAGCTTCGCCTGATGCGCAACTTTGGTTTCAAAGGGTATGACAACGTCATCCATCCCGGCACCAACGGCAAGATGATCGAGGTCTGCGCGGCCATGGGGTTGGCCAATCTGGACAGCTTTGAAACCATTGTTGAAAAGAACCGCCGCAACCATGCTATCTATGCTCATGCACTGGCCGACATCCCCGGCATTTCTCTGCTGGATTACGATCCATCCGAATGCAACAGTCACCACTACATCGTGCTGGAGGTGGAGGAACGCTGCCCCGCCAGCCGCGACGAGATCATTGAAGGCCTCCATGCCCAGAACGTGCTGGCGCGCAAATATTTCTGGCCGGGCGCGCACCGCATGCAACCCTACCGCGACCTTTTTCCGCATGCCGGATTGATGCTGCCGCAGACCTGCAGTGTGGCAGAGAGGGTGGTGGTGCTGCCGAATGGGCTGTCATTGACCGAGCGCGATATTCTAACTGTCGCCGACATTTTGCGCGTTGCTTCGGGGTGAATCCAGATGATCGTTGCGATCATGCAGCCTTATTTTTTTCCCTATATTGGCTATTTCCAGTTGATGCAGGCGGTCGATACATTCGTATTCTTCGATGATGTGCAGTACATCGACCGAGGATGGGTGAACCGTAATCAAATCCCTATCAATGGAAATCCGGTATGGTTGACGATGCCAATTCGCAAAGCTAGCCGTAGGTTACCTATCAATAAGCGAGAATATCTGCTTGCAGAAGGTGCGCTAGCGATCAAAAGGAAACTAAGGTCGGCTTATCGAACGACCAACGGAATCTCGCTGCTCGACTCCATCGAGGGATTGCTTGATTTCAATGACGCCAATGTGGCGCGTTTTAATGCCAACTTGTTGCGCATCATCGCCGGCTGGCTGGAAATAAAGTGCTGTTTTGTTTGCGCATCAGAACTAATGACCGAAGATGAGAGCCTGCGCGGGGAGGCGCGAGTCATCGAACTGTGCAAGCGTCTGGGAGCGCGACAATACATCAACCTGATCGGTGGTGTCAGGCTCTATGAACCCACTCATTTTTCCGATTCCGGGATAAAATTATCATTTCTGCGCACAACCGTACCTCCATTGCAAACAGCAGACGGGCCAAAACATTTTTCCATCATTGACCAGTTGCTTAACCTGGAACTCAAAGAGATCAGTCACCTTCTTCAAAAATTCGAGACCCAACCGCTAATGGGAAACCAAAATTATTCATGAGCAAATCTCAAAGTTATTGATGGATTGCTCTAAATTCCATGGTGTGAACTACTCGAAAATATCAGGTGACTCCACAGGGCAATCGCATCAAGCATCTATTATATTCTGAATTTCTAATGTCTTTTGATTCATGGGGTTATCTCTGCCATGTGGTCGGACCTCGATTCCAGCAAACAGAAACGCCGCTGGATTCCTCTACAGACCCGCTACGACGAGTGTCTCTGAGCGTCGATTGCTGGCAATGACTTTGAACCCTTGCTCTATCAACGCTCAGAAATTCGGACTCTGCGTGCTGCATCATGCTGATTTCAAAAGTATATAAATGATTCATAATATTACCATTCCTTGATGCGATTGCCCTGGGTGACTCCATGCTTCATTTGGGCTAGATTATTTGTATGCTCTAAATTTTTTAGGTTCAAAACAGAGGGAAGTAATAATGAGGTTTGCGCTGCTTTCTTCAACCAACGCATCCGTAGTCCGCAAAGTTTTTGCGCTTACAAACCGTAATGAATTTAATATTGATTTGGTGATTTCTGATAGAAATTGCGGTGCACTCGAATTAGCAAAAGAAAATGGTATTGATTTTTTTGTTACAGAGAGCATATCAGGAATTTTTCTTTCTAACGAAATACTTAAGGAGTTAGATCATAAAGAGATAGATTATGTTTATGTTTTTTTTACAAAAATTCTTTGCGGAAATTTGATTAATAATTATAAAGAGAAACTTATAAATTTTCACCCATCAATTCTTCCGGCTTGCCCTGGCTTGAACGGATTTGAGAACACCATTTCGAGTGGAGCGCTTATTGCCGGAAGTACGGTTCACTTTATTGACTCAGGCGTTGATACAGGAAAAATAATTCTACAAACTATCACATCGACTCTCGGAAAAACAAAATCTCAAATCAGACATGAAATATTCGCTCAGCAATGTGCTTCTCTCCTTGATGTTCACATGCGATTATTGAACGATTCTCTATTGTTCGGGAATGCTCAGCCACAAAAAACGATAAACAATGGTTTTATTCCAGGCATTAGCGAAAAGGCGTTAAAGATACATGGGCAGGTGGCAAGTTGTGCCCCACCTGTTGAGCATGCCTATACCCAATAATCTCACCCAAAACAGCATCCACGCAACATGGTGGAGTGCTGTTGAAATTAGTATCCGTTACAGCATGCAATTCGCCGTGACGATGGTCCTAGCACGGCTACTGACCCCGGCTGACTTCGGCCTGTTGGCCATGCTTCTGGTGTTTATTGGCTTTGCCGCAGTGCTGGTTGAAGGTGGATTGGGCACTGCGCTAGTGCAAAAGCAAGTCACCAACGCCAACGATGAAACCACTGTGTTTCTCATCAATCTAGGCGTGGCCTTTGCCTTGGCGGGGCTGTTGTGGCTAATGGCCCCGGTCATTGCAATGTTTTATAACCAACTTTTGCTTATTCCCTTGCTTCAAGCGATGTTGTGGTTGCTGCCGCTGGGGGCCTTGGTCACGGTACCGAATGCATTGCTGAGTCAGCGGCTGGAATTTCGCAAGCGGGCCATGGCGGAACTCGTTGCATCCACGGGGTCGGCTCTACTGGCCTTGTGGCTGGCATGGCGTGGCTGGGGAGTGTGGAGCCTGGTGTGGCAGGCGCTGACCGGGGCTGTGCTGCGTGCAGCGCTGCTGTGGTGGGTGTCCGGCTGGCGGCCACAGGGCCGTTTCAACGGGGCGGCGTTCGCTGAGCTGTTTCGCTTCGCTGGCCCTCTGCTGCTTGCGAATGCCATGAATGTGGCCTCCGTGCGTTTGCAAGCGTTGATGATTGGCAAGCTATTCGATGCACGCGCCCTTGGGTTTTATGGCCTGGCGCAGGATACCCAGCAGGCCCCCGCGCAGTTCATGAACGCGCTCATCAACCGTGTGGGGTTGCCCGTATTCTCCAAAGTGGCAAGAGAACAACCCGGCCAAATGGCTGGCGCGCTCCGACTGGCCTTGCGCCTGTCCATGTTCGTGTTCGCCCCCTGCATGGGCGGCATTGCCGTATTGGCTTCGCCTTTGGTGCTCGTGTTGTACGGTCCGCAATGGGCAGAGGTGGCGCCGATTCTCAGCATCCTGGCGCTGGCGGCTATATTCTGGCCGCTGCATGTGTTGAATCTTGCCGCATTGAGCGCCTTGGGTCGTGCGGATCTGGTGCTACGCATGGAAATCATCAAGGCGTTAACCATGATTCCGCTGGTGCTGGTCGCAAGTTTCTTCGGCGTAATTATGGTGGCGTGGGCGGTGCTGGGCTCCAGCTTGGTGTGCGTTGTCATCAATACCTGGCATTCGCGCCGCTTGCTGGGTTGCGGCCTGAGCACACAAATTCGGGACTTGCTGCCGGGTTTTTTGTTAACGCTGGCTGCGGTTTGCATGTCAGGACTCGTGGCGGGATGGGTAGAACAGAGGTTGTTGAGCTTGGGAATGGCAATAGGGGTGGCGATGTTTATCTATTTGGGCGGCGCCACAGTGCTTCGCTTGCGGGCTTGGGGCGACCTGTTGAAATTTATAAATACTTTGTGCGGCGTGCATTCACCGACATCAGGGGCATCGCTTACATGAGTCAACCGCATATCTGTGTTTGCGTCGTAACTTACAATCAGCAGGCATTCATCGAAACCTGCTTGCGCAGCATTCTCGATCAGCAAGTCGAGGCCGATGTGCGGGTGCTGGTGGGCGATGACGCCTCGACTGATGACACGGGAGACATCGTGCAGGCGCTGACGGCCGAATATGGTGAGCGGTTGCTGTATCTGCGGCGTCAACCAAACCTTGGTGCTTTTGCCAATATGCGGGATTTGCTGCTCCGTGCCAAAGGCGACTATGTGGCACGGGTGGATGGTGACGATTACTGGCTTCCCGGCAAGCTGGCTCGACAGTTGGCGTATTTAGAGGCACATCCCACATGCAGCGCGGTCTATACCAATGCGATTACGGTTGACGAGGCGGGGTCGAAAATCGGATTGTTTAATGACCTGGGAGATGTGCGGCTTGATCTTGCGACGCTGCTGCGTCGAGGTAATGTACTCAACAACAGCTCGGTCTTGTTTCGCGCCGCCAATACCACAGGTTGGATAAATGGTGACCAGATCGACTACCAAGTCCATCTATGGCAGGCTCGTCACGGCTGGCTGGGGCATATCGGTAGGCCTTTGGCTGCCTATCGTGTGAATACTCAGGGGTCTTTGGTGCTCAGTGCCAACAAGTATGTGCGCGAATTGTATTGGCAGGCCATTCAGAGCGTTCCGCGAGAGTTGGTAAGCGATGATGATTACGCGAACGGTATTGCAGATTTTCTGCGCCAGGTGTGCTTCCGTGCTGTTCGCACGCGTGATCTTGCACTGCTACGCCATTGGGTCAGAATCGTGTATGCGGCATCTCCTTACGGCCGGTTGCGCACCACAGCCCTGTCGCTGGCCAAAATCCTCCGCATGGCAGCCAAACTGTCAGTACTCCGGTTAACCGCGCTGATTGGTCGTAAACAACCTCCTTTTTTGTACCTTCACTAAGTCGCTGAATCCATGGCCTTGGATCCGAAAAATCTTGTTCCGTATTTTCTGGCTGGCTGGTTACCGGGTGGTCGCAAGCGATGCATCATTTGCGGACATCGGGTGTGGCGTTTCATGCCCTACCGCCAAGGTTCACGGAGTGTTTCGCCGTTAATGCACGCGCTAGAAGTGATTGGCAGCGATGTGGATCATTTTGAATGCCCGCAGTGTGGTGCCCATGACCGTGAACGTCATATGTTGATGTATCTGCGTGCTTCAGGTTTACTGAAACACATGTCGAATTGGTCGATCCTGCATTTTGCGCCGGAAAAGCGTTTATCCCAGTGTATTGCTGCGCAAAAACCTCTACGATATATGCGCTGCGATCTGTATCCGAGTTCCGAGGACATTGAACGCGTAGATATACAGCACATGCCTTTCGAAACCAACACCTTCGATTTATTGCTGGCCAATCATGTGCTTGAACATGTCGATGCACCGGTCATGGCATTGACAGAGATTCAGCGCGTAATCAAACCTGGCGGTCATGCCATTTTGCAAACGCCCTACAGCCCTAAATTGCACCACACATGGGAGGATCCCGGTATCGACACTGATCAGGCTCGACGAGAGGCGCATGGTCAAGAGGATCATGTCCGACTTTACGGAAAAGATATTTTCGAGCGATTTTGTTCCACCGGATTAACTTCTAAGATCGCAAGTCATGCCGAGTTGCTTTCTGATATTGATCCTGTCCGGTATGGAGTAAATCCGGCAGAACCACTATTTCTTTTCCAGAAAGCGTTATGAATTCAGCGCAGATGGGGTAATCCATGCCGCGCCAGCATCCGAAATTTATACGGCATCCAATCAAACATCGCATAAAATTCAGCCCGCGTCACTTGGCGATTTTTTTGCACGATTCTCCGCAACGCCCACCATTCCTTGCGATATTTGATGAGCGCACCAAAGACCGGCAGGTAAATTTCCCGCAAATAGCGGCTATCTAATTTCAGCAGCGATAGCAATAGACCTTCAAGCAACAGTAGTAACAGATGCAGCGGCAGCATGATTTGCATCAACGGCGATGGATAAGTAATCGCCATCACAAAAGTTTTATTGCGCTCGGAAAGAGCGCGGCGGCGGAAAGTGGAGCGCAACTGATTGGCTTTGACACGATTTCCACCAAAGCTTGCCCCCTGGTGGTGGCGATAATAACTGGTTTGGGTAACCTGAACGGGGAACCCTTGTAGTCGGGCACGGCAGGACAGATATAAATCTTCTGATATAGAGCCAAACCATTCAGGAAAACCGCCTAAATTATTCCAGAGTGTTCGAGGTAACCATAGGCATGCACCTATAACCATTCCTACTTCTGATACATGATCATCTAAATTGGGAGTTGTATTACAAAATGGGTCAAGGAGGCATCCTTTATCGACTACTTTTCCTGTTTCCCAATCCAATTGTGGAAGAGATAGTATACCTTGTGGTGCTTGCAACTGAGCTGCTGAAAGTAGCGTTACCAATGCATCTGAAGCCAATTCAGCGTCATTGTTTAGTAAGAGAATATATTGACCCTTAGCCTCTTTAGCCATTCGGTTATTACTGATACAGAAACCAACATTTTTATGGCTTTTAAGTACATAAATATTAGAGAATTTATCCTTTGGATATAAGGAATGCATGAGTTCCAAGGATGCATCTGTTGATGCATCATCATGTATGATAATCTCGATTTCTATGTCACCTTCTTGCCGAAGCACCGAATCAACGCAGTTTTGCAAGAATTTCTCGCCATTGAAGTTAGCGATCAGCACCGAAACCTGCGGCATAACTGAGGTGGACCCCATGTCAAGGACAGTTTTCCCCCGAATTTAAGTTAGCGCGCCCAGTTCAGTCGCAGCGGATTGGCGCTGCCCCAGTTCTTCGCCAGCGGAGTCGTCGGCGGAGCGTAGCGGAGCCGACGACTCCGCTGGCGGGTGATCGCCAAAGTGATCAGCAACCACGACACCACCTCCTTTGCCGCTCACATGCACATCGTCCGGCGTTCGGTAGCCAAGCCCCTGGTGAGGGCGTTCACCGTTGTAGAAGGGGAAATACGCCGAGAGGCCCATGAACAGCTCTGTGAGCGTCTCATAGCCCTTGGGGTAAATGTCCTCCCATTTGACGCTGCGCCACAGACGCTCGACGAAGACGTTGTCCAGGGCTCTGCCGCGCCCATCCATGCTGATGGCCACCTCGGCGTCACGCAACACCTGGGTGAAGGCGAGGCTGGTAAACTGCGCGCCCTGGTCGGTGTTGAAGATCTCCGGGCGCCCATGGTGGCGCAGCGCATCCTCCAAGCAATCGATGCAAAAGCCCGTGTCCATTGTGTTCGACAATCTCCAAGAAAGGACTCGTCGTGAGTACCAGTCGATGATGGCCACCAGGTAGGCAAATCCATGCGCGAGTCGCACATAGGTGATGTCACTGCTCCAGACGTGGTTGGGCCGTACAATGGCCAGCCCACGCAACAAGTAGGGGTAGATTTTGTGCTCAGGATGCGGCTTGCTTGTATGAGGCCCAGGCAACATGCCGGCTAAACCTAAAACGCCCATGAGACGCTGAACGCGTTTGCGACTGACCGCATAGCCTTGTGCGCGCAGCATCACAACCATGCGTCGACTCCCATAAAATGGTCTCTTGGTGTATTCCGCATCAATCAGCCGCAACAACTTTTGATCCAGTTCGCTCGGCTCGGCAATACGATCATGGCGGTGTGCATACACTCCAGAGCGATGTACGCCAAGCAGCGCACATTGGCGACTGACCGCTAACCCGCCATCATCAAGGCCGCCCATGTCGATCCACCCGCGACGCACGCTCACAGGCTCACCCCGGACTTTTTTTTCAGCCAGTCCAGCTCCATTTTCAACCGCCCGATCTCGCTGTAGAGTCGCTCTTCGTCGCCACTGTCGTCCACTTTCTTGCGCCCGCGCCGGCCTTCGAACAGCTTGCCGGCGTCCGCCACGATGGCTTTCTTCCACTGGCCTACTTGGACCGGATGAACCCCGTGATCCTGCGCAATCTCGTTAGTCGTCTTCACTCCGCGTACCGCTTCCAAGCCTACTTTGGCCTTGAAAGCGGCACTGAAGGTCTTGCGTTGTCTCTCACTCATCTGCTCTCTCCAAGTCTTTACAAGTCTCTTCAGATGAGGCAAAACTAACTTAATTTAGTGTCCTAAAATTGGGGTCCACTATAAACGGCATTATCGTTACTGTATGTTTTATCAGTTTCTGGCATGAATATTTCGCTAATGTAAGCTTAATGTGTTAAACGATTTTAGTGTTTCATTTAGATATAAGGATATAGCCCATAATTGACGGCTGTTGTCTCTTAGGCCATGGCGATGCTCTGATAACAGATGCTGCGCACAAACTACCTTAATGCGGCCATTATTCCCAGTTAGGTTTGCTTCGAGTTGCTCACCCATTCCGCTTCGAAACCACTGATGAACTGGCACACCAAAGCCTTGCTTTCGGCGCTGCCAAGTGGTCGTTGGTAAGTGATTATAAAAAACACGGCGCAGCCAACGCTTTCCCTTACCAAGTTTTAGATGTTGGCTGGCATTTCGCGCAAACGCCAATTCCACCACCTTATGATCAAGAAATGGAGCGCGGACTTCCAGACTCGCGGCCATGCTAGCGCGATCCACCTTGACCAGAATGTCTTGTGGCAGATAGATCAAGGCATCGCTGGTCAACATCTGTTGCAGGTCATCAAGGTCGGTCTGTTCAGGCAAACCGTGAGGACAATGCCCCCTGCCAACCAGATCAGGAAATAACTGGGCGTATTCTTGTGGAAACATCAGCGGGGCAATATAGGGTTTTTCGGCATGCTGGCGTTGAGCAATATCCATAAATAAATGGGCTTTTTTGATCAAGCTGCGGCTGTGATGTGCAGTGGGTTCGGGCAGGCTCCGAATAGCGCCTTCAGCCAGTTTGCGCAGGCCAGATGGCAAGCGACTGTACCAGCGCAAGATTAAGCGTGCCTGGTAACGCTGATAACCGCCGAACAGCTCGTCGGCGCCATCGCCGGAAAGGGCGACTTTGACCTCCCGTGCTGCGACCTGACTGACTAGAGTGGTGGGGAGTAGTGAGGCATCCGCGAAAGGTTGACCGACATGATTGCGCAGCAGGTTTTCCAATAGCGTTGCGTCCCAGTCCTGGAACAGTTCGCAATGATGATGAGTGCCCAGATGAGCAGCCACCTGGGCGGCATAGGCGCTTTCGTCAAAGGCGGCTTCTGTAAAGCCAATGGTGTAGGTCTTGAGCGGACGCACCATCTGTTGTTGAGCCAGGGCGCACACTAGTGATGAATCGATACCGCCAGAGAGAAAGGCTCCCACCTCTACATCAGCGACTAGTCGTCTGGCAACCGCATCGGTAAGCACTTGGCGCAGATCGTCATCATGCACAATGGGGCTGTCTGGGCCGGGCGTGGGAAGTTGCCAGTAGGCGTGATGTTTGATGGGGCTGTCGGGTTGCCAGCGCAGCCAGTGGCCGGGTAGCACTTCGTAGACACCCTGCCAAGCTGTGTAGCCAGGCAAACAGAACCCATAGCGAAAGTAATCGGCGGTGGCATCGAGGTCTTCGCTCCACGGTGACAGCGCCAATTCACGGAGCGCCGGTAGTTCGGAGGCACAGGCAAAGCAGCCGGGCTGCTGAAAGTAATACAGCGGCTTCTTGCCCATGCGATCGCGTGAAAGGAGCAGCGTTTCAGTCTGAGTATCCCAAAGAGCAAAAGCCCACATGCCTTCAAGCCGCTGCAAGAAGCGTTCACCTTCCAGCACGAGACCGGCTAGCAATACCTCGGTATCGCCTTCAGTGGTAAACACCCATTGAGCCGTCAGCGTTTGACGCAATGCTCGGTAATTATAAATTTCCCCGTTAAAACTCAGCAGGTAGCGGTGCTGGGCATCCCACATCGGTTGCGGGCTGCCGGCAAGGTCGATAATCGAAAGACGGCGATGGCCAATAGCCCAAGCCTGGCCAGAGTACAACCCTTGTCCATCCGGGCCTCGGTGCGCCAAGCGCGCCATCGCTTTGCGCATCCGCTCGCGCAGATCAGTGTTACTGGCACCGTCCTGATAACAGAAGGCGAGTCCGCACATTAGTTTTTTCCGTACTCCACCAGCGCCTGCCGGTACAGCTCGGCATAGCGCTCGCCGGCAGCCGTCCAACTCAGACCGCTTTGCTCAATGCGCTGTCGGGCATGAGAACCCAGACGCAAGGCAAAAGCTGGATTTGCATGTAAATGAGCGAGACCATCTGCAAGTGCGGCAACCTCACCGACGGGGTACAGGCAACCCGCATCGGGTTCAAGCAACTCGGTGACCCCAGGAATATCGGTTGCCATAATCGGCAAACCCGCAGCCATGGCTTCCAAAATCACATTCGGTCGCCCTTCTGATTCGCTTGCAAAAACAAAGGTATCCGCCCATTGGAGCTGTGCGGCGACCTGTTCGGGTGCCAGGCTGCCAACAAAGTCCACTCGCGCACTGATGCCCAATTCAGCAGCTAATTGCTCAAGTGCTCTCCGATCTGGCCCATCGCCAATGATGCGTAATTGGCTATCTTGTGGGGCGGCTGAATGGGCGAGTGCATTCAAAATCGTCTCCAGGCGTTTGCGGGGGATCAGGCTGCCGACAGTCACGAGCCGGTAAGGATGATGCCATTGTGTGCGCGAGCAATGATCGGGGACGGCGACTCCGTTAGGGATGAACGCGATTTTCTTGGCATAGTGAGCAAACTGGTTTTGGAGTTGCTGATGCATGGCTTGGCTGACGACGACAATTTTTATATTCCAGGCCAGGCACGCCCGTAGCATAATCTGAAATAGCCAGGAATCTTGTGCCCGGTTGATATCGGCTCCTCGCAGTGTCGCTATTGCGGGTTTGCCGCGCAGACGCGCCGCAATGGCGGCAATCAGCGACGGTAAAGACCAGTTGCCATGCAGGAGATCGACCTGACCGGCAAGGCGCAAGCAGCCGATAAACAGTGCGGGTAAGAAGAGCGGCAGCAGCAACAGCGCCGGATCGCGTCGCCGCCAAGCCTCGGGCAAACCGCCGGGACGGTGAGCAAGGCGCTGCCAGGTGCGCGGGCCGTAGCGAAAACAGTTTAGCTGATAGGCGGTTGGGTTATCTGAAGAGATGGGGACATCGGCGCAAGGGATCAGCACCTGCACGCGAATATCAGCGGGTAAATGCGCAACCAAGCGTTCGACAAACACGCCAGATGCAGGGTGACTTGGAACGGGGAATGAGGTCGTGACGACGCCTAGGGTTAGGGTGTTGTTGGGAGGATTGGGCATTTTTGTTGCCTATTTGCCGTCACCGACGGTGCGCGGGTTGGAGGTAGTAACCGGCAGAGAAAACTGGGGCGGGGTCCTGTTTTTCACTTGGCGGCTTGGTTTGAGGGATATCAGTGCGTTGCACGGCCATCTGCGAGTTCTTGCACCTCGGTTTCGCTGAGGTCGGTGTAACGGGCAATGGTGGCGACATCCAGTTGCCCGCCCTGCAGCATGGCCAGTGCAGTTTGCTGGCGAGCGTGTTGGTCGCCTTTCTCAAACCCCTGATCATGCGCATCACCAAGCAGCGTTGCCTCATCACGCATTGCTTTCTCGCGTGCTTCAGCCCAGTAGCGGGCTTCTTCATCGGCGCTCATCACACGCAGCTTCGCGCGTGCCTGCTGGATGGGGGGGTGGGCCAGGTTGTTCATGACAGCGTCCTCGTTCCAGTGCTCAAAGTAGGCGATCCAGGCGGACAGGCGCTCGGGCAGTTGCTGCATCTTGTCGGCCTTGCGCAGTTCGACAATGTGGATCTGCAATTCGCGCCCGAGACACACCTCACAGCATTCGCTATCGCGCAGCGCGAAGTTCCACAGCACCTTGTCAGCGTACTTGGGCTGATCGAACAGTGTGAAGTCGAGCAGGTGAATGCCAATCACAGGCTTGATCGCGCGGTAGCTGCTGCCAACAATGGGTTGCTCGCTGAGCATGCGCGCGGCATAGAGCGTGCCGCGCGCGCCCCAGGCGCCGAAACTGGGAGAAAACCGGGACGGGTCCAGTTTTTCACGCAGTTTTTCACGAAACTACAACGACTGAGCTGGCTCATTCGGATTGAAAATGGGTAAGCCATCTTGATCCGTAATAAATTGCAACCGCCGATACAGATCTTGTATCAATTTTGCAACCGTCACTGGTGGATAGCTTTTAATTGAGCGATTGATTTTCCAGTAACGACCATGAGCCAACCAATGTCTCAGCGCTAAAGTATCTTTCAACTTACCCAAACAGTCGATTGCTCGTCGCTTCTCCAGCTCGGCTGCCGTTGAATGCCATTTGATGTGATAACGCCAAGCATCTAAAATGCCTTTTTCTTTCAGCGGAACCTTCCAATCCAAATCAACTCGCTCATAAAGTTCGCTCAAACGTTTGGACAAAGGATCATGAGCAACTTTAATACGCGCCTTCGCATCGACCCGAAGACGTGCCTCCGCACTGGCGATCAGTATAAAGACTGTCGATAACTCAAGCTCTTCACGAGCCGAGTCAAAATAAGCATCAACCTCCTCAAGCGAGGCATAATTTAATTCGCTGGGCATGTCTTCAGGAGGGCGTTGACCGACAAGCCGAAAGCGCATCACCTCCTCGCGAACAGTCCGCAGCCCCAAAATCATGACGGCGTACCAACCGAGTACCACGCCGACCTTGAGTGTCGCCGGCGAATCGAACAACATACGTTAATCGCCCACGCCAAGCAAATCGACTATAAGCTGTCTAAACGAACTTTCATCGAGTTCAAATAACTTAAGCCGCTGTTCCGGATAAGAGATAAACCATCGCGCATGCTCTTGCTTGAAAGATGGGGACGACTCCGCATCATCGGCGGTCAGAATCAACATCGCTTTTCCTTCAGGACCAGCGATATCGACCCGCCCAAGAGCTCCAATAATCACAGAACCAACAGGCGTCACGCTGAGAGACGATAAACCAAAACAGAACTCCAGAGCCGGTAACTCATAATCGCCTAGCCGATCCTCGTTGATTCTAACGCTCTTTTGCCGAACGGAAATCGTTTCATCCGTGATGAGCGGTTCCAGCCATTGTTTCATTTGGGTCGTCAAGGCATCGACTTTACTGCGCCACCAATTCAACCGTTGTTCCCGGTCAAGGGCATGCTCGCCATGCTCTTCGGCCTGCGTCTTGACGTGCTGGCGAATCTGCTCGACAAAATCCAGTGTAGGCATCTTGAATCCACCTTCTTGATACTGTACCCGACCTGCATTAGCCGTGACGATACGCTGTTGCTCGGCGTCCGGCGCCTCTCAGTCTTGATCGTCAGTCCTGGACCGAGACTATACCCTGTTCGAGCCGGTAGATCTCTCCCGTGGCCGGACTGGTCGCCGTCGTGTTCCCGGTCAACGGCAGGTCGAGCCGCTCGCCATGCCGGCTCATCCAGCCGATCTGACGCGCCGGAACACCCGCCATGAGCGCATAGGGCTTGACGTCTCTCGTGATGACGGCCCCGACCCCAATGAAGCAGTACTCACCCAGGGTCACGCCGCAGACGATGGTGGCATTGGCCCCGATGGTCGCGCCCCGCTTGACCAGGGTGCGCCGGTACTCGTCCTTGCGCACCACCGCCGAGCGCGGGTTATGGACATTGGGGAGAAAACCGGGACGGGTCCATTTTTTCACATTGGTGCTCAATATCAGCCGCTTTGCATTTGGCGGCTTGGTTTGAGGGACATCAGTGTTTTGCGCGGCCATCTGCGAGTTCTTGCACCTCGGTTTCGCTGAGGTCGGTGTAACGGGCAATGGTGGCGACATCCAGTTGCCCGCCCTGCAGCATGGCCAGTGCTGTTTTATTCCGTTCTTCCTGGCGGCCTTCGTCGCGGCCTTCCTGACGGCCTTCCTTGCGGCCTTGCTCAACCCCCTGATCATGGGCATCACCGATCAGCGTTGCCTCATCGCGCAGCGCCTTCTCGCGTGCTTCAGCCCAGTAACGGGCTTCTTCATCCGCGCTCATCACACGCAGCTTCGCGCGTGCCTGCTGGATGGGGGGATGGGCCAGGTTGTTCATGACAGCGTCCTCGTTCCAATGCTCAAAGTAGGCGATCTAGGCTTACAAGCGCTCGGGCAGTTGCTGCACCTTGTCAGCCTTGCGCAGTTCGACAATGTGGATCTGCAATTCGCGCCCGAGACACACCTCACAGCATTCGCCATCGCGCAGCGCGAAGTTCCACAGTGCCTTGTTGGCGTACTTGGGCTGATCAAACAGTGTGAAGTCGAGCAGGTGAATGCCGATGACGGGTTTGATCGCGCGGTAGCTGGCCAATGTGGAAACCCTGTGGAAACCCGGGACGGGTCTTGTTTATACCAGACCACAGCGGCCTGAGACCAGACTTCTCTGAGCCGGCAAGTGCGGCAGGCTGAGCCTCATCAGCAAAAATGGGTGTAAACCCTAGCGTGTTCTTTGGAAATAAAGGGGGACATCAATGAGGTCAGGACGTCGCGATGCGCCCATCGACCAGCCGATAGCGTTGCCCGGTTGCGAAACACCGGGCTTGTCCCTCACCCTCAAGCGGCAAGTCGAGCCGTTCCCCATGAGCGCTCATCCAGCCAATCTGACGCGCCGGGACGCCGGCCATGAGCGCATAGGGCTTGACATCCCGGGTAATGACGGCGCCCGCCCCAATGAAGCAGTACTCACCCAGGGTCATGCCGCAGAGGATCGTCGCATTCGCCCCGATGGTCGCACCTTGCTTGACCAGCGTGCGGCGGTATTCCTCCTTGCGGTTGTCGGCTGAGCGCGGGTTGATGACATTGGTGAAGACCATGCTGGGACCGCAAAAGACATCGTCTTCGAGGGTGACGCTGTATGGGGTAGACACGGGTGCTCTCATTCGGTAAGCAAGCTGGTTTGTTCCATGCGGGCAAAGGATGGTTGTGCGATTTATTCGATGGCCTCTATATCATCTTTGTAGACGCGAACCAGTCTGTTGGATGCGCTCAATTCCACCGCTGTCGGCCATGTGCGGGAAACGCAATAATGGAAGTCGCGCATTCGCAGATTACCGATAAAAATGTGTATGCAAAGCGTGACGGGAGATTGACATCGATCAGAAAGCGTGGCATCAGGCGACTTTTCGCAGACTGAAGCGACGCGCCATCAGGTCTGCGGCAAAGCGTAGGCAGGCATCAATGTCTGCCGGTTCCTAAAGATGGGTATTGGCGCAAAATTTCCGCTGGTGATTCTCCCGCGCTCAGGAAGCCGAGCACGGCCTCGGCTGTAATACGCATGCCGCGAATGGTTGGGTGGCCGTTGCAGATGTCAGGATGCACAGTGATGCGACCATCAAGGTAGGTGGCTGATGTTTGGATCGTGGTCATGTTTTGCGTTTACCTGCTCTGTCGGTGGTCCGTCAAGCGGCGGTCAATTGGCTTGAGCGCACAAGGGATGATAGTCGCCCTGTAAGTCCTGGGGTGAGGCGTTGCGGATATGATAGACAGCACCCCAGCCGGGCCAAGCCTAACCGCCACCCGGCACGGCTGACCCCTCGGGCTCGGATGCCCACAGCCCAAGACAACCCCGCTCCCGAGTCATCGGGGCGGGGTTTTTGCTGTGGTGGGGTGCGGCTGCGGATTTGCCTGAGATCGCGACGGTCTCTAAACTATCCGCTTATGGAGATTGAGTTTGATCCCGACAAAGACCGCCGCAACATGGCCAAGCATGGCGTGTCTTTGGGGTTAGCCGCTGATCTTGAATGGAGCTTAGCCTGGGTGCGCGAAGACACCCGGGAGGCTTACGAGGAAAGACGCTGGATCGGTTTTGCGCCGATTGGGAATCGCATTTATTGCGTCGTGTTCACAGAAGAAAACGATGTCTACCGTATCATCAGTTTGCGCCAAGCAGAGAATCATGAAAAACGAACCTACATTCATCACCTCTAAGTCTGGTCGCGTCTTTCTGCTCAATACTGAAGAAGAAGAAGCTCGCATCCAAGCGGGTATCGCGGCTGATCCAGATGCCCGCGAGCTAACCGACGAGGAAATGGCCGATCTGCGTCCATGGTCTGAGGTGCGCGCGCAGACCAAGAAGGTCAAGCAGACCATTTCAATCCGACTTTCCACCGAAGTCCTCGAACACTTCAAGGCCGATGGCCCAGGCTGGCAAACCCGCATTGATGGGGTACTGCGCGAATATATCGCAGCGCACTCAAGCCACACCTATGAATAAATTGAAGGAATTCTGGGGACATATACTTAATTCTCTCTACTGCGCCCCAGCCGGCCACAATTGTGGGGACAGTGGTTTGGTGAAATCAAAGGAATTGCTTGATGGCCCGAGGTAGAATCGGGCAGTCGGCTGAAAGTTACCAATCGATCAACAAGGGGATGCGCGCTCCATGACTAACCTCGCCCGACAGTTTCATCTGAGCGTCGATGACTACCTTGCTTCCGAGGATCGGTTTTGGAGAAATCCGCGCCCTTGAACAAGAGCGGCTCTTGGAGCTTCTTCGCGAGCGCGTAGGAAAAACAATCACCGAAGTTCAGGCCGGCTGGATGACGCCCCTTGCCGTATTGCAGCCAGGCGTGATAAGCGATGCGCGCCAGTTCGGCATCGACGGGCTGGATGTCGATCATGGCTAGCACGAGCAATTCCTCAAGGCTTTGCCGACCCAGCTCGCCACGTCGCGCGCTGATGATGGGCATGGTTTCAAGCCAGGTGGCGGCCGACATGACATTGGGCGAATCCATCTCGCTCAAACGGCGGGCGTGGCGCTCGGCTTCGGGCTCGTCCAGCAGGATGCACACAAGCGATGAGGTATCGATGACCATGTGGGTGTCACTTATCTCGGCAGTCCATTTGCATCGTAGCCGATGATTTCATCCGCGCCGCGCGGATCGAGTTCTGGAGCTGCCGCGCAGCGTCGGCTGATGTCCAGGATAGCGGATAGCCGCTGACTCGCGTCCCGCGGGGGCGAGTGAGGCGTCTCGTAGTCCACCAGAACGATGACTTTTACGGGACGGTCTTCCCGCCAACGCCGGTCAGTAGCCGGTAGGCAAATAACGCCGTCTTTTAGATGAGCCTCAAATTCGATGGCAGAGAAAACCGGCAGAGAAAACCGGGACGGGTCCGGTTTTTCACTCGGTTTTTCACTTGGCGGCTTGGTTTGAGGGATATCAGTGCTTTGCACGGCTATCTGCGAGTTCTTGCACCTCGGTTTCGCTGAGGTCGGTGTAACTGGCGATGGTGGCGACATCCAGTTGCTCGCCCTGCAGCATGGCCAGTGCGGTTTTGTGCCGCTCTTCTTGGCGGCCTTCGTCTCGACCTTTCTCAAACCCCTGATCATGCGCATCGCCGATTAACGTTGCCTCATCGCGCAGCGCCTTCTCGCGTGCTTCAGCCCAGTAGCGGGCTTCTTCATCCGCGCTCATCACACGCAGCTTGGCGCGGGCCTGCTGGATGGGGGGATGGGCCAGGTTGTTCATGACAGCGTCCTCGTTCCAGTGCTCAAAGTAGGCGACCCAGGCTGACAGGCACTCGGGCAGTTGCCGAATCTTGTCGGCCTTGCGCAGTTCGACAATGTGAATCTGCAATTCGCGCCCGAGACTCATCTCACAGCATTCGCTATCGCGCAGCGCGAAGTTCCACAGTGCCTTGTTGGCGTACTTTGGCTGATCAAACAGCGTGAAGTCGAGCAGGTGAATGCCGATGACGGGCTTGATCGCGCGGTAGCTGCTGCCCGCATGGGGTTGCTCGCTGAGCATCCGCGCTGCGTAGAGCGTGCCGCGCGCCCCCCAGGCGCCGAAACTGCGCACCTGCATTTCAATATTGTAGCGCTGCCCATGCTCGTCGATGGCCTTCAGGTCTAAAACCAGGCGCTTGCCCTGGATGCGCTCAGGTGTGAGGCGCGCATCGAGCAGCGTGATCTCGGTGATCGGTGGCTGGTCTGCACGCACGGCGTTGATCAGATCGATCAGCAGCTCCGGCTCTTCGGAGAAGAGGCGGAAGAAGACATAGTCATTCTTTGGATCAAGTAGGTTGTGCGTGTTCTCAGCCATGGTGTCGGTCGCGACCCGAGTGAAAAAGTGCTTGTGTTTGTCGATGCCCACAAGGTGGGCTTTTCCAGCGATGGGGCAGGCATTGTGGAAACCCGGGACGGGTCTTGTTTATACCAGACCACAGCGGCCTGAAACCAGACTTCTCTCAGCCGGCAAGTTCGGCAGGTTGAACCGCATCAGCAAAAATGGGTGTCATCCTAGAGTGTCCTTTGGACATAAAGGGGGGACATCAATGAGGTCAGGACGTCGCGATGCGCCCATCGACCAGCCGATAGCGTTGCCCGGTTGCGAAACACCGGGCTTGTCCCTCACCCTCAAGCGGCAAGTCGAGGCGTTCGCCATGGGCGCTCATCCAGCCGATCTGACGCGCCGGAACGCCAGCCATGAGCGCATAGGGCTTGACATCCTTGGTGATGACGGCACCGGCACCGATGAAGCAGTACTGCCCCAGGGTCACGCCGCAGAGGATTGTCGCATTCGCCCCAATGGTCGCACCTTGCTTGACCAGGGTGTGGCGGTATTCCTCCTTGCGGTTGATGGCTGAGCGCGGGTTGATGACATTGGTGAAGACCATTCTGGGACCACAGAAAACATCATCTTCGAGCGTCACGGCATCGTAAATTGCAGGCGTTGTTCTGCACCTTGCAGTTGTTGCCGAGGGAGAAAACCGGAGAAAACCGGGACGGAGAAAACCGGGACGGGTCAGATTTTTCACTTGGCGGCTTGGTTTGAGGGATATCAGTGTTTTGCACGGCTATCTGCGAGTTCTTGCACCTCGGTTTCGCTGAGGTCGGTGTAACGGGCAATGGTGGCGACATCCAGTTGCCCGCCCTGCAGCATGGCCAGTGCTGTTTGCTGGCGTGCCTGCCGGTCGCCTTCCTTGTGTCCTTCCTCAAACCCCTGATCATGCGCATCACCGATCAGCGTTGCCTCATCGCGCATGGCTTTCTCGCGCGCTTCAGCCCAGTAACGGGCTTCTTCATCGGCGCTCATCACACGCAGCTTCGTGCGTGCCTGCTGGATGGGGGGATGGGCCAAGTTGTTCATGACAGCGTCCTCGTTCCAGTGCTCAAAGTAGGCGATCCAGGCTGACAATCGCTCGGGTAGTTGCCGAATCTTGTCGGCCTTGCGCAGTTCGACAATGTGAATCTGCAATTCGCGCCCGAGACTCACCTCACAGCATTCACTATCGCGCAGCGCGAAGTTCCACAGCGCCTTGTTGGCGTACTTGGGCTGATCAAACAGCGTGAAGTCGAGCAGGTGAATGCCGATAACGGGCTTGATCGCGCGGTAGCTGCTACCAACAATGGGTTGCTCGCTGAGCATGAATTAAAGGTTCCAGGCTCGAATTCATTTCCGACCCATTCTAGCTGGGCCAAACCTAAGCCCAATCCGGCGCGGCTGACCCCTCGGGCACGGATGCCCAAAACCGCAGACAACCCCGCTCCCGAGTCATCGGGATTCAAGCGCAACCATCGGGTGGGATACCCGCATTTCCAATCAAACGGTATCCGCTTCCCAGTCTTCGTATCGCAAGCCCCGAACTCGCCTGAATTCGTCGATATTGTGCGTCACCAGTGTGAAATCATGGGATAAGGCAATCGCCGCGATCTGAAGATCATAAGGACCGATCGGCGTACCGACACGCTGGAGTTCGGCGCGAATTCGACCAAACTCACGCGCCGCACCGCCATCGAACGGCACGGAATAAAAGTGCTGAAACAGGTCTTCCAATACAGCCAGATTCGCCTCCATGCGCTGACTTTTGTAAGCGCCGAAGACTAGCTCGGCCTTCACGATATCGCAGAGATGAATCTCCGCTGCCGGATGAACGCGCATCGCCTGCTTGACCACTGATGGTCGCGGATTCAGATAAGCAATCCAGACATTGGTATCCGGGAGCCACATCACTCTATCTCCCGACGTTGCTCGTACTCTCCCTGTGGCTCACGGAACAACTCGCCTTGCCAGGCACCAGACGTGCGCTCATACAAACCCGCCGGCCAGTCAACGCTCGCGGCAACGCCCGGCACATTATTGTCTTCGAGCTCCAGAAACACAACCTCAACGTGCCGACGGCGTAAATCCAACGGAATTTCAATCATTGGCGGTAAGCTGTCATAGATTTGTCGTAATGCGCGCATCAGGAACCTCGCTCATCGTAAAAATAAGACAAAAGGGACCATATATGGTCCGCCCCGCGATGCAAGAGGAAAATCGCTGATCAGCAGAAGGAAACGTTGCAGCCATATATCCGGCATCGATATCGGGATCCCCGTGATCCCCGTGCCCTGATGGAATGCGCGTACCTCGCCGTCCTCAATCAGGCTCCCAGTCTCAGCAGATGCTGGCTTCGGCCTAGGTAGTTCAATTTGACCTGATTCATGCACTTTCTCGACCCGCACGATTTATGCCCAGAATAAGGCGTAAGTTATTGTAATAATTTACAAAAAACCGGGGTCGTGACGTCGAAAAAACTGCATGAGCTGGAAGACAGGGAATCCTGCCAAATTGAACTACCTAGCTTCGGCCCCTTCCAGGTTTTCTGCGAGGCGGTCGTCCCTTTCATGCCATCACAGTGAAATTCACTCTTCGCAACTCGTGGTGTGGAACTCGGTTGATGCCCTGGTCAGGGCAGTTAATCGATAAAGGTCATGGCCGATGCGGCGTTAGGCCGTCACGGGCGCTGGCTTCGCGAGCGCCCCGCGCGCGGCATCGAAGCGCTTGCCGGTGGTCATCACCGCCCAAGCTATGCGCGCGAGCTTATTGGCCATGGCGACAATGGCGACGTTGGCATGACGGCGCTGCTTGAGATCACGCGCCCAGTGACTGAAAGCGTTCTCCTTTTTCTCGACCCAGCGCCCCCTGTTCCGATCAGGTGCCCGCGCACCATGGATAGAGAAAACCCGGACGGGTCTGGTTTTTTTACTTGGCGGCTTGATTTGATGGATATCAGTGTTTTGCGCGGCCATCTGCGAGTTCTTGCACCTCGGTTTCGCTGAGGTCGGTGTAACGGGCAATGGTGGCGACATCCAGTTGCCCGCCCTGCAGCATGACCAGTGCTGTTTTATTCCGTTCTTCCTGGCGGCCTTCGTCGCGGCCTTCCTTGCGGCCTTGCTCAAACCCCTGATCATGGGAAAAATCAGGGACGGGCCACATTTTCTTGGGTTCCGTTATCTGCACGGGGTTGGTTCAAGTGCGGGATTAAGCAGCCCTTCTGCTGCGGCCTCGGCGATGATTTGCTCTAGCTCCGCTCTGAGTTTGTCGTATTCGGCGCGCTTGCGCTGGACGAAGCGCGCGGTGATGCGGGCTTTGGTTTCGAGCCCTGGGGGGTAACCGGCATCGGCGCGAGTCGTGGCTTGAGGGGTGACATATGAAATGAATCAATGTGTGCCGGCCCCCTTGGATTTGGTCAGTGGAAGATGGTCTCAGGACTGTCGGCGCTAAGGATGCGGCCCAGCCAGGTGTCGAGTTGCTCAAGTTCGGCTTGTTCAATGCGCTCGCGGTGCATTTGGACGACCTCCGGACCGAATTTTTGATCAAGCAAGCGCAGGATTGTCCTGGCTTCGCCCTGCTGCACTCCTAGCTCCATCCCCTGCTGCACACCCAGCTCCATCCCCAGAATCTTCCCCTTCTCAATCCCGGCTTGTTCCACCGTAGTGACATAAGGCATGTGGTATTGCTCCTCTAATTCATAGAGTTCTTGGCGAAATTCGGCTTCCAGCTTCTCGGGCAGGCGCACCATCCAGTCGATGATGCGGAAGAGCTCTTCAATCAGCACCCGCTCATAGCCGCGCTCATACATCAGGCGCATCAAACGGAATTTCCAGCGTTTCAGTGTCTCGGCATCGTCAGTCACTTTGGCCCGAATCTGCGCCATCACCACCAAGGCGAAGACATTATCGCTCGCTTCCAGCTCGGCCCAGCGCTCAGGTTCAGCGTAGTCGAGCAGTTTGACCATGGGGAAGCGAAAGACGATCCCGCAGCCCCAGCGGGCGTGGCGAAATGACTTGGGGCGAAAGCTAGGGCTGGTGTCGGTTAAGACCGCGAGGCTGACGACATCGATCGTGTAACGATCACGCAGGCGGGTCTGATACAGAAACATCCGTGCGCTAAAGTCGCTTTCAGCATCGCCTTGGACTTCGACATGGATCAGCACATACAGATCGCTGCCGTCTTTGGCGCGCACCCGAACCAGTTTATCGGCATAGCGGCGACCGCGCGGGCTGTTGCCGCCGATCTGCTGGAGTTCTTTGTCGAGAAACTCCGGTGCCACGCTCCAGTCGATCTGATCATAGATGGCCGGAAACAGCAGCGCGAGAAACTCCGGGAAGAACCGCTCCAGCGCTTCTTTCCAGGGGCTGTCGTAGTCGGGTTTGTCGCTGGTGTCGGTGGCTTGGGTGTCGGCTGTCATGGGGGGAGTGTAGCTGGTTTGTGGGGATTGTAGTTATAAACGTGGTCCGTCCCTGAGGTATCCCCACAAATTCTCAGGCTTGATCAATTGTTTGGCGTGGCTGTCCTGATCGAGCCATGTAACCAGCGATGTGCGGCTGGTCATTACTCTAATTGCACTTAAAAAGTTGTGGGGATACCTCAGGGTCCGTCCCCTATTATTCTTCAATGGCCAACCAGCATTAGGGGTGATCCTTGGATATCGGCGTGGCGGGTAGTGTGACACGCAGAAAATACTCTGTCGGCTCAAAGACCGGGGCGCTTCCTGTGGATTGACGAATGAGCGGTACGATCTTACGCCGCACACCCATGCCGCGAGCGTCCACATAGCCATAGTCACGCAGCACCTCGACGATGATCGGGTTGCGGGCGGAGCGCTGGCCGGCCAGCATCTTGTCGATGGTCATGGCGTTTTGGAGCGCACCAGGGCTGGTCACCGTCAAGCGATTGCCGTAGCGCACCACCTCGACTTCAGCCGGGCGCGTCCAGTCGCGATGGGCGAAGGCATTGAGCAGGCATTCGCGAACCGCCTCGGGTGGATAAAACCAGCGTCGTTCACGGCGCAGATGCTCTACCAGTTCCGCCGACTCTGCCGACAGCAACGGCAATGCCCGCTCCATGAAGATTTCGATCAAACCATCTTGCGCCCGAAAGACTTGGCCCGTCCCGGACACCGACCATAACCCAACCAGTGGCGCATCCAGCACCCGATCATCCAGCGCCTGGTAATCCATGTCGTCGCCTGAGAACGCCATCCAGCGTAATCCGGCCTGCCGCAGCAGACGGCGCGGTCGATGCGCGAACAGCACAGCGCCAGCAATGGTGCAGACGGGCGGTCCATCGGTCCTTTCCATCATGAAGCCAAGACCGCAGAGCCGATCCAGCCATGCTGGTTCATCCGGCGGCACCTCATCTGCCAACACCCGACCAAGGTAATCGGTCAGGCGCGCGCGGTCGAGATCCGCCAGCGCGCTCCCCGAGACGGGCAGGAGTTCCGCATGCAGCAGGCCCCCCGAGGCAAAGAGTGCTGCTTGTTGCTCCCGGGTTGCCAGTTGCGAGGTGCTGCCGACGCGCACATAGATATCCTCGCGCTGGTTGTGCCGAACAACATAGGGCTTGGCCGTTCCCGGCAACACGGTCACCACGGCCACCTGTTTGCCATCGTCCACGCGCACGGTCTCATAATAGGGAAGCAGTTGCGGGTGGACCGTGCGCCCAAACACGGTATCTATGACCCAGTGCTCCAGATCCTCGCGCTGGATACCTGTCACCGTACCGTCGTCTTCGACGCCAATCAGCAGGCGACCCCCTTGAAAATTGGCGAAGGCGACTACTTCACGCGCCAGTTGTTCTCGGCGCAGATCATCTCGCTTGAATTCAACGCCGGAGTTCTCACCCTGGCGGATCAAAGCGAAGAGTTCTTCAGGAGTCATGTATTGGAAAAGCTATCCGATCAGATTTCGGTCGGAACAAGTTTAATGAATCGGTTAGGCCAGGCAAGCCAGATTATAATTCGTCAACTTTCACCGAGAGTGAGGAATGTGATGTCGTGGCGCATTAAATCGAAGTGCGGGTTACCGAGCAGATGGGCGCCAAGGTCCGAGCAGGGTGGCCTTGGTGCCGGTGAAGAAGTTGTCGAGGCAGCGGTGATTGTCATGGCCGTTGGTGAGCAGGAACCCGCAGAGGTGCAAGCCGAGGAAGCCTGCGCCGCCCGTGACGAGCGTGCGGCGTTGTAGTTTTTCACGTCTTAATCGGTTAATTAAACTTGGCAGCGAGCTCAATTGCTCTTTCAATACATAGATCCATGTTGTAGTATTCCCATTCAGCAAACCTTCCACACAAATGTACACCCGCAGACTCTATGTAATCCCTCACAAGTTTAACTGAACTGGTTTTATTGCCATCTTGTAAAACATATGCATATTCAGAAACATTGTATGCAAGTGGCTCAAGCAGATAATCAAAACGTGCGCCCTCTTCAATCAACTTTTCGTAAGATACCTCACCCAGGGATTCTGTAATAGTCAGATTTTTATTTGGTCTCAAGAAATTCCCTATATGAATATGCCTGTGAAAAATAGTAGAAGGCTTTGGAAAGTACGTCCATGTAGCATCAGCACCAGAAGTTCTCCAGAGCACGTTGGTAATCTTATTATTTTTTAGCAAAGAAGCGGCTTTGAGAACATCGACAGGCGCATTATCAAAGAAGCAAATCGAAATATTAAGCGGGGAGGTTATAATAACGCTGTCGAAGTTTTTTTGACCATTTACGATATATTTGTTTTTTGATTTTTTCAGTCGACTGACACGATAGTTATAATTGATACGACAGCTATCAGCCAAGCGCAACATGAGATTGTCTTTTAGAACATTTTTTGGATAATAAAAAAAATGCACCATGTTGTCACGGACATCATTAAAAAGGCCCTCAATAAACGAATTTCTATCTGGTATTGGCAGCTTACCAGATACCCAGTCAGAGTTCATTTCTTTCGGATCAATACCCCATATTTTTTTGTTGTAGGGAAGAAAATAAATTTCTGTAAAACTATCGCCAAACACACTCCTGAACCAGTTCTCAAGATTAGTAATGCCAACGTTACGCACACTTTTCGCAGTCAAGAAGTCATTTACGATGTTTATCGCTAGGTCTGGGTTTATGGAATAAATTTCTTTTATTGCATACTCTATCGGGTAGGGTTAATTTCTTCCAAATATATGGATATCAGTCTTTCGTTCTATTTTATTCCAATTATCTTTGGGGAAGACCGAGAAAACGAAATCAAGCACGGCCTTGTTTTTGCAATTGATACAATGACCGCCTACCATATGATAAGGCATGCCGTCAACATTTTCTACAAAGGCAATACCGCCGATCCTATTATCGGATTCAAGTATCTCAACTTCATGCTTGCTCTTAAGTAGAGAAAACCGGGACGGGTCCGGTTTTTCACTCGGTTTTTCACTTGGCGGCTTGGTTTGAGGGATATCAGTGCTTTGCACGGCTATCTGCGAGTTCTTGCACCTCGGTTTCGCTGAGGTCGGTGTAACTGGCGATGGTGGCGACATCCAGTTGCTCGCCCTGCAGCATGGCCAGTGCGGTTTTGTGCCGCTCTTCTTGGCGGCCTTCGTCTCGACCTTTCTCAAACCCCTGATCATGCGCATCGCCGATTAACGTTGCCTCATCGCGCAGCGCCTTCTCGCGTGCTTCAGCCCAGTAGCGGGCTTCTTCATCCGCGCTCATCACACGCAGCTTGGCGCGGGCCTGCTGGATGGGGGGATGGGCCAGGTTGTTCATGACAGCGTCCTCGTTCCAGTGCTCAAAGTAGGCGACCCAGGCTGACAGGCACTCGGGCAGTTGCCGAATCTTGTCGGCCTTGCGCAGTTCGACAATGTGAATCTGCAATTCGCGCCCGAGACTCATCTCACAGCATTCGCTATCGCGCAGCGCGAAGTTCCACAGTGCCTTGTTGGCGTACTTTGGCTGATCAAACAGCGTGAAGTCGAGCAGGTGAATGCCGATGACGGGCTTGATCGCGCGGTAGCTGCTGCCCGCATGGGGTTGCTCGCTGAGCATCCGCGCTGCGTAGAGCGTGCCGCGCGCCCCCCAGGCGCCGAAACTGCGCACCTGCATTTCAATATTGTAGCGCTGCCCATGCTCGTCGATGGCCTTCAGGTCTAAAACCAGGCGCTTGCCCTGGATGCGCTCAGGTGTGAGGCGCGCATCGAGCAGCGTGATCTCGGTGATCGGTGGCTGGTCTGCACGCACGGCGTTGATCAGATCGATCAGCAGCTCCGGCTCTTCGGAGAAGAGGCGGAAGAAGACATAGTCATTCTTTGGATCAAGTAGGTTGTGCGTGTTCTCAGCCATGGTGTCGGTCGCGACCCGAGTGAAAAAGTGCTTGTGTTTGTCGATGCCCACAAGGTGGGCTTTTCCAGCGATGGGGCAGGCATTGTGGAAACCCGGGACGGGTCTTGTTTATACCAGACCACAGCGGCCTGAAACCAGACTTCTCTCAGCCGGCAAGTTCGGCAGGTTGAACCGCATCAGCAAAAATGGGTGTCATCCTAGAGTGTCCTTTGGACATAAAGGGGGGACATCAATGAGGTCAGGACGTCGCGATGCGCCCATCGACCAGCCGATAGCGTTGCCCGGTTGCGAAACACCGGGCTTGTCCCTCACCTTCAAGCGGCAAGTCGAGGCGTTCGCCATGGGCGCTCATCCAGCCGATCTGACGCGCCGGAACGCCAGCCATGAGCGCATAGGGCTTGACATCCTTGGTGATGACGGCACCGGCACCGATGAAGCAGTACTCCCCCAGGGTCACGCCGCAGAGGATTGTCGCATTCGCCCCAATGGTCGCACCTTGCTTGACCAGGGTGTGGCGGTATTCCTCCTTGCGGTTGATGGCTGAGCGCGGGTTGATGACATTGGTGAAGACCATTCTGGGACCACAGAAAACATCATCTTCGAGCGTCACGGCATCGTAAATTGCAGGCGTTGTTCTGCACCTTGCAGTTGTTGCCGATGCTGACATCGTTACCGACAAAGACATTCAGGCCGAAGGAGCAGCGCTTACCGATGCGGGCGCCAGCGCAGATGTGCACCCAGTGCCAGATGCGGGTGCCCTCGCCGATCTGGGCGCCCGCGTCGATGATGGCGGTGGGGTGGGCGTTGTATGGGGTAGACACGGATGCTCTCATTCGGTAAGCAAGCTGGTTTGTTCCATGCGGGCAAAGGATGGTTGTGCGATTTATTCGATGGCCTCTATATCATCTTTGTAGACGCGAACCAGTCTGTTGGAGGCGCTCAATTCCACCGCTGTAGGCCATGTGCGGGTAACGCAATAATGGAAGTCGCGCATTCGCAGATTATCGATAACGAATGTGTATGACTCTGGGCGGCGGCTCGCTGACCAACACCCGGTCTGAGAAGTTAGTGTCCTTGGAGACAATAATCATGTCCCGCTCTGCGGCATAGGTCCTTATTTGTGTGTCCGTCAATGTCTCGCCCAAGTCCTTGCAGGGCGAAACCGTGCTAGCCCTAATTGACCAGCCGTAGAAGTATTTACCCTCGATTCTGAACATTTCCGTCCGACTCGTTCAAACTGCCTGCCTATGATTGACGAGGCAGCCCCCTGAACTTGCACGACATCACCCTGCGTTCGGTCGCCCCAGATGAAGATGCGCGCTTCAAAGCATTGCTCGAGGCGCATCATTATCTGGGGACTGCGGCAAAAATCGGTCACGCCCTCTGGTATGTCGCCATCTGGCGTGATCAGTGGCTGGCGTTGCTGGTTCTGAGCGCGGCAGCCTGGAAGTGCGCTGCTCGCGATCAGTGGATCGGTTGGGATCGCCGCTACCAGTTCGACCGCCTGCATCTGATCGCCAACAACGCCCGCTTTCTCATTCTGCCCCAGTGGCATGTGCCCAATCTCGCCTCCAAGGTGCTGTCGCTGTGTCAGCATTCACCTGTTTATTAAATGCCTGGGCCGGCAGCGGGCGGGGCTTGCTGCTGACCGGTCTGCTGGCCAGGCTGGCGTCCTCGACCGCCTTGACACTGCAGTTTGCCCGCCTGGCGCGGCAGGGAAGCGCCCCATGCGCTGACCGCTGGCATTCTGCTGGCGCACGCCACCCTGATCCCCCGGATATTGGTCATTCTGGCCGTGTTGGAGCCCGATTTGCTCGGCACCCTGGCGCTACCGCTGGGCGCGATCCTGCTGGGGCTGTTGATCCCGGTCGCGCTCCATGGTTGGCGTCAGCGGCACGCCGGCAATGCCGAGGCTGTCGATCTGCGCAATCCGTTGCAGCTTGGTTTGGCGCTGCGCTTTGGGCTGCTGCTGGCGGCGATTCTGGTGCTCGCGCGGTGGCTGGTGGAGCAGTTCGGCGACACCGGTGTGCTGCTGCTGGCGGGACTCTCGGGCATGGTCGATCTCAACGCCATCACCCTGTCGTTGGCCAAGCTTCACGCCGACGATCTGGCCGCCTCGGCTGCCGCGCTCGGCGTGATGGTCGCGATGGTCACCAACAGCCTGTTTAAGACGCTGGTTTGCATCACGCTCGGCGGCTGGCGGCTGGGCTGGTGGGTCGGTGTCCCCATGCTGCTGACCACCGGCCTGGGCCTTGGGGTGCTCGAGCTGGGCCTCAAGCCGCCGTCCGTGGGCGGCTGAGACGGGCGGGAAGAACAAGGGAGCGGCCGGTCACCGCTCCATCGTGCCTGGCATCAGGGCGCGAAGGGTTCGTCGGCGCCCTGGTTCGTGGCGGCGAATTCCCAGTTCACCAACTCCCAGAACGCATCGACATAGCGCGCCTTCTCGTTGCGATAGTCGACATAGTAGGCGTGCTCCCACATATCGCAGGTCAGAATCGGTTGATGCCCCTCGGTCAGCGGATTGCCGGCGTTGCTGGTCGCCTGGATGTGCAGCTGACCGGCGACATCGCGCGCCAACCATACCCAGCCGGAGCCGAACAGGGTCGTCAGCGCGTTGGAGAAGGCCTCGCGAAAGCGCGCGCTATCGCCGAAGTCGCGCGCGATGGCGCTGGCCAGTTCTCCCTCGGGTTCGCCGCCGCCATCCGGGCTCAGGAAGTGCCAGTAGAAGGCGTGATTCCATGCCTGGGCGCCGTTGTTGAAAACGCCGCCCGAGGCCTGGGCGGCGATCTCGGTCAGCGGGCGCTCGGCCCATTCAGTCCCTTCGATCAGGCCATTGAGCTTGCTGACATAGGTCGCGTGATGCTTGCCATGATGCAGGGACAGGGTCTCGGCGGAGATGTGAGGTTCCAGGGCGTCGGTCGGGTAGTATAGTCCACCACACTGTGGCGTGGTCGAGATGGCAACCTTACTCAGTCGCTCGGCACACCAGGCCTAGGGACCCGAGCTCGAATCGGTCAAGCGGGTGCGTGGCGAGACGCCTTGATCCTGCGCTTGGTGCGGGGTGGTCGAAGGGGTGCGTCGCCAGTTCATGCACGGGTGCATGCACGGGTTCGGGCAAGGGCGCCCGTGCTAAACTCCAAGGCAACCACGATGGATTGCGAAATACACTGGAACATTCATGCATACCCAAAACAACAACGAACTCTTGCAGCGCATCACCGTGCGCGCCGATGTTTTCGGTGGCAAGCCCATTATTCGCGATATGCGCATTTCCGTGGAATTGATTCTGAATGTGCGGTGAAGATGGGCGGTGAGCGAACAACGCGTGATTGTGACCATCGATAGTGACTTTGGGCTTCTCGTGTTTAAGCGCCATGAGCCGCACACTGGCATCGTCCGGCTACCGGATCTCCCAAGTGCTCAGCGTATCCGGCTTATGGATCAGTTAATCCTGCGTTACGCCACTGAACTGGCCGAAGGCGCTATTCTGACCCTGAGTGCTGATCCTGTGCGTATTTCGCGGCCCACTTCAATCATTGATTGATTTGCATCTTTCGATCCAGCAGCGGTTCCCATTGGTTCTCGTTCAGCAGCGCTTGCGCTCAGCGTCGGCCTTTTTCCAACCTACCCAGCCAGTTCGCTCCACCGAATACACGCGTTCATTATGGCCATCAGCCAGCACAACATCGCCCGCCTGCGTGCCCGCCTCGCCGCCTGGCGCACGCCCACCCGCGCGGTCGCGCGTTACGGCGGGCGTGGCTGGCGCGCCTTGCACTATGGACTGAACCTGCTGCTCTTCTCGCGTATTCTCGCCGGCCGCGCCGGGTTCGCGCCGATTGAACTGCCCCCGGCGGTGCTGCGCAAAAAGGGCGTCACCCGCGCGCCACCGCGCCTGCGAATACTGGAGGCCGGCGAGCAGGATGCCCTGGCTGGCTTCGCGGCGGGTTTTGCCGAAGTCTATGCCCTGTTGTTCGCCAATTTGCAAGGCGCCGGGCTGCTCTCGCCCCATCGTTTCGCCTTGCCGGGACCGGCGTTTCAGGGCATCTATCTGTGGGATTCGGCCTTTATCGCGCCCATCTGGCGCGCCTGGTCACCGGAGATCGCCGAGGAAGTGCTGCTCTCGGTGCTGGCGGTGCGCGATGGTGACCGCCTGCAGCATGTGGTCTCGGAATTCGCCCAGTCGCGTTACACCCAGCCGCCCTTGCTCGCCTGGTCGGCGCTGCACCTGGCACGCGCGCGACCCCCGGCCCAAGCCCGCGCCTGGTTGGCCCGGGTCTATCCGCCGCTGGTGGCCTATCAGCACTGGCTTGAGGCACACCGGCGCCTGCCCAACGGCCTCTATGCCTGGGTTCACCCTTACGAATCCGGCGTCGAGAATTCCCCGCGCTTTAGCAGCGCCGATGAACGTCGCTGTCGCGACACCCGCACCCTGGCCGCGCCCGACTTCAGCGCCTATGTGGTGCTGCAGCTCGACGCACTGCGGGAAATGGCGCAGCGACTCGACCAGCCCGAGGCCGCCGCGCGCCACGCCGAACAGGCCGCCAGCTTGCGCGCGCGGATCAACGCCCGGCTATGGGATGCGCGCGACGGGCTCTACTACGACCATGACGCCGCCGGTCAGCCGCTGCGGGTGGCGACCATCGCCTCGCTGCTGCCGCTGTGGGCGGGTATTCCCGATACCGCGCGCGCCATGCGGCTCATCGCGCGCATCATGGCGCCAGCACACTTCGCCACCCCGATGCCACTGCCCTCGGTGGATCGCGGCGATCCGCGTTTCGAGAAAGACATGTGGCGCGGGCCGGTGTGGCTGAACACCGCCTATGGCGTGATCCAGGGGCTGCTGCGCCATGGCCAGGCGCGCGCCGCCGGCGAGCTGGCCCTGCGCCTGTGCGCGGGCGTTTACGGCGTCTTTGCCAACGAGCAGCGCCTGTATGAATTCTATGACCCCGATGTTCCGCACACCCGCGCACTGCGGCGCAAGCGCGGCAACTGGTGGAAGACCCTGACCCTCGGCGCCGGCCCACAGCGGGATTTCGTCGGCTGGTCCGGGCTGGTCAATCCCCTGTTCATTGAGGTCCTGCTGGGACTGGAGGAAGGCGACGGCGCCCTGCGGTTGTGTCCGCGTCTGCCCGCGCGCACCCTCGGCCTGCGCCTGGAACTCGAGTTGCCGCGCCTGGGCGGAACCCTCACTCTCGCCGTGCCCGCGCCGGATTGCTTCGAGGGACACTGGCGGGATGCGCGCGGCGAGCAGGCATTTCGCACCGGATTCAATCAGCCGGTGAGCTTGTGTCCCGGCCCGCCGACTGGAGGAGTTCACCCATGCGCTATTGCGATCTGACCTTTGCCTACACCGACACCAGTGGCGGCATCCGCACCTACATCGACCAGAAACGCCGCTATCTCGCCGAGCACAGCAACCACGAGCATCTGCTGATCATCCCCGGCGAGCGCGACCAGGTCGCGCGCGACGGCCGCCTGATCCGGGTCGAGATCAAAAGCCCGGTGATCCCGGGAGCCGCGCCCTATCGCATTTTTCCCGGCCCCGACCCGGTGCATCGCGCCCTGGTCGAACAGGCGCCCGATCTGATCGAACTGGGCAGCGCCTTTGTCGCCCCCTGGGCCGCCTTTCGCTATCGCGCCGAGTGCGCCCGCGCCGGGCGACGCTGCCCGGTGGTGGCCTATTTTCATACCGACATCGCGCACACCTATGTCGGCGCGCCGCTGCGCCACTGGCTGGCTGCGGAGATGGCCCGCTTCAGCGACACCCTTGCTCATTGGGGCGAGCAACTCGGCGACTGGGCGGAGGAGGGCGCGGAGGGCGCCTTCGGCGCCTTGTTCCGGCGCTGCGACCTCACCCTGGCCGCCACGCCAGCGCAGGCCGCGCGCCTGGCCGAGTACGGCGTCAGCGGCACCGCCATTGTGCCCTTGGGCGTCGATCTGGAACGCTTCGATCCACAGCGGCGCAGCCTGGCCTGGCGGGAGCAACTCGGCGTCGCCGAGGATGATGTGTTGCTGCTGTACTGCGGCCGGCTGGATAGCGAAAAAGCCGTGCCGGTGCTGGTCGAGGCTTTCGCGCGATTGCCAGAGCGTCCGCGCTTTCACCTGGCGCTGATGGGCGAGGGTCCGCTGCGCGAGACGCTGCAAGCCGAGACCCAGCGTCTGGCGCGCCTGCATGTCTTGCCCTATGAGCGCGACCCCGCGCGCTATGCCGAGCGCCTGGCCTCGGCCGACATCTATGTGACCGCCGGCCCCCACGAGACCTTCGCCCTGGCGGTGGTCGAGGCCGAAGCCTCCGGGTTGCCGGTGGTTGGCGTCGATGCCGGCGCGCTGCGCGAGCGCGTGAAGCCCGGCTGGGGCCGGCTCGGCCCGGTCGGCGACGCCGCAGCCATGGCCGAGCATCTGCGCGCGGTTGCCCGGGAGCGCGACACCCTTGGCGCCGCCGCCCGCGCCCATGTGCTGGACGCGGGCTACGACTGGTCGAACAGCTTCCAGACATTGCTGGGTCATTATGCGCGGCTGTGCGGCTAAAAACGTTTGGCGTGCGGACGCCCGACAGCCGTTTCATGCAAACTTGCGGTTCTCAAACAATATATCCCACTTCACGTGGCTTACTGTTAACATCCTGGAGTTATTCGCCCTTCAGTTTTAACAGCTCATCGTCCAGCCCATAGCGAACCACCTCGATCCGGTCGCGGCCACGGGAGACAACATCACCGGACATCACGGGGAGCTGGAAGGGGAAGAATGCCGGGTTGTTCAGGAGCAGCCCCAATGTGCCCTTGGCCTCCGGGGTGGCCAGCAGTGCGGACTCGACCATTAGGATGGCCAAGTCTGGCTCGGTAATCTCTACCTGCGCGGCTTTCTCATAGCAGCCTTTGGTCTCGGAATCCTTCAGGGCTCCCCAGGCGACAAAGGAGCGGATGACAAATCTCGCATAGCGGCTCACGGTCTGCCGGTCGCCATATTGTTCCTTCAGGCGATTGATGATCTGCGTCTGGGTCACCTGGTCCTGCAAGGCCAGCAGACGGCCGGTCTGCCGGGCCACATTGAACCAGAAAGGATAGACTGCCGAGATCATCCCCCAGTGGACAGCCAGGGCCATGGACGGGTTTTCCCTCAGAAACGCAAGCTGGGCATCCCGGAATGGAATCAACTCGGGGTCGGGAGAGACCCAGATCTTCATCAGGTTGTTGACCGCGAAGGTCCGGGTCTGATCGCTTCGTTCGCCCTCTGAGCCGTTGCCTTTTCTTTCGCTAAGGAACTCATGCAGCTCCTGGCGGATGGTTTTGGCGTCGAGTCCCGCCAGCAGCAGATTGGCTGCTTTCTGCATCCACTCGAAACGAATCGCCTGCTTGATGCCAATGGCTTCGTGCCTGTTTCTGATCAAGCCGCCCATCACCCTGTTCTCCTTTCAAACTTTACAAGGGGCACGATGACTTCTTCGATGGCGACACCGCCATGACCTACGATGGTCTCGCTGACTTTGACGAATGCGTCGCGTCCACTGGTCAAGAGGGGGAAATAATCCGCGGGCAATCCAACCGGCTGCCACTCGTGGGCAAACGGGAAGGCCCCAGCAACCTGAGCGCGCAGTTCCGGGGTGGGATAGACACGAACTCGCTCGCCGCGCGTTTCGGCAATCACACCTTCAGATGGGCAGCCTTTGCCTTCACATTGAATGTTGCCGTGATCGGCCGTCAGCCACACCTCATAGCCGTATTCCAACAATTGTCCGACCAGCTCAGCCAGGAATCCACCCTGGCACCATTGCTTGATCTGGTTGTGCATTCCGGCCGAGCCGAGTTGCATGCCGTGCATGATCTTGTCGACCTTGTCCACGACCAGCCCCACCACCTTGGTTTTCCCGGGGTGGATTGCGGAGTCAAGGACGCCCGCCGCATTACCGTCGCCAAGGCCGCGCTGGTAAGCGACATCCAGCCGGGACAGGCCATGGCCTTCCCAGAATTGCTTCCAGAGCTTCTCTTCGCTGTTGGTCGAGTTGATGGATGACGGGAAATAGAGCGGCGGCTTGCCCGAGAAGATCGATTGCCGCGAAACGCAAGTCAGCGTCGGAATCCAGGCGAAGGTCGCGGATTCGCGCATGACCAGATTGGCGTCCTGCTTTTGCAAAGACAAGCGAATGGTTACCCACTGGTCCAGTGCCAGGCCATCGACCACGATCAGCGCAACCCCGACTCGCCCCTCGCCCCTAATCCCTCGCCCCTGATCTTCGATGTCCCGAGCCAGGCGGCGCGGCACCTGGTGGAGCATGGCCGGATTGGTCGGCGGTAGGTTGATCAGACTGGCGTAGTGATCGGCCAACCAACCGGCAAAGGTCGTGTTTAATGCATCGCCGATTTCCCTGAGACGGGTCTGATGCTCGGTGCTGTTGCCGCAATGAACCAATGCAGAGAGTTCGGCCCATTTCAATGCTAAGGCCGTCCAGTCCGAGTACCGTGCTTCCGCAGTGGGCAGCTCCTTCTCGACAAGGCCAAACAAGCGAGAGATCCGCAGCGCGTCATCGTCCACGCCGAAGGTGGCGATGCCGCTTCGTACCCAAGACCCGGCGTCCACTTCAATGTCCTTGGCCTCGACTGGGGTGAGCTTCCCTTCCAGGAACAAGTTGTCGATATAGACCTTGATGTCCTGATGGTCGAACGGCAGACGGTCAGGGCCGGGATACTTGAGGCCGTATTGATGCTCACCATCCCTGGTTCGACCCCCTTGGGCATCGCTTCGCGATGTCCAAATCGGCTGTCCTGCCGATTTGTCCGGCGAATCTTCCCGTACCTGATAGGCACTGCCGAGCCTGGATAGAAAGAGCGGCCAGCGTTCCTGCAAAAAGCCGAAGAAGGCCTCATTGTCCGGAACGATCTCGGAGAGCGGCCAGGTTTTGAAATCAGGGGCGTGGGATGAGGGGCGAGGGGCGAGTTGGAGCGACTGAATCAACCGCTGCGCCAGCACTGGGGGAAGCTGTGTTTTCCCATAATGCAGACGGAGCAAGGCGCGAAGCAGCTCCACCTCGTTGGCTATCAGTTCCGCCGCGATGCCGAATACATGACGGAGAATGAAATCCTTGGTGGCGTTGTCGCCCATGCGATCCGGCGGCGACTTGCGCTGGGCTTCAAAAAGCGAATCCAGCAAGCTCCGGTCGAGCTTCTCGATGACCGGGTAGCTCAGATTGGGAAAGAGATCCCCCAGGTTGAACGACAGTTTGCGGCCCGCCTGGAGCCATACCATTACCCATATCTCCCGGCCCCCCAGCGTCGCCCAGGGCTGGACACAGCTCCCGAGATCTGCTGAGATGCCTTCCCATCATCATGACCGACGGGACGGAAGACCATGGACCAAGGCATTCCACGCCGCTTATGTGGGCGCCCCTTCAACGAGACCGACTTAGCGCGCATTCGCCAAGAGGTTGCCCGAGCGCAGCCGCCGCTGCGCGCGGAGATCGCCCGGCGGGTGTGTCGCGCGTTGGAGTGGACCGATCTCCAAGGCCGCCCCAAGTTCATGAGTGCCCGCGTGGGGTTGCTGCGTCTGCATCGCGCCGGGCTCATCGAACTGCCACCGCCGAGCGGCGGCAATGGCAATGGGCGCCGATACGTCGCGCGCCCCGAGACTTGGCACGAGCCGGTCCCGGTGTCTGCTCCGCTGCGCGCCCTCAGCGGTTTGCACTTGGTGAGCGTCAGTGACCGGCGTACCTCGCACTGTTGGAATAGCCTCATCGAATGCTATCACTACCTCGGCTACAGCCCACTGCCCGGGGCGCAGCTGCGCTACCTGATCCAGTTCGATGGCGGCCTGCTCGGCGCCATCGGCTTTGGCGCGGCGGCCTGGAAAGTCGCCGCCCGCGACCACTGGATTGGCTGGACGCCCGGCCAGCGCCAAGCGCACCTAGGACGGGTGCTCAACAATGCGCGCTTTTTGATTCTGCCTTGGGTGCAAGTCAAGCACCTCGCCTCCAAAGTGCTGGCCCTGGCCGCGCGGCAAGTCACCATCGACTTTCCCGCCCGCTATGGCGAGCGCGTGGTGCTGCTGGAGACCTTCGTGGAAATCCCACGCTTTGCCGGGACCTGCTACCGTGCCGCCAACTGGCACTATCTGGGCGAGACCACCGGACGGGGCAAAACCGACCGCACCCATCAAGCCGCGCTGTAGCGCTTGTGCGGTCTATGTCTACCCGCTGGCGGCGGACTTCCGCGCCGCGTTGGGGGTGGTGGCATGAGCGCGCCTGAATCGACATTGGCCGCGGAACTGAGCACCATCTCCCTGGGCGATCAACGCCTGAATCGGCGCGCCCAGCAGGTGATCGCTTCCCTCGGCGCCAAGCCGACACAGAGTATCCCCGGGGCTTGCAACGGCTGGTATGAGACCCGCGCGGCCTACCGGTTTTTCGATCATCCAAAAAGTCACCGCCAAGCAGGTGCTCGCCCCTCATATCGCCTGTACTGAAGCCCGCGTGCGCGAGCATCCCCGGGTCCTTTGCATTCAGGACACCAGCGAGGGAGACTTCACGACCAAAAAAGGCATCGCCGGTCTGGGACCGCTAAATTATGAGAGCCGCTATGGGATCTACATCCATCCGACCCTGGCGGTCACGCCCGAGCGGGTCGCGCTGGGGTTGCTCGACTTTCATACCTTCACGCGCGAGCCTGGGAGCCTGGGCCAGGACAAAGACCCGTTGCGCCCGCTCGAGGAGAAAGAGAGCGTGCGCTGGGTCGATGGCTACGCGCGCGTCAATGAGCTGGCCGAGACACTCACTGACACCCGCCTGACCTACATTGCCGATCGTGAGGGCGACATCTACGACTTGTTCGTTGAAGCCCCCATCCCTGAGAACAGTGCTGATTGGCTGGTGCGGGTGCGCCACCGCGACCGTTGCCTCGCCGATGGGCGCAAGCTCAATGAGGCCTTGGACGCCGCCCCGGTGCTCACCCACACCACCTTCGAGCGCCCCGCTACCAATGGGGCCAAGGCGCGCCAGGTTGAGCAGGACATCAAGGTGGTGCGCGTGACCCTGAAGGCACCTTGGCGCCCGGACCGCACGCTGCCCGATGTCAGGGTCACCGCCTTGCTCGCCACCGAGGTCAATCCCCCCGCCGGCGAGGAACCGCTCAACTGGCTGTTGCTGACCAACATGCCGGTGGAGACGGCCGAGGAGGCCGTGGAGAAGCTGTCGTGGTATTTGTGCCGGTGGCAAGTGGAGATTTTTTTCCGCATTTTAAAAAGCGGCTGCCGTATTGAGGAGCTTCAGTTAGAGACCCGCGAACGCCTGGAGCCGGCGCTCGCCATCGATATGATCATCGCTTGGCGGGTGCTCTATCTGACCATGCTCGGGCGCGAGTGCCCGGAGATGCCCTGCGATGCGGTCTTTGCCGAGGAGGAATGGAAGGCGGTCTATCTGGTCACCCAACGCCAAGCGCCACCCGAGCAGCCGCCCCCACTCGATACCATGGTGCGCATGGTCGCCAGCCTCGGTGGCTTTCTCAACCGCAAATGCGATGGCTTTCCGGGGCCGAAGACGCTCTGGATCGGCTTGCAGCGCATCCCGGATTTTGTGCGCGCGCTGGAGGCTTACCGCAGCGTCGGGGAGAGTTATGGGTAATGGTATGGCCCTTAGAGAGTTATGAGCGAAATATCTAAAAAAATCGATGAAATTATAAATATGGAGCTAAAAGCTTTAATGAAAGCTAATGGCTTCAAGAAGAATGCCCGCAATTTCTATAAAGAGCTTGAAGGTGGTGTTTTTTTATTGGTTAACGTTCAAGGTAGTATGTACAACGATAACCAGGACGCACGGTATACTGTAAATCTGGGTGTGTTTTTCCCAGAAATATATGAAATGGTCGGCTTCGGAAATGTTGGTTCAGTACCAAGCATTCCAGATTGTTCAGTTTCAAAAAGAATAGGCCAGCTCAAACCAGAAAGAACGGACTACTGGTGGCAGTTAACACCAGCTTCAGATTTTAACCAATTGGCCGCTGATCTATCAGAATCTGTAGAGCAATATGGTTTGCCTTGGTTACGAAATAATTCGTCAATCACTAGTGCATCAGTCGAACTTAAAGGGCAAAATCCATTCACGGCTGCTGCTACAGCAATTATTGAAGGTAACCGATGTGAAGCGGCAGAAATAATAAACAAGGTCATATCCAAAGGTAGCGCAGCAAAAAGTAGAGCTATCTCTTGGGGTAAAAAGTAAAAATTGCTGGAGGCATAACAAATTGCTGCTACGGACACAAAATAGCTGGCACCTTTTCTGCGTCGCTTCGCTGGCAAAAAAGTCGCTAACTATTTTATGCCGCAGAGCAATGCGTTATGCGCCATGAATGACATGATGAAGCAGAATGCAAAAGTACTATTTCGTGTGCCCAATGAAGACGGCAGCGCTGAAGTGGAAACCCTCTGGGCTACCAGTTTGGGTGGGGACAAATACAAGATTGATAACTCCCCGTTCTATGCCTACGGAGTGTCCTGGGAAGATATAGTGCTGGCTCCGTTCAGCGAAGAAGAGCAATTTCCAACATTTCAAAGCGTTGTATCAAAGTCTGGTAATCGTACAGTTCGTGTATCTTTCGACCCTCCGATTGAAGAAGGAAATGAATCGGATGTAATACTTAAGGGCCTTGTATCGCTTGGTTGCGACTATGAGGGCGCAAATACAAAATATATTTCTGTAAATATCCCGCCAAATGTTTCGCTAGACGAGGTGCGCCAATACCTTATAGAGAAAGAAACAACATGGGAACATGCGGACCCAACATATGACAGGCTATTCCCAGAAAACGCATAACACGGCGCTCCACCCGACCAAAAACCGCTGCGCGGTTTTCGTCGGGTGAGCTTGGCGTTAGCCACGAAAGGGAGGCCGCACTTGGCGAGCAAACAAGCGATCTGCTGGAACGTGCTCAAGAAGCACGGCTTTCTGATTGACTACTCCGGAAGGTCTGCAGGGACAAATCAGGTCGGTCTCGATGACAGCTGAGTCAGCGCTCGCTACGACGGCGACACCCTGCGCGCCACCTGCAACGGCCTCAAGCTCAAGGTCCGCCTCTACTGCATCGACACCCCCGAGATCCAGCAACCCCCCTGGGGCACCGAGAGCCGCGACTACCTGCGCCGCATCACCTCGCGCGTGGTCTCGCTGCGCATCCACGACACCGACCGCTATGGGCGCAAGGTCGCTGAGGTCATCGACCCAACCACCGGCACCGTGCTCAACCGCGCCATGGTCGAAGCCGGCCAAGCCGCCGTTTATCGGCGCTACTGTCCTGATCCGAGCTACCGCCAAGCCGAGGCCAACGCCAAAGCCGCCGGGCTCGGCATCTGGGCGGTGCCTGGAGATCACCAACGGCCTTGGGATTGGCGCAAACGCTGGGGCAGCGCCAAACCGCTGCAATGAAGGCGAGTGGACTAACTTAAATTCATCTCTAAACTGTCCTGGACATGGGGTCCACTTAAGTGGGTCGAGACGCATCTGGGTGATTCGATGCTCAAGCGCCGGCGACAGGCCCTGATACCGACATAAAAACTGCATGAGCGGTTTGGGGCAGATTTGCGGGAGATTGAACTACCTAGCGTATATCTGGCTAACACAGATAGCCCCCATACGGATTGTTCAACGAAAAACAACGCTTTGGACCTAAAGTCCGGATCACTAATTTGTGCAGCCCTCTTCCAGAATGAGACGAGAGTTAAAAAGGGACGCTTTAGGAAAAATTGATGCAAATGCGTAATGTTAGATGGTTTCATTCGCCCAACACGCATCATCTGCATATCTGGAATTTCCACCACGGGGAACTCTGGGTAAGGGAGATCATTGATTTTGCTAACCAGCTCTAAATCATAGTCATCTGGTTTCTTGGATAGCTTCTCTTTTCCCTTCCGATAAACGATAAGGTATGGGACACGTTTAGGTAGCCCATGCGATTTACGCAGAATCGGGTCCCATCTCTCTTCATATGCGAGCTCTAAGTCATTTTTCTTAATTTCACTGTTGCATGAGTGGCATTTTAGTTCTTTTCGAACCCGTACTGTGTCGCCATCAAGTGCCATTTCGGAAAAAACCTATTGTGTTGCGCAAGATGGGCAAGTGAATACTTCGCTCCATACGAAGTAATCCACTTTGCACAGCGAACCGTCAGAGTGTCTTGTTTCATACATCCAACCACATTCTTTTTCGACATCCTTGAGTATCCGATTGGATTTTCGTTCGAAAAATGACGGATTTAATGGGCTGTTGTAGTTGTATGAAATAAACGTTGCCGCTGGAGACAGGTCGTTAATAATCGCTCGTCGGACGCCGAGTTTTGAAAACGGTCGCCAAACCTTTTTCGCCATCTTCGTCCGTCTCTTCCTGCAAAATGGTGCCGTCCGGCTTCACCTGGTAGCCAAGAGACATGACCACTTCGCGGTCACCACACATTTGCGCAGCCACCGCCGTCATGCCCGTGCCGCAAAAGCCGTCAAACACGATATCCCCTGCGTGCGTGTAATGAAGGATGTAACGCATGATGGTCTTATGCGGCACCTTGGTGTGATAGGAGTGCGCGTTGTAAATCGGGTCGTTCTTGCCCTCACTTACATCCGCCGCAAAGGGTTCACAGTGATAGGGTTCCGGGTCACGGGTCACGGGTCGCGGGTCGCGGGTCATTTGACTCGCCGACTCGTGACTCGCGACTCGCCGACTTTTCTTTCTCCCACTCGGCGATGAAGTCGTCGATCCACGGGTTCGGGCAGGCGGTGTAGTACGGCGGATCGCTTAAGGAAAGGATGTCCTCGTCGTGGCTGTGCGGAAAGCCTTCGATCTTGCGGAACTCCGGGTCCTGCAGCTTCTTGCGCAGTTCCTCGGTGAAATGGGCGCGGCGGGCCTCATCGTTCTCGAAGGTCATGCCGAGACAAGTCACCGGGCCTGTTTTTTCAGGCTGGTCGTTCGTTGTGCCATAGTCAAAGCTGTGCTGCACGCTGTCCATTAGACTGCCCTGAGTTCGTCAAGTTAAGCGTCAAACTGCTTCGCCAATGGATTTGTGCAACGGTGCGTTGCACAAGTGCGCGATCAGGGCCAGGCTTCGGCAAAGCTTTGCATGTATTCCAACTTTCTCATGCGTCATCCGACTGGTGCAAAGCTTGGATGACAGCATCGGCCGATTGACCTGTCAGTCGGCCCTGCTGGAAGTCCGCCTGGGCTTGTTGCGCCGCCTCGGCGATCTCATCACGTCTTGCCTCAGTCAAACGATGCTGGAGGATATCCGGGAGCATCTCCTGTTGTTGTGGCGGATAGAAGGCGCGCCTGGTGTCGTCTTCAATATCGACCAACTGCTCAATATGGCTGTACGAGAGCCTTCGGGCAGCGCCAGTCCCTGTGGCGCGGATTGTGGGGACGGCGTCCCCACTTTTGCTGGAAACACGAAGGCAGGCAAAAGCCTCTGGAATTGTGGGGACAGTGTCCCCACAATTTGAGGGTAGAGGCGATAGAAGCGCATATAACGGTAGAGCTGCCGTCGATTGCAGTTACTGATATCGCTCAGTTGTTTGGCCAGCTCCGACAATACCTTTTCACCATAAGCCGCACGGTCAGCGCCATTGAGTTCGTATTCAGCGATGTAGCAGCCGATCAGCCAATTGCGCAGCGTCAGGCTGACATTCACCGCCCGGCTGGCTTGCGCCGCCAGATCGTCATGAACCTGCCGGATGGCATCGACCAGCCGCTTGAAATCCATCCTGTCCTGATCCAGGGGAAGCGTCATCGATGTTTTCTCATCTTCAATCGCTGTAATGAAAACGACAAGCCACAATCACCAATGTCGTCTCGGTGGCGCGATAAACCAGCCGATGGGTGTCGTCGATGCGGCGCGACCAGTAGCCCGACAGGTTGCCGCGCAACGGCTCGGGCTTGCCGAGGCCGGCGAAGGGGTCGCGCGCGGCGTCCTGGATCAGCGTATTGATGCGTTTGAGCGTCTTGCGATCCTGGCCCTGCCAGTACAGATAGGCCTCCCAGGCATCGGGAACAAAGGTGATGGTGCGCACGCTTCAGTCGCCATCGGCAGCGAGGAGCGCGCGCGGCTGGGCGTGACCGGCGCGATCCTGTTCGATCGCACGCGCCAGCGCCTGGGCATTGGCCGGCGTTGAGAGCAGATACAGGGTTTCCATCAGGCTGTTGTAGTGATCAAGCGACATGACCACCGCATCGCCCTCGGCGTCGCGGCGGCTGATAATGGTCACATCGACATCGCGCACCACGGCATCGAGCACGGATTTTAGGGTGTTGCGGGCGTAGGAATAGGTGATGACGTTCATGGCGGTCCCGATCTGTACAGAAGATTGAGCAAGTATAGCCTTACTCCACCACCATCCGCACCTTGGCCGGATCCTTGCCCTTGGTGAGCTGATCGATGTACGCCTCAGAGCGTTTCTTCATCTCCGCCGGAGTGGCCGGGCCGTCGGTGACCTGCAGGGCCTGTTGCAGCTCCTGAGCTTTGACGGTGACCTTGACCAGACCGGAGAGCACTTCCTTCAGGGCGTGAACGAAGTTGCTGTCCAGTGGCACCGGCAGCTCCTTGGACTTGATGAAGGCCTCCAGCGGCTCGCGGTCGTCGATCTTCAACAGATCCATATTGGCCTGAATGATCGGATCCTCCAGGTTACTGAGGATGGTCGAAGTCCAGGCCATCACCATGGCATCGAGCCGGGTGTCCATCTGGTCGATCATCTGCGAGCCTGCTGCCGCGCCGGTTTCCACCGCAGGCCGGAACCCGCAATGCGGGCAGATAGGCGAGGCGTCGAGATTGTGCTCGGTGAGGCGCGTGCAGCTCTTCAGCCCGGCCAGGCGATTCTGGTAATCGGTGAGCTGCTGCCGGGGCATCAGGTCGATACCGGCCAGCTTGAGCAGGATTTGCAGCCGCTGATCGTTGAGCAGGCCCGCCTTGCGCTTGTCATCGTTCACACCCAGCCGGGCCTTGGTGTGCAGGCCAATGTAGGCGATGCGGTACTCTTGCTTGAGCGCTTTTAACTTGGCGCTGATCCCAGACAGCGGATTCATCGATGAAGGCATGGGCAGAGGCAAGCCGCTGAATTCCTTTACGGCATCCAACACCGCCTGCCGGGTGGTCTTCAATTTGTCAACCCAAGGATGATCCGGCGGCAAGACGCCTTCTGCCGTGGCGAGCCAAGAGGTGATCGGGCCGTGCTCCAGAACAATCTCCCGCAGGGCATCCAGGCCGTCGAGGATGCGCAGGGCTTTTTCATGCGCGAGTACCTCGTCGGCACTGTAGCGAAAATTCTTCAGCTTGCCCGGCGAGGAATAGGCTTGCAGGCTTTCAAAAAATTCCTTTGCGTTCTGGAGAGTTCCTTCTCTCGCCTCTCGCCCCTCGTCACTCGCCCCTAGCAAATCCAACCCCCAGAAGGAGAGCCCCTCGCGCAGGGTATGCTGGGTCATGACGATGCGCTTGACGATCTTGCCCACCGCTTGTTGCAGGTTTTGCACCGGCTCGTCCTTGCCCTGCGTAACGAGTTGGGCCATGCCCGGCGTTGTTCCATAGGGGCCAAGCAGTTCAAACAGCGCTTTGAGCGCGGGCAGATTCCATTCCTTGGGCGGCTCCAGGTGCTTGAAGCGGACCAGTTCGTCCATGCCGGTCGCGGCAAGCTGCGGCAGGCCGGTGGCGTCGAATTTCTTGCCGGGGATGGCGAGCACGATGTCGCCGGAGTAGACCAGCGCCGCCACCAGGACACTCACCCATTCGGGTTCAAGACGCGAACCGCCCGGGTTCATGTATTCCAGCCCGTGGTCGTCCTGAATGATCTCGCCGCGGTTGACCACCTGGCCGTGCCCCTTGGCCTTGACGGCATCGAGGATGAACTTGGTGTACTTCGATTTGTAGGGGTCGATCTTCGCCTCGTTCCCTTGGGGGTCGAGCAGCTCAAGGGCGTCCAGCACGGCGGTGGCCTGCTTGGTGCATTGCTGTTTTCCTGCAGGGCCGGCGATGGCCCGCAGGGCGTCCTGCGCGGCCTGTGCGCGGTTGTTGCCGGTGATCAGGACCGAGAAAAACGGATAGTCCGGGGCCTGATTCTCGAAGTTCGGCGCCAGGCAGACCCCGGCGATGGTGTTAACCAGATCGCGGAAGTTGATGGTCTCCTGGGGCGACAGGCCGGATAGGTCGCGGATCGATTTGCCTTTGGCCCATTCGGTCATCGACTTGGCGCGGCCCTGATAGGTGACTTCGAAGGCCTCGGTCATGTGCTTTTGCAGCCATTGAACCAGCTGCTTCAGGAAGCCGTTGGCCTTGGCTTCATAGGTGGCCTTGGCGTGGCCCGAGGAGGTGGCGGCAAGGTCCAGGGCAGCCGCGTAGGATTTCAAGCTGTGCAAGAAATCCTCAGGGGTTAGGGGCGAGGGGTTAGGGGCGAGCAAAGCACTCGGTTGACTCGCCCCTCGCCCCTCGATCCTCGCCCCTTTCATATTCAGACGGAAAAAGACTTCATCGGCGTTTTTCTCATCCTTGAACCTCGGGCAATCAAACGGCGGCAAGAAGTAGAGGTAAAAGTCCCGCTGTGGCACGGCGGTGGAGCGTTCATTGGGAGCGCCGAAAAACAGGTACCCGATCCGGGCGGCCTTGCGCTCCTGCCAGACCAGTTCGTGCTGCCAGATTTTATAACCGGTCACATCAGTGGAATCCTTGCACTCCATAACTCGCCTGAGTGCTTCGTAATAGAAGCGGTCGAGCTGGCCAGATCCTAAGCTTTCGGCCCGCTTGTCGATCAGGGCGTCGAAATCGTCGGTCTTCTTGAGATCGAGATAGTATTGGTGATTGTCGGGATTGAAGGAGATGAACTGGCCGCTGACGGTCTTGTGGATTTCCCGCAGCACGGTCTCGACCTGGGTCTTCAGATCTTCATTGGGTTCATCGCTGCCAAGTTCTTCCACCATGGGATCGAACAGGCATAGGCGGTCGCGCAGTTCGGTCGCCGAGGCGCCCAGGGGTGCATAAATGTCGCCGTGGGTGAGGCGATGGACGGACAGCGCATGGATCAACCGCAGCGCCATGGGTTTGTACTGCTTGCGGGTGATGGCATTCTCGATGCGCGACTCCAGTACCTGACTGCAGTCGATCACGGCGCGAATGTCGGGGACGGCGCGGTAGGATGCGTTGGTTTTGAGCGAGTTCCAGTAGCTGTCGAAGGCGATCAGGCCGGGTTCTTCAGCCGGCACCTCGCGGGTGAGAATGGCCTTCATTGCGGTGGAGAGGGTTTTGAGCACCTCGCGTTTTTCAACCACGGTGACGCGCTCAAAGGTGTCGATGTAGTCAGGATGCACGGGGAATAGGCGCACAAAGTCGTGCATGCGCTCGTTCATCCCACCATAAAACTTGGCAAAGGGCGTGAGGTAGTCGCGGATCTTGGCCTGCTGTTCGGCGGATTTGCGCAATAGTCGCTCGGCGACGACGAATTTCACGTCATTGCGGGCAATCAGAATCTGCTCAAAACGGTCCTTGACGCGTCGGATACTGTCGGCCACGAAGGCAAAACGGGGGCTGTCGAAAATCGCTTCCTGCACTCCGGCCATGAACCGAAAGCGCAGGTGGCGGCAGACCTCGCCGACCTCGCGCAGGAAGTTGAGATCCAGAATCAGCTCCTGATCCTTGCGGGTGCGCAGGTAGTCAAGCAGCTCGTCGACCACCAGCAGCAGGCCATGCTCGGGAAAAACCTCGCCGAACTTGGCCATCATGTCCTCGAAAGCCCGTTTGTGGCTGGTAATGGTGCCCGCATCGGGAAACACATACTCCACACCGAGATTTTCGAGATGCTCTTCCAGTTCGGCCACCAGGATGTCACGCAAGGACATGGTGGTGGCTCCGATTTCGGTACGGATGACCTTGAAGCGGCCGGCGATCTGAGCGGCGGCGTCGCGGACACCATCGTTGTTCAGCCCTTCCAGCAGGGAGGCGTCCGCGGCAAGGCTGGAGACCACTGACATTAAGTGCGACTTACCGGTGCCGTAGTTACCGACAACCAGCAGCCCCTTGTTGTCGACCGGCTGGTCGAACTGCATCTGAGGAATGACAAGCTGGGTGAGCCGTTCGGCCATTTCCTCGGAAATGACATAGGTGTTCACGAGGGTGTGCGCAGCGCTCGATTTGTCCGCGTCACGCAACTGAACGACCGACTCAATCGGGTCGAATTGGATCAGGTCTCCGTATTTCATGGCAACTCCGTTGCAGGGGCGAGCGACTAGGGGTTAGGGGCGAGCTTGGCCATCAACCTGTTGGTCATTTTGTTGATTTCTATTTGCAGACTGAGAATCGGGGCGAGTTGGTCATCTGAGAGGTAACCAAGTCGCTGCGCAATGAGCAATTGAGTTTCAACTTCAGCTAAAGACCCTCTTGCTATCGAAAGGAAGCGATGGAAATCTCGTGTTGAACTTCTTGCATGGCCTTCCGCGATGTTGGAAGGGATCGAGACAGCGGCTCGTCGCAACTGATTCGTCAAAGCGTACAATTCTTCCTTCGGAAAAACTCTGGTCACTTGGTAAACTATCTCCACCAGATCCAGCGCCTTCTGCCAAACAATCAAATCCTTGTAACTCTGCACACTCACTTCTCGCCCCTCGCCCCTAAACCCTCGCCCCTCATCTCAACAATCAGCGCATCGACCGAGTCATAGCCGCGGTACTCGGGATGGCCGGTTTCGGTATACATTAGACTCCCGGAATTCATGATTCCGTTCCACGAAGCCACCACGGCCCGGTTTCTTGAAATGGACTGCAGCAGCCGCAAGGGGGCCTGCTGGAGATCCTTGTCGAAGAGGATCTCGGTGTTGTCTAAAACAACAGGGGCGAGGGACGAGGGGTGAGGGGCGAGAGAATAGCTTTCTTTACTCGCCCCTCGCCCCTCGATACTCGTCCCTAAGTCAGACCATCGTCCCTCGCCCCTGATCACTTTTTCCAAAATGCCCGGCAACCGAAGCGACCGTTGCTTTGCCGTCAGCTCAAGCAGTTCGACTGAAAGCGCCAGATTGACGTTGACGACGGATGTGCCGGACTGCTTGGCAATCTCTTGCAGAACGCTAGTCTTGCAGGAACCAGTCTCACCCACCAGCAACACCAGTCGATGGTATAAGTTTTCGGCTGCCTGGAGGGCTCTTGTTATATTTTCGTGTATGGTTAAGGCCATGGTTGTTCATCGACCTGAGGTTTCCAGCATGTAAATTGCATTCTATCTGTCATTTCAAGTTCATCCACGTCTAAATGCGACGCGCAGGCGTCAGAGATGTGGGTCTTCCCGATCAGTCGCCGAGGCGATCAGAATCGAGCCGTGTTGCTGGAGAGCAGCGCGAACATGGCGTCCTCGCCATTCAATGTCGATGTGCCGGTTTTGCGGGCACTGGTTCAATTAAACCGCATCTGGTGCATTTCAACTGATCTGATGGGTTTATTAGACCCTTTGCGCCTGGTCATTCACGACAGATGGGTGGCTGGAAGCCCTGATGATGCGGACTGGTTGCGACCAGGAATGCGCCATTGTTCGTTCTGGCATCGGCTTTGCTAGATCCTCTCAACAAACCACATGCATAAGGCAGGAGAGAGTCGCCAGCGCCGCTGATGGCGTTCGCGTCGGCGTCAAACCCATGCAGAACAGTTATCGCCAAGAAACCAAGTCAGCGCCAACGCAGCAGGGCACGGAAGTCACGCAGACCCAGGCGCGCGATGCCCACGCTAAGCCCGATGGCTGCCGGGTCGATCTTGAATGCCAGTACTTGGTGGCCGAGCAGGCACGGGACTTGGCCCACCGCCTGCGCAGTCCGCTCGGCGCCATTGAGCTGGTGTGCGAGAGCCTGGTCATGGAGCAGCCCGAGTCAGAGGTGGCCGAGCGCTTGCAAGTCGCCTTGCGCGCCAGCGCCAAGCTCAAACAGGCACTGGAGGAAACCCTCAGCACCGTGGCGCCGCGCTGGCCGGTGTCGCGGGGATTGGATCTGAGCGCCGCCTGTGCACGCCTCGCGCGGACAGAGGCTTTGCTGTGCGACCAATTCGACCCGACGCCGATCTGGATCGCGGCCGCGCCCGACGACGGCGAATTGGCCTTATGGCAGGGCTTGACCCTGGCGCGCCTGTGCAGCCGCGATGGCCAGGTCTGTCTGACGCTGACCCAGCCCCCAGCCGCCGTGCCCATGGCGGAAGTGTCCTTCACGCCCGTGGCTCCGCGCGAGCCGCTTGATCACAGTTTGGAGCGCGAAATCCTGGGTCATGGACTCGCCCTGCTGCGGCTGAAGCGGCTGCGGCGTTTTGCCGCCGAACAGGGCGGGGCGTTGCAGATTGAACCCAGCCGCTTGCTGCTGCGGGTGAAAACGCTTGAGTCAGCAATTGCATCACCGGGCGAAGGGGAGCGCGGCGAGCGCACCTGATCTGAATCGGCCCAATCAAACACACCCAAACACCCCATCATCAAACCGCCACAGCACAAACAGGAGGCAAGCATGACCGACCGTCAATCCATCATCGACCAATTCAAAGCCAAGCTCGACCAATGGGACGCGGAGATCGACGAACTCGAAGCCAAGGCGCGCGGCGCCAGTGCCGAGGCGCGCGCGAATCTGCATGAGCAGATCAGCAAGCTTAAGGACCAGCGCGGCGAGGCCGGCTCGCGTCTCGATGAGTTGCGCGAATCCAGTCAGGAAGCCTGGCAGGAGGTTCAGGCCGGTGCCCAGCGGGCGACCGAGGCGCTTGGGGAGTCCCTGCGCGCGGTGCGCGAAAAATTCTAGTACCGGTGTTATGGATTGCCCGCCCATTCGGACAGTCGTCCATTCGTAGGGTGGATAAGCCCGGAGGGCTCATCGACCGCTGTTAAGGTGGATGCGCTGCGCTTATCCACCCTACGAGCCCCCTCCGCCCCGCCGCGATGAAGGGGCAGGGCGAGCAGTGAAGTCCCGGTTCCATGACAACAAGCCCATCCATCATCCTCCCATCCATCATCCGCAAGGAGACCATCACCATGCGATATTTCACGCCATCCGCCACCCTGTTGTCCGCACTGATGCTGACAAGCTTGCCAGCCATGGCATTTTCCGGCTCCGCGGAAGCCGCGCAAGAACCCGGGAAAGAATCCCCGGAGTCATCCGAGAGTGCGGCCGACAACGCATCGAATAACGACTCAAACCCCGCTGGCTCGCCGTCTGAAGTGCGCGAGGAGACCGATGAACTGCTCAAGGATCTTCAGGCTTACGGCGCCGATCAGCGCGATCAGGCCATGGCCGCGTCCCAAGCGGCCTTGGAAAAAGCCGATGCCCGCATCAATGCCATGCAAGACTGGATCGATGAGAATTGGTCTGACATGAGCGAGACCGCGCGCCAGGAGGCCCGCGCCAGCATGGACGCGCTGCGCGAGCGTCGTACCCAGGTGGCCGAAGCCTATGGCGGCATGGAGACCAGCACCGAGAGCGCCTGGGAGGCGATGAAAACCGGTTTTGGCGAGGCCTACCACGCCCTCGGCGAGGCCTGGCATCAGAGCATGGAGGCCTTTTCCTCCGATGAGCAAGCGGAACAATAAGCCCCCCGCTCGATGAGCGCCCCAGCTGCCGTGCGCGGCGGGAGGGCGCCCGCCAAGTTTGACGGTTCAACCCCGCGATCACGCGAGCAAGGAGACAAGCATGACCGAAACCACGACCACCACCATGATCATGAAACGCAAACTCATCATCACGGCGGCGGCCATCGCGCTGCTGATTCTCGGTTTTTTGTGGCTGCGCTGGGGACCGAGTTCCTGGGAGGTGCAGATCACCGGTGTCACCGGCGACGGGCGCGATGTGCAGTATCGCATCGAGACTGTGCGTGCCGGCACCTCCAATACCCTGATCTTCAAGAACGCCGACGCCGGCTTCGCGCCGCCATATTTCAAGTTCGACTCCGCTAATCTACAATCCGTCGCCAGTCGCGTCACCCGCGAGTGCCCGCAAGAGCAGGTCACCGTCAACGGTTATGGCTTCCGCTTGACCTGGCTCGACATGTTCCCCAACGCCGTGTCCATCGACGCCCCTGAGCGTTGCCGCACCGCTCCCTCGAAAGACGAGGGTGCCCGCGTCGAGTCCTGAATCCTCACATCGGCCCTGATCCCTTCCCATCCATGTCCCATCCACTGCTGATCCTCGAAGACGAACGCCTGCTCGCCGCGGAGCTGGCGCGGCATTTTGGCCGCCAGGACTGGGACACGCGCACCGCCGCGACCCTGGCCGAGGCGCGTGACATCCTCACTGGTGAGGCCTTCGAGCCGTTGGTGATCCTCGCCGACATGAGCCTGCCCGATGGTAATGCGCTTGATCTGCTCGAACAGGTCCGAGCGCAGGGCGTGCCGGGCGAGTGGATTTTTCTCACCGGCGATGGCGGGGTCACCGACTCGGTGCGCGCCCTGCGCCTGGGCGCCTACGATTTTCTGGAAAAACCCTGTCCGCTCGATCGCCTGGCGGTGGTGCTCGGGGGCGCCAAGCGCGCGGCGCTAGCGCAGCAGCGCTTGCACCAGGACGCGCGCAACCAGCGACGCAAGTACAGCCCCGCCAGCTATCTGGGTTCCAGCTCCGTCACCGTCCAAACCCGGGCGCTGATCGAACGCCTGGCCGAGGTGCCCTTCAGCGCCCTGATCCTGGGCGGGGAGACCGGCACCGGCAAGGGCCTGGTCGCGCGCATCCTCCATCACGGCGGGCCACGCGCCAATGGACCCATGGTCGAGGTCAACTGCGCCGCGCTGCCGCGCGAACTGCTTGAATCCGAACTCTTCGGCCACGAGGCCGGCGCCTTCACCGGCGCCAAGGGCCGCCATCGCGGCTATCTGGAACAAGCCCACCAAGGCACCCTGTTTCTCGATGAGATCGGCGAGATGGACCTCGACCTGCAAGCCAAGCTGCTCGCGGTGCTTGAAGACCGCCAGGTGCGCCGCCTCGGAGGCGAGAAGCTGATCCCGGTTGATCTGCAACTGATCACCGCCAGCAATCGCGACCTGGCGGAGCAAGTGCGCACTGGAGAATTTCGCAGCGACCTCTACCATCGCCTGAGCGTTTTCCGCCTCGATCTGCCGCCACTGCGCGAGCGCCTCGACGACCTGCCCGATCTGGTCCCCGCCCTGGTGGCCCAGAACAACGCCCGTTCCGGGCGCCAGGTGCGCGAGATCCCCGAGGCGGTCTACGCCCGCATGCGCGCCTACGCCTGGCCCGGCAATGTGCGCGAACTCGGCAATGTGGTCGAGCGCGCGGTGCTCTTTGCCACCGGCACGGTGTTTCCCATCGACTGGATGCAGCTCGGCCAGGGCGTGGTTGAGCCGACGCCGGGCGAGATGTCGGGCGAGATGGCGGGCAGCGGTCCCGCAGCCGACGGCGACCGCCTGATCATCCCCCTCAATGGCACCATGGCCCTGGATGACATGGATCGCTACATCATCCAGACCGCGCTGGCGCGCAGCCACAACAATGTCACCGCCGCCGCGCGCATGCTCGGCACCACTCGCGAGACCCTGCGCTATCGGGTGCGCAAGTATGGGTTGAAGGCGGGCTGAGTGATGGCGGGCGATTGGTGGCTACTGGCGTTGCGGCAAGCGTTGTTCGGCGGAGGTGCTGAAGCGCAAGTACAGCGCCAGCGCCGCGATCAGCCCGGCCGAGGCCGCGAGCAGGAGTGCCGGATAGACCAGCAGGCTGAGATGACCATTCGCCGCTCCCAGAATGAACACCAGGGCCTCCAGGGTGACAGCGATCACGATGATGACCATGAACTTGGTCAGGGTCTCACGCGCCTCGGTGGCCGAGCGCAGTTCGCGGTTGCGCAGCACTTCTTCTTCCATCAGATATTTCGCCACGTCGAACACCGCTAGCGACACCACCACCAGGCCAATGCCGTCGAGCATCGAGGGCTTGAGTTCGGCGCCGGTTTGCACAGCCTGCCAGACATCCCGGACCGCCACTGAAATCAGCGACAGACTTGATGCTGGTCAGCGTCAGGCTGGCAAAGGCATAGAGGGCGCGGGACAGCATCAAATAGGTGGGTTGCATGGGCTCAGTATCCTTGGAGCGCGGATTTCGTTGGAATGCTGGGCGCCCCCTAATCGGCGCGCAGCGCGCGCAGCAGCCCCTAGGCGGCGAGTAACAACAACAGTGTCATCGGCAGACCCGAGGTCAGCGAGGCTCTGCGCAACGCCTGCAGGCCGCCGGCGAGCAGGAGAGTGGCTGCCACCAAGCCCTCGATCACCGCCCAGAACACCCGTTGCGCGCGCGGCGGATACGGATTGAAGCTCGATAGCCAGCGAATGCCCTGAGGCACGCTACTGACCACCGAGAGGGTCGCCACGGCGGTGGCTAGCAAGGATCGGGCAAGGATCGGGCCAGCTGAGTACCCGGCGCCAGTACCAAGGCAGTCACGAACCAGGCTGCGAACACCTCGGCCAGTCGTTGGATCGGCGCCCGCGAGCGCTGAAAATCCCCGGAGAAGACCGCGAACGCGGTCGGCTTGGCGGGATCTTTCAGGCTTCAGGCCAGGGCATCGCGCACCCGCGACAAGCGCTCCCTCACCTCGCGAGCGATCTCAGGCACCCGCGGGTTCTCGACCAGTTGTAAGACGGTTTCGGGATCCATGAAATCGACACTGATCGCACCGTCTTCCAGTTCACGCACGATAACATTACAAGGCAGAAGCAAACCGATCCGTGGCTCGGCCGTGATCGCCTGATAAGCGAGCGGTGGATTGCAGGCTCCAAGAATCCGATAGGGACGGCTGTCAACGTCGAGTTTTGCTTTGAACGTTGCCTGAACGTCGATGTCGGTCAGGACACCAAATCCTTCCGCTGCCAGCGCCTCGGTGACCCGCGCCACGGCTTCGTCAAACGACAGGCTGACGCGCTTGGAAAATCCGTACATTGTAAATAACCTCCTGAGGTTGATGTGAACCTAATGGTTGAGCAGGTTGGTTGCCGCGCGCAAGCGCTGGATCGCCGTTCGGCGGCGACCCCAGTCGCGGGATTATTCCCCGCGACGCCAAGCGTTGAAAACCAGGGTGCGCGAGCCTTGCTCCGGAATGGAGACGAAACGCTCGAAGCTACGCTCATCGGCACTGGCCAGCACCCGATACTCCCCGGCGGGCAATTTCGCCAGGAACCAAGGCCCTGGCGAAGGCGCGGAAAGCACCGGATCGCCGCGCCGATCCGTGATGGTCACCGCCACATTGCCCAGGTAGTGCCCATCGGCGCGGGCAAACTCCAGTTTGAGGTTGAAGCCCTGACCGAAATGATTGCTGAGCTGCTCCCGCTCATGCGTGCCAATGCCTCCGCTTACCCAGGCATGCCCCTGGTATTGCCCCTGAGTGAAATAGTTCGGGTCGAACTGGGGAAGTGAGGCGGCCGTGGCCAACTGGGACAAGCTGATCAGGGTTGCGATGGTGAGGATTTTATGTGTGCGCCTTGTCATGCTGATCTCTTGCACAGCGTTTCGAGATTGAATGCTTCGCGCTCGGTGGTCTGAAGGTCGGGGACTCGATCAAGTGGAGCACCCTTAGATGAGAGTTTTAGCATGAGCTGTGCCAACTCTAGCCGCGATCCAGCTCTTTGGACGTGATGCTGGCTGTTGGAAAGCGCGTCTCGCGGGAGTAGTGCATAAGCACCGGTAGTGGTTTATGTGAACCACTTGCGCCCGATCAAACAGTGCCCGGGCGCCCAGTATCGGGCGTTCGTTGCGGTTAAGAGCCCTTGCCAAGCCGCGTCGAACGCTCACGGCAGCGGGTTTTTGAGGACGCGTGCGCGCGGGGATCCCGGCGAGTGGATCCTGCTTACCAGCTATGGCGGGGTGACTGACTCGGTGCGTGCCCTGCGTCTGGGCAACGATGACTTGCTGGAAAAACCTTGTCCGCTCGATCACCTCGCCGTGGTGAGCAATGCCGCGACGGACGCCCCGAGTTGCGGGTCAATCCGCCAGCTTCGGCACTTGGGCGGCTTATCCGGGCTTGCGGCCCCAAACTTGCCTAAGTCTTGCTTAAGTCTTGCTTAAGTCTTGGTTGAGACCGAAACCGTCCATCCGTCCCTCCGTCCAAGCGATCAAGAGACCATCCGACCCAGGAGACACCGATGTCCCAGAAACAAACCAACCAGCCGTTGGAGTCCTGCGCTGATCTCGACGAGCGGGGATTCGTGCGCGACCCCGAGCACTGGAACGCCGCGCTGGCGGAACTGCTCGCTCAGACGCACGGCATCACCTTGACCGACGCGCACTGGCGGGCCATCGCCAGTTTGCGCCAGGATTATCTCGCCACCGCCAACTTGCCAGTCGAGCGCACAATATGTGCGGCACTCAACCTCATGCCAGACTGTCTCGCGCGCCTGTTCGGCGGTCCCCTGAGCGCCTGGATGATCGCCGGACTGCCCGATCCCGGGGTCGAGGCGCGCACCTACCTGGAAAACATGGAAGTCCCGGCGCCCGATTCGCTGGCCTGATTCGCTGGGAGGTCGCGCGCTGGAGACTGTGAATGCCTGAGCGCGTGCCTTTCCCGATGCGATGAAGCCCGGTGGAGCCTCAATGACATCGGAACCCACGCAAGTACCCACCTCTCGCATCGCTGCCCTGGTCGATGGTGAGGCCTATTTCGCCGCCGTGAGAGGGATACCCCTGCGCACCGAGCCGAGGAACCCCATCGGTGCGACCCGCGCGGCCAGCCTTATCCGCCCTTTCATGATCTGCAAACTGCTGGTCGATGGGGAAGCGGCCGGGGCGGAGATGCGCTATCGGAGCACATCGACTTCATGAGCGTTCGGCAGAGCCTGAAGGATCAGCTAAACGTCATGATGAAAAAAAAAATCGCAGAAGACGAAGCATATGGGATAGCCCCTTAGCCGCCTTGGGCGCGGCCTTCGTCGGCAAGATGGTTGAGGGTATAGTATTCCCTGTCTACCGACGGGAACAGTAAACGAGAAACGAATTTCTGCGGCAGATGAATTCATTACGAGCGCAGCCCTTGCCGAGACCTCGCTGTCGATCATCCCTGCTAAATCAACGCTCATCGCGATGATTGGGCAGGGGTAGACCAGGGGGAAGGCGGCGTTCTTGTGTATGGACTCGACGATCAATTAGAACTTCGCTGCAGTTATTCCCAGCGGGCAAATCGACTCAGAGTTCATCTATTACCAGTTGGATGCTCAATACGAAAACCTGCGTCGCTGGAGTCATGGAACGAGCCAGCACGCACTTAACTGTAAACTCGTATCGGAATTCCCAATTGTCCTTCCGAGCAAGGTCCGGCGGATCGAAATTCGAACTGCAATCTGTGACGTGAGTTCTGCTATTCGAGATTTAGAACGAAGACAAAGGGAAACGTATGGACTGCTGAAAGCGACGGTTAGTGCGTTGCTAGTATCGGAGGACCGATGATCTTCACCGACTCCAACACCATCGAAGCCTACCTCCGCGATCTGCTCACCGGCGGCATCACCGACCAGCACAACGCCCCGATCGGCATCGCCCAGCAGGGCCTCGGCTGGAACTTCCTACCGAGCGCGTCACTCGGTCGCCAGCCGCAGGACGTCTTCGCCGAGCCCCTGGTCCGCGACGCCCTGATCCGCATGAACCCCGAAATCGCCGCCCACCCCGAGCGCGCCGACGAAGTGCTCTACAAGCTGCGCGCCATCGAGCTGTCGGTGCGCTCGGACAGGGTTATCCGTCGCAGAATAGATCAGTGAGAGCGCATCTACCCTGCGCACTCCGGCAGTTCGTCCCCCGCGTCTGGCTCCCGATCCGGACTGGCGCCGAGCCAGGCATCGAAGTCCGCCAAATCGCCGCGCTCGCGGCGCTCGCGGAAATATGCCTCCGTCTTCAGCGCAGAGACCTTCTCGGCGATGGCGGTGACGAAAAACTGGTTCATGGACACGTTCTCCTCCTCCGCCATCTTGCGGGCGTAGGCGAAGAGTGATTCCGGGACGCGCAATGCGTAGTTGGCCATCAGGATTGCTCCTCTTGCAGTTGTTGCAGCAAATCGCGCGGGTTCGCCACTGCGAGGCCGAATCGCGCCGCCGCAGCAAAATCACCGGTGTTGAACGTGACCAGCCGATCGGCGCGGCCGTTCAGGGCAGTCTCCAGCACCATGTCGTCCGCCGGATCGCGGGCGCGCGGGCGCCACAGGTAGTCCAGGTCCACCGGCTCGCAGCACAGACACAGGGCATCCAGGAAGGCATCGGTCATCGCCTCCGTGCGCCCGCCGACGGCCAAGTGCTCCGGCCGCTTTAACGCGGCCTCGTACTCCAGCATCAAAGGCACCGACGCAAGTGCGGTGAAGCGCCTCGCCCGCAGCATCCGCAGCAGCGCGAACGACGCGCCGCGGCTACTGCGGGACGCGGCCACCAGGATGTTGGTGTCAAGCACCACGCGAAGCGTTTTCATATTGCAGATGATATGACATGACATGCCGGGAGTGAGTAGAGATGACCTTCACCGAATCCAATACCGTGGAGGCCTATCTCCGCGACCTGCTCCGCGGCGGCAGCGCGAATGCCAACCCGTTAAACCTCCAGGATGCCCGCGGCAGTTATGGCGTCGCCGGCAAGGGTGCCGGCTGGACCTACCTGCCGCCGGCGGCGCTGCCGCGCCAATCCTAGGACGTCTTCTCCGAACCCCTCGTCCGCGACGCCCTGATCCGCATGAACCCGGAGATCGCCGCACGCATCGAGCGCGCCGACGAGGTGCTCTACAAGCTACGCGCCATCGTGCTGTCGGTGCGCTCGGATGGCCTGATCCGCGCCAACGAGGAGTTCACCGCCTGGCTGCGCGGCGAGCGCTCGATGCCCTTCGGCAAGGACGGCGAGCATGTCACGGTGCGGTTGCTGGACTTCGACGACCTCTCGCGCAACCAATACATCGTCACCACTCAATACAGTTTCCGCGCCGGCCCGGCCGAGCGCCGCGCGGACCTGATGCTGCTGGTCAACGGCCTGCCGTTGGTGCTGATCGAGGCCAAGACCCCGGTGCGCCCCTCGGTGAGTTGGGTCGATGGCGCGCTACAGGTGCATACCGACTACGAGCAGTTTGTCCCGGAGCTGTTTGCATGCAATGTGTTCAGCGTCGCCAGCGAGGGCAAGGAGCTGCGCTATGGCTCCATCCGCATGCCGGTACAACTCTGGGGGCCGTGGCGACCGGAGGATGAACCAGACCAAGAGACCGCGCCATCAAGCCTTGCCAGTCTGCAGCAGTCAGTCGCTGGCCTGCTCCCGCCGGCAACAGTGCTCGACATCCTCGCCAACTTTACGCTGTTCGCCTCCGACAAGAAGAAACGCCGGCTCAAGGTGGTCTGTCGCTACCAGCAATACGAGGCCGCCAACCGCATTGTCGCGCGGGTCGTGGCGGGCTATCCGAAGAAGGGCCTGATCTGGCACTTCCAGGGCTCCGGCAAATCCTTACTGATGGTGTTCGCGGCACAGAAGCTGCGTATGCACCCGCAGCTCAAGAACCCCACCGTGCTGATCGTGGTCGATCGCATCGACCTCGACGCCCAAATCAGCGCCACCTTCCACGGCGCCGACATCCCAAATCTGGTCAAGGCCGAGAAGCGCTCGCAACTGAAGACCCTGCTGCGGCAAGACACGCGCAAGATCATCATCAACACCATCTTCAAGTTTGGCGAGGAGACCTCGCGGTAGACCCTTGCGCGGCTGCTGAGGCAGATCCCTGAGTTGGCGAACCGTGGTGAGCCGGCCGCCGCGCAGCAGGAACTTGGCGTCGCCTGGCGTGCCGCGGCCAAGGTAGATGATGCCGACAAGCGCGAGGCAGCACACGACGCCTTGCGCGCCTTAGCGGATGCGCTCGGTTTGTCGCCGCCCTCGGCCGAGACAGCCGCCGCTGATGCCGACGATGGCGCCCCGCAGATCCTACCCGACGATGTCCCCTCGGCATCCGACTCGTCCGTGCTGAACGACCGCGACAACATCATCGCGCTGGTCGACGAGGCGCACCGCACCCAGGAAGGCGACCTCGGCATGAAGATGCGCGCGGCGCTGCCGAATGCGTTCCTGTTCGGCCTCACCGGCACGCCGATCAACAAGCGCGAACGCAACAAGGACATCGCCAAGCATTTCCAGGCCACCGTCTCGCCGAACGGCTTCAAGGCCATGGAGGTGACCTTCGATCAGGAATGCTGCCTGCTCTACAAGGCGGAGCTGGACCGCCTGCTGCCCGATGGCCTCGAGACCGATATCGTCATCTCGGTGCAGGGCAAGGAGAAAGACGACGACCGCTACAAGCCCTACAAGCGCCATCGCGATGCCGAGGAGGCGCTGCTGGACCGCTTCCGCGACGCCAATGATCCGCTCTCCATCCTGGTGATGACAGCGAAACTGCTGACCGGTTTCGACGCGCCCATCCTGCAGGCGATGTACCTGGACAAGCCGCTGCGCGACCACACGCTGCTGCAGGCCATTACTCGCACCAACCGCACCTACAGCGGCAGCCAGAGGGCGGGCCAGACCCTGAGCAAGAGCCACGGATTGATTGTCGACTACCTCAGCGTCTTCGATGATGTCGCCAAGGCGCTCGAGTTCGACCAAGCCGGCTTCGAGAAGGTCGCCAGCAACATCGCCGCGCTGAAGAGCCAGTTACCGGCCGCGCTGCAGAAATGCCTCGGCTACTTCCATGGCGTTGACCGTGGCCTGACCGGCTATGAGGGCCTGATCGCCGCGCAAGACTGCCTGCCAGACAATGCCACCCGCGATGCCTTCACCGCCGACGTCAGCGTGCTCGGCAAGCTCTGGGAAGCCCTCTCGCCGGACCCCATGTTGCAGCCCTTCGAGGCCGACTACCGCTGGCTGGTGCAGATTTACGAAAGCCTGAAGCCATCAACCGGCCAGGGCGCGCTGCTCTGGCACGCCCTCGGCGCCAAGACCGTGCAGCTCATTCACGACCACGTGCAGGTCGGCATGGTTCGCGATGATCTCGAGGAGCTAGTGTTCGATGCCGACGTCATCGAAGCCATCCTCGTTGCACCGGGCAAGAAGAAAACCAAGGAGATCGAAATTAAGATTGCCGCTCGGCTGCGCAAGCATCTCGGCAACCCGCTCTTTAAACCGCTGTCGCAGCGCCTGGAGCAACTGCGCGAGCCCCACGAGGCCGGCCAGTTACACAGCGTTGAGTTTCTCAAGCAGCTACTAGAACTCGCCGGCGATCTCGTTGCAGCAGAGAAAGAGACCCCACCAGAGGAAGAACTGCTCCCAGGCGGTGGTGTCAGTCTATGCCGAGCGCTATGGAATCGACCCGGCGCTGGCGATGCGTTTGGCCACCGGACTCGGGGGTGGCATCGGGCGCATGGGCGGCACCTGCGGCACACTGGCTGGAGCGGCGCTGGTGCTGGGGCTGGAATTCGGTCCGAGTACGCCCGATCCCGCCGCCAAGGATCATGTTTACGCCAATGCGCGCACGTTGCAACAGCGCTTCATCGACCGGCACGGCAGCAACCAATGCCGCGACTTGCTCGGTTATGACCTAGCCGAGGTTGCCGGTTATCAGGGCGCCCGTGACGCTGGGGTATTCAAGGAGCGCTGCCCCGCTTTCGTGGCGACAGCCGTGCAGTTGCTAGATGAACTGCTGCAGCTCGAGGCCGGTTAGGAGACCAAATCATAAAACCGTGCGTTCGTCGCCCGCTGCAGATCAGCGGGGCTGAGCTCGATCTCCGTACCACGCCGACCAGCACAGACAAACAGGCGATGCAACGCCTCGGCACTGCGATCCACAAAGGTATCCATGCGACGCTTTTGCCCGATCGGACTGATGCCGCCGAGCAGATAGCCGGTGCCGCGCTCGGCCAGCGCCTTCTCCGCCATGTTTGCCTTCTTGCCGCCGGCGGCCTTGGCGAGCGCCTTCAAACTCAGTTGCCGACCGACCGGCACGACGGCCACCACCAGGGTTTTGGTATCGATGCTGACGAGGAGCGTTTTGTACACCAGTGACGGGTCGAGTCCGATCTGGTCCGCAGCTTCTTGATCATAGGTGGTGGTGTCAGGGGCAACAAACGTTAAGCCACCATCCCATGGATTATCCCGCATTTCTGAACAGCCTGAACGCGGCCACCTGTCCCGTCACCGAACACCCCTGTTTGGCCGCGCTCTGGTTCGATGCCAAGGGCGATTGGAACCGCGCCCACGATATCGTCCAGTCATTGCCGGACGGCCCGAGTGACACTGGAGCCGCGCGCATTCACGCCTACCTGCACCGCAAGGAAGGGGACATCTGGAATTCCCGTTACTGGCATCGGCGGGTCGGCAGTGACTTTCCCGATCATCTCAGCGTGCAAGAGGAATGGGAGCAGCTGGTCAGGGATACTCTGGATCAGTTAACTGGTCGAGAAGGCGGATGCTAAGGGCTCCAGGCGACTAATCTCAGGAGATGCTCAGACATGAATCTGCATTGTTTACCCTGCCTCGACTCACCCGAACAGGCCAACGCGCGCCAATGCGAACTGCATATCCCCCGCGAGCGGGCAGCCGCGCTCGGTCAGTCAGGCCGTAGGTTTTGAAGATCCTGACCGCGCGGGCGGTGCCGACGCCATGGGACTGGAGGAAGACCATAATCTCGCGGATGATCTTCTGCTCGGCCCAGGCGCGGGTGACCCGTTCCTGGCGCTTCTGGCCGATGCCAGGCAGCTCGCGCAGACGATCCGGGGATTGCTCGATGATGTCAAACACCTGTTCACCGAAGGCCTCGACCAGGCGCTTGGCGAAATGCGGCCCGATACCCTTGACCATCCCGGAACCGAGATAGTGCTCGATGCCTTCGCGGGTGCCGGGCGGAACCACGCGCAACTCATTGGCCTTGAACTGCCGGCCATGGCGGGCATCAATGGTCCATTGCCCGCGCGCGTCGATGTGCTCACCTGGGGTAACTTGGGCGGCATTGCCGACGACGGTGATCAGCTCGCGTTCGCCACGCACCTTGACCCGCAGAACGCAAAAGCCGCTCTCGGGGCTATGAAAGGTGACACGCTCGACCGGACCGGCGAGGGTCTCAAGCGGAGAACCGCTGTTATAGCTTGGGGCGGCGAAGTCGAGCATGGGCGGATTGTCGCAGAAGCCGCGGATCGGCGGAGCGCCAAAAGGTGCTGAGCTGAACCGATTTTCCGCCGGGCGTCATCCAAGCTTCTGTGGCTCTTGCCAGGGTGGTAAGCCCAAGCGTGTGGCGATCAGGCCGCCAGACGCATCACGCCAGTGACAATCCCAAGGATTTCGAGCTCGTCATGACGCAGGAAGATCGGCGCCATGCCAGGATGGGCCGGTTGCAGCCGAATGCCATCAGCTTCGATATAGAAGCGCTTCAGGGTGACCTGATCGCCATTGATCTTGGCGACCACGGTTTCACCGTTGTCAGCGGTTTGACGCTGCTCGACGATGATGATGTCGCCGTCCTGCCTGGTTGTGATTAGCGGTCATCAATCATCGAATGTCCGCGCACCCGCAAGGCATAACTCGCCTTGCGCGCCATGTGCGAGGGAATCTGGACGGTTTCACGATCCTCAATAGCTTCAATCGGCAGACCAGCGGCAATGGTGCCGAGCAGCGGCAGGCTGACGCCGGCTTCCAGTTCCAGATCGATGGGCTCGAAGTCTGAACCCCAGGCTGGGGCTGTGCGGCGGTGGGGAATCAGGTAGGCGAGTTGGGCCATGCGCGTTAGTGTCTTTCAATCAGCTGCAGCGATGTCTGATCTCAGCTTAGCCGAGAAGACATGGCTTGGCTGAAAAAGATTGCTGCTCAGGCGGTCAAGTATAACGGCAGGTGGAATATCTTCGATAGACAGAAAGGTGCCGGATTTCCGGTCGCTTTCGTTGTCGCGTTTAAGTGCAATTTATCCAACACTGTCTCCATGGTTCCCGTGGGACGCCGTGATCTTTGTCTTCAGCGCCAATAAGCCAATTTGTCCGGCTCTCGCGGGTGGGATGTCACAACAACCGATGGAGAAATCGTATGTCAACAAGCGTCCTTCGTCTCCCTGTCGTTCTGGAACGGACAGGTTACAGTCGCTCCCGCCTATACGCCCGTATTAGCGAGGGGCTCTTCCCCCGCCCAATCGCTCTCGGACGCAGAATGGCGGCATGGCCCGAACATGAGGTTGAAGCCGTGATTGCGGCGCATATTCGTGAAACCCCAGAATCCGACATGGCGCAGATGGTTGAGCGCTTGCATTCGATGCGAGCAACTTTTGGTTTGGCGCGTCACGACGAGTTCATGATCGGATTGAGCGGAGCCCCACGACCAGAGCGCGTATTGCCCGAGTCACATGGGTTGGCAAAAATGACAGCTTAGCGGATTGGGCAGATGCTGATTTTGATCGTCTGCTACAGCCAAATCCGCTTTGCAAGGTATACGAGGAGATGAAGCCAGGGAGGGTGCGGAAGCAGCCGGGTTCCCGATGCACCTGCCGATGGCGTGGTGATCAGGGAACTTGGCTCGCGCGGATTAAAAGCCCGGCATTTGATCGGAAGCGAGAATTTCGCGCCGACAAAAAATGCACGATCCTCGCGGCTGGCCAGCCCCTCAGACCGAGGATCGCTGGCGAGTCCTCGCCGGGGGCGGTCCGGCCAACCGGGATGACCAACGCTCGGCAGCGGGTTCGAGTCCCAGGTCGCCCAAAGGCTACCGAGGAAATTCCCTGCTCCTAGCCAACGACGAACGGCTACCAAACGGCTACCGGAATGGGGTTTGGCAATAAGCAGCTGCTAGCTATTTTGCTTAAGCTGCTGTTTTTAATGGAGCTGGCGGACGGATTCGAACCGACGACCTGCTGATTACAAATCAGCTGCTCTACCAACTGAGCTACGCCAGCGTTGTGGGTGGTTGCGTGTCGGCTTTGGGTACCGGCCACTTGGTGGCACGGGATATTAGATTGCCGTTATCGCGCTGAATGGATTCTAGTCGAAATTGGGGTGTTTCTGAAAGCGGGTTGGTACTGGTGTTGGTGATTTTTTGGTTGGCGCTGTGCCGTGGGTGTTGGAGGAAGCCTTGCAGGACGAGGTCGGGGTGGTGGAAGCTGGGGTGGGTGAGCAGGGGGGAGATGCGTTCGGCGTCGCCGCCGGTGATGAGGAGGCGAGGGGTGGTTGTGGTTTGTTTGCGTAGCTGATGCCATAGGCGGTCGGCTAGGGCGGCGGGGGCGTGCAGGCAGGCGGCGGCGATGCATTGGCCGGTGTTGTTGCCCCAAAGGCCGTTGTTGGGGTCGCTTCGGTCTTGGGGGGGGATTTGGGTGGTGTTTAAGAGGCTGTCGCGCAGGGCCTCGATGCCGGGAAGGATGTGGCCGCCGAGGTGTTGGCCGTCGCCGAGCAGGGCGTCGTAGGTGATCGCGGTGCCTATGTGCATGATCAGCTTGGGGCCTGGGTAAAGTTGGTGGGCGGCGCACAGGGAGAGCCAGCGATCAATGCCAAGGCGACTGGGATCTGTGTAGGCGATGCGCACCGGCGAGCGGCTTGGGTCGACTACCATGAATTCAGGCGTTTGTTGCCAGAGGGTCCGGGCGATGTGAGTGACGGCGCTTTTGACGGCGTCCGGGCCAACGTGGCAGATGCGGACTTGATGAACGCTCTCGAGAGCTTCCCAGGCAGCGAGCAGGTCGATGGGCAAGGCACCGTGATGGCGGGCGCGCTGCATTTCGGACAGGGCGGTTCCGTCCCATAGGGCCCATTTGATGCTGGTGTTGCCGATGTCGATGAGGAGTTGCATGGTTGGATTCGATCCTGGCGCTGCCGGGTGGTGCTGGTCAGCGCGGGAATGATGGTTAAGGCAGGCCGCAAGATTATAGGTGATACACAATGACCGGAAAAATTTGGGTGCACTTCGCTTTGCCCTAATTAGATCGTCATGCTAGTCGGCTTGCTGGTGCAAGTCCAGCTATGGCCCCTGGGAGTCAGAGCGAGCGCGAATAAACCCGTTGGGTAATCCCCCGGCTATGCCGGGGTGACAGCCAAAGCTCTACAATTGCTTGAGTCCACCCCCACTCACGGGCCGATTCGGACGGATCGCCCGTGGCTGAACGCGTGCGCGCAGCGGCCTTGAGAAATGGCGGCGCCGCGACCGGCTGAGCCATGGTCGGCCGCGCGGCGTGATCCAGGCCAGCAGTCCGCGTTCCGGCCAGTAGAGCGAAGTGCCCAGGGTGTTCTGTCAAGCCCGCCCACCAGCATCGGCAAGGCGGCCCGCATCAGAACCCATTGCCGCTGGGCATCCCGTCACCCCAGGCCGGCGCCCGCTGATCGGGTAGGCGAGCAGGCGATAGCGGGTGCCCCAGGGGAAATCCTGGGCCACCACCGCGATGGGCTGCCCATGCCGAGATAGGCGCTGGTCAGGGCCATATCGAGCAACAGGCCGCGCACCAGCGCGGCATCATGTGCGGGATGGAGAAAAAAGTCCGCGCTGCATTGCAGCGCCGGACCACCATTTCCGCGGCTCGGTGCATTGTGTCGCAACCTGGCGGCGTCATCGGCCCGGCGAGCCAGCTTCGCGTATCATTGGCATCAGACCCATCATGCCCAACGGAGCGCATCCGCCATGGCCCTGGATCAACAAAGCCTGCATACCCACTTCGGCCAAATCTGGCCGATTCACACCGAGGCCTTTTGCGAGCTGCTGGTGGCGCTGCGGCGGCAGTTCGACGGGGATCTCGACCGCATGCTGGTCCTCGCGATCATCGGCGCGCGCACCTTGTCGCGCGGGCGCATCGACGGCCTGTCCTATGACGGCTTATTGTCGCCAGACCGTGACGCCAAGGTCGATCCGGCCCCCATTAACCTTCAGTCCATCGCTGACTACAGCGGCATCCCGCGCGAAACCGTCCGCCGCAAGATCCGTGACCTGGAACGGCGTGGCTGGATCGTTAAAGGCGATAACGGCCATCTGAGCGTCGCGCCCGAGGCGGCCCACGCATTGGCGCCGGCCACCGAGGCAACCCTGACCTATCTGCTCAATGTCGTGCGCGCCTGCAATGAGGCAACATCCGAGTAAGCCGCCGCCGAAGCGCCGACAATGAGCTGCCACGGCATGCCCGAATTGCCCTGATCTTGTTCGGTTGTCAAGGCCGGCGCCTTGTTTCCTAACCCGGTTTCCCCGAGCGAAAGACACAACAATTTCGGCCCTGTTCCTTGGCGGCATAAAGCGCCCGGTCGACGCGGCGAAACAGGCTGTCGCTATCATCATCGGGCAGGAATTCCGTCACGCCGATACTGACCGTCAACCGTTCCACCCTCGGAAAGGTCGCGGCCGCCACGCTCTCGCGCAACTGCTCGGCCAGCCGGCGGGCGCCCGCGGCCGCAGTCCCGGGCAGGAGCAGCGTGAATTCCTCGCCACCCCAGCGCGCGAGGGTATCGGCAAGGCGCAGGCGCTTGAGAATGATCTCTCCGAAACGGTGCAGGATCTGATCGCCCACCACATGCCCATGGTTGTCGTTGATCAACTTGAAGTGGTCGATATCGAACAACAGCAAGGCAAAGACCTGGCGGTAACGCTGCCCGCGCGCAATTTCGATGGCAAGCCGCTCATCGAAGGCGCGGCGATTGGGCAAGCCGGTCAAGGCATCCCGATAGGCCAGGTCATGCAGTGCCCGCTGCAAGCGATCACGCTCCAGCGCGGTGCTGATGATGTCGGCGACCAAGCGCAACAAGCCTTGCTCGAAATCGTTCCAACGCCTTTGGGCGTGGACATCGTCCAGACCAAGAATGCCGCGCATCTGCTCGGTCTCGAACAAGGGCACCGCCAGCATCGACTGAATGTCGCCATCGGCAATGATCCGCTGTTCCTCGGGCGACAAGCGATTAATGTCATCCTGCGTCACCCAGGCCGCTTGGCGACTGCGGGCAATCTCGGGCAACCACGGATAGCGATCCACGGGCAATCCGTGTAATTCGTCAATCTGTGGTCGAGTGCCCGACGAACACCATTCATGGGTGCAGGTCATGGTCAAGCCGTCGCTGTCCATCAGAAACAGATAACAGCGATGCGCGCCCAGGCAGGCGCCAATGCGACCAAGGGCTGTCGTGATCGCCGCGTCGAGATTGGTGCCATTCACCGCGAGGAACAGGCGCGAGATGTCGCGCATGGCCTCCTCGCAAGCGGTCCGTTGCGCGACCTCGGTGATATCGACAAAGGCCGCGAGATGATCGTCGCCAATCTCGGTGGGATGAATTTCAACGAATCGTCGCTGACCACCCTTGCAGGTCACAGTGGCTTTAAAGGGCTCGCGGCGGTCATCACCCGCCGCCATGGCGCTATCCCAGGTCTTGCGTAACACCTGTCGGTAGGTCGGATCGGGATACGCCAACTCCCACCAGCGTTCCCAGTCGGGGAGATCGGCGGCGGTATAGCCGAAGGCATTGGTGAAGGCTTCGTTATAAAAGCGTGTCTTCAGAGACCGGTCGAGGCTACCCAGCGGCACGGGTGCGAACCGCACCAGGCGCTCGAAACGTGTCTCGCTGGCGGCGCGCGCGGCCTCGGCGTCCTTGGTCGCGGTGATGTCGGTCACCACGCCTTCCCACAAAGCGCCGCCCTCGGGCAATGATCGCGCCTTTGATTCCAAGCGCCACCAGTATGTTGCCTCGCGCGCCACCACCCGCCCTTCCCAAAAAAAGACCCGCGGGTTGGCCAGCGTCCGCTGCTGCAAGGCCACAAATCCGGGATAGTCCTCTGGATGCACGCGTTGAAAAACAACCTGCGCATCGGCCAGGATTTGCTCGCGCGTCAGGTCAAGCATGGCCAGCAAGCGATCGGTGACGAAGCAAAAAGTGCGCTGGCCGTGAACATCAACGTGCAGCAGGTAGAGCGCGCCGGGAATGGCCGCGGACGGGTGCGGGGCCGTCAAGGTGACTTGGGTGTCAGGCAGGAACGTCATGTGTCTATCACCACAGCCTCTACAGCTCTTGCACTGTCGCACGAATGGTTTCACCGATCACGGGCCGGAGGTGGTTGCGGTGAACCTATAACCTAACAGCCAGTTAGCCTGACCTGACCACGGACGCGCTGTCAAGACTGCGCACAGCCGGCCAGACATCTGGCCAGACATCCGATTGGTTAGCGACGTCGAGCGTTTCGCGGTAGGGAACTTAGGCGAAGCCAGTGGCCGCTGACCGCTCAAAATGGGCGTCTAAGTGGTTGAGCTTGTTTGGTGCATCGATTTTAATGGCCGCTCAATCGCCTCAATGTTCGCTCGCTTCAATACCTGGCGCTCAATCATGCACGATCCGAAAGCTTTCGAACTCCATGGCGCCATTGCGCTGGTGACCGGAGCCGGCGCTGGCATCGGTCGCGCCATCGCCGAGACCTTTGCCGGAGCCGGCGCTTGCGTCACCGTCACCGACCGCGATGCCGTCGCGGCCGAGCGGGTTGCAAGCGCAATCACCGCAGACGGCGGCAAGGCGATCAGCGCCGCCTGTGATGTCACCCAAGCGTCGCATCTCGACGCGGCGGTGACTCTGACCGTCGAGACCTTCGGTGGTCTTGGCATCTTGGTCAATAACGCGGGCGGGGGTGGTCCCAAACCCTTCGAGATGCCGATGGAGGACATGCGTTTCGCGTTTGAGCTGAATATGTTTTCAGTGTTTCGGCTGTGCCAACTCGCGGCGCCGCACATGGAGGCGAACGGCGGTGGAGCGATTTTGAACATCACATCAATGGCTGGCGAGAACAAAAACCAGCGCATGGCGGCTTATGGCGCCTCCAAGGCGGCGGAAAATCACCTTACTCGCAACATGGCCTTCGATCTTGGTCCGAGGAAGATTCGCGTCAATGCAATCGCGCCCGGTGCGACGCGCACGCAAGCGCTCCAGTCCGTGCTGACGCCATAAATCGAAGCCAGGATGTTGGAACACACACCGCTTAAACGTCTGGGCGAGCCCGCTGACATTGCCAACGCGGCGCTCTTCCTCTGTTCGCCGGCGGCGGCCTGGATCAGCGGTCAGATCCTGACCGTCTCGGGCGGAGGCATCCAGGAACTTGATTAGCGGTTCTTCTCGTTGCCGACATCAAGCAACATCCCTCTTCCAGCCTGAACCGCGACCAATCCACTTGAAGCGAGAGACCCCTGATGACATTGCATCTCAGTCTGCGCAAACAATGGCCCTTCTGGGTCAGTGGCGTCTTCGTCGGAGTCGCCGAGGTGATGCACTACATCGCTTTCGGCAAGCCAATCAACCTCACAACCGGGCTGGTGCAGATGACCTCGGCGTTGGAGCAGACGCTTGCGCCGGGTCTTGATTGGTGGTCACGTGCCTTTGCCCCGGATGTCCATTGGGGAATCCTCGGCATCATCCTGGGCGCTTGGCTGGTGGCGCGGATGGAAGGCGAATCCCGCCGCTGGCGGCGTTATCCGCGCGTCAATCTATGGCTGGCGTTTTTCGGCGGCCTGGTTTTTAGCCTGGGGGCGCGTTTGGCGAACGGCTGTACCACCCACCATTTTCTTGGTGGCATTTCCTCGATGTCGGTCGCTTCCCTGATTTTTGTGATTGCCATCCTTCCAGCGGGTTTCCTAACCTTCTATTGGATGACCAAGCTCGGTGTCGGCAATGCGTTCAAGGGCCAGGAAAACCGTGCCACGGCTCAATTCGGCTATGCGCATGGCGGCAAGATGGCGCTCGATGGCATCGCCTGGGATGTGAGCCGGAATTATCAGCCCAACCGGAATTGGCCGCAGATCGCGATTGTGGTGTTTCTGATGCTCTTCTTTGGCAATGCCATTGTCGGCTCCTTCTTGCATCAGCCGGTGGACGGCCAACTGGGCTGGAATTCAGCCGTGAGCGCCATGGGCTGGGGAGCCGCGCTGTGGCTGCTGCTCCTTGGCGTCATTGCCGGGATCGGGATGGCGAAAACCGGCTTTGGCACAGAATGTGCCATGATGACCCCAGAGATTTCCATGGGGCTGAAGCATGACCAGAAGCATGGCTGCAGCTTGTTCGAGGGCCGTTTGCGGATCTCGGGCGCGACGCGCTTCATGTTCGGCTCCATGTCCCCTTTCACCGCCATCTTCATTGAATTTGTCATTCTCTGGGTGGCGATCATGATCGGCTGGCAGGTGTTCGGCCGTGATCTGCCCTTTGGGACGCAGGCGACCTGGGTCTTTGTTCTGGGAGCGCTGATGCAGGGTTTCGGCTCCGTGGCCATGATTGGCTGCGAGATTCGCACCTATATGCGCCTGGGCTTGGGGTATGCGACCGCTGTCGCGGCATTCCCCGGATTTTTAATCGGCTACTTACCTTACACACTCTTCCAAGAGTGGTGGCAAGCCTTGGCCAGTCAATCTGTCATTACCGAGATTCGGTTTGTCCCGGAGTTGTTCGGCACGGATCCGACGATTCAATTCATCGTCGCTCTACTCTATGGTGCGCTGTTGATCAGCTTGGTGGTCTGGAGTGTCAGACGCGGCATGCGTTTGACAGGCACCGCGTTCAAGGATTTGGCGACGACCGCGAACGATGAATTGGCCATCCAGTACTTTCAGCGGAAATTCCCCGAGGACCAGCGTCCATACTTGGAGCAGGTGAACAAGGGGGACGTCTTGGTCTGAGTGATCTGGTGACCTGTCATCCAACTCGCAACCGGAGGTTCCCGCCATCAAGCGGCCTGAACTGGAGGTGACCAGCATGCCCAACTCGATCGAGGATCCGGCGCAAACGACCGCGGCGATCAAGGCGCTCTCCGCCGCCCTGCAAGGTTTTGAGGCAAGGTACCAAGCCTCCCAACGCTCGGAGCGGCGACTGCGGATCGGTCTGTTCCTGTCCACAATCTTGCTGCTGGGTAGCCTGGCCTTGATCGCCCGCACCGCCGCCACCGATTTTTTCGCGCGCGTCGCCCCGCCCAGAGTGGCTCAGGCCGACCCCGTGGCGGCAAAAGCGCGCCGCGACCGCCTGCTGATGCACCTGTCCGCCCAGGAGCGCGCGCGGCTGGAAGAGTTCGAGACGCAAATCCGGCTAATTCGGGAATATGTGGAGGTGTCTCCCGAATTCGATACCGGCGCCACCGTGGCACTGATGCTATCCAACATGAACCGCTCCATTGACATCATGCCCGAGCTCCACACCGTCGTTGCGCAGATGGCCGCGGACATGCGGACAATGACCCATCAGATGGTCAGCATCGAACAGAAAATGAATGCCCTGCCCGTGTTGGCAACGGATGTCCAAGGCATGCGCGACCAACTCGGTGTCATGGCCGCCGGGGTCGATTCCACCATGGGTCGCGCCGGACGCATCATGCCTTGGCCTTGGTAAGGATAAAACTCTTTTTCGCTGATCGAACTTAGCAATTCGCGGATGATGCTAAAACGCCTTTTAACCGACCCAAAATCCGTGCTGGTCGCCGTGGCTGGCGGCTTCTTGATCGGACTCTTCGCCAAGCCGGTTGGCGCGGCGCTTTATCCGATTGGCAGCTTGTATATCGCCTTTTTGTCGATGTGCCTGCTGCCCATTTTGATCACCGCCATCGTGATTGGGATCGCGGGCTTGCTGCAAGACCCCAGTACCCGGCCCTTGTTCAAGCCGATGGCCGGTCTCTATGCGCTTGGGCTGGTGATCCCCTGCCTGGTGGGGATCGGCATCGCACTGCTGCTGGCGCCGGGAACCGGGCTGGGACCAGGCGCCGAGGAGAGCATCGGCGCCCTGATCATCGCCTCCCCCGCCGCTGGCAAGGCCGAGGGTGGCGTGCTGAGTTTTCTCGCGCAAGTCATCCCCACCAATCCGTTCGAGGCGCTGAGCACCAATCAGGTGATGAGCATCGTGTTTGTGAGCCTGTGCCTGGGCCTGGCGTTGGGGGTGGGCAAGCGCGAGACGGCGGAACCGGCGCTCAATTTCTTCAAGTCCATCAACGAAGCCTTCATGCAGTTGTTCCGCTGGGCCATCGTGCTGCTGGCGCCGGGGCTGCTGCTGTTTATCTCCGGACTGGTGGCGCAAATCGACGCACGGGTACTGCTGGCGCTCACCAAGTTCGTGGTCGCCTTCTACATTGGCGGGCTGATCCTGATGGCCGTCTATTTGCTGTTGTTCTGGCTGGCGGTGCGCGGGCCGATCATCGCCACCCTGGCCAAGCTTAGTAATCCGAACGTGCTGGCCTTCATGACCAATAACCCCATCGTGGCCTTGCCGGCAACACTGCACACCCTGGAGAAAGACTATGGCGTCGATCCCCGGGTGCCGGATCTGGTGATCCCCTTCGGGATTTTCGCCAATCAGCACGGCGCCGTATTTCTGCTGTCGTTTCTCACGGTGTTTCTGGCGCAGATCTACGTCATTGATCTCGGCCTGCAGGACTATGTCATTATCGCGATCGGCTCCATCATCGCCGGGGCCACGGCGGTGGGCGGCGGCGAGATCTTCGCGGCCTTGCATGGCGGGCTGCAGGTGGATTATTTCATGCGGCGCCACCCGGCCACGGCGATCTATGTCGCGATCGATCCAAGCATTCGCCAGAGCAGCGATATCCGCATCGCCGTGCGTCCGGACGCGCCCAACCTGCTGCGCTGGGTCGATCTCTACCTGGCCAATCATGTCGGCATGCTCGAGGATGCCGAGATTGTCCAGCGCTATCTCGGCCAGGATCAGGCGCCATCATCCGCGCCGCCATCTGGGCCGTCATCCGGGCCGGCACCCGAAGCATCCTCTGAGTCACAGTGAGGATATCGCCAACCGCGATCGCGGCACTCCCTATTCTGGTGATCAGCCTGCTTGGCCCCCGCGGGGCCAACGCCGCCGAGGTGATCACGACCAATGGCGACCGCCTGAGCGGCACGCTCCTCCATGCCGATGCCGAAACGGTTGTCTTGCAGACGGCCTACGCCGGGCGGATCCGCATCGACCGCGCCCAAGTCAGCGTCTTGCGCCAGCAAAGCGCGCAAGCGACAACCACGACGCGCGCGCACTCCGCGGAGCCGCCAGAGGCATCGCGCCAGACGTCCTCTGCTGTCGTCCCGCCCAAGTTCAGCGGTCGGGTGAATTTCGCGCTGAGCGACGACAGCGGCAATACCGACACAACCGAGATCGACTTCGACTACCAGCTCGACTACCGGCGAGGCTGGCATCGGCTGCGCAGCCTTGGCGTGCTTGAGTTCGACACCAATGACGGCGAGCAAACCGCTGATAAATGGTCGACGCTCAATCACTACAGCCGACTGTTTCCGTCGCGCTGGTACGGTGCCGCCTGGTTCGCCTTGCAGCATGATCGCTTCGCGGATCTGCGCCTGCGCACCATGGGTGGCCCGGCCCTGGGATACCTGGCGTCGGAAGACAAAGCCTTTCATCTCAGTATCGAGCTTGGCCCGACGCTGCTGCGGGACGATTTCCGCGACCAACCGGATCAGGATTTCACCGGCGCGAGCTGGCTGTTGAATTACGATCAATTGGTCTGGAATGACCGCCTGCAGCCCTACCATCGGCAGTTCGGCTATGTCGCCTTGGATGGCCAGGATAAACGCCTGTGGCAATCATGGACTGGGGTGCGCTTGCCGCTGGCGAATGGTTTGAGCGCCAGTGTGGAATTCGAGTTCGACTATGACAGCCACCCGGCGGTTGAGGTGGACCCCATGTCAAGGACAGTTTTCCCCCGAATTTAAGTTAGCGCGCCCAGTTCAGTCGCAGCGGATTGGCGCTGCCCCAGTTCTTCGCCAGCGGAGTCGTCGGCGGAGCGTAGCGGAGCCGACGACTCCGCTGGCGGGCGATCGCCAAAGTGATCAGCAACCACGACACCACCTCCTTTGCCGCTCACATGCACATCGTCCGGCGTTCGGTAGCCAAGCCCCTGGTGAGGGCGTTCACCGTTGTAGAAGGGGAAATACGCCGAGAGGCCCATGAACAGCTCTGTGAGCGTCTCATAGCCCTTGGGGTAAATGTCCTCCCATTTGACGCTGCGCCACAGACGCTCGACGAAGACGTTGTCCAGGGCTCTGCCGCGCCCATCCATGCTGATGGCCACCTCGGCGTCACGCAACACCTGGGTGAAGGCGAGGCTGGTAAACTGCGCGCCCTGGTCGGTGTTGAAGATCTCCGGGCGCCCATAGTGGCGCAGCGCATCCTCCAAGCAATCGATGCAAAAGCCCGTGTCCATTGTGTTCGACAATCTCCAAGAAAGGACTCGTCGTGAGTACCAGTCGATGATGGCCACCAGGTAGGCAAATCCATGCGCGAGTCGCACATAGGTGATGTCACTGCTCCAGACGTGGTTGGGCCGTACAATGGCCAGCCCACGCAACAAGTAGGGGTAGATTTTGTGCTCAGGATGCGGCTTGCTTGTATGAGGCCCAGGCAACATGCCGGCTAAACCTAAAACGCCCATGAGACGCTGAACGCGTTTGCGACTGACCGCATAGCCTTGTGCGCGCAGCATCACAACCATGCGTCGACTCCCATAAAATGGTCTCTTGGTGTATTCCGCATCAATCAGCCGCAACAACTTTTGATCCAGTTCGCTCGGCTCGGCAATACGATCATGGCGGTGTGCATACACTCCAGAGCGATGTACGCCAAGCAGCGCACATTGGCGACTGACCGCTAACCCGCCATCATCAAGGCCGCCCATGTCGATCCACCCGCGACGCACGCTCACAGGCTCACCCCGGACTTTTTTTTCAGCCAGTCCAGCTCCATTTTCAACCGCCCGATCTCGCTGTAGAGTCGCTCTTCGTCGCCACTGTCGTCCACTTTCTTGCGCCCGCGCCGGCCTTCGAACAGCTTGCCGGCGTCCGCCACGATGGCTTTCTTCCACTGGCCTACTTGGACCGGATGAACCCCGTGATCCTGCGCAATCTCGTTAGTCGTCTTCACTCCGCGTACCGCTTCCAAGCCTACTTTGGCCTTGAAAGCGGCACTGAAGGTCTTGCGTTGTCTCTCACTCATCTGCTCTCTCCAAGTCTTTACAAGTCTCTTCAGATGAGGCAAAACTAACTTAATTTAGTGTCCTAAAATTGGGGTCCACTATAGGTGGAAACCAAGACGACCGATACGACTCTGCGCTTAAAGTTTGGATATCAGTGGTAACTTTTCTTTGCTCTTAGCCGTGACGACGACTGGCAAGCGCGAAACCATTGGCGCCGCCGGCAACAAAGACGGGCTCAATCAAGAGGTAACAGGATGATGGGATGGGTTTGCGCTCGAGGAGCACTGTTTCGCGCCCTTGTGGGTGTCTTTTTTCTGACCGGCACGCTGGCCACCGCCACCGGTTGGGCACAAAGCAGCACGTCCGAAGAACCGGCGGCGGCGATGGCCGAGGAGCAGAAAACGCCTTATCCAGACGGCCTCGACGATGCGGCGATCGAGCTCGACTCCTTGCGCTTGCGATTGGTGCCGCTGACGGCCGATCAGCTCGCGGTCCTCGCGGCGGCTTGGCAGGATCTCGCGCGTGCCGCCGCGCAGGCGGGCGTCGATAAGAGTCTGGAAATCCGCGCAGCGGACCCCGCCGAGGCGGAACAGCTGCGTGAAGAACGGCTCGCGCTTATCGAAGACCGCGAACAGCTGTTCGAGAAGTTTTCCGCCGTGATCGCTAGCCTGGAGCTCAAGGGAGGCGACCCCGCCGAGGTCGCGGCAATGCGTCATTACCTAAAAGCGGTCGAGATCGAGGGGCGCTCTCAGCTGACCTTGCAGGAATTCACCGACAGCTTTCTGCAATGGCTGGCCTCGCCCGAGGGCGGTGTGGGGATTGGCATCCGACTCGCGGTGATCGTGGCCTCCTTTTTCGGCCTTTTCATTGTTGCCCGGATCGTGCGCGCCTGGGCGCGACGTACTTTCAGCCGGGTGCCCAGCCTGTCTAAGTTGCTGACGGGCTTTCTGGTCATGGCCGTCTACTGGCTGACTATCGCCGTTGGTCTAATGATCGTGCTCGCCGCGCTGGGCGTGAATGTCACACCGCTGTTCGCGCTGGTCGGTGGAGCCTCTTTTATCGTCGCCTTCGCGCTGCAGGAAACCCTGGGCAACCTCGCCGCCGGGCTGATGATCATGATCAACCGCCCCTTCGACGAAGGCGATTACGTCCAGGTCGCCGGGCTCGCCGGGACCATCAGGCATGTCTCCATTGTCTCGACAACGGTCACCACGCCCGACAACCAAGTCATTATCATCCCAAACTCCAAGGTGTGGGGGGATGTCATCACCAATGTCACCGCCTCGGACACTCGCCGCGTCGATTTCATCTTCGGCATCAGCTATGGTGACTCCATCGAACAAGCCTATCAGGTGCTTGAAAAAGTTGTCACCAACCACCCGCTGGTCTTGGCGGACCCCCCGCCGGCAATCCGCGTCGGCGAATTGGGTGACAGCTCAGTCAACCTAATTGTTCGCCCCTGGGTGAAGACCAGCGATTACTGGACGGTTTTTTGGGACTTGCAACGAGCAGTCAAAGAAGCCTTCGACGCCAACGGCATCTCGATTCCCTTCCCCCAAACCGACATGCATCTGCACCTGGCCGACAGCAACAAAGCGGCCGCGCAAGCCGCGCCTTTGTCGGCCTCGATCGAAAAAAAGAACGCGCAACGGCAGGAGCCGAGCAGTTACGCAAGCGGTGATGACGGCATTGAGGAACCGGACGAAGGCAATGAGCGTGGCTAGGTTGACATCCAGACTGCGACCACATTGCCGCCAAATCGACCGCAAGATGACCCTCTCGCCTCGTCCGGCGAGCGGCCGAGTTTAAGCGGACCAAAGGCAGCAGCGTCGAGCACCCTCGGGCAGAACAGCTGATCGTCGACAAAAACCAGAGTTGTGAACGCCGATCAAGTTGAGGGTGTCGCTCTTTTGTCGGATTGACCCGGCCGTGCCAGGTAGAGCCGAATGATGAGCGCCATCAACAGAATAACGCCCAGATTGGTTAGCGACACCGCCGGCGCAAGCCCGATGCCATCGCGACGTTCTGGCGGCGGCTGAAAGGCGAGGCTGCTCGCGGGCAGGCTGGGGTCCAGGCGGTCTTTGACATCGAGTTGCTCGCGGATACGCGCCACCGTGCCAGCGGCCACAGGCAGATTCTGACCAATGGCGGCGGAGCCGGGGCCGACCACGCCGACCGCCTCAACCGGACTCGGCTGCACCGCCGCCAAGACCACCTGGCTGCCGACACCGGCCACGGGTGCGCTCTGGCTCGGATAGGTGTTGGCCTGGATGGTGACCGGCTGCAGAAAGGGGAAGGCGAGCCGGATGCCCCGCGCCTCCCAGCGCGCGATGGGCGCTAGGCGCAGGCCTGAGGTGAGCAGCTCAGCAATCAGCGGATGGCCGGTCTCGGCCATGAGCAACAGGCCGTCCAGCTCGCCGGCGCGCACCTGCGCGGCTTGGTCATGAAAGGCTTGCAGGCCGGGCGCGTCCTTGGTCACCAGGGCGATGTCACCGGCGTCGATCCCGGCCTGGATGAAGTTGGTGGTTCAGGCCGAGACACCCCCAGCCGGTCCGACGCCGGTGAAGAGCCCGGGGCCGGACACCAGCGCGTAACGGACTTTCCCCGCGAGCAGGGGCTCCAGGGGCGCGGCGACGCGCTGAACCTCGAGCCGGCGGCCGGGAAAGGCCTTGCGCAGGCCCATCACCACCTCAGCCGCTTGTCCGGCGGCGGCATCCAGGGAGCCGATCGCCAGGCCAAAGGGCCGCGCCAGGGTGCCGGCGGTGGTGTCTGGCAGCGCGGGATCAAGAAAGCGCGCCACCTCCGCGAAGGGATCCGCGCCAAGGGTGGTCACCTCGGTCAGCATCGCCCGCATGTCCGCGGTGGAGACGTGATCGGCGAGTTTTGCCAGCGCTTGCGCGATCTCCGGGCGGCGTTGCAACAGGCTGGCGCGGGTGACCGGCGCGGCGGAATAGGCGGGGAAGAAGTCCCGGTCGTCAGCCAGGCTGACAAGACCGAACTCGGCGATTTGCGGATCGGTGCGGAAGCCAACCGCCAGCTCGATGTCGCGGTCCACAAGGCTTGGTAGAGTTGGTCCTTGCCTTCCTGGCCGCTCGAGACCAGCAGTGTCGGCTCGGCGCGCAGCCCATAGTGGCGCAGCAAGGGCTCGAAGCCATCCAGCGGGCGGGCGCGGAAATCCTCGGTCATGCCCATGCGCAGCGGACGCTCGATCTCTTCGCAGCCACCCAAGGCCCGAGCGGCGAATGCCAAGAGCCCCGCAAGGGGAAGGCGCGGGTTCCTCATGAGCTGACCTCCCGCTGAATGGTCGCTTTCGCACCCTCTTCATCGCGAAGAGTCCGAAGGAAAGCGGCAATCTGCGACAGCCCCTACCGGTGCCAGTGTTTGGACGTGGAGCTGAGCCTCGAGAGCGACGGCGAGGATTTGATGGTAGGTATCCACGCCCAGGCGAAAGATGGGGCGTGCTTCCTCAAGCGTGGGTTCAGCGACGACAACAGCCATGGTGGAACCTCGTGTCGATGCGGAGAAAGTGGCTTGAAATCCTATTCTTTTAGGGGATAAAAGCAATGTGTCGCTGCCGGTCAGCAGGAATAACCCGTAGGGTATTGAGCAGGGCATTGGCCTAGCGGTTTAGGTTTAGTCCTTCGATGCCTTGGATACAGACGGTTGGCGGCTGTTCAGCGGACAGATGCAGCGAACCAGGGTGCCGCGCCCGCGCTGTTGCCCGTCGCCTCCTTGCGCGTCCAGGGTGCCGAGCTGGATATCCAGCAGCCCGCCGATGATGCTGGCGCGGTAGCGCATGATGTGCAGGCCGAACTGGCCGGTCTCGCTGGCCACAGGCGGTTGCCATACGCCGTCGTCGCTGATGGAGAGTGCCAGGCGGCGCTCGCTTTCCTCCAGGCGGATGTCGATGCGGCTGGGATGGCCGTGTTTGATGGCGTTATTCACGGCTTCTTGGGCGATGCGAAACAAATGCGCGGCGGCGTGACGGTCGGCGACGCTGAACTCTGCTTCACAATGGAACTGACAGCGCAACTCCGGGCTGGTGGCTTCGATTCGCTCGGCCAGCGCGGCAAGTGCCTTGGGCAGGCCGTCGGCGACGATCTCCACCGGCGCCAGGCCTTTGACCACATCGCGGGTATCCGCCAGCGCTTGTTGAATATGCTCGGACAGCGAGGTGGCCAGATTGGCGTCGGCTTGTTTGGATCGCGCCAGGCCGGTGGCTAGGCGCGCGGCGAGCAGACTGATGCCGGTGAGCTGTTGTCCGAGTCCGTCGTGAATATCGCGCCCGATGCGTTCCTGCTCGCGGGTGCTGGCTTCGATCACTTCCCGCTCCAGGCGCAGGCGTTGGCGTTGATCGCGCACCCAGAGCACATAGAGTTCCAGATGACCGACGGCGGAAACGGACAGTTCGAGCGGAAAGCGGGTGCCGTTGGCATGCATGCCAATGCAGCCGCGCGGCCATTCGCCTCCGCAAAGCACCGGTCCGCTACCGGCCTCGAACAGGTCGGACTGCGGGTCGAGGTCGTCGGGCAGGATCAGGCGCGCCAGGGGTTGGTCGCGGATGCTGTCGGCATCAACGCCAAACAAGTCCAGCGCGGCCGGGTTGAGTTGCCGGATGCGCCGTTCGGCGTCGATCACCACAATGCCATCGGCGGCACTGCGTACCACGGCGTCCAGGCGCTGTTCGCGTTTGCGCAATTCGGTTTCGATGGCTTTGCGGTCGCTGATGTCGATCAGCGCCACCAGCACCCGCGTGAGGCTGGCCTCCGCGCCGGGCGCTGGCACCAGTACACAGAGAACCGGAATCTCGTGCGTACTGCCTTGGTGGAGCACGCCTTCGTGGATCAGATGCCCAGGCTGCGCAAGCAGCGCTTCGATTAAATCCGCCAATTGGTGTGCCGACTGGATCGGGAACAGGCGCGGCAGGGCGGCGCTGAGTTCTTGCAGCGAGGCCAACCGCATCAAGGCCAGCGCGGCATGATTGACGGCGACCACCCGCAGGCGCTGACGGCAGGCATCGAAACACGCAGACTGGGTGCGCAGCGGCTCGCACAGGGCGTCGCGTGGGCTAGTGCGCCGCGACTCAAGATACACTCTAAGCTCCGAGCAGTCGAGTTCCATCAGGCACATGGGCGAGTCATCGAACAGAATGCGATAGCGTGCCTCGCTCTGGCGGATCGCGGCATCGGCACGGGCGCGCGCGCTGATGTCGATGAAGTTAATGGTCACGCCGTCGATGCGATTGTCCTGGGTGCGATAGGGCAGGATGCGGCGCAGGTAGCGTGTGTTCTCGTCCGCGTCGATTTCCTGTTCGCAGGGCGTCAGGCTGTCAAGCACACGCTGGGCGTCGGCCAGGAGCTCGGGATCGTGCAGATTGGGTGACAGATCGCTCAGCGGGCGCTGCTCGTCGCCGGGGCGCAGGTTCAGCAGGGTGGCGCTGCCGGGGGTGAAGCGCTTGATGCGCAACTCGGTGTCGAGAAACACGGTGGAAATCTCGGCGCTGGTGATCAGGTTGTGCAGATCATTGCCGCTGCTCTCCAGCTCGCGGATTTTTTCTTCCAGTTGGCTGTTGACAGTGCTGAGTTCTTCGTTCAGTGACTGTAATTCTTCCTTGGAGCTGACCAGCTCTTCGTTGGCCGATTGCAGCTCCTCGTTCATCGCCATGGCCTCTTCGTGAGAGCCCTTGAGTTCCGCGTTGGCGTTTTCCATTTCCTCGATAGTGGTTTGCAACTCGGCGCGGGTGGCGTCCAGCTCGCGCTTCAGGGCGCTCAGCTCCGTCTCGCTGCCAGGGTCGACGCCAGGGTCGGCGCCATGCTGAGCGCTATTGTGAGGAGTTTGCTCATCCACCGTGGCAGGCGCCGCCGCCAGGGACGCGCGGGGGATAAAGCTAATCAGCAGCAGACCGCGCGCGGCCGCCGGCTGCCGCGGGGCACGAATGCGGATGTCGATGAGTCGCGCCGCGTCGTCGGCCTGCGGATGATGATCATCCAGACTGAGATCCACGCCCTCGCGCAAGGCCCGCTGACAGGCGCCACGCAGGCGCGCGCGTAGACTCTCGCGCACCATGGCGATCAAATCCAGAGTAGGCGGGCCGTTGGGGCGGCTCAGATACGCATCGGTGGGGCCGAAGAAATAGAGGATCTCAAGCTGCGGATTGACCAGCACCGAGGCCGGCACGAAGGCTTCCAACAGCAGGGTACGCGCCAGGTCATCGAGCTCGGCGCCGCTGGCAGCCACCGGCTTGGCAGGCAGCGCGGAGAGCTGACTCGGGTGCGCGCTGATCGGAAAGCGCAGTTGATTGTGCTGGGTCGGGCCGATGCGGCGAAACAGCCGCCAGGGTTTGGATAGCGGCTCGAACAGGTCGGTATCCCGGCCAATGGTCTCAGCCGGGCCGAGCAGCAGCAGCGCGTCGGCCTTGAGCGCGAAATGAAACAGCCCAAGAATCTGGCGCTGCACGCTGGGGTTGAAATAAATCAGCACATTGCGGCAACTGATCAGATCGAGATGGGAAAAGGGCGGGTCAATGACTAGATTCTGCTCGGCAAAGAGCACCAACTCGCGCAGTTGTTTGGTGACGCGCAGGGAATGATCATCCTCGCGGACAAAAAACCGGCGCAGGCGCTCGGCGCCCAAATCGGAATCCAGCCCGGCACCCAGGTCGGCGACGATGCTGTTGGGATAGACGCCGCGCCGTGCTGCCTCCAGTGCCCGCGGATCAATGTCGGTGGCAAAGATTTGCAAGTTCGGCAGCCGGTTCAGGCGCGCGCCCTGTTCCAAAAGCAGGATCGCCAGGGAATAGGCTTCCTCGCCGCTGGCACAGCCCGGCACCCAGACGCGCAACCCCGGATCACCCGTCAGCACCGGGGCATCGGCGCCGAACAGCGCCTGTTCCAGGGCCTGCTCCAGGGCCGTGAAGGCGGCGGCATCGCGAAAAAAGCGCGTGACGCCAATCAGCAAATCCTGAAACAACGCACGCGCCTCCTCGGGTTGATCACGCAGATGCCGCAGGTAGTCGGCGACGCTGTTGATCCGGCATAGCCCCATGCGCCGCCTGACCCGGCGCCACGCCATGTTGCGCCGATAACCCGAAAAATCGCAGTGGTGATGCTCACGCAGCGCCAGCAGGACGTGGTCGAGCAGGGGATGCTCTTCGTCTGAATCCTTTGGGTCGCCGGCGTCTTCCGGCGCTGCTGGCTCTTCCGGTTCTGGCGGCTCTTCCGGCTCTGCTGGGTCGTTTGGGGAAATCAGGACTGTCACTCCATGGCCAACTGCGTTTCCTGCTCGGCTTGAACCCAGTCTTGATGCTCAAAACCAGGCGCAAACCCACGCGCTTCGGCTTTGAAATAGGCCGCCTTGGCCACCGCCGCCTGGTAGACATGCGACAGCGAGGTGCTATCCACTGGCTGCTCCTTTGCTCCCGCGAAGCGCATCGACGCCTTTTCGGCCAGGCTCACAGTCTGCTTCAGTGGGCCTTGGTCTTGATTGCGGCGTTCCCCGCTGTGCCGACGGCGTTCGCGTGGCGCGTCAGGGTTGATCGAGAAGGACGAAAAAGCCATGGTGAAACTCCCTTGATGGGTGAAGGCGCAAAGTAGCGCGCCAATCAAGCCTAGCCGAAGCGCTCTGCAAGCGCACTCGGGGTGAATCCCCAGACAGGGATCAGGGCATTTCCTAAAACCCACATCCAGCGCGCTCGCGCGCTACCCGCCAGCCTTCGCCAAGGCCAGACGGGAAAGGCTCAGCATTGGCTCTGCTGCCAGATGGTCGCATGGCGGGTTAACTCCGCCGCATTGCCGAGTTCGAGCTTGCGTTTGATATTTTCCCGATGGGTTTCAATGGTTTTAATACTCAGATGCAATGTCTCGGCAATCCGGGCGGTGGAGTGGCCATCGCCCAACAAGCCAAACACCTGGAGTTCGCGGTCACTCAGACGATCCACCAATTTGCCACCCGCTGCCTGACCGGGCAGGCCGCGCCGCAGCAGACGCTCGACCATGGCGGCACTTAAAAAAACGCGTCCCTGCAGTGTGGTACGCACCGCATCGACAATATGTTGGGCGACCTCGCTTTTGTGGATGTAACCTATGGCTCCGGCATGGAGTGCGCGCTCGGCAAAGAGTGACTCCTCGCGCATCGAGCACACCAGCATGCGTAACGCCGGATGATGGGCCTTGAGGCGTTTGATTAAGTCCAGCCCATCACCGTCCGCCAGGGCCAGATCGATAATGGCCAGATCCGGCTCACAGGTCTGAATTAGCGCCAGTGCGTCGCCTAAGCCACCGGCTTCGCCAATCACACGCAACCCCGATTCGCGCGAGAGCACCGCTTTCAGGCCCTCGCGCACCAGGGGGTGATCATCCACAATCACCAGGGTTTGGCAGTCCGAATCAGGGTGCATCAAGGTCTCTGATGGGTGATAAATCCGATGATTTTTGGGGCAGGCTACCAGTCTTCTCCCGATGACAACATCGGGGCAGCCCCTATGTTCACCGCGGGCGCGCTGTTTGCGCGATTGCTCACTTCAAGTTGGTAGTCCCAACACCTGTAGTGGAGTCAATTTGTGTTGGTTGACATCTGATGCTTGAATGGCTGTTTGAGCCGGCTATGTTTGCTAGCGCACCGACGGCGCGCTCTGTTTAGGCTAGATTGCAGGGAAAGGGTGGATTCCCGCCCGGCCTGGTTTGCCATGCATACCAGCGTTTTCACTCACAGGTTTTTACTCACAGCGACAGGAGCATTTATGATGCGTTTTGATTACAAACAACCCAACATCGGCAATGTCGATACTTTAATCCGCGCGATCACAGGCGCTCTGATGATTATTGCGGCCTTTCTTGGTGGTGGCTGGGTGGTTGCGGTGATTGGCGCCGTTGTGCTCGCCACCGCCTATTTCCGCTTCTGCCCATTCTACGCACTGTTTAATTTCCGTTCCAATAAAAAACCAGTGGAAGCCAGCGAATAGACCATGAGGCCGCCAGTTGTTTATGAATGCACGCTAACCGCCATTGCCAGAGTGAGGAAACCAGCAAAATAACGAGCCGCGTAGGAGCTTGATAATGACTCAATTCGACAAAACATCCATCCGTCGCCAACAAGCGTTTTCATCCCGTCGACCGATGGCGGAAGGAGACGAGCCTTCCGACTTACTAGTCAAGGACTTAATCCGCGAGCGGCGCAGAATCGCCTTAATCTATCGGCGCAGTCAGACAGACGGCGATCGGCGTAAGCTTGCGGAAACAGACCACCAGCTCGCTGGCCATGGTATCGATATTCTGGCTGTCCAGCGCGCGTGGGTTCGCGGCTAACACCCAAAACCGGCTCACCATTCACTATGGCTGATTTTGGGTTGGTGGTTGAACGCGCCTGTCAAGTCCCGCCAGCGCTCAGCACCCTCAATCCTCCAGCCACCCGATTTAACATCATCCGGAGATTGTTCCATGACCAAAGAACGCCAAAGCAACAAAGAATCCAAGAAAAAACCCACTCACACGTTGAAAGAAAAACGCTCAGCAAAAAAGACCAAGGACGAATCCAAAACCTTGCTCGGAAACGTCAAGGGCGGCACGGCTTAGTCGGCGCAAAGCACAGCGACATGGCGAGTAATCCACCCGCGGGAAGATGACAGGGCGAGTGCTTCGGGTGGGGATCAAGGCGCTGGATCTTGGTGGATGTCGACTTTTGTTTCCAGGCAGCGTCTTAGGCTTAAATCGGTTGATCCAATGCCGTACCAGCTGTCGGGCTTTTGGTAAAAATCCAATCCCCGGCCAATCTTGATGATCCAGCCATTGTCGATGCGGATTTCGCGATCATGTAAATTCGCGTTAATTTGTATGTCGAGTTGAATATCCATTTCCAGCAGGCTTTGTTTGAGTTCATCCAGCCGCCCGGCCATTTCCTTGATGTCGGTTTTGTCATCATAGGCGGTGGTCAGGGTGATCTTTTTGATGGTCCCTTGCTTGACCAGGGTCTCGCAGCAGCGGACAAAATTTTGGATCTGGTGATTGGCGCGGATATAGGGATCTTCGACCACCACGGCTGTGGCATTGACCAGATAAGGGCCGATGAGGGACTCATAGCTAAACCCGGTGGCGCCGTAGTGGATGGTGAAATGCTGTTCCTTCAATGCCGGGATGGCCGGTGGTTCCGCGACGGCAATGTCGGCATCGGGTTGCACGGCGGGAGGCGCTGGCGTTGGTGTGGCTGGGGCCTCGGCTTGCGTTGACTGGTGAATATTCTTTCGCGCCGGCGCCTGGGTGGCCGGGGCTGATTGGGACTCGGGGCAGAAGACGATGCGCTCTTGGCCCTGGCTGTTGATGAAGGACAGATTGATCAGCGCGAATTCATCATCGGACTTGCGCTTGTTCATCTGCTCCTTGACGCGGCGCCGGCTTTCCACGGCATAACTGACATATTCATCGAATTCGGCAGGCTCCGGCGGGCCGGCGGGATGCAAAATCTTCAAGAAAGCCGCGACGGTTTTTTTGATGCCTTTCTCATCGCGGCCTTCCACGGCGGCGCCGAGCTGAATCCGCTGGCTGACTTCCTCATAGCGATTGCTATGCTTTAACTGATAATGAAAGGCTTCGGCCAGATAATCGGTGATAAAGCCGTAATTTCCGGTGAGAAAGTCGCTGCTGTTCTTCGGCATCTCCCAGCCGGGCAGGTAGGCGGCGAAGCGGTCCATGACGGCCAGGTCAAATTCCTTGGGCAGGGGTTGGAAGAGATCATAGACTTCTGAGTTGACGATCTGCCGCACGGACAGATCCAGATTGCCGACAAAGGCCATGGAGGCATCGGCAATCACCTCCACGCCCCGGGAAAAACGCCCATTGGCCATGAAGTCTTTCATGATCTGAATGGTGTCTGGGTCTTTAATCTTAATCCCGCCCACTTCATCAAAGGCCACGGTGTCCCAAAAGCCGACCAGGCCGATTTTCTTGCGCTGGTTGTTGTAAAACAGCGTCGCCTTGGTCGCCTGGCCGCCGCTGATCAGGGTCGAGTAGGGAGAAAATTCACTGAAGAAATAAGACTTGCCGGTGCCCCTTGGCCCCAGTTCAATAAAGTTGTAATTGGGCTCCACCAGGGGTAGCAGCCGGGCGATAAAGTGCAGCTTCACCCGATGGCTGAGTTTCGCCGGTTCCAGCCCCATGGAGCGCAGAATAATGTCGAGCCATTCCTCGCGGCTGAACTGAGCGCGACCGGCGCAATAGGCGGCATAGTCGAAGCGGCTCAGTTGGATGGGGCGCAGGTCCTCGATATAAAAGGTGTAATCGTCGTCGTCAATGTCATTGTAGGCGATGGTGATTTCCGCCCACAGGCCGCCTTGCAGCAGACGGTCGTTATCCCGGTAGAATTTCTCCGCGATGGCCACCCGGCGGGAGTCAAAATTCTCCAGTGCCGCCCAATGGCGTTTGTCTTTCTCGACATAGTTGACATGCACCTTGTCGATGAACCGGTACTTGCCCTTGGTGGCTACCTTGGACTGCGCCATGTTCGCTTCATTCGGGCGCACATAATTGTCCTGCAAGGTCTCCAGCACCGCCTCCAGTCCAGCCTGGATTTCGTCATCGGCATCGCTGGCACAGAAGCGCGCGAGCAAAAACTCCAGCACAAAGGTCGGCACATTGGTGCCTTTCTTGATGCGATGGAGCAAGTCCTTGCGCACCACCTTGCCGTCAAAGACAGCGGCTAATTTTTCATCCAGTGCATCCATCTGGCTATACCGTGTAGTCCGTTTCCAGTTCCAGTTGGGCGAAAATGCGCATGGTATTAGGGTTTAATGCCAGCACCTTGAACTTGCCTTCGTATTCCATGCTCATTTTCAGGGCGATTTTTACCTGATCGCCGGGTTTCAGCCGAATGGTGCCGGAGGCCGGATCAACCAGCCCGCCAGGCTTGGCCTCGCCCACGACATTGCCTTTTTTGTCTTGGGCTTCGAGCAGGATCTCGAACTCGCTTTCCTGGGAGAAGAGATCCTGAGCCTCCACCGCCACCTCGAACACCGGCACCCTGGTGGTAATGCGCTGGCTCAAGCCCTGCTTATAACTCAGGGTGACCCGGGCTTGCTGGAGGCTGGGTTGATCGGCGGCTTTCAATTGCAGGCGGATGACGGGAACCACCAATTCCTGCAACGAGGCCCCACCATGAAAGTAGTCCAAGCTGCCGCGATAGGCAGCCAGGCTCAGGGGGCCGGCTAAGCGCGGGAAATCCCCGCGCACGCCGAGCTTGTCCGCCGGCAGGTTGAAATGCTGAGGGTCTTCCGCGCCCTGCCCGAGCAGGCAGCGATCATGCACGCATAGCCAGTCGCCGGCCGGCTTGGCGCAGGTGTCACCCGAGCCGGCATGGGTGTTGATGACAAAGCCATGGTCGGTGGCGATGATGACCTCGCGGAATCCCTGCGCCTTAAGCATGGTCACCGCGACCCGAATGCGCTTGAGCGCATGGGTCAATTCGGCCGGCGCGCTGTCTGGGTGGTGTTCGAATTGGCTGTCAATTTCGACCGAACGCAGTACCAGCAGATCGGCATCGGCGTCGAGCTTGAAGCTCTTGCGCACAAAGTCATCCAGCCGGCCCTGCTGAAAGCGTTGCCCGTAGCGCCTGCGAATCAGGTCCATGCGCTGGGTGACAGTGGTCACCGGCTGGTCATGGAGATGCGGCGCGATCTCGCCATCGCTCTTCACCAGACGCAGGCCCGCGTGGGCGTCGGGCAACAGGCTGGCCATGCCGACCGAGGTGATACTGGGCAGGGCCGCCATGGCCGCGCGCAGCTCCACCTGGCCCTCTTCCGCCAGCTGGCGCTCCAGCGCCACGCCGAGTTCATAGCGCAGCGCGTCGACCAGAATGTAGGCCAGGCGATGGCCACTTTGTTGCAGTCTGGGCGCCACCAGGGTATCGAAGACCTCGGTGTTGCTGAGTCGGCCGTTCAGAGGCCAGCCGGTGTGTTGCAGATGCTTGATGAATCGGTGCTGGACCTTGCTGGCGAGTTGGCCATAGACCTGTCGCCCGCGGTCAATCAACGGCTGCATTAGTCCCTCGGCGTCTTGCCAGGCATATCCGCTGACGCCTTGCTCGAACTCCCGCTGCAAGCGGTCCATCTCCCGCAACTGGCGCACATAGAAGTCCACCAGCGGCTCCAGTCCGCTGCTGTGATCGCCCAGCGCGCGATGCAGATCGGCGCAGGTATCCACCAGGGTGGCGGTCGCCTGCAACAGATCCCATTGCGCCTGGCTCTCGCCCTTGCCGGTCCACACCGACCCGCGATGCTGGGTGAGAATGGCGCGGGTTTGATCAGTGTCCCCGGCCAGCAAGGCGTCCATGGCCTGGCGCAGAAAGGTGCGTTCCTCAAAAGCGAAGGTGTCGCGGGTGCCGAGATCGGTGAGATTGGCGCAAATCCGTGCCAGATCGAGTTCCTGCTCGACGCGCTCGGCCTGTTCGATGTAGCGAGCCTGGGTGCGCAGATCGCTGCGCAGCCGCTCGCAGAGATCCTCCACCAGCGGGCGCGCCGCCGCGCTGGCGCGGGGCACGCCGGCCAAGGCCGCCGGCAAGGTCTCCGGCAGGTCGAAGACGAACTCACTAAACAGCAGAAAGCGCCAGAACTCATCGGCGATGCTCGACCAGGTCTTGCCCTTGGTTTTCAGGCGCAGACCAAAACTGCCCGTGAGCAGTTCGCGCGCCTCCTTCACCCAAGCCTCATTCCCTTTGAGTCTGTCCTGCTGTTCCTGGCTCGGCACCAAGAGCGCGAACAGCAGATCGCGGCTCGAGTCCCGATCGAGCAGGGCGCGCAGATTGGGCCAGCCCAAGCCGCCAGCGCCGATGGCATCGATCACCGCGAAACTCGGGTTGGGCTCCTCGGCGAAGACGGCCCGCACCTGGGTCGCCTCATCCGGCTTGGCCTTGAGGCAGAGCGCCAGATAATCATCGCCATCGCCCTCGGGGAAGACGGCGCCGCAGGCGGCATGGATGGCAAAGGGGTCTTTCTGCTGATCCTCCTCGGTCAAGGGCTTGGGCGCGGGCACATAGACCAGCAGCTCCTGGATTTCCCGGCGACCGATGCGCCCGAGCGCGTCCAAGGCCGCCAGGCGGCTGTCGATACTGGATTCCGTGGCATCCACCACCATGCGCTCTTCATTCGCCAGAGCGAGACAGAGTTCCCGATAACGCCGCTCGGGGTCATAGACGGCCAGCAGCTGGTGCTTGGCCAGGCGCGGGAGAAAAACTTCCCGGCTGATGAATTCGGCGATGGATTCGCTCATTCCTTTACCTCGCGGCACGGCTTGGGTATCTTACAAATCCAGTGCGGCAATCAGTGCTTTATCGAGTTCTGCGGACTTCGCGGGAGATAAACGCCCGATAAAATTCGTTAAAGCGACCTTGGGTAAGCTAATCAACTCGTCACAATAAATACTGCTTTCGTGCTTTAGGCCATCTTCGGTTCCCAGTGGCACTTGGGTTTCCAATCCATGATAGGCAGAGTAGACCGGTGCACAGATCACCGTGGAAAAATTTGAATCAATCAAAACCTGCCTGCTGACAACAACAAACACCCTGGATTTTTTTGGGTCGCGTGCCGAAGGATGCGCAACCCGATACAATTCGCCGCGTTTCACGGAACACTCTGATAATCGAGTACGTCGATAGCTTCCGAGTTCAGTTCATCGGCGTGCGCATTGATGAGATCAATGTCCGATGGTTGACTCGAAGGATGAGCCTGAAAATAATCTTTCAAGATTCTTTCGAGCAAGGCAGAGCGTTCATCCTGTTGTGGCGCTCTTCTGAATAGCTCGCCAGCCACTTCATCGGCAATATAAAAATCAGTATGCATGGTCTTGATCATTCCAAATTTTCTACTGGTACCGAATTTTGGCAAGAATCATACCATCATTTTTAGCGGCGCCAGCGGGTAGGTGAGCCGATAAGGTGGGTTCCGGTTGTCCGACTGGCCAATGCTTTTTTGTCTGTTTCTCTCTCAGGCCCAAGACCCGCCGCCCAGCTCGGCCAGCCACTGCGCGGCGGGTTCGACCGCCACGGGTCCGCGTTGCTCGCGATGGCGCGCGTGGCGGACCAGCAGGGTGGCTCGGGCCGCGGGAAAACGCTCGGCGGTGGCGGCCAGATAGCCTGGCACCGCGACATTCGACCACTTGCACTCAACCAGTTGCCTCGGCTGATCGGCATCGCAGACCACGAAATCGATTTCCCGACCTTCCTTGTCGCGGATGTAGCCAAGGCTCGCCTCTTGTCCCTCGGCATCGCGCCGCCGCTGCACCTCGGCTCGCAGCATGGTAGCGCAGGCATTCTCGAAGGTAACGCCTTCGTCACCTTTAACCAAACCGGTGTCGTAGAAATACACCTTCGGCTCCTTCAGCAGGGCGCGCGCGATCTTGCGGTGAAAAGGCCGAACGACGAAGACGATATGCAGGGTTTCCAGGATGTCCAGATAGCGGCCAAGGGTGGTGGGAGAAATCTGAAGTAGGAAAAGCAACCTCGCAGGCAACAAAAGTGCGAAAGTCGTCCGCGAGCTTGCTGACGCTGAGGCATCGCTCGCCCTCTCTGTCGCCAAACGCATGCAAACGCAACCGCGTAAGTCCCTGTCTTGGTGTTGTTTCCATTGGAAAGTAAGAGTAAGATTTTCTGTCATTGCTTAATTTGACAGTTTAAGAGTTGCAGCCCGCTTCTATGGCATCACAGCTGGATATTCCCATCCAAGAGGTTCAGCGTCGGCTTGGTGCTGATAACCCTTGGTGGCGCGCCGGCGCTGGCATCGATCAGGTGGAGGCGGCGTGGCCGCGGCGGGCGTATTTCCCGCACTTCTGCCAGCTGGCGCTAAGCCTGGATGTGCGTCGGGCGGTGGTGCTGATCGGCCCTCGCCGCGTTGGCAAGACGGTGATGTTGAAACATCTGGTGCAGCGGCTGCTCGATGATGGCGTCGCTGGGACCGATATCCTCTACGCCTCACTGGATACACCGCTGTACTCGGGGCGCAGCCTCGAGAGCATGGTGCGCTTGTTTAACACCACCCAGGGGCATGCAGACGAGGTGACGACGCGCACGCTGTCGCAACATCTACAGATCAACGAAACCTTGATCGACGTGGTTCCCGTCGCATTGCATTGCTATACGATCGCAAAGAACCTGCTTCGCTCAAGGAAATAATCCCCAGCTGGGGGAAACAGTGGAAAACCGCAGTGGAAAACCGGGACAGACCACGTTTAATATCGAAGGGCTCGCCCGGGCAATTTTTGTCAGCGAGCTAAAAAATTCTCTTAACATGGCGTTATGAATGCCGCGATCCAACTTAGCCCCAACCAGGCGTTTGAGTTTCTTCTCCACGTCGCCGTGGTGCGACCGGTGTTTCTGTGGGGCGCACCCGGTATCGGCAAGACCGCTTTGGTCACCCGCTTTGCCGAGGAGGTCGGACTCGAATGTGTCTCGCTGTTGGGCAGTCAATTGGCGCCGGAAGACCTGCTGGGGATTCCGAAGATCGAAGGTGAATGTTCGCGCTTCTATCCGCCCGCGAATATCGTTCGTCACGATCCTTTTGTGTTATTTCTCGATGAACTCAACGCGGCCAGCCATGAGATCCAGAAGGCGTTCTATTCACTGATTTTGGAACAACGGGTCGGTGAATATCGCTTGCCGCCCGGCACTCTGGTGATCGGCGCCGGCAATCGTGCCAAGGATGCCGCCATCGTCAAACCCATGCCCTCGGCCCTGATCAATCGCCTGGTGCATATTCACCTGAAGGCCGATCATCGCCAATGGCTGGAATGGGCCAGGCAGCAGGGCGCCATTCATCCTTGGGTACTGGACTATATTCAACTGCGCCCAGATCATCTGTGGAGCGAGCCGCCCAAGCATGAGGAACCTTTCTCCACGCCCCGGGCCTGGCACATGCTCTCCGATGCGCTCCATTCCTTCGGCGAGGACATCGCGCCGGAGCTGCTCGAGGCCTTAACCCATGGCTTACTGACCCCGGCGCACGCCGGTCAATTCAAAGGCTTTCTCAAACAGGTGCGCCAACAGCATGCGCTGACCGCCATTCTCAAAGGCGACGCGCGCTGGCCGGCGGAGCCGAAGGATCGGGATCTGCTCTATTTCCTCGCCCAATCCCTACGCGGGCGGCTGCTGAAGGAACTTCCGGATCAAGAGACGGCCGTGGGCGCTGAACACCGCAAACTCAGCTTGCAGGCCAAGGATCGACTCAAGGACTTGGCGCGTATCAGCGTGGAAATTGCCCAGACCGTCGTTGCCGAGGACGATGCCGGGCGGCGCCTTCCGGACTGGTTCCTGGTCGAGGTCGCGCGAGACCTGCCGCGCTTGGCGGGACGCGGCTGAGATGCCCAAGGCAAAGTCGCGCCCCAATCCGGCTCAGGAGGCGCAACAGGCGGGAATCGGCCTGCTTCAGACTCAGGCCGTGCTCTTGCCCTTGCTCAACGCCTGTCATATCCATCGCGATACCGATCATCAACATCTGGGGCGGGCGGGTTGGCTGGTGTTGAGCGCGCATGGCGAGATCTGGCTGCATCCCAGCCGCCGCGCTCAACCCGCCGAATGGGCGCGGCTGATCGCCACCGCCCTGGTGTGTCTGGGATTGGGGGCGGTGCAACGCCGGGAGCCGCAAGCGCTCTGGGAGTTGGCCTGCCTGCTGGCGGCGGAACACTTTTGTGACGGACTCAAAATCGGGCCACTGCCGGAGGCCTTGTGGCATCCACCGCTATCCCTTCCCGCCGGTGGCGAAGCGGCGCTGTTTCAGCAATTCAGGGCGAATCCTCCCGAACCGACATTGATTGCCTGGCGCGAAGCCTGGTGTGGCGCGGATCATCCGCTGTTCATCGAGCTGGAGGCGACTCGACACCGTTGGCGTCGATGCCGGACGCGGGACGATTGGCGCGCTGATTTCGCGGCAGGCATTGCCCGTGGCGTGGGGGTGGCTTTGCAGGTCGCGGCAGGACACCAGGAGCCAGGGGATGCGCTGCCCCGGGATACCGAGGCGCAGCGGGCCAAACGCCGCCTGATGGATGCCTATCCCTTGCTCGGAGCCTTGGCCGCTGGGTTCGATTTGGAGCAAGACCCACGCCAGTGTCAACACTATGGGATTCAAGTTGCCGCCATCGATGTGGCCGCTCGGCGCATCTGGATCAACCCCGCGGCCCATCTCAGCGATGCCGAGGCGCTCTTTGTCATGGCCCACGAGCTGTTGCACGCGGGCTTGAATCACAGCTCCCGGCGTCGCGGGCGTGATCCCTTTCTCTGGAACGCGGCCTGCGACTACGTCATCAACGCCTGGCTGATGGAGATGCGCGTTGGCACCCCGCCGGTGCTCGGGCTGTTACACGACCCGGCGCTTGCGAACCTGTCGGCGGAGGAGATCTACGACCGGCTGGCGCGGGATATCCGCCGCGCCCGCAAGCTGGCAACACTGCGCGGCACGGGTCAACCCGATCTGCTCGGTGATGAGCAGGGGCCGCCCTTCGTCGATGCCGAAGCCTACTGTCGCCGCGCCCTCGCCCAAGGCATGGAGCGCCTGTTTGCCAGTGGTCGCGGCACCCTGCCGGCGGGATTGATCGAAGCCATCCGCAGTCTCAGCCAGCCTCCCATTCCCTGGGATGTGCGCCTCGCGGAGTGGTTCGACGCCCAGTTTCCGCCACCCGAGCGACAGCGCAGTTATGCAAAACCCTCCCGCCGCCAATCGGCCACGCCCGATATTCCCCGGCCATCCCCCCGACTGCCACCCGAGGAGACCCGCAAGGCACGGGTGTTTGGCGTGGTGCTCGACACCTCGGGATCCATGGCCCCCAAGCTCCTCGGGCAGGCCCTAGGCGCCATCGCCAGCTACAGCCTGGCCCGCGAGGTCGAGGCGGTGCGCTTGGTGAGCTGCGATGCCGCCGCCTTCGATCATGGCTGGGTGCCGCCGGAAGCCCTGCTGGAACGCTATCAGGTGCGCGGACGTGGCGGGACTGTGTTGCAACCCGGCCTGGATCGACTGCGCGATCTGGCCAAACGCAGCGAATTTCCCGCCGCCGGCCCAATTTTGTTAATCACCGATGGCTTCTGTGAGGCGCGGCTCGACATCCCGTTCGAGCACGCCTTTTTGCTCCCGGAGGGGCGGCGCTTGCCTTTTACGCCCAGAGCGCCGATCTTTGAAATTCGCTGATGACGGTAGCGGTGAGCGGCCAGCCAGAGAGCGTCACTGACCAACAGCCTTCGGCCAGCATCGTCCAATACAGTCAAAGCCTCGGTACCAGCTTCATCCCGGCCATGCCATGCCGCGATGAGCAGATTGGCATCGATATAGGTGCGTTTAGTCATCGTATGCGCCGCCACGGCGTTCGCGCAGCTCGGCATCGATTTCATCCCAACTCATCAGTTTGCCGCCCGCTTCGACATGGGCGCGACGCAATGCAATCAGCCTGCGTCCCAGCTCGGTTTGTGGTTGAAAATGATCGACCACAGAATCGCCGGTTAGAATGGGTGCTGGCGATTCATCAGTCGGTTCCCCGCGCGGTCCCGGCGGCTTTACATCCTCGTCGAGGGTGCGAACGATGACCTCAACCCGATGGTGATTGAAGCTTTCGGGCAATGGTATGCTGAGCTTGCCATCGCCGACACGGCTAACCACGCGCTGTTCTTGCATGTTGCTTCTCTTGATTGCTACTCGTTATGGGATGATGAAGGGCTGCTTGGTTCTATGGGCGCCGTCTCGTCATCCAGGTCACGGCCAAAGATCACTGCCGCCAGTCTGCCAGTTGCAGTCCTATGCCGAGAAAATGCGCTGTGTTATTGGTGACCAAAATCGCGTTGTGTCGCAGCGCGCAGACAGCAATCAGCAAGTCGGCATCGGAAATCGGGTTACCAATGCGATGCCGTTGCGCCCAGAGTTCAGCTGCGTGGCGCCAATCGGCGAGAGTGGTAACCGGTTGATACCAAGCACTGATCAGTGTTTCGTAATGCGCCAGGTTGCGCGTCGCGGCCTTTAACAACAAGTAACGCCGGATCTCAAAATCCACCACCGGGCAGAGGATGAAGCGAGCATGGTCGCGAACGCGACGAAAATGCGTCATCAGTGGCTCTTGTTCGCGCAACAGATCATTGATCGCGTTGGTATCAAGCTGATAAATCATTCGGTGGTTTCCATTGAGTTAAAATTTACCGGATGTTGTCGGCGAAACTCCGGAAATTCGTCCCAAATACGCTTTTCTTCATCCGTGAGCTGCCAAGACAAAGGGTCTTCAGTCTCCGCCTTGGGCTCGACCACGGGTTCTTCGAGCAAGGTGACCAGCACGGCGGTGGGATGCGTCACATCGACGGCTTCGTCAAAAACAATGGTGCCGGCGGGTGTGACAGTCGCGCGAAGGGTATTCAACATGGTTTTTGGCTCCTGTATGAATTCATGATGATGACCCAGATGATGGGGTTGATTCCGCCCTGGGGAAAAGCGAACCAGATGTTTCTTGCGCCTGAGCAGATTCCTGAGTGCGCAAAAGCTTGGGAGCCAGTATGTAGCACGCGGAGGCTTCTGGCTGGGGTTCAGCCATTGATCAGGCGCTGGATCAATTGCGCCAGCTCGGCGTCTGACTGTGGTTTGGGACGCCATGCCAGCTTGGCGCCGCCCTTGGCCTTGCCGCGGCCTTTGCCTTTGGGCTTCTCGGTCACTTCCACTTCTTCCCAGAAATCTTGCTCCACGCCGTGGGCGATGGCGAGGCTGCGGTCTTGGTGGCAATTGCGCAGCACGCGCTCGGGCCAGTAGCTTCGCGCCAGGTGCGCCCAGTCGTAGTCGCCTTTTTCCAGCTTGGCCCAGGTGTCCTTGAGGGTCTTTTGCCACTTGGGCAGTTTGAACAGCGGCCATAGGGGCGCGGCGGTGATCTGCACGCCGTCGTTGAGGTTGGGTTGCCAGTCCGCGGCGATGCGCAGCAGGTGGTCGCGGAAGGCGGTCAATTCGGCGTCGAGATCGGTGAGGCTGGCGAAGTCTTTTTCTTCCTTGGGGGTTCGGGTGGCTTTGTTGGCCAAGGCGGCGCGGCTGTCGCGCACCTGGGCCAATTTTCCCTGTGGGCCGTCGAGGAAATCATTGACGCAAGTGTAGAGGGTCTGGGGGGTGAGGCGGTGGTAGTAGAGCCACAGCGTGTAGCTGCCGGATGGGGTGGACAGCGGCCAGTAGATGGGCGCCTGGCGGCGGCTTTTGCTGTAGCGCTTCAGGTGGTCGGCGAAGAAGGCGGCGGGGCGGCGGAAGTAGTCGCGCAGGGAGGTGACGCCGAGGATGTCGCAGGCTTGCTGTTGGATGGCGTCGGCGCCGTCGCCAAAGATCAGGGCGAGTGCCTGCTGGATGGGGCGGTCGAGATCGCGCGGGTGGCTGGGGTCATCGACGAGAATGCCGTCCCAGGCGACAGCGAGCGGATCGGCGTCGGCGTTGTTGCGCAGCTGGTGAGCGTCCTCGTCCGCCAACATGCCGGGGGCGGTCGCGGGCAGGGGATCGAACGGCTCAGGCTCGGCGGCGGGCTGGCGCGCATGTGTGGCTTGGCGGATATCAAAGCGTCCAAAAGCCAGGCCCAGCAGCCAGTCGAGCAACTCGGCGGTCAGAGCGGTGGCATCGCTCATGCCGCGTTCGCCAAGAATTGCGCGATCTTTTGTTCGTAGGTGGGTTGGGGTAATGGCTTCCCTTCATTTTTCCACAGTTCCAGCCATTCATCGACGATGTCGCAGAGTTCGGCATAGACCGCTGTTTCATCGTCGCCATGGCAGCAGGGGCCAATGACACCGGGACATTGACCAATAAAACATTGGTCTTCATCCGACCATGCGACAATTTTCAGATAGTTGGCGCTTTCTTTCATCGGGCTGCCTCGTGAATTTTTTGCCTGACTTCGCGTTCCTGGTACAACTTGGCGTCATCACCGAGCTTCCCGGAGATGGTAATGCGCGCTCCGGATGGGTGCTCGAAATTGCGATGGCTGCCTTTTCCTCCCCGATTCCTGAACCCGGCTTTCTCAAGGTCGCGTAACAATTCTCGAAGTTTGCGCGGCATGGTGGTTCAGTGGTCGATTGGATCAGCGTTCGTGGAGGATGACTGACCGCCGAATCGGGTGCCAAAGTTTGCCGCGTCACCTTCCTCGTCGTCTTCTTCGCTTGGCTCGCCGAGGGTTTCGCTGCTTAACGCGGCGGCGCGATCTTCCGCCGAGAAGCCGTAGAGATCGAAACAGATGGCGTCGATCTGGCGTTGGATGTCGGCGAGTTCTTCCTGGGTTTCGGCGACGCGGCGCTTCCAGGCCGCCGCGCGATCAGCGAGGGTCGCGCCTTCGACCTGGAGCAGCGCCGGCAGGGTGAAGGCGTGGGAGGTTTGATTAGCGGTGTCGAGGGCGCGTTTGAGTGACCAGGCGTGGCGGGCCAATTCAGTCAGGCGTTGTTTTTCTGTTAGTTGAACAGAAGGCCAAGGTAAAATCTGAAGAATTCCAACGATGAACTCCGGAAAGCCAAATCGGCCAAGCGCTACTTTGAATAGATAGTCAAAGGCGCAGCTATTAAAAATTGCAAGCGCAATAAGCTCGGTACCATCCGGTAAAAAAGCGCAGTAACCTCTTGCAGAAAAACTAGCGTTCGCATTTAGCGTTTGAGGTGAAAATCTGTGCGCTCTAAGGGGCCAAGTGATACCTCTGCGACCAAAAAACTCATTGCCGTCAAGCCGGGTTCCCGGTATTGATTTCGTTTGATAGCCCGCTCTCAGTTCAGCGCCGTTATCAAACCATTTTAACAATAATTGCTGGTCAGCGTAGTAAGGTGAATAGTTGCCACCTTTAGCAAAAGGTAACCAACCGGATGCTTTAGGGGTTTCCCACCATACCCGAACAAACCGATCATCGTTACCTGTGGTGAGCCCGTGCTTAACAAATCGGCCATTACACTCGAATGAATCAAAGCGCATGAACGTCTCCCTCACCGCCTCACTCACCCAATACGCAAAGGGCTTTCCCGGTATCGCATCGAAGGCGTCCGGCGCTACATCGAAAGAGCGCGGGTCATCACCGCCGGCGCGCTGCCGATCACACAGCTCCAATAGCGCCGATGCCTTGTCGGACTCGGATAACAGGCGCAGGAAGATGGTCATGCCTTCCCTTGCTCGTCTAGTACTCGTAAAGAAATCACCCGGACCTCCGTTTGCCGACACATTGGCTTTTCCGGTCGCTCCATTGTAACGAGTTCATCCACCCTGGCTTCCGCCGCAGCCGCTAGATGCAGGGCATCCAGTGGACTCAGATCGTAACGTCCCGCCATCGCAAGCGCGCGTTGTACCAATGCGGTGCTCACGGGCACGTTTTCCGCTGTCGAAAAAACCATGTGCATGAAGGCCAGTTCGCGCGTTTTGCGATGAAATTCCGGCTTGGGCAGGACTTCAAGACGCACAAAGTCGCTGATGATGAATCGGCGCTGGGGATCATCTAGTACCGCACGCGCCCAAGCCCGTGGTTCTTTCTCGGCATTCCATGCCGCGATCAGCACATTGGCGTCGACATAAGTGCGCACTTTAGTCATCGCGCTCTCCCCGTCGTCGTTCCACCTCCGCCAATACCCCGTCCCAGGAAAGGGGTTGGGATAATTCACCTTCCTCTTCTGCCAGTTGCCGCAGCGCTGCTAGCTGCGACCAAAGTTCCGTGCGAGGCGCAACCGACTCTGGAATTGGGGTAATGGACGCTTCAGCTTTGTTTAGCGCGGGAGGGTCAATCATCACTGAAATGCGATGATGACCGGGTGCGACAGTGGTTGGGAGGCGCAGCACCAAATTGCGTGTGGCATCAATTTCACAATCGAAAACCAAGGTTTGCATATCAGATTGTCCTCAATGCTTGACTAAACAATAGGCCGCCGCTTCCACCATGGCATCATCCATCACCCCATGGCCCAGATCCGCCATGACCTCCGGCTCAGCCAGGCCCAGCACCACGCCCTCGCGCCACTTCTGAAAGCTGGAAAGGAAGAAACAAGTGCGCGAGGTGATGGCGCCGAGAGTTGAACATATAATGCGAGCACTTGATACGTCATTGGCCAGGCTGTTTGTAGCCCATGAGGATCTCACCGCCTCACTCACCCAATACGTAAAAGGCTGACCGGGTATCGCATCAAAAGCATCCGGCGCCACCTCGAAACAGCGCGGATCATCGCCGCCGGCGCGCTGCCGATCGCACAGCTCCAGCAGCGCCGTCGCTTTGTCGGACTCGGATAACAGACGCAGGAAGGTGGTCATTTGGTTACAACAGTCGGCCTTGCAGTTCGTGATAGAGCGTGAATTTTCCATCTGCCGAGATCAGCGTCGCCTCATGCGCCAGGGTGGTGGCAATGATGAGGCGATCCTGTGGGTCGCGGTGATGCTCAGGAAGTTGCGCGGCAATCCGGGCAATCTCCGGGGTGATCGCCAGCAACCTGATGCCGGAGCCATTCAATGCCTTGTCAAACCAAGAGTCCAGAGGCTCGGATAGCTCGACGCGACCATGTTGTACCAGCCAGGCCACTTCGAAGCAGGAAATCGCCGCAACACCCAACTGATCCGCGGCGGTGATTTTTTCCCGCCATCGCTGTTTCAGTTGGCGATCATCGCGCGTGATCCACCACAGCCAGATGTGGGTATCCAGCACGATCATTGAGGCAGATCCCAATCCTGCTCGGGAGCCGATGCGAAAATATCACCATGGATCCGCACACTTCCGGCAAGATCGGGATGCGGCTGGCGCGTTTCCGGCAAAGCGTTCTCTTCATCGAGTGCCAGCACGATGACTTCAACCCGCCGATGGTTGAAGCTTTCAGGTAACTGAATCAAGAGAGTGCCATGATCGACACGACCAAGAACGCGTTGCGCTTGCATTAGAGTGCTCCCATCAGGTTTTGACTAAACAATAAGCCGCCGCTTCCACCATGGCATCATCCATCACCCCATGGCCCAGATCCGCCATGACCTCCGGCTCGGCCAGACCCAGCACCACGCCCTCGCGCCACTTCTGAAAGCTGGAGAGAAAGAAACAGGTGCGCGAGGTAATGGCGCCGAGCCGGCCGCCGGGGCGTAGCAGCTCCAGTCCGCGTTCGACCATGACCGCGAGCAGGTCGTTCTTGCTGCGCGGGTAGGCTTTGCCCAGCCGCTCCTTGGTGCCGGCGGCGAGCGCGCCGAAGGGCGGATTCATCACCACCACGTCGAAAGTCTGGCGGCACAGGTCGATCAGGCGCAAGCCGGCCAGCGCATCCTGGGCAAACAGCCGCGCTTGATAGCTGGCGTGCGCGGTTTGGGCAAAGTCAGTCAGCGCGCGGCGCAGCCGCTCCTCGGCCTGGTGCCATTGTGCCTGGTCGGCGTCGCGAAACATCGGGCCATGCTCGCCATAGACCTCGCGGATCAACCGCGGCAAGGCGCGTTCGGCTTGCAGCAACACGCCGAGTTCCGGCAGCCCCTCAAGCAGTTGCAGGGTGCGCGCGAACAGGTCGGCGTCGAGGAAATCCAGTTGCTCGGCCAGTTGTGCGCGCAGCTCGGGTTCCGCCGGCGGCGCGACAGCGGCGAGGACATGACCGCGACCGATTGGCGGGCGATCCTGGACGGCGACGCCGGCCTCGTGCCAGGCGCGTTGCGCGCGCAACCACAGCGCCAGGGCGGCGATCTGGGCGGCACGCGGGTCGATGTCGACGCCATGCAGGTTATGTTCGATGATCAGGCGCGGGAGGTCGCGCTGCAAGGCCATCTCGTCCGGGTAGCGTTGGCTGAGCGGCGCAAAGGCGCCGTCAGGCGCGCTGGAAGTATCCAGTGATCCGGCGCCGTGCTGTTGTTCCCAGTCCCAGGCGTCGCGGTAGATCGGTAAGAAGAGATCGAAAGCATAGAGCCCAAAGTGCATGGAGCCACAGGCCGGGTCGAGCCATTTCAGGGTGCGCGGGTCGCGCGGTCGCGTGACGGGTGGGAGTGGCGCATCAGGCTTGATCAGCAAATAACGGCAGGTCTCGCGCAGACGAGTGTGACCGTCGGTGGCGTTGAACCATAGCCGCCCGAGGGTGTTGTCGGTGAGAAACTCAACCACATAGCGCGGGGTGAAGAACTGGTTGCGCACCGCCAGTTCGCGGGAGTTGCGCGGCGCGGCGGAGGCGGCGCGCATCGCCTTGCGCTCGTCGGGGTCGTTGTAATACTGATAAATCCAGCCGATGGTTTCGTCTTCGGCCCAGAGGTGAGCGATGTCGGGGTGGTTGATGGCGTCGAGCAGGTCGAGCAGGACGGAGTCCTTGGGGAACAGCAGGCCCTGGGGGCTGTGGCGGTCGAAGAGGTCGGGGAGATCCTGGCCGAGTTCGTCAAACAGGCTTAGCAGATACTGGCGATAGACATCGCCAACCTCGCCCAAGGCGGGGCCGGCGACCATTTGATAGAGCTGAAAGCCTTGCGAGGCTTGACCCCGGGCGAGGGACTCGAACAGCACGCCACGGGATTCAGCCATACGCAGGGCGGCGAGCCGGTTGAGCAGGGTGAAGGCTTGTTCGCGCACCATGCGTTCGAGCACCTGCTGGCTGCGCTCCTGGGCGCTCTTGCCGGGGGTGATGGCGAGGTAGTGGTGCAGGGTCTCGCGCAGAATGGCGGCGGTTTGCTGTTGCTGGTTGTCGAGGTGGCTCAGGGCGGCCATGTCGGCGACGGCGCCGGAGGTGGGGTCCATGCCATAGCTGGCCTGCAACTGGCGGGTGAATTCCTCACTGAGCAGCCGCCGGGCACGGGCGACGAATTTCTGCAGGGCGTTGCGGGTGGCTTTGTCGAAGGCCATGCGGGGGTGTTCCTCATCATGCACAGGCTTGGTGGGTAGCATTCCATTCCGATGCTGTGTCTGCGGATGGCGGCTCGTCATCCAGCGGAATGACCAAACGTGCTTGCGGCAGCCGCGTTTGCACTGTCACCAAGCCTCCCGCTCGCAGCCAGTCGTCGCGGTGATGACGGTGGTTGTCTTGAATCTCGCGCAAGGCTTCGGTCAGCGGGTTGTCGCTGTCTGGCGGATAGATCACCAGGCCGGAGAAATGCATCAGATGCTCATAATCCAGACGCCCCATCACTCGGGGAACCAAGAAGTCCAGCGTCTGTTTGCGCTCGGGCCAGAACCACTGCGCCACGAGCACCAAATCCCACATTGGCTCAACAGGATCAGGCGTCACCAGGCATTTCACTTGGAAAGGGCCTTTTTCCCGTTCAATGTCCGCCAGCACAACACCAAGACTCACAACGAGATCGCGCATAATGTCTCCGCAAATTCTTTCGCCGCGCCAAGCATGTCAGTGGCATCCTGCTCGGTGGCTAGCGCTGGGTCTTCGTAACGACGCGATTCGTTCCACTGAATCGCCACGGACCAAGAGGGCAAGGTCTTGATGTACTGCTCTTGACCGGTCAAGGGCACCAGAACATCCAGGTCATGCACCCTTAGAAACTTTAGCTTACCTTCCGTGCGATACGCTGGCCAATGCAGTCGCGCCGCAATGGCGTATTTCAACGACAGCTCAATACAATAGCCACACAGATAGATCGCATTCGCGTAGCGTCCGTTTTCGATCAAAAGACGCGCATCGCTGTATTTCTGCCGGATGTTGTCGCGAATTTGGTCAAGTTTCATGGGAATCCTCGCCGCCCACCAACCTTTATTGTTCAATACGCAGTTGCAATTCAAATTCGCTCGCGTACTTGAGCTCGCCGCGCAGTTGCTGTAAGTCCCTGATTAGCTGGTCCAGATCTTGGATGCTGGTGATGCGCGGTTGTAAGACCTGCTGACGACAGATGGTGGCTTGACCGTCCTTGACGGCTTGAAGCTGTTCCGCGCGCAGGCGCTCTTGCAGGATCTCTTGGCCGCGTTGCTGGATGCGGTGTTTGATGTCTTGGACTTCGTTTTGGATGCTGTAGTCCTGGTTGATCAGGTCGCGCAGGCCGGTGAGGTCCTCGCTGGCCTGGGTGGCGAGGTTTTGCAGATCAGCCAGGGCGTTGTTGCGGTCCTGGTGGCTGAGTTCGGGCCATTCGGGCAGGCGGCGCAGGTCGTCCTCGGCCGCGCGCAGGCGCAGGGTCTGGTCCTGTTGCATTGGCTTGACGGCATCGCGCACCTGGGTTTGCAACTCGGTGAGGCCGCTGGCGAAGTCGGTGGCGTATTTATGAAAGTCCGGGTGTTGCAGGCGCTGTTCGAGATCGGCCATGGGTTCGCTGAGCGCCTGGCGCAGTTGGCCGGGGGTGCCGTGGCTGGGCAGGGCGTGGATGTCGCGCAGATGGCGGCGCAGCGCGTGCAGGGTGGTCTCCAGCCCCTGGGCCATGGTCTGCTTGAGGCTTCTGGCCCACTCCAGGCTGTCGAATACTTCAGAGGTCTCCGCGCCGAGGCGTTGCACCGCATCGGAGGCATCGGTGGCGAGAATGGCTTTGATGTCGCTGGCGAGTTGGTCGAGCCGCGCGGCGCCGGGGAGTTCCAGCGCGCGCAGGGTGCTGGCCAGCGGCGCGAACTGGTGCTGAAGGTTCGGCAACAGCTTGGCGGCGGCCTTGCTGATGCTGTCTTCGAGCGGGACGATGGTGTCGCCCGCCAGGCTGGTGAGCCGCCCGGCGGCGCGGGCGAGCATCTCCATGGAGGGTTTGTTGTCGCGCAGGCTGATCCCGACGGATTTGAAACTGTTGTTGGTTTTGAGCGCGTCGATCGCCTGCTGGCCGTTGACGGTGATCTCGCGCCCGGCGAGCTTGAGCTTGATCTCCCCGGCCACCAGCAAGGCGGCGACCAGATAACGCAGGGTGTCGGGTGACCAACCGAAGGGGGCGTCGGCAAAGAGGTCGCTCAGGCGCTTGCCCTCCAGGCTGCCCTGGCGTTCGATCTGGTCCTTGATGCTGGTCAGGGCTTTGTGTTGGCTGTCGATGTGGCCCTGGCCGCCCTGGAGTTTCACCAGCCCCAAGGGGTCGATCTGGCTGGTGATGCCGGTCAGGTGGCCCTGGCGCAGAAACTTCTCGGCCAGATCGGTGCCGACACGCACCGGCGCCTCGGCATGACGGTCGAACACCTGGGCGGCGACGCGGGCGAGGTGCTTGCGCGCCGCATCGATCAGATCCTGGCTGAAGCTGTCCACCGCGCTCAGCTCGCCGCGAAAGATAAAGGACCCCTGGAGCAGGCTGTGGCCGATCTGCCGCCCGAGTTGATGCAGCAGCCGGGCAGCACGGTCGCTTTGCGCGCCGCAGTAGTCCTTGACTTCCTGATCCGGGTCGTTGCGGTATTTGTTGACGATATCACGGCAGCGGACGATCTCCGCGCTCAGCGTGTCCATCGCCGGGGCGCTGCGCCCGAGCAGAAAGATGCTGTGGCGGGCGCTGGGCTGGCGGCTTTCATCGCTCAGGCGGATTTTGGCGGTCTCAACCTCGCTGGGCGCGACCAACTCGACCAGGGTCTGGATGGGGTGGCGCTCGCCGGCCAGGCTGGCGGGGATGCCGCTGGCCGACTGCGCTTTCAGCCCCGTGGTGACCGAGAAACTGTTGTTCAGTTGGGTGGCGGGCAGCGGGCTGTAGGCGTCTTGCAGGGCCTCGTGGTGGACGCGGCGCAGGTCGCTGGCGCGCAGCGGGAGTTGGGCGCGCTCCTGCTCGATGGCGTTGAGCTTTTCGCTGTGGAAGGCGAGCACGCCGTCTTGCTCGCCCAAGGGGACCACGGGGTCGCGCAGGAGATCCTCAATGGCCGCGGCGATCGGCTCCTTGAGCGACGGCGAGGTCAGGCTCGGGTGCATCAGGGCGGCGAGGTTGTGGCGCGAGATGGGCAGATTGCCGAGGATCTGCAACACGCAGATGCTCTTGCCGATCTGCTGATGCCGCGCGGAATCCGGAAAGCAGAACCTGACCTTGTCCAACGCCTGATACAGGGAGGCGAAGGCGCGGCGGATGTCGCGCTCCAGGGCGTCGAACAGGGTCACTGTGGTGGCCAGCCAGCCGAGGGGTTGATCGGCGATGGGGCTTTTGCCGTCGGGGCCTTCGACCAGAATGTCCTGGATCACCTTGATTGCCGAGCGCAGGCCGATGCCGCCGGTGGACTTGGCCAGGGCGCCGAGCAGGTGCAGCAAAATGTCGAAATGCGCCGGCAGGAAGGGATAGAGGTCGATGAAGGTCTGGCGGTCGAAGTCGGCGCCATAGGCGCGGGCGTCTTCGAGCTTGGTGTGGTGGCGCAAGCTCTGGCCGTGTTGGTCAAAGAGTTGCCCCACTTCTGCTTCGCCGGCGGGCGACTTGCCGAGCAGGCGGTTGGTGCAGATCTCCTTAATGTCGCTGGCTTCCAGGTCGATCTGGATGGGGAAGCGATCCTTGAGCTTGAATAATTGCTGGGAGTTGAGCGCGGCGCTGGGATCGTCCTCGGTCAGGCGCTGCTGGGCGGTGCCGATGAACAACACCTTTCCGTTGCCGATGGCCTTGAGATTCTTGCCGAGGCCGTCGAGGTTGAGAATCAGATTTTGCCGCGAGCCGACATACTGCCCGACCTCATCGACCACGAAAATAATGTAGTCGCGACCGCTGGCTTCGCGGGCAATCTCAATCATCTCGGCCACGCGGTCGTTCTCGAAGCGGATGATCTCACTGGTTTCGGTGCTGAAGGCGCTCGGGGTGCGAAACAGATGCGGATACATCCGGTGGGCCAGTTCGGGCATGACGCTGTCGACGACGAGATCATCGTTGCGATAATCGGCCCAGGCTTGGCCTTGGGTGAGTTCGCTGAAGAGGCGCAGGAACTCGTCGTGCCGACCGTCGTGCTTGGTGCGCCGCTCGAAGGCGGCGACTTTTAGATTGCGCGAATAGCCGCCCCATTGCAGTACCTTGTAATAAAGGACGGTGGAGACCTCTTCCATGGTGGCGCCGGCGACCTGTTCGCTGGCCAGATCCAACATCAAGACCGCCGCGGGGTATTTCTTCGCCACCGCCGCTAGCCGGGCCTTGGTGGTGCTTTTCTTCAGCCGGTTTTGCAGATGATGCAGAAAGGGGACGCCATCGATGGTGACGCGCTCATCAAACGCCAGGCCGACGTATTTGGTAAAGGAGCTTTTGCCCGAGCCATAAAAGCCCGAGACCCAAATGCCGACTTCATTCTCGCCGCCGGCTTCCATGGCGGCTTCCATTTTGTCGAGCAATTTCCCGAGCTGTTCTTCGATACTCTCGGTGACCACGTATTCGGAAATCTCCGCCTTAAGGCGGGCTTCCTGCGCCACGCCATAGGTGATGACCTTCTCGATACTGCGGTAAATATCTTTGCTGCTGTCGAAGAGTGCTTTGATGTCCATACGGGCCGTCCCTTAATGAAATTAACCGCCAACGTGTACTGAGCGATAATTGCCGTCTTCTGGATAAAAGCCGAGAAACTTTAGGCGGGTTTTGCCGGTGCGCACGCCGGGATAGAAAAAAATGGTGGGCACGCTGAAGCGACCAAGCAGATGGCCTTCAATGACGCCGATGCGCACATAGGGGTGCAGGGCTTCGAGATCCGTCACCAGCAGCATGGCGTTTGGGTTGCCCTCAAGGCTTGCCAGTTGTTGTTCCAGCCGGGCTGCCAAGGCGTCGTTTTTGCTGATGGCGGCCGCCAGGGCGTTGTTGGTTTTGGTCCATTCCAATGGGGCCTTGGCATCCTGAGTTTGCCAGAGGGTGCGGATGAAGTCCGGTTGCTCATCCAGGATGGCTTGAATCGCATGGGTGATGGAGAAAGGATGCACTTCCCAGCCGTCGTTGACCAACCGCGCCTCCCAAGCCGGCAGTTGGCGCTTGACCTCAAGCAGGGCGTGGGGCGGGAACACCAGGTAGAAGACCGGCTCGAAGCTCGCGTGAGCAAAGTCGCGCCCGGCTTTGATGCGGCACAGCAGTTCCTCGAAATCAGCCTTGAGCGATGACAGGGTTGGCGATGACACGGGTGATGTCCTCCATGGTTGGCAGCAGCCAGGTGATGCGCGTACTACCGGCGGCGGATTGCATGATCCACCAGCCGTTGCTAGCGAGACGCTGCATGGCCGCTCTGACCTCGCCAGGTTCCAGCCCGAACAGACCCCAGAGCGGGTGGTTTAGCACGCCATGGTCGCTGAGTCCAGAAAAGTGCAAGTGGTAGGCAAAAAAGAGCGTTGTGATTGGTTGGATGCGCAGCGGTTGGATGGGCCGGGTCGATGAACGCCCCGCCGCGAGCAGGCCGAAGTCGGCGCAACAGCCGAGCAGGTAGCCGGAGACGCGGCGCACGGTGGATTCCGACCAGGGCGTTCGGGTCTTACCATCGCGAACGGCGTTATGTACAAAGTCCGTTGCGTCTTCTTTGCTCAGGCTTACTCGACCCGCGCTGGAGTGCGGCCAATAGATGTCACGAATGAAGTCGGCCAGAATGCGATTGGCCTGCGCGGTAAACACCAGCAGAAATGGCACCAGTTGACGGGTGGGTAACACCTCCGCAAGGGGTTTGAGGTGAATCGCGACCTCGGTTTTCAGATACCTCGGGCCGAAACATTCAACCACAATGTTTCTTAAGCGTCTGGCCGACACCAGGGGGAATTGGCCAGAATTCAGTGCTGCTTGATAGAGCTGGGTGCAGTTCATGCCCGGCTGGTACAGCCCGAGCAATACGTTGCTTTCTTCCACCATGCCCAGACCGGCCTGGAGTTGGGTGGTATAAAAACATGGCTCCTCGGGCATCAGTTGGCTTGCAGATAGGGAAAGCACTGATAACCCGCGCTAAAGGCAGCTTGATACTGTCCCGCGCCCTGCTGAATCAATGCATCGAGCCGATCATGATCGCAATGATCAAGCAGCACTGGGCCTTCTCTTTTCTCTGTCGCTGATGTGGCCATTGCGGCGAGTCGGGCGATGGCGGAAGCGGTGGATGCCAGGAGAGGCTTGATGCGGGGAGCAAAGTCGGGGGCGGATACCGCCTGAGCCATGGCTTGCTCCAGCGCCTCGGGCAGACGGTACAGATGGTCATGGCGACCGATGCCGATGTGCTCATCGTGTTTAAGACGGGCGGCTTCGCAAACCCCGTGGTACTGAGCGAGCAGGGTGGTGCGAGGGAACACCGGCAGCAGGAATGCCTCGCTGGTGGTTGCCAGAAAACGGCTGGACCACCAGTGATACTGGGATTGTTCGCCGAGAAAACCGACTAGAAGGCGAAGTTCAGCGATTGCCGCTGGGAGACGGCTTGTCATGGGTGGTTGTTCCTGATCTCAAGAGACGCACGTCAGACTGACCATATAGGTTAGCAGAGACGGTCGAAACCTCCATCCAGGATCAAGCGAAACTTGGCGGCTATCCCTTCGGTAATGGCGTGCAACCTCTTGATATCAGATAAGTATTCAGCCCAGCATTGAGCCCAGCATTCAGTCAGGTCTGATGATCTCAACCACATGATGCCGGCGATCATCAACCAACGTGATCGTAGGGTGGATAAGCGCAGCGCATCCACCTGACCCGCTATCGGCTGCTGTTGCCGTAGTAGCCGTCGTCCTCGCCACTGACCAGGCGGCCATCGAGGAAGGGCGCAGTCTCATCAAGCACGCCGCTGTCGCCGGTGATCAGGACATAGCGACAGGTTGCCAGCGGTAGCCACAGATAGTCATCCGAGCAACGGGTACGCACACCGCGACCTGAAGGCGGATGCCACCAGTGCTGCACATCGCCTTCGCGGAACTGGCGCCCGGCACAGCGCAACAGATGCTCGCGCACCAGCCCTGGCTCGGCATGGATGAGCGCCATGGCGTCTTGCAGTTGATCGCGGAAGCCGAAGGCGCCGCCGGACTGATAATCGCCGCTGCGCGCCCAGAAGCTGACCAGATGCAGCGCCGATTTGGGGCGCAGATGCCCGAGCACCCATTCGACATAACCGGTCACCGACAGCACGAAGCGGTCGCGGTCGGGCCAGGCGGCGTCTTCGGGGTCAAAGCGCAGGAAGCGCTGCCACAGGCAGTAGGCGGATGGGCGCCGCGCCCATCGGCGTACCGGGGTGCCCGGAGTTGGCCCGCTGCACCTGGTCGATGGCCAGCGTGCGCAGGGTGCTGATGCACAGCCGATCGAGGCTGGTCGCGCTCATGTCCGCGGCGCCGGTGAAGCGCGCTTCTCGCGGATGCGCGTGAGCAGCGCATGCCAGGAGGTAGCGAACGCATCGACCCCCTCGCGCTGCAGCCGGGCGGCGAGTCCGTCGTCATCGATACCTTCGCGTCGGAAGTCCGCGATCACGGCTTCGGCGTCGCCGCAGTCGGCAGGCAGTGCCAGTTCGACCTGGCCGTGATCGGCAAAGGCCAGCAGTGTCTTCTCGGGCAAGGTGTTGATGGTTCCGGGCGCTGCTAGCGCCTCGACGTACAAGGTGTCCGACGCCGCGGGATCCTTGGTGCCGGTGCTGGCCCACAGCAGGCGCGGCGGGCGCGCGCTGGTGGCGGCGAGTCGCTGCCAACGCTCCGAGGCCAAGAGTTCGCCGTGCGCCTTGAAGGTGCGCAGGGCGATGGCGATGCCCAACCGATTGCGGAAAGGCGGCGCGACGGAATCCTCCACTGCGACGTCCCAGCGGCTGACGAAGAGCGACAACACCGACGCCACGTTCGGATCGAGCCTGGCCGCCAGCCGGCGCTCGATGCCGCGCATGTAAGCTTCGGCGGCGGCCAGCACCTGTTCGCACGAGAACAGCAGCGTGACGTTGACCGGCACGCCCTCGAAGATGGCTTCCTCGATGGCCGCGATGCCCTCGGCCGTGCCGGGGATCTTGATGAACAGGTTGGGCTTGTCGGCCTTCGCATGCAGCCGGTTCGCGTCCCGGATGGTGTGAGCCGTGTTGTGGGCCAGCAGCGGCGAGACTTCGAGCGACACCCATCCGTCCAGACCGTCGCTGGCGTCGAAGGCAGGTCGGAACAGATCGGCCGCTTGCGTCAGGTCTTCGAGGGCGAGTGCAAAGAACAGATCCTCATCCGACAGACCTCTGTCGGCGAGCACGCGGATGCTGTCGTCGTAGCTGTCGCACGCGCCGATCGCATGCTCGAAGATGGTCGGGTTCGAGGTCAGGCCAGTCACCGATAACTCGCCGATGTAACGCGCCAGGGTGCCGCTGCGCAGCAGGTTGCGCGTGATGTTGTCCAGCCAGAGGCTCTGGCCGAGCTGATGGAGTGCCTGTGTGGGGTTCATGTTTGCAGTCCTGGGCTCAGGCAGATTTGGGGTTGCGCCAACGGCGGTCGGCGGGGACGGTTGGGCCAGTGGGCTAGAGGGGGCTCGCTGGGGGCGTGGCGTCAGATTCCGCTTCCCATTGCCGATCCAGTTCCTCCAGTCAAGATTGGTAGGATGCTGGTCTGCGCAAGGGGCCGAACGCTCATCTGTCAGCGTTAAACTGAACCAATGCGATAGGCTTCTTTTAGGCGCACTGGCAATGGCTGTCGGTACGCTGCCGCACATAAGCGTCCTGGCGGATTCGCGAGCGCCTCGCGACATTGGTCATCCCGACCGCGACGCTCCGGTATCCGTCTGTCCGCGGTCCCGAGTCGGTCGCCGTGCCCTATGGGTCCATCCCCGCCGACGCCTTCAGCACCACGCTGCCGATCGGCACGCCCAGATCGCCAGCGATGACCGCGCACTTCGCCTGGAGCAGGAAGAACACCGGCGCCTGGGTCTCGCTGAGTGTCTCGTAGTTGGCTTGGCCCTTAGCCAGGATCAGCGGTGCTTGGGCGAATTGCTTGCGAAACGCCGCGGAGCAATGCTCAAGCAAGGTGCCAGGCGCATCCGAACCGTTGTCGATGATGTGACTGAACGCATCCAGGCCGCTTCGGCCTGGCGCGCCGCGCTCAGGGCTTGCCGCAGGAAACAGGGATAGCAGTCGAGATAGGTCTTCATGGCGCAATGGTCCGAATCATTGGTCTTTCCCGTGGCTGGATCGGTGCTAGGCCATCGCACTGATGGTGCGGCGAAAGCGACTCAGCGCGATGCCGAAGAACACCGCGCCGATCACGGCCAGCGCGAGGAACGGCGGCCAGACCACCTCAAGGTCGGCGCCGCGATAGAGGATGGCCTGGGCGGCGGTGACGAAGTGCGTGGTCGGCGCGGCCAGCATCACGTCCTGTACCAGTGCCGGCATGCTCTCGCGCGGGGTGGAGTTGCCCGAGAGCAGTTGCAGCGGTAACAGGATAAGCACCGCGAGCATTCCGAACTGCGGCATGGAGCGCGCCAGCGTGGCCATGAAGATGCCGAGCGAGGTGGTGGCGAACAGATGCAGCGCGGCGGCGACCAGAAAGAGCGCCAGCGAGCCCTCGATCGGGATGCGCAGCACGCCCTGCACGACGAAGACCATCGCCACGGCGGCGGCCAGCACCACCACCAGCCCCATCGACCAGACCTTGGCCAGCATGATCTCCGCCGGCGTGATCGGCATTGCCAGCAGGTGCTCGATGGTGCCGTGCTCGCGCTCGCGGATCAGCGCCGCGCCGGTCAGGATGATCGAAAGCAGGGTCACGTTGTTGATGATCTCCATCAGCGCGCCGAACCAGGACTGCTCCAGGTTGGGATTGAATCGGTTGCGCAGGGCCAGTTCCACCGGCAACGCGACACTGCCGCGATAGCCCTGCATGAACGCCGTGACCTCGCCCAGCACGATCTGCTGGACAAAGCGGCTGCCGGTAAAGGCCTGGCTCATGCGCGTGGCATCGACATTGAGCTGGATGGCGGGCGAGCGCCCGGCCAGCAGGTCGCGTTGAAAGTCCGGCGGGATATCCAGCACGAAGGTATAGGTCCCGGCATCCATGCCTGCGTCGATCGCGGACAGACTGATCATCGCCGGCGGATCGAAGCGCGGCGGATAGAAGGCGCTGGCGAGGCGCGCCGACAGCGGTGAGGCGTCCTCATCGACGATGGCGATCGGCGCCTTGTGCAGGGTCTCCGGCATCGCCGTGGCGGCGACATAGATGGACACCGTGAAGGTGTAGGCGATGAGGACGAGCATCATGGGGTCGCGCGCCAGGCTCCAGAGTTCCTTGATGCCCAGCCGATAGATGTTGGCGAGGTGCGGCATCCTCAGCGCGCCTGCTTCTTCAACAGCAGGATCGACAGGGCCAGGATCACCGGCACCGCCAGCGCGAGCGGCCAGAAGGAGGCCTCGAGGCCGGCGAAGCCCAGCGCCTTGTTGAAGACGCCGCGCGTGATGGTCAGGAAATGCGCGGCCGGATAGACCTGGCCGATGACATGCCCCACGCCTTCGAGCGAGGACACCGGATTCAACATGCCGGAGAACTGAATCGCCGGGATGATGGTGCCGATGATGGTCACGAACATGGCCGCGATCTGGCTGCGCGTGAAGGTCGAGGCGAAGAGGCCGAAGCCGGTCGAGAAGGTCACGAACAGCAGCGCCCCCGCCGTCAGCGCCAGCAGGCTACCCTTCACCGCGACCCCGAAGACGGTGACCGCCAGCAGCGTCAGCAGGGCGAAGTTGAGCATCGCCAGCAGGATGTACGGCATCTGCTTGCCGAGCAGGAACTCGCCGCGGGTGACCGGGGTGACGTAGAGATTGATGATCGAGCCCAGCTCCTTCTCGCGCACCACCGACAGCGCGGTCAGCATCGCCGGGATCATCAGCAGCAGCATGGGGATGACCGCCGGCACCATCGCCGGCAGGCTGCGCACGTCCGGGTTGTAGCGAAAGCGGGTCTCGATCGTAGCCGGGCTGACCGCGGCATCCTGACCGAGCCGCTGTTTCGCCTGCTCCAATAGCCAACCCCGGTGCATCCCCTGCACATAGCCCCGCACTGTCTCGGCGCGCACCGGCATGGCGCCGTCCACCCAGGCGCCGATCTGGACGCTGTGACCGCGCGCGATGTCGCGCGCGAAGCCGGGCGGGATCTCGATGGCCAGCGCGAGCTGGCCGGCGCGCATCCGCCGGTCGAGATCGCGGTCGTCCTGGATCGGCGGGCGCTCGACGAAGTAGCGCGAGCCGGACAGGTTCAGCGCATAGTTCTGGCTCAAGCCGGTCCGGTCGCGGTCGAGCACGGCGTAGCTCAGGTCCTCTACGTCCAGGCTGATGCCATAGCCGAAGACGAACATCAGCAGCGCCGTTCCCAACAGAGCCATGGTGGCGCGCATCGGGTCGCGTCGCAGCTCCAGTGTCTCGCGCAGCGCGTAGCTCCAGGCGCGCCCCGGGCTGAAGGGAAGGCGGCGGGCGCGTGGCGCGGACGCTGGAACTGCTGGGGCCGCCGGCGCCAGCGCGGCCGACGTCTCGCCGCGCGCGCCGGCGTCTTCCAGATAGCCAATGAAGGCCGTCTCCAGCGTCGCCGCGCCGCGTTGACGCACCAGCTCGGCGGGGGCATCGGTGACCAGCACGCGCCCGGCGTGCATCAGCGAGATACGGTCGCAGCGCGCGGCCTCGTTCATGAAATGGGTGGAAATGAAGATGGTGACTCGGTCGTTGCGCGCCAGGTCGATCATCAGTTGCCAGAGGCTGTCGCGCGCGATGGGGTCCACGCCCGAGGTGGGTTCGTCCAGGATCAGCAGCTCGGGCCGATGCACCATGGCCACGGCCAGCGAGAGACGCTGGCGGATGCCCAGCGGCAGCGTGCCGGGCAGCGCGTCGACCGACTCGGCCAGACCGAACCGTTGGATCATCTCCTCCACCCGCGCCGGGATCTCGGTCTCCGGCACCTGAAAGAGACGCGCGTGCAGCACCAGGTTCTGGCGCACCGAGAGTTCCGAATAGAGCGAAAACGCCTGCGACATGTAGCCCACTCGCCTGCGCGTGCCGATGTCCTTGGGGTCGACCGCCTGCCCGAATAGCGCCGCGCTGCCCGCGCTGGCCGGCAGCAGGCCGGTCAGCATCTTCATGGTGGTGGACTTGCCGCAGCCGTTGGAGCCGATGAAACCGAAGATCTCGCCGCGACGGATGGAGAGATTCACATGATCGACGGCGACGAAATCGCCGAAACGCATGGTGAGGTCTTTGGCCTCGATGGCGATGTCCGCGTCGCTGGCGGCCGCAAGCGGCGGGATGGTCACGGCGCGATGACCGCGCCGACGGTCCTCCGGCAGCAGGGCGATGAAGGCCGCGTCCAGCGAGTCGGCGCCGGTGCGCTCCAGCAGCTCGGCCGGCGTGCCGGTGGCCAGGACACGGCCGGCATCCATCGCCACCAGCCAGTCGAAGTCCTGCGCCTCGTCCATGTAGGCGGTGGCGACGATCACGCTCATGCCCGTGCCCGTGCTCATGCTCGTGCCAGCGCGCTCGGGGCTATCCTGGCGTCGGCCTTGTTCAGTGCGAGGAGTGGCGTCGAAGGTGCTGTCCTGCGTGGAATCGACGGAGCGGATCGCCTTGATCAGATCCCAGAACTGCGAGCGGGCGAGCGGATCGACGCCGGTGGTCGGCTCGTCCAGGATCAGCAGGTCCGGGTCGTGAATCAGCGCGCAGCAGAGCCCGAGCTTCTGTTTCATGCCGCCCGAGAGCTTGCCGGCCGGGCGCGACAGGAACGGCGTCAGGCCGGTGCTCGCGGTCAGTGCGTCGATGCGGCGGCGGCGCTCGGCGGCCGGGTGGCCGAACAGCCGACCGAAGAACTGAAGGTTGTCCTCGATCGACAGGGTCGGATAGAGGTTCTTGCCCAGGCCCTGGGGCATGTAGGAGATACGCGGGCAGACGCGCCCACGATGGCGCGCACTGGCCATATCCCCGCCCAAGGCTCGCACCTGGCCCTGTTGAATAGCACGGGCGCCGGACAAGAGCGCCAGCAGGCTGGATTTACCCACACCATCCGGGCCGAGCAGGCCGACCATGCGCCCGGCTGGAATGTCCAGGGTGATGTCATCCAGCGCCACGACTTTGCCGTAGCGCAGGCCGACACCGACCAGGCTGGCGACCGAATGGGTGATTGGAGCCGGGGCGTCCCGCCCCGGTGGTGGATCGACCAGGGGCGGCGGGACCATGCCGGCGCTCAATCCGGCACCTTGATGACCAGGTCAGCCGGCCAGGCAGTGTCCGCATCAAGCTTGAGCCAGGCCATACCGGGCAGGCCGGTCTTGACCAGCGCGCGGTGTTTTTTCAGCAGCGCCGGGTCGATCCGCGCCTTGACGCGGAACATCAGCTTCTGCCGCTCGCTGGCCGTCTCCACCGTCTTGGGCGTGAACTGCGCGGTGCTGGCGACATAGGACACCCGCGCCGGGATCACATACTGCGGCGCCGCATCGAGCACGAGACGCACCTCGCTGCCCAGCGCCACCCGACCGGCCGCCCGCTCGGGCAGGAAGAAGGTCATGTAGACATCGCTGAGATCCACCAGGTTGAGCACCTTGCCGCCGGCGGCCAACACCTCGCCGGGCTGGGCGATGCGATATTGCACCCTCCCGGCGCGTGGGGACATGAGGTGACTGTCCTCGATGTCGGCCTCGACACGGGCCACCGTCGCCGCGCTGGCCTCCACGCCGGAGTCGGCGCCGACGACCGCGGCGCGCGCGGCCGTGGTCGCCGCCTCACTCGCGGTCACCTGGGCCTTCGCACCGGCCAACGTCGCCTCGGCGCCATGCACGCGGGCACGGTCGTCGTCGAGGATCTGGCGGGTCGTCATGCCCTTCTCTGACAGGGTCACTGAACGGGCGTAGCGCCGCTGCGCCGCGTCCAGCTCGCTCTCGCGCTGACCCACCAGCGCCTGCGCCGCGGCGGTGTCGCTCTGGCGCACCGCGACCTGAGCCTTGGCGCTGGCGACGGCGGTGACGGTCTGGCGGGATTTGGCCAGCGCCTCGTCGCGCTGCGCGTCCAGGACGTCGACCTGCATCCGTGCCAGGGGCTGACCGGCCTGCACAAAGTCGCCTTCACTGACCAGGATGTCTTCCACCCGTCCGGCAAGCTTGGTGGCGACGTCGATCTCGGTGGCCTCGATGCGGCCATTGCCGCTGACGAAACCGGCGCCCGGCCCCGAGGGTTGCAGGGTGATCCAGGCCAGGACCGCAGTAGCGGCGATGGCGATCAGGATGGCTGTCGCCACCGCCTTCTTCTTAATGACCATACACCTCTGCCTGCTCGTTGGTTCGCTGGTTCTCACGCCTGGCTCAAGCAGGCGAATCAGTGCGAGATTCATCGCCGAGGATTCGCTGCATCCTGGACCAACGAAAGCAGTCTCAACTCGGTGTGTGCATCAGGATATCCGCTCGCCACCGGACATCAGCCAAAGCATTCAAGTCGCAGCATCACTGCCATCGCTTCTCGTGGATGCCTTGCGGCAGCGCTCCGGCGCTTCAATGGATATGACGTTTGGAAACATATCGAGCCAGGGAATACGAAAGCCATAGCCGTTCATGGTGACCACTTCCTGCGGACATTCGCGGGTCACACGACTGGCAATGGCTTGCAGCGTCGCGGAGTCGAATTTGAAATAGGGCGGCATAAAACCGGCGTCGGCGTTCTTGAAGATCAAGGTATCTGCCGTACCAGCACGCACCGACTCGATGCGGTATTGCACATTGCGGCCGTCACCGGTGACGCCGGTGATCTGGACCTCCCAAGAACTCGGTCCCCAGCGTAGCCAGAGGAAACCAAGAATCAACACCGCGACTGTGACGGCCCCGATGGTCAACTTGCGTTGCATTGTCATCAATCATCCTCCGCGAAAGAGTGAAACTCGCCGGCATCCTGTGCGTCGGAGTGTTTGCGGAATCCTGCGCACGCTTCATGACATCTAAAGCGGATAACGCTGGGGAGTGTGGCCCCCAGGCGTCCGCGCCGTCTGTTCGCTAGCGCACGCTAGCCGGCTGCCCTGACATCACCGCCGGCCATTGCCAAGCGCGTTTACACCCATTTCCAATCCCGCACCTCCGGCAGATCCTCGCCATGCTCGGCGATGTACTGCTGGTGCTCGATGAGCTTGTCGCGAATCGCTTGCTTGGCGTAGGCAGCTTGGGGTCCGAGTCGTGGCACGCGATCAATGACATCGGCGACCAGATCGAAGCGATCCAGATCGTTTTTAACCACGGTATCGAAGGGCGTTGAGGTGGTGCCTTCTTCCTTGTAGCCGCGCACATGCAGGTTGTGGTGGTTGGTGCGGCGATAGGTGAGCCGGTGGATCAGCCAGGGATAGCCGTGATAGGCGAAGATGATCGGCTTGTCGGTGGTGAAGAGCAGATCGAACTCCCGATCGCTCAGCCCGTGCGGGTGTTCGCTGGGCGGCTGGAGCTTCATCAGATCGACCACGTTGATGACCCGGAGCTTCAGTTCCGGAAAATGTTCGTGCAGCAGGGTGACCGCCGCCAGGGTTTCGAGTGTCGGCACGTCACCGGCGCAGGCCATCACGACCTCTGGCTCGCTACCCTGGTCGTTGCTGGCCCAGGGCCAGATGCCGATGCCGGCGGTGCAGTGCTTGATGGCGGCGTCCATGTCGAGCCACTGGGGCGCGGACTGTTTGCCGGCCACGATGACGTTGATGTAGTTGCGACTGCGCAGACAGTGATCGGTCACCGACAGCAGGGTGTTGGCATCCGGGGGCAGATAGACGCGGATGACCGCCGCTTTTTTGTTGATGACGTGGTCGATGAAGCCGGGATCCTGATGGCTGAAGCCGTTGTGATCCTGCCGCCAGACATGCGATGAGAGCAGATAGTTGAGCGAGGCAATGGGCCGCCGCCAGGGGATGTGGTTGCACACCTTGAGCCACTTGGCGTGCTGATTGAACATCGAATCGATGATATGGATGAAGGCTTCGTAGCAGGAAAAAAAGCCGTGCCGACCGGTGAGCAGATAGCCTTCGAGCCAGCCCTCGCACTGATGCTCGCTCAACATCTCCATCACCCGGCCATCCGGCCCGACATGCTCGTCACCGGTGAGAATCTGCGCGACCGAGCAGCGATCCGTTACCTCGAACACCGCATCCCAGCGGTTCGAGGCCGTTTCATCCGGGCTGAAGACGCGAAAGTTGTCGGGATTGAGCCGCACCAGATCGCGGATGAAGCGACCCTGGACGCGAGTCGCCTCGGCGTCCACGCCACCCGGACTGGGCACCGCCACCGCATGGTCGCGAAAATCCGGCATCCGCAGATCGCGCAGCAGCAGGCCGCCATTGGCGTGCGGACTGGCGCTCATGCGCCGCTCACCGTGCGGGGCGAGGGCCGCGATCTCAGCGTTGAGCTTGCCGGTCGCGTCGAACAACTCCTCCGGGCGATAGCTCCTAAGCCAGTCTTCCAGGATCTTCAGATGGCCGGGTCGCGTCATATCGGCCATCGGCACCTGATGCGAGCGAAAGGTGCCTTCGGTCGCCTTCCCATCCACGCTCTCCGGGCCGGTCCAGCCCTTGGGCGAGCGCAGGATGATCATGGGCCAGCGCGGGCGGGTGTCGAAACCGAAGGCGCGGGCATCGTTCTGGATGCGCTGGATCTCGGCGACCACCGTATCGAGTGTGGCGGCCATGAGCTGATGCATGGTCATCGGGTCGTCGCCCTCGACAAAATAGGGCGCGTAACCATAGCCCTTGAACAGCGCCTCCAGCTCATCGCGGGGTATGCGCGCGAGCACCGTGGGACCGGCGATCTTGTAGCCGTTCAGGTGCAGGATGGGCAGCACGGCGCCGTCGTGGATGGGGTTGAGGAACTTGTTCGAGTGCCAGCTCGTGGCCATTGGGCCGGTCTCAGCCTCGCCATCGCCGACCACGCAGGCGACGATCAGCTCCGGATTGTCGAAGGCCGCGCCGAAGGCATGCGAGAGCGCATAGCCCAGCTCGCCGCCCTCGTTGATCGACCCCGGCGTCTCGGGCGCAACATGACTGGGGATGCCGCCGGGAAAGGAGAACTGCTTGAACAGCCGCCGCATCCCGTCCTCGTCCTGGGCAATGTTCGGATAGACCTCGCTGTAGGTCCCTTCCAGATAGGCGTTCGCCACCATCGCCGGTCCGCCGTGGCCCGGACCGGCGACATAGATCATGCTGAGATCCTGGTCCTTGATGACGCGGTTGAGATGCACGTAGATGAAGCTCAGTCCCGGCGTCGTGCCCCAGTGGCCGAGCAGGCGCGGTTTGATGTGCGCCAGCGAAAGCGGCTCTTTCAGCAGCGGATTGTCGTAGAGATAAATCTGCCCGACCGAGAGATAGTTGGCCGCGCGCCACCAGGCGTCGAGCTTGCGCAGCTGTTCGGAGTCGAGGGGCTGGGTCGCTGTGGTCATGGGCTGATTCCTTAACGGGCGTTGCATGGGGAACGCCACCTGGCCATGCAGTGGCCCATCGAGGCGGCGGCGAACGGAAACCGGAGTTCGCGTCTTCCGAGAGTCGCGATCAGACACTCTTTCCGCCCCGCCGGTCTGTACGTTACAGAACATAGGTTGCGAAAGTCACGACAGTCGTTTCGGGCGTTCTCAAGTCCCATCAGAGATCCCACATCACGTTTTCATGCTCTGCGGCGGCGGTCGTGAGCAGTTCGATCAGGGGCAATGCCCGATGGGCGAGGGTGACGTGCTCGCCTTCCTCCCCGTCACTCGTTGGGGCATTGGCTGGATCCAGAGGCGCGTCCGGCTGGGCCTGAACCGCCGCCTGCAAACGCGCCAGCGCGGCCGGCACATCGTCGGCCATGATGGCGCCGGGCACGCTGCCGCTGTGTCCCATCCGCTTGAGCAAGGTGATGGCGACATCGCCGAACATGGTGATGCTGGCGTAGGCCTTGGTTTTGAATGTGATCAACATGGTGGCTTCACTCCTGTTGTGTTGAGGCGGTCAACGGCGTTGCGCTGACCGCCTTGGTTTGGCGAGTGCCTCGAAGCCCGCGATGACATCGAACAGTTCCGCGTCAATGGCGCTTTGGCGGCGTTGGTGGAAGGTTGCGTTGAGCGTTTCTAGCAGTTCCTCAATGTTCTTGTCGGCGCGCTGCATCGCGGCGAGCCGGCTGGCGTTCTCGCTGGCGAGGGATTCGGCACAGGCGCGAAAGAGCGAGACGAACAGATGCTCGCGGATGAGGGCGCGCAGGGTGGCGGTATCCGCTCCCCTGTTCGCTCCCCTGTTCGCTTCGGTATCGCCCACGATAACCTCGGGCAGGTTGTTGGTCGGCCAAGGGGCGTCGGTCAGCGAGCGCCGCCATGAGTCGTCCAGCGGCAGCAGTCGCTGATCGACGGGGGCATAGACCGCCGCCGAGGACGGTCTGTTGTAGAAGAGATAGAGCACGCTGAATTCGCTCTGACGCTGGTGCGCCTCGGTCGCCACCAGGATCTCCCCGACCAGCGCGGTGATCGCCGCGACGGCGCTGGGCACGGCAAAGTGGCCTGTCGGCGCCAGACCAGCGTCCGCCAGGCGCGCCTGCACGCGCTCGCCGACCGCCCACACCCGTGGCTGGCGGCGCGCTGCATCCTGCACCTGATGGGTCAGTCCCGCCAGCGTCTTCACGGCATGGTCGGCCACCCGATCATTGAACTGACCGACCAGTCCCTGATCGGAGCCAAACACAATCGCGCCGATCACACCCGCATCAGCGCCTTGCCCCGCGCCATTCGCTGCGCTGACTGGATCGATTGCCCGGAAACAGATGCTCAAACCCAGCTCCACGGTTCGCGCATAATCACCCAGGGCGCGCACCGATTGCTCGTACTGATTGATGCTGGAGGCGGCCAGCGACTTCATGGTGCGCACCACGGCCTGGAGGTCACCGGCACTGGCGATCTTGTGGCGCAGGTTGGCGGTGGTGTCGCTCATGGTTTGACCGGGATAAAAGACACCGGCGCCGTGACCAGCGCTTCGCGCAGTCCCATCAGCCGGTTCGCCAGCCGGTCGCGGTCGGTCGGGGACGCAATGCCGCGCTCGGCGGCCTCGGCGATCGCGTCGACTGTTTGTCCGATGGCCCGTCGCCTGTTGAGGCTCGCGGTCGCGCCGGCGATGGTCTGGAGCGCCCCGAGCAGCCGCAGCAGAACGGCGACATTGCCTTCGGCGCTGTGCCGGATCTGCTCGAAGGCCTCGCCCAACAGGCTCTCGAAACTCGGGCCGCGGACGATCACGCGCAACACCCCTTGATCCCGCCAATAGGGCGCCGCGATCCGGCGCGCCGCCAGTCGGGTCAGGATCGCCGCCAGATAGTCCACACACATCACGGCGGTCGTGGTGTCGTTGATGCCGGGTGAGAGTGCCTTCATGGCAATGTCAACGAGCTGGCGGACGCCGAAGGCGACATCCTGCTCCACCGTGCGCTGGCGACTGATCACATGAACCGCGTTCAGTCTGGCCGTGGTCGCCTCATCCAGGTCGCTCGGATCGAGCAGCGAGATCAGGGGCGTGCCCGCAACGACGAAATCCCCGATGCCATGCTCCATCCGCAGGAGTATCTCCAGCGTGCGGGCGACATCCAACAACGCGTCGGCGTCGAGCGTCTCGACGTAGCCGGTCTTGCTGGCCGGAACCGCCAACCAGGGCCTGTTAGCGATGGCACGCGCCAGAGTGGCGTCGACGCCCTCGTCGTCATCCTCGCCCAAGGTCTCGGGAAACAGAGCATCCACGGCCGCGAGCGTCTCCCGCGCGGCCGTGGCAATGATGCTCGATGCCTGGATGCTGGTCGCAATGTGGTGAATAAAATGGATCAGCACCGCGATGCCGACGAAGGCGAGCAGCAGTCCGGCCAGCACCGCCAGCGCGGGGACGAAGGCGCCTTCATCGCCCCCGCGAATCGTCCGCAGCACCACCAGGCAATAGGCGAAGATGCCGAGGAAGACACCGAGCACCCACTGGTTGACGCGATCGCGCATGAAGGTGCGAATGACGCGCGAGCTGTATTGACTGGAGGTCAAGGAGAGTGCCACCAGGGTGATCGAGAACACCACGCCGGCGACCGTGATCATGGAGCTGGCAACGGTCGTGAGCAGCCCGCGGGCGCCGGATGCGCCGGCGCCGAAGAGCAGCGGCCAGCGCGCCGCCAGATGCAGATCGAGGTTCATGTCCAGGATAATCAGGAGGATGGCCAACACCAAGGCATCGACCACCATCAGGGCGGGGACGAACCAGAAGCTCGACCGGATCCTGTGCCACTGATAGCGGAGTTTTGTGATCATGCCTGGAGAACCTCCGGTGTGGCGGATTCCGGCGCCCTGGATGCGCGCGCCCCGCCCGGTGGGGGCCGGGGGTCGGCGTCGAGGTCAGGCGGATACTGGTCAGGCTGGGGCTGAAATCCGACGAGCGCCACGCGCCCGATGGCGACGATGCTTTGCCGATCCGCCTCGCTTAAGGTCTCGGCGCTGAACAATCGCTCAATGACGTCCTCCGGGATCGTCGCTGCGGCCTTCTGCACCGCCCGCTCGGCGGCGGGCATCCGCGCAAGCGGCACCGCGTCGAAGAGTCCGGCGGTCAGGGCCAGCAGGATGGCGATCTGCGCGGACATCGATACCGGCGCGAATTCCGGCTGCTTGAGGCAGGCGCGGATGCGGCGTCCATGCGCGATGCGTTGGCGGGTGTCCTCATCCACGCGGGCGCCGAAGCGAGCGAAGGTCTCCAGTTCCTCGAATTGGGCGTAGGCCAGTTTCAGATCGCCCGCCACCGCCCGATAGGCCGCCCGCTGGGCCTTGCCGCCGACACGCGAGACCGATTGGCTGACGTCGACGGCGGGCAGCACGCCCAGCTCAAACAGCGATGGCGAGAGGTAGATCTGGCCGTCGGTGATGGAGATGAGATTGGTCGGAATGTAGGCGGAGAGATTCTGCGCCTCGGTCTCGATAATGGGCAGCGCGGTAAGTGAACCGCCGCCGAGTCCCTCACGCAGGTGGGTGGCACGCTCCAGCAGGCGCGAGTGGATGTAGAAGATATCGCCGGGGAAGGCCTCGCGACCGGGCGGGCGGCGCAGCAGCAGCGACAGCTCGCGATAGGCGCGGGCATGGTGGGTGAGGTCGTCATAGACGATCAGCACATCGCGGCCCTGCTCCATGAAGTGCTCGGCGATGCTGGTCGCGGCATAGGGGGCGATGTAGGTGAGGCCCGGTGCGTCGTTGCCCTCGGTCAGCACCACCAGGGTGTAGTCCAGCGCGCCCTGTTTCCGCAAGATCGCCAGCGTCTTGGCGATGGCCGAGGCCCGCTGACCGATGGCGCAATAGACGCACAGCACATCCTGACCGCGCTGGTTGAGGATGGTGTCGATCGCAATGGCGGTTTTGCCGGTCTGGCGGTCGCCGAGGATCAGCTCGCGCTGGCCGCGCCCGATGGGGATGATGGCGTCGATGACCTTGAGCCCGGTTTGCAACGGTACGGTGACGGGCGCGCGATCCATGATGGCCGTGGCGGGGCGCTCGATCGGCATGCGCTGGCTGGTGTTCAGCGACCCCAGACCATCGAGTGGCCGGCCAAGTGGGTCGATGACGCGCCCCAGCAGACCATCGCCGACCGCCACGTCCATGACCCGGCCGGTGCGTTCGACCGTATCGCCGGCGTGCAATTGCCAGTAGTCGCCAAGCAGCACCACGCCGATTTCGTCCGGGTCGAGGTTGAAGGCGATGCCGAACACCTCGCCGGGAAACGCCAGCAGTTCCTCGAAGCCGACGCTGGGCAGACCGGAGACCTTGGCGATGCCGGTGGAGACGCTGGCGATGGCGCCGATTTCGTAGGGTTTGAGTTGAGGTACAAAGGTATCTCTTGCCTCGGCGATGGCGGCAAAGGTCTGTTCGAAGAGGGGCTGAAGGGTTTGTGGCATGGGTTACGGCTCTTGGGACTTCAGGGACTGCAAAGAGAAGACTTCAAAGACACCAAGGACTACAAGTAACACTGGACCATTGGACCATTGGACCACTGGACCATTGGACCATTGGACCATTGGACCATTGGACCATTGGACTTGACTGTCTTTGTTGTGCTTGCAGTCTTTGTGATCTTTAAAAATTTTAAGGACTGCAACAACAACCGAGCCAATCGGTCTTTGCTGTCCTTGGTGTCTTTGTAGTCCTTAAAGTCCTTGTAGTCCCTAAACTCCTCAAAACTCACCGCACCCTCCCGCGCTGCCGATCACGCGCATCAAGCCGCGCCCTGGTCATGCGCTCACGCAGGCCGCCTTGTGCAAGAAAAGCCTTCTCCAGTGCCTGAATCTGCCGACTCAAGAGCACACTCGTCACCCGAATCAACCCGATGATGACGTTCGCGCAAATGGCCGGGTCGGGATGCTCGACGCCCTTGCGGAAGGTCTCGTAAGTCGCGCCGGGGATGCGGTTCAGCTCACGCAGCCGAAGGGCGTAGGGGTGCTCCTTGGGCCACTCCGCAATCCCGCGCACGCGCAGGAAGTCGCGGTAGTCGGCCAACAGTTCCTCCAGGCTGGCGCGGGCGACATTGGTCAGCTTGATCTCCATTTCCTTCGAGATACCTGAGGCCATGCTGCCCTCGATGATGTTCTGCTTACCGGACCGGGCGGCCTGCACCATCTGGTCATAGGTGCGGTCGCGTTTTTCGATGAATCGTTGACAAAAATGGACCGTGGCGTCGTAGACAATTTCAGCCTTTTGATAGGAGAGCAGGTTCTTGTAGCCGCCGTGAGTGGGGATGAAACCGGTGGGCATGGGGTTTCTCCTTGGTTGAAGGGTTGCAAGGACTTCAGGGACTTTAAGGACTTCAACGGAAAGACTTCAAGGATATCAAGGACTACAACGATAGCCGAGCCAACCGGTGCTTGAAGTCCCTGGGGTCTATGTAGTCTTTGTGGTCTTTAGTAGTCTTTGTTGTCCTTAGGATCCTTGAAGTCATTCACTCTCTGCAACCCCAGTTTGCCCATTCAGCTTTGCCCATTCAGCAACGCCTAACCTCCTGCTCCAGCGACCTCAAATAATCCGCAATGCTCCAGGCGATCCGTTGTCCATTCGCGGTCAGCTCAATTCCGCCAATCAGATCCGGCCCACTCTCGAATTGGATCGCAACCTCGGTGGTAAAGCTGCGGTTGAGCGCTGTTTGGATCGCCTCGCGTTGTGCGGCATCCAGTTCAAAAGCACTGCGCACCCGCGCTGGCTCTAACCCTGTTTTCAGCGCCTCGGCAAAGACGGCATGCGCATCAACGTCCATCGCCCCCAAGCGCTCAATGAAGACATCAACCAAACACGCTTCCAGACTCGCCCCGGCGAGATCCGTCAGTGTCTTGCGCGCGATCGCGAAGACCTCCCGCTGCGTCCGGCTCATTAGAGCCTGGTTGATCTGCTCGGCCTCCTGTTGCAGAGCGTTCTGCCGCTTGGCGCGCAGGGCGTCGGCGGTTTGCCGGGCATCGTCGAGCAGCCGCTGGCGTTCGACCTTGGCCGCGTCCGTCGCCTGAGCCAGGAGCGCAGCGCGCTGCTGATCAAACGCCTGGTTCTTGTGCCCGAAAATCTCGCGCTCCTGACGGGCCTGGGTGCGGGTGGCGTCGGCATCCGCCAGCTCGGCGGCAATGCGCTCCTCGCGCGCGTCGATGGCGTCGAGGATCGGGCGATAGAGAAAGCGCTTCAGCAGCCACACCAGGACCAGAAAATTGATCACCTGCGCGCCGACGGTGAACCAGTCGATGAGCATGGCCTACTTCCCGGCGACCTGGGCGATGGCGAGGTTCCAGAAGGGGTTGGCGAAGATCAGGATCATCGAGACCACGAAGCAGTAGATGGCCGTGGACTCAATCATCGCCAAACCGACGAACAGGGTGCGGGTGATGGTGGCCGAGGCGTCGGGCTGCTGTGCCAGGGCCGTCAGCGCGGTCGCCACCGCCCGGCCTTCCGCCAGCGCCGGTCCCATGGTGCCGAAGCCGGTGGTCAGGCCGGCGATGACGATCGATGCCACGGCGATTATGGTCAAGCTATCCATGGGGTGTCCTCCGGTGAGTCTGTTGGCGTTTCATGTGTCATCTGTGTCAGGCGGTGACCGCTGGCTTGGGCTTGGATGAGCTCGCGCGCGTGGCGGCCGCGATATAGACCGCCGCCAGGATGCTGAAAATGTACGCCTGCACCAGGCCAGTGAGCAGGCCGAGCGCTGTCATGAGAATGGGAAAGAGGAAGGGCGTGATGCTGAGCAGGATGGCGATGATCATCGCCCCGCTCATCATGTTGCCGAACAGCCGCACCGCCAGCGCCAGGGTGCGCGAGACTTCGCTGATGAGGTTGAACGGCAGCATCATGAATGTCGGTTCCATGTAGGACTTGAGGTAGCCGCCGAGTCCCTGGTTGGCGATGCCGAAAACGGGCACGGCCACCAGCACGCACAGCGCCAGCGCGGTCGTGGTCGAGAGCGAGCCGGTCGGCGGCTCGTAGCCGGGGATGGTGGTGGCCAGGCTGGCGGCGGCGACGAACAGGAACAAAGTGCCGAGAAAGCCGAGATAGGTGCGCGCCTCATGCAGGCCGACCTCCCGGATCTGTTGCTCGATGCCGGTGACCAGGATCTCCAGCAGGTTCTGCCAGCGCGAGCGGGTCAGATCCCGGGACAGCTTGTGCGTGATGATGAGCGAGCCGACCACCAGCGCCAGCATCAGCGCCCAAGTGAAGACGATGGTGGCGTTGAGCTTGAGAAAGCCGGACTGCCAGAAAATGATCTCATCGGGTGTCAGGCGCATGCTGGCCCCCTTCGCGACGATTCGCGGGTTGGTCGGTTGGGCCCGTGAGCCGCAGGATCAGAAAGCGCGCGCTGATCACGCCGAGAAGACCGGCCAGCAGGCGTGGCCATTGGCCACCGGAGACCAGATACAGGCCGCCCAACAGCAGGCTCATGCGCACCAACAGGCTGCCGAGCAGCCACAGCGCGGGGTGCTCGGACGCCAGACTCTTGCGCAGCGTCCACCAGAGTCCGCCGAAGAACATAGCCCCGAGTCCCAGGCCCGCGACCCCAGCCGGCACCAGACGCAGCGTCTCATTCATCGCGAGTCTCCGGCTCGTCGCGCATCGCCTGATCTTCCTTGGTGACCCAATGCCAGGCATTGAAACAGCCGAGCGTCAGCCCAGCCACCAACAGCGCCAGCGTCCAGGAATGCGTGCCGGGATGCTGTTTGTCGAGCCACAGACCCAAGCCCGCGCCAAGCAGCGTCGGCACCACCACCGACCAGCCGACCAGCCCCATCATGCCCAAGCCGAACCAGACACCCGGTGTGGGATCGCGCCGCGCCTTGAGCTTACGGGTCGCCTGGTCGCCAATCTGGCTAGCCAGGGTTGGAGGCACGCCCGAGGTCTTGCCGACAGTGGGTTCAGTCATGTTGAAAACTCACGAAACGGTGCAGAAATCCGGATTCCAGCTTCGCCATCACCGCGCGCGTCGCCTGCTCGTGCGCATCGAGGATCAGAAACTCCCGCTCCACTGTCGCGCGCAACTGGCCGAGGTCGCGGCCGCGAATCGCCCGGCGCACCGACACCAGCACCTCAGCGCCGGCTTTGACCAGCACCCCGGCATCCACGGCCAGGTAGACCTCGCCCTCGGCGGCGGTTTCGTAGATCAGAATCCCCGGCGCCAGTGCCGCGACCCCATCCAAGCGACGTGGCAGCAACCCAAAAGCGCCGCCCGGCGTCTCGGCGACAAGGCGCGTCACCCCGGCGACTTCTAAAAAGACGCGAAATGGCAACAGCACTTTTAGATTCATCAGGTCTTCTCCTTGGCCTTGCTTTTGTGCTTGTCGTCCTTAACCCTCGCCTGATCCACCGCCCCAATCATATAAAGCGCCCTCTCAGGCACATCCCTGAACTCATCAGCCAGAATGCGCTCGCAGCCATCCAGCGCATCGGCCAGGCTGACAAGCTGGCCGGTCAGTCCGGTGAAGCGTTCCGTGGTAAAAAACGGCTGCGTCAAAAAACGCTCCAGCCGCCGCGCGCGCGCCACCAAATGGCGATCCTCCGGTGAGAGCTGCTCCAGACCGAGCATGGCAATGATGTCTTTCAACTCCGCATACTGAGCCAGGGTGCGCCGGATCTCCTGCGCCAGGGCGTAATGTCGCGCACCAACGATGCCCGGCGTGGCCATCCGCGAACTCGATTGCAGCGGGTCGATGGCCGGATACAGCCCTTCGCCCGCGCGCTTGCGCGAGAGCACGATGGAGGCGGACAGATGCGAGAAGGTATGCACCGCCGCCGGGTCGGTGAAATCGTCCGCCGGCACATAGACCGCTTGGATCGAGGTGATGGCCCCGGCAGCGGTGTTGGCGATACGCTCCTGCAGCTCCGACAGCTCCGTCCCCATGGTCGGCTGGTAGCCCAGACGCGAGGGCATCTGACCCATAAGCCCGGAGACCTCCATGCCGGCCTGGATGAAGCGGAAGATGTTGTCGATCAGCAGCAGGACATCGCGCTGCTGGTCGTCGCGAAAATACTCGGCCATCGTCAGCGCGGCATGGCCGACGCGAAAGCGGCTGCCCGGCGGCTCGTTCATCTGGCCGAAGATCATCACCATGTTCGGCAGGACACCGGCGTCCTGCATCTCGCGATAGAGTTCCTCGCCCTCGCGACAGCGCTCGCCGATCCCGCAGAAGAGACTGACGCCGGCGTGGTGGCCGATCATGTTGTGGATCATCTCGGTGAGCAGCACGGTCTTGCCCACACCCGCTCCGCCGAACAGACCCGCCTTGCCGCCGCGCTCCAGCGGCGCCAGCACATCAATGACCTTGATGCCAGTCTCGAAAACCTCGGACTCGGTGGAACGCTGCGTCAGGGCTGGCGGGGCGCGATGCACAGAGCGCCATTGGATCTCGGTGGGCGCCGGCTGGCGGTCGATGGCAGTGCCGAACACGTCGAACATGCGCCCGAGGATGCTGTTGCCCACCGGCGCCATCAGTGGCCCGCCGCTGTCCTCCACCCACATGCCGCGCGCCAGTCCCTGCGTGGGTGTCAGCGCGATTCCGCGCACATGGCAAGCGTCCAATTGCGCCAAGATTTCGATCTGGATCTGGCCTTGCGACCCCGCACGCAGCAGCCGATAGATCGCGGGTAGAGGCGCCTCGAAGCGCAGATCCACGACACTGCCGCGCACCGCGACGACTTGACCGCGATTGGCTGTATGGGTGTTCGGGTGGCTCATCTGTCAGGGTTTCAGCCAATGCAATCCTTTGGGAGTGGCCGCACAGGCTGCTGTCGGTGCCAGACATCGAACAAACCACAGGATGGTAAGAGGCTACCCATCCATTTGTCGCTATTTCTTAGAATACAAGCGGCTACTGGTTAAATTTTGCCTTGGCGGCATCGACGCAACGTGCCTTAACATCGCCATCCATCGCGTCACACTTTTCGATTGCCACGGCATAATCCGCATCAATGATTTCCCTTGCCGCGTCCTGACGCGCGTCAATGCCATCCTCTTTCGCCTGCATGCTGGCCTCGGCTGATGTCTCTTCGGCAGACTTGTCTGCCTTCCATGTCTTCATCCGCACCTCAGCTTCTGCCTTGGCTCGAGTCTCAGCCGCCTTCGCCTCCTTGATGCAAACGTCTCGTGCATTGGCTTCCTGGTCATTGCATTTTTCTTTGGAGACCCTGTAATCAGCGTCCGCCATGGCAATAAGTACGTTGTAGTCGTTCTTGGCGCTGGGTTCTGCGCGCGCTTCAAGTTCCGCCTTGGCAATCTTCTCATTACCCTTGGCTTCGGCGATGCAAATATCCTTTTTGTTTCCAGACTGTGAATTGCATTCTGCCTTATCGGACTTGTAAGCGTCCGCGATGCGAGCCTCCTCAGCTTCATAGTCACTCCTCGACAAACTTTGCGCCATCGCGCCAGCGCTAAAAACAAGCCCAATAGCGACAGCAATGGCGGTAGTATTCAAGTTCCTCATGGGGCATTCCTCATTAGAGTTAATAGAAATTTAATGAAACCAAACCAGGCAACGAGGCATGATTTTTGATTTATGTTTGATTTAGCAAACCGAAATCAGTTTTGATGCTTATCGAACCCTGAGCAAAGCTTACAAGACAAATAAAGCGACATCTGTTCGCTAGCGTACATAAAGAAAAAATCGGCCTTGATCGGAACCCGAACCACTTTCTGCGCTGACTGAGAGCGTTGTGGGAACGGCTTTAGCCGAGATCGCCGCGTCGCGGCTAAAGCCGCTGCCACGTCAGTGGTCAGTTATTATCGAAGCCAAATAATCAGTTATCGTTCTTCAGATGCCGCTGATTAAAGACCGAAGTCAACGAAGATGAAAAACCTTGGCGGGGCCGATCCAGACTCGGGCTACACTGACCCCTTATTCGGTTCGGTCTCAATCCATCTCGTGACCAATAAAACCACCCACTGCAGCCCCACCAAGGGTACCAAGCGTGCTGCCACCCGTTATGACGGAGCCGCCAACGCCCCCGATGCCGGCACCAATCGCAGTGTTTCGGGTCTGCTTACTCATCCCACTACAGCCGACCAAGCTGCTCACCAGCGCAAGGGCAATAAGGCCGACGGCGAATCTCGGTATCTGTTTCATTGAAGCTCTCACTTTTGTTGATGCACGAAAGTTGATGCGCGATAGGATAATATCCCTGCTAATGCCTGGATTGGGAGAGGAGGTTTTGGTGATAAGCCAAGCAACTAAGGAATTGCGTTATCACAATCTCACAACCTTGTGTCAGGTTAATCCATCAGCCTTTAGTAACTGTTCTTCTTGTCCCTATTGTCATTTTTGATCTTCGCCTTGCGGTCAGCGCTCGCCTGGGCCTTCCCGGTGTTCTGTTGATTCTTTCCTTCTGCATCCAAATCGTTATAGCTGGTAAAATGATCGGCGTTCGCTTTTACTTTGCCTTTAGCATGTTCGTGCCGACTTTTGACCTGTTGCTTGTTCATGTGTCTGTCCGATAAAAGTTAATTGAGCCATCACCCCAGCGAGTAAGTTTATATCGCTGAAGGGTAAAGATATGCTCGAGACGGATGTCGGTCGGTTCGCTACCGCACGCAGAGGTGAAATAATTCTTTGCGCTAGAAAGCCAGGGACCTTTAGATCCGAAACGATCAGCGCGATGGCCTGAGCCTGATGAAGGCGTCGTCTGCGGCGAGTTTGGCGTCATCGATCAGGTCATCATTGATAAACGACTAATGGCAAAACTGCTACAGGTGGCTGCGTCGCACATCGCGTGAATTAAACCCGGGATTGTTTTGTCACGCTGATAAGGCAGCTGCCAACCCATATATTGAGAATGTGCCGCATGCCGAAAGCGTTTTAATAACACAAAATTTGTGGTGGCAACAATAACAATTGTTTGTTTATCCAGTTGTATCAGAGATGCTGGTTACTAAAATTACGCACGGCGATTGATGATTGACCCTCAGCATTTGCTGTACAAGGCTGTCTGTTTTCACGCTATTCAACAAACAATCGCAATGCCTTAACAATCAAAGTTTATCAGGCATAGAGGTCTTTATCAGTGCGCTGGCGCACATTACAGGTTCTGAATTTTCGGCATAAGCTAAATCGCTTATGTGCGGTAGCGTACCGACAGTGATTGCCAGGGCGTCTTTAAATAGGATGGTCGCATGGTGTCAATGGGGGGGTAACAAATGAGCCTTTGGTTCCTTGCAAAGACAATCACCCTAAACATCACTATAGGACTTTGACGATGAAGAACATGAGTCTTTACACGACCTCGACAGCTGCACTCTGTCTCGCTGGTTCGGTCTAGACCTTAAGCGCTTTTGCACAACCACCCCAAGGTCAGAGCAGATAACCTGAAGCTGCTTGCAACGCGTACCTTGGTGCCAGAATCAGGTCGCGGAATGTTATGGCCGTGCGAAGGCGACAGAATCAAAGTCGCTTTCTCGCGGCATCAGGGGCACCTTTGCTTGCAGTTGTGGCAGTTGTCAGCAGCTGTTGATGAATATAGCGAAGTGCCGATTTCTCATTGTAATGTTTATTTGGAGATGACTATGAACTACTCAGAACGCGATACCTATGGCATTTACAAGAGCCAATCCTCCGCAGATAACGGCGCTGGACCAGGCCCTGCCTTAATGGGTGCTGAAACCCTAATGGGCAATGATGTCTACAACCAAGACGATGAAAAGCTCGGGGATACCAAAGAAATCATGCTAAACATGCGCAGTGGCCAGGTCGCTTATGCGGTCATGTCCTTCGGTGGTTTTCTTGGCATGGGAGAAAAGCTTTTCGCAGTGCCCTGGAGCGCCTTGAAACTCGATACCGAGCACAAGCGCTTCGTACTGGATGTGGACAAGGAACGGCTAGAAAACGCTCCGGGATTTGATCAGGACAAGTGGCCCGACATGGCCGACCCGACATGGGAAAAGGGTATTCATGCCTATTACGGAACGCAACCGGATACGGAACCGGCGCTGACGGCACCGCGTCTCTAGCACCTGTTGGTCACGGCCTCATCCAGGCGCTATCTTTGCCTGGATGAGGCCCCGTGCGCTTCTATGCAGAAGTCGGCCTGGATTTTGAGTTGGTGGTGCGGCAGACAGTTGTCGCTGTCGGTGAAACACCGACCCGTCCCTGAGTCGTCATTGACCGGTCAAACTCCCCGCCCCCAACGTACTGCGCCACAGCAGGCGCTCGAACCCCAGTCCCACCACCAACCCATTGGTGCCGATCGATCGATTCGCGGATACAATGTGCGTCAACGTACAGATGAACCACTTCCTGCTTGGTAAACTGACATTCAGGCATCGAGATTGGATGCCGAATGGTGTAAAAACAAAATAGGTAACAGCGAATGAACAGACGATCCACAAGCGCTCTTCTTGGCGTAACAACATTGGTGTTCGTGCTGACACTAGCGTCCTGCGGCACCGCCTCGAAACATGAACTGGCACCCGCTGCGCCAGCGCCGATGTATGAACCCAAACCCGACCGCAACTAATGACCTCGCTATTGTGATCGAATTTGCTGTTAACCTGGTTATTCAAGCATCCAGGTTGATGGCATGCGGCTCATGACGCAGATTTAGTGTTGTGCTGTTTCTATTGTTTCGGTTGATGGTGATCGGTTTTATCATCACCCAGGTCAATCCTGCTCAGTTGGTTGGTGCCGCTTGCGCATCGCCGATGATGGATGAGCCTCAAACTTCCGTTTCAAGCCCTCTTGCGCCTGAGTACACCATCAACAAAGATGGCTCCGTCACGCTGCGCATCTGCTTTAACTGGTCATGCGCACACCGACAGACGATAACCTTCAGTCGCGACGACATGGCCTTGCTGAAACACCGCCTCGCGGTTTGTCCAGGCACAAATCTTCACGATCGATTGCAGCGTGTGCGTATCGGTGTTTGGCAAATGGAATTACTGGCGCAAAAGTATCAGCCATTGTTGGCCAACGACCTCGCCATTAACGATTTCGAGGCGGGTGTGCATGGACGCATGGATTGCGTCGATAACACTAGTAACACCACGACTTATCTGCATATTCTCCGGGATATCCAAGCATTGACGGGCTGGAGCGTCGCATCGCCCAAAGTGCGCAGTGGTTTGGATATCACGGCGACTCATTGGACGGCGGTGATCAGCGACCGGGACAGCGGGAATCCCTGGAGCATTGACTCCTGGTATCGTCCAAACGGCCATCTGCCCATGGTCATGCCCTTGTCGAACTGGAGCGATAGGAAAAAGGCTTGGAACCCGCCTTTTGACCGTGTCAATCCGAGCCCGCGTTCCATTGACGACCTCTGTCAGACTCGAAATCCGCCCGGTCTCACTTCCGCTGAAAATGACACATTTCCTATTGCCCCCTGAAAACATGGGACGTACTAGATTCTCGACGAATTCCACTGGAACATTGATGCACCCATAGGGAATAGGCTTCATCGAGCGGCGATAGAATGCTTGCGCGGCACTGAAAGCCGCGCCTGATCTGCATCCCGAGGTATTTGATCAGCAAAGAAGCCAAAGGAGAGGCTTATTCCTTGGTTCGCGGCAGACTCACCTCAACCGCATGGGGCCGACGGTCATCGACCAAGGGGATCGTGAAGCCGTCTTGTTCAATGCCGTCCAAGCTTACCCGAGCACCGCTGTCCGCTTCTGTTGCCCGCTTCACCACAAGCTGGTAGTCCGTCTGCTGATACCGATAGCGGAACCTGAAGCCATCCCAACCCGCCGGCTGACAGGGCTTGATGCGCAGGGTCTGCCCTTCCCGGCGCAGGCCAAGCAGGGATTCCATAATCAGCCGATACATCCAGCCGGCCGAGCCGGTGTACCAGGTCCAGCCGCCGCGCCCGATGTGGGGTGCGACACCGTAGACATCGGCGGCGATGACATAAGGCTCGACCTTATAGGTGGCGATGTCCTCTGGCGTGCAGCCATGGTTGATGGGGTTGATCATGGCAAACATCTCCCAGGCGCGCGCCGAATCCCCCAGATGGGCGAAGGCCATGGCGGCCCAGATGGCGGCATGGGTATATTGGCCGCCGTTTTCGCGCACGCCGGGAACATAGCCCTTGATGTAGCCAGGTTCTAAGTCAGAGTGATCAAACGGCGGATCGAGCAATTGGATCAGCCCAGCATCGCGGCGCACCAAGTGTTGATCGAGCGCTGCCATCGCCTGCTGCGCCCGTTCGGGATCAGCGACCCCGGAGAGCACCGACCAGCTTTGAGCAATGGAATCGATGCGGCATTCGGGACTGCTCGCTGAACCCAGCAGCGTGCCGTCGTCGAAGTAAGCGCGTCGATACCAATCCCCATCCCAGCCATGCTGCTCCAGGTTGTCGTGCAGGCGCGCCGCCTCGCTCTCGCAGCGTTCGGCGAATGGCGCATCGCCATGCCCACGCGCCAGCGTGGCGAACTGCGTCAGCACCTGATGCAGGAAAAAGCCAAGCCAGATACTCTCGCCGCGACCCTTGATGCCGACCAGATTCATGCCGTCGTTCCAGTCCCCCGAGCCGATCAGCGGCAGGCCATGTTCCCCCATGCGCAAGCCGTGCCGGATAGCGCGCACACAATGGTCGTAAAGGCTGGCACTCTCGTCACTCTGGCCGGGCAGGTCGTAGTAGCCGTCGTCTTCGCCACTGACCAGGCGGCCATCGAGGAAGGGCACGGTCTCATCAAGCAGGCTGGTATCGCCGGTGGTCAGCACATAGCGACAGGTTGCCAGCGGTAGCCACAGATAGTCATCCGAACAGCGGGTGCGCACGCCGCGACCCGAGGGCGGATGCCACCAGTGCTGCACATCGCCTTCGCGGAACTGCCGCCCGGCAGCACGCAGCAGATGCTCGCGCACCAGCAAAGGCTCAACATGGATGAGCGCCATGGCATCTTGTAGTTGATCGCGAAAGCCGAAGGCACCACCGGACTGATAATCACCGCTGCGCGCCCAGAAGCGGCAGGCCAACGTCTGGTACAGCAGCCAGCCGTTGGCGAGCAGGTTGAGCGCCGGGTCGGGAGTTTCGACCTGCACCGCGCCTAGGGTGTGCGTCCAGTAGTCTTGCACCGCTGTCAGCGCCGCGTGCGCCGCTGCTGCGCCGCGCTGGTCTGGCGCCAGCAGTCGCGCATCATCGGCGCCGCGACGACCGACCACGCCAAGGCGGAAGACGATCTCGTGGCGTTGTCCGGGGCTAAGATCCACGCGCGTTTGCAGTGCGGCGCAGGCATCCAGCCCCGGGCCGACGCGCCCCGACAGCCGGGTGCGCGCCAAGGCCGCCGGCTGGCTCAGGCTGCCGTTGCGCCCAAGAAATTCGCTGCGATCGCCGCTCAGATTGCGGGCTGGATCATCGACATCGAAGAAGGCCAGCCGGTCGGCAAACTCGCCGTTGTAGGGATTGCGGGCGAGCAACGCGCCGCTGTTCGGATCGATCTCGGTGACCAGATGCAGCGCCGACTTGGGGCGCAGATCCCCAAGCACCCACTCGACATAGCCAGTGACGGACAGCCGGCGCATTTGCCTGGGTCCATCTTGATCTGAACAGTTGTGGAGTTTCAGCACCATGTACTTCACTGGCTCGTCCAGCGCCACATAGACCCATAGCTCCGAGGCAATACCGGCCTCGCAATGCTCAAACACGCTGTAGCCGAAGCCGTGCCGAGTCACATAAGGCATGGTGCCGCCGGCTGGCAGTGGCGTTGGCGACCAGACCTCACCGCTGACCTCATCGCGCAGATAGAAGGCCTCGCCATGGAGATCACTGACCGGGTCGTTATGCCAGGGCGTGAGGCGGAATTCATGGGCATTCTCGCTCCAGGTGTAGGCGCCACCGCTGGCCGAGACCACGGTGCCAAAATGCGCATTGGCCAGCACATTCACCCAGGGTGCCGGCGTGGTCTGACCAGGCGCGGTGGTGATGACATATTCACGCCCATCGGCGGAGAAGCCGCCGATGCCATTATCGAACTGCAACGCGGGGCGGGCGGGCAGTGCGGCGAGCGGCGCACGCACCGGGCCGCTACTGGGCTTGAAGATCGGCATTGGCTTGGGCCGCGCATCGCGCCGATTAAGCTGCTCGGCCAGGGTGCCGCGTTCATCGCTCAGAATCGCCCGCGCCACGGTCTGAAACAGCACGCGATCCTCGTCGGAAATCTGATCGGCCGGGCGAATGAAAATCCCGCCTGGATGATCCACCACATGCGCTTCGACGCCGGCGGCAATTAGCCCGAGAATCTGCTCCTGGAGCTGCTGACGATAGCCGGCATGATCCTCGTTCCAAATCACCAGATCAACGGTCAGCCCCTTTAGGCGCCAATAGGCATGCGCCTGAACCAGTTGATGCACCAGGGCGATGTTGGCCTGATCGGAGATCTGGCACAGCACAATGGGCACATCGCCTGAGACCGCGTGACTCCACAGACCCGACTGACCGCGCCGATTTTGCGCCAGCACGGCAGGCGCGGCACGCTGCGAGGCATTGGTGTAGAGAATGGAACTAGCCAGGCGTCCGTAGAGCTGGGCGTCAGCCGGAGTCGCATTCAGTTGGCGCAGCACCACCTGGCTATGCGTCCAGGCCAGATCAAACACCCGATTGGCGAGGCGTGCGTCCTGATACTTCTCAACCAGTCCTAGCGCCTGCTCGCGGGTGGCGCCGATGCCCTGGATCAGATCGATGGTGGTGCTTTGATCGGCCTCCAAAACAATGCGCTGGCGAATGGCGACCATGGGGTCGAGCACCGCGCCGGCCGTGCCGGACAGTGCGCCGGGCTGATCCAGCGCTAGCGGGTCGGCGAGCGTGCGATCGCGTCCGATAAAGCGCATACGATCCGTTTCGCAGGATGGCGAAAGGGACGTCTCGGCTCCGTTGTTGTCCCGCACCACCAACGCATGAAACAGCCAGGGCGAGGTCTCCTCGCTCGAGCGCGGTCGGCGGTGGCAGAGAATCGCCGCGTTGGCGAGGAGAATCTCGGTCTGCATGAACAGATTGCTGAAGGCCGGATGCAGGGCATCGGCGGCGGGTGGGGCGAGTACCACCTCGCTGTAGCTGGTGACCTCGATCACCCGCCGCCCGCGCGAGCGGTTGGTCAGGCGCAGTCGGCGCAGCTCAAGGTCATCCTCGGGCGAGACCACGATCTCGGTGTAGGTCTCGATCTCCTGGTCGCGGCGACGGAACTCGGCGCGGCCTTCGGAGAAAATCGCCTCGAAGTGCTCCGGGGTCGCACAGGTCGGCTGGTAGGCATTGGACCAGACGGCGCCCCTGTTCAGATCGTGCAGATAGCAGAAACTGCCCCAATGATCGCGGGTACTGTCCTCGCGCCAGCGGGTGACGGCGAGATCCTGCCAGCGGCTGTAGCCGCCGCCAGCGTTGGTCACCATCACATGGTAGCGACCGTTCGACAGCAACTGCACCTCGGGGTGCGGGGTGTGGGGTGTGGTCAGCACCCGAATCGGCGACTCCAGCGGACTCTCGCTGGCATGTTCGCTGATGATCTCACCGTGGGTGTCCGAATAGAAAGCCGTGGTCTTGGGAACGCGTTCTTGCAGCAGCAGCTCCGTGGCCTGGAACGACGGTACGGCGGCAAAGCGACGCTGCATTGGGCGATTGAGCAGCAGATGCGCCAGCGAGAGCAAGGTCATGCCCTGATGATGGGCCATGAAGGAGCGCACCACGGCGCTTGCCTGCCCACGCGGCAGCCGCGACGGGGTGTAATCAATCGCCTCATAGAAACCAAAGGGTCCCGCCAGCCCACTGGCGGCGAGCCGCTGCAAGTTCTGGCAGGCGGCCTCGGGCGCCACCATCAGCGCCAGCGCCGAGGCGTAGGGCGCGACCACCAGATCCTCGGCCAGCCAGCGCTTTAGCCCCAGCCCCGGCACACCAAAGGCGCGGTACTGATAGTTCAGTTGGGCATCGACGCCGTTGTAGCCGGATTCCGACACACCCCAGGGCACGCCGCGCTCTTTGCCATAGCGGATCTGACGGGCGACGGCGCTGCGGTAGGTCTGATCGAGCAAGGTGTTTTCGAAGCTTGGCATCACCAGCAGCGGCATCAGATACTCGAACATGGAGCCGCTCCAGGACAGCAGCGTGGTGTTGCCGGAGGCGCGGGTGAGCAGGCGACCGAGCGCAAACCAGCTCTCCTGTGGCAACTGACCTTGGGCGATGGCGACGAAACAGCCCAGGCGCGCCTCTGAGGCGAGCAAATCGTAGTAGCTCTCGTCGCGCCGCCGCTCGGCGACCCGGAAGCCGATGGCAAGCAGGGATTGGGCCTCGTCGAACAGGAAGTCCAACGACATGTGAGCCAGTTCGCTTGCGGTTTGCGCCAGTTGCCGGATGTCGCGAATCTGCTCGCAAGCCGGTTGGGCGGCTTCTTCACCGGCGCTGGTCTCAAGCTCGGCGAGTTGGCGCAGCGTGATGGCGATATCGAGGTGGGAGGGGTTCTGATCTTTGGGAATCAGAATCATCAGATACTCAAGCAGGGCACGACAGTCGTCGGCCAGGCGTTGCGCCCAAGCTCTTGCCTCATCGGTGGACTTACCATCGATGTCTTGCACCACCTTGGCACTGGCCGCCGTCAGTGCGGCGAGACAATCCTGGGCGGCACCCAAGTCGGCTGGCGGCGCGCGGCGCGCGGCGGCCAGGTGTTGCGTGAAGCGCGCAAGCCGCGCAGCGGGGATGGTCTCCGCCAGCAACTCCAAGCTGTCGGCGATTCCGTCAAGCCAGCGAGGATTCAGCATGGGCGCATCGATCAGCGCCAGCAGACCGGGTTGCAGGATGAGCAAATGCGCGGCCAGGTTGCCGCTGTCCACCGAGGAGATATAGCGCGGTTCGAGTGGTTCCAGTGTTTGGGTGTCGTACCAGTTGAAGAAGTGACCCTGATAGCGCGCCAATCCAGCCATGGTGCCAAGCTGAGCGCCAGTGCGGGTCAAGAGTCCGCCAGCGCTCAGGTAGCCGAAGTCATGGGCGGTCAGATTCGCCAACAATGCGAGCCCCATGTTGGTCGGTGAGGTGCGATGCGCCACCACGGCCACCGGATGCTCCTGCATATTGTCCGGCGGCAGCCAGTGATCGTCGGCGCCGACAAAGGTCTGGAAGAAGGCCCAGGTCTTGCGCGCGCTGCGGTGCAGGAATCGGGTTTGCTCCACACTGAGGTGCGCCTCGCGTGGCTTGAGCGGACGGCTCATCCACCACGCGAGCCAGGGCGCGGCCAGCCAGGCCAGTAGCACGGGGGCCGCGACGAGCAGGGCCAGCGGCTCGCGCAAGGCCAAGCCCGTGCCCGCGATCAGCGCCAATGCCGGCGCGATCCACATGGTGCTGTAGGTGGCGGCGAGTCCATCATTCGCGCGCGTCAAATCAGCCGAGGAGGTCCATTCAAGCAGGTGGCGTCGGCTCACAACCAGCCGCCATAGGGTGCGGATCACGGCATCGAGGCTAAAGTAGGCTTCGTAGGGCAGACAGGCGAGGTGAAACAGCGCCTGCTTCAAACTGCGCCCGGCGGTGCGCACCGCGGCACCCAAATGCGTCGACCAGCGCAGATCGCCGGGCTTGCTCAGCACACCCAGGATCGCGGTCAGCAGCGCCGGAATCAGCAGGATGCCCAGCACCGCCAAGGCCCAGATGTCCGGCTTGGCCAGCTGCGTCAGCCCCAGCACCAGCAGCAGGGTGAGCGCGGCGGGCGCCAAGCTGCGACGCAGGTTATCGGCCAGCTTCCAGCGTGACAGCAGAGAAATGGGATTGCGGCGCGGGCGACCATCCCGACCGGGCACACGCGGCAGCAGCCACTGGGCAATCTGCCAGTCGCCGCGGATCCAGCGATGACGCCGGCTGACATCCGCGCTGTAGCTCGCCGGATAGTCCTCGTAGAGTTGCACATCAGAAAGCAAGCCCGAGCGCGCGTAGCAGCCTTCGAGCAGATCATGACTGAGTATGCGATTCTCCGGGAAGTGGTCGTCGATCGCCGCCTCGAAGGCATCGACCGCATAGATGCCCTTGCCGATGAAGGAGCCTTCCTGGAACCAATCCTGATACAGATCCGACACCGCATGAGTGTAGGGATCAATGCCGGCATCCTGGCCATGCAGGCGCGCGAAGCGGGAGCGATTCGCCCCCGGCAGGCTCACCGCTACCCGTGGCTGCAAGATGCCGTGGCCCGTCGCGACCCGCCCGAGCGCTGGATCGAAGCGCGGCCGGTTCAGCGGGTGTTCCATGGCGCCGACCATCTCCAGGGCCGCATCGCGTGGGAGTTGGGTGTCGGTGTCCAGGGTAATGACATAACGCATGTTTGCCAGAATGCGCCGGTCGCCGACGATGAGCGCAAAACGCGCCTCGGGGTTTGCTGAGGACGCGACGCTCTGTGCTGTTGCGCGCGGCGCGCTGCTGTCGTCGCGGCCTTGCAGCAAGGCATTCAGATCCATGAGCTTGCCGCGTTTGCGCTCATACCCCATCCAGACCCCGGCGTGCGGATTAAAGCGGCGCGGGCGATGGAAGAGGAAGAAATGATCGCCGCTGGTACTCGGATACTTGGCATTGAGCGCGATGACACCTTGTTCGGCGCGCTCGATCAGCGCCTGATCGCCGGGCAGCGTCTCGCTCGGCGCATCATGGAGATCGGTCAGCAGCGCAAAATGCAGATGCGGGTCGCGATTGGCCAGGAAGCGCACCTCCAGGGCCTCAATCAGCGCCTCGACCCCGTCGGCGCTGCCAAGCAGGGTCGGCGTCACCACCAGGGTGCGCGCCTCCGGCGCCAGGCCGGCAGACCAGTCCATGCGCGGCAGCGCCTGGGGCGTGGCGAGCAGACTCGCCAGCCAGTTCACCAGCGCTACTGCCAGTTCGCTGGTGGCAAGCACGGCCAGAACAGCGATGATGGGCATCAACCAGGGCGGCGCCCCAACCGTCTGCGTCAGCAAACCCCAGGAAAAGCCCGCCGTCAGCAGCAGGATGCCACCAAGGTAGAGTGCCAAGGCCGCACGGCCGCCGGGTCGCGCCGCGCCCGCCAGCCTAGGCTTGCGCACCTTGGCGCGGCTGTAAAGTTGATGGCGACCGCGACCGATCAGGAGATCGCCCACATGGGCCGCTGGGTCGTCCCTGTCTAACAGGCCGGTCGCGCGTTCCTGTGCCAGTTCAATGGCCGCGCGCGCCACTTCCACCTCGGACAGCCGCCCGCGCTTGGCGATGCGCTCCACTACATGCCGGTAGCGATCCCGAGTGGCGAAATCCATGCGCCCGTAAATCCCCGCCGGATCCTCGCGCAGGGTGCGTTCAACCAGGCTCATGGTCTCGACCAGCTCAGGCCAGTCCATGGCGCCAAGGAAACGCAGGCTGCCGATGCTGTTGCCGATGGAGACCTGATCCCCTGCCTGCTGCTGGTTCTCGGCCCGCACCAGATGCTCAATACTCAGCCCAGACTCGCCCAGTTGCTGTTCGATCCAGGTGAGCGGAAGGGCGAGTGCCGCGCTGCGCCCTTGCAGCCGGCGTGCCAGTTCAGCGACAAAGGTGCCCGACATGGGCGGATGTGACCGCGCCATGTCGGCGATCTCGAGAATCAGATTTTTCGGATCACTGCCCGCCATCGCCAGCATGCGATCAGCCCAGCCATCGGCCAGATTCTGATCCGTGCGACTGGCGGCCACACGCGCGGCGACACGGCGGAGATTCTCAATCAGCGCCAGGCGCAGCATGATGGGTATGGCCCACAGTTCACCAAGGCGCAGCACGGTCACACTTTGATAGGCGGCGATAAAGCGGCTGAGATTCTCCGGATCCACCCGCCCGTCTCCATGGGCGATCATCTCCAGCGCCAGGTCATAGACCCTGGGCAGACCTGCCGAGGCCCCAGTGCGCAGACGCGGCAACTCGCGGCTATAGCCCTTGGGCAGATGACGCTTGGCGGTGCGAATCTGCTCCTCGATCAAATAAAAATTATCCAGCAGCCACTCTCCGGCGGGCGCGATCCGGCGTTTCTCGCTCACCGCGACCATCAGCAGCCGGCAGACTTCCACCAGCACCTGGCCATTCTCGGTCAAACGCCCGAGCAACCGATCCGGCGGATGGCCCGGCATGAGTTGATGCGATGCCGCCAGCACCTTGCCATGGGCTTCCATTTGAGCGGCGCTGAACAATTCCCCACGCAGTGGTGGCTCATCGCCGCGATGGGAGTCGCCCAGGCGCTCGCCACCCAGCCAGTTGCGCCACCCGAGCAAAACCGCGCGCATCGCTCTGTTCATTGAAATCATGGGCGCGGCCTCCTGGGTGAGTGAATCGATTTTGAACCACAGATAAAAACAAATAAACACATATCGAATAAGACACCAAAAGGTGACAACATCTGTGTGAATCTGTGGTTCGTCTATTTAAGATTTTGATCTAATAGTTAAGGTTAACGATTGACACATGCCTCAATGCAATAACGCACGAGCATTGGCCCGCGCGTCTCCATCCAATCAACGTTTAATCGGACTGATTTTGGTCCCTTCAATGCTCAGACTCGCCATCAGACCCTTCTGATCGAAAATGAAGGCGTAGGCATCGTCTTGCAGCGTTGTCGAAGACAGATTCTCAGCCAGCCCTTGATCCACGACAGCGACAGTGGGGCCAACACCGATTTCCCAACCTTCCGACTTATCAAGATAAGTCACGGCTTTGTCGTTCATCAAAAAGACCACATAGCTGTAAGATTGAGCGCCCGCTTGCCAACCCCAGGACGCGGACACCGAGTTGTAATAACCGGCAACCTTGTCCGCTTTCATGAGCACGCCTTCGCCATAGCTACCGCCAAATACCAGCCCGGCCTTGATGACGCTCGGAAACACCAGAATGGCTGTTGCCTTCTCGGCGATGACTTTCGCGGTCGGGTTGGACTTATAAAGCAGTTGCAATGCCTGAGATGCGTCTCGATCCAGATCTTCCGCTGTAGCAGCGACAGCCTGCGCACTGACAGCAAGCAGTGAGAAGGTCGCCGCCGTCGCGAGCAGGAGTTGCTTCATTCTGTTTTGTGATGGAGTCATTTTCATTTCCTGTTCTGCCCTTAGTAATGACGTGATTAAAGTGCTTTGCTTGGGTGATTAATGTCTTCGGCTACATCACCGACACCCGCCCGTACCTGCCCGGCCTTCTTTTGAATTTTGCCCCGCAGTTCAAGTTTCTCATTGCCGAGCATCTTACCGGTAACTTCCATCACCTTGCCCTTTGCTTCATCAATACGGCCATTCATTTGCTGTTTGTTCATGGAGAAAATCCTGATTCGCAGAATAAAGACGGAGGGGTTGTGAGTGATGTTTCTCATCGCTCAAATCACAGACTAAAGGTATTCGCAAATCTGTTCGGTACGCTAGCGTACATAGGCTTAATTTCTCATCGTCTATATTTTCCAATAGAAATCCATTTGCGCCTGGCCTTCGCTGCCAAGATTGACAGTTTTCCCTTGAGTCTCGCCTTTACCCCTTTTTCCCGTGGGTGTCACTTCAACCCGGTACTGGCCCGCAGGCAATTGGGCAAGAAACCAGGGGCCGTTGGAGACAACGGTCAGCACTGGATTACTGCGCGCATCTAGAATATTTACCCGCACCGCCGAAAGGTACTTGCCACTGCCTTGGGTCGCGAACATCAAATGCAGGTTAAACTCCCGTCCGATGGCCTTGAGTTCAGTACGCTCACTCTCACCGATGCCGCCCGAGACATAGCGTATGCCATCAAGGGTTTGGATCTCCGAGGACATCACATCCAGCGGCGGTGCCGACGCGCCCGCGCTGATTGCACTCTGGTGGCCAGGCAATTGCGTCAATGATTTTTTTTCGTCGGCAGGTCGTATAGCCCAGGTTGTTGGCGTCTCGGCGACCTGCATCATGTCGCCAGCAAGAATCACGCGCGGCTCATCCCCGCACCTTGGCTGGGAACCGACCGGGATCAGCACGCCCGCGCCCAGGAGCAAACTCATGGTGATTAAACTCGAACGCTGAACATTGACCATCTCGATCACCTCTTTGACTGATTGGTTGATGGGCACCTGAAGCACCCGGATAACGACCGGTTCAACCCGTTTGCAATAAATTGCGCAAATCGGTAATCGCGGCATTGACCCGGGAGACATAAGAGGCCATCACCAGTGAATGATTCGCCATGGGGCCAAAACCGTGGCCGTTGAGGATCAACGGACTCCAGACAGTGTTTTGAGTATTTTTCAATTCGCGGGTGATTTGCTTCAGGGAAACCGCTGCATTTTTGTCCTCAAGCACCGATGCAAAGTCAATCTCCATCGCCTCTAAGGAATGCAGCACAGCCCAGGTGTAACCGCGCGCCTCGAAAAAGATGTCATCAATTTTCATCCACGGGGTCTTGGTTCTCTCTTGCGCGGGTTTTGGTGTCGATTGACTGGCCTTGGACTCGCCGGCCAAGGCGTTATCGAGCACGTCCTGACCCACTGCAAAGGAGAGGCGCTGCGCCAGGCTGCCAAGGCGCTTGGAGACCACTTCCAGGTAGCCGGATAAATTGTCAGCCCGGGCATAGAATTGCGCATGCGCGTCTCCGGTCGCGGCAAGCGCCCGGTTGTAACGGTGCAGGGCGTTGATGCCGGTGCGGTACTCCGACTCGCTGGAGGGCAAAATCCAGGAATTTGATTGGTAATTGGACTGAGGTTGCGCGATGGCCAGATCCTTGTTTTCAACCGACTGGGACTGAGAACGGCTGAAGTCATTGCGCATGGCATGGGTCAGATCGCGCCACGCCGTCAAGGCGCCGAATTCCCAGTTGGGGATGTTATCCAAATAGACCCCGGGCGGGCTGATATCGTTGGTTAAATAGCCGCCGGGTTTGTCGAGCAGCGTCTCGCCGATGCGGATGGCCGTGGCTGTTGTGATGGTCCCGGTCACCAGCTTGCTCGTGTTACTGTCCATCAGCGATAACGCTTGTTCGCGCACATCAAACAGGCCCGGTGAGCGTGACCAATAGATCCCCAGGATGATGACAACAACCAGATAGGTGATCGAAAACAACCCTAGGGTCCACCAGACGCCTTTTTCTTTCCAGGTTTTGGGATGGTAGTAGGTCGCGACCTTCGCAACTTTCTTGGTCAAAGCCTCCTTTTTTGAAGATGTAACAGTTGTCATAGGATTCTCCTTGCCCCTCCCGTCAGGGAGGGTGGTGTGAAGTGGGTCGGCTAAAGAACTTCAGCTAGTTTTTTCTTGGGACAGCGAGTAGCAAGACACCCATAGTAATGGCCGCCATACCCGCCCAGACGGGAATACTGAACCAATGGCGCTCATTCATCGTCAGCTCAATCGGACCGATGTTGGCCTGACGAGACTCCGCGGTGTAACTGAAGCCGCCATAGGCCAGTCCCAATCCACCGGCAATAATTAACACAATAGCGGCAATCTTGATGGCATTCATGATGACATTGTTCTCAATCGGTAACACAACCCACGCCGCTACATTACCCGATCCGCATCGTCGACATTGAAGGCAGGATTCCAAAGACTGACAACAGCCAGAGAATCACGACAATGACGACGACGATATTCATTATTTGCTTTATTTTCCCGTCCATTGGCAGATAGGTATTGACAGCCCACAGAATCAGACCAACGACGGCAAGGGTGATAATTAAAGTAATTAAAGGCATGACGTTTCTCCGGTCAGAAGATTAAGCGTTTGTCCATCGGACAAGAAAAAGAATAGTCCTCACCATGCGCAGCCTCTGTTCGCTGGCGCACAGAGCGAGTGGAATGGTGACGCCCCCGATAGGCGCCTAGGTGTTGACCTGATAACCGGCCAGGGAGTGGAGCGGATACCAGCAAAGGGTTTCTTTGTGCAATAAACGAGATGCGCAAATCCACTCCTGCCCGCGCCGCTTGTCGGGGTTGGTGCTGAAGCGGGAATTTGCGCGCTTTGGTGGGCACCGCCGTGGCTGGGTTGATTCACTACAGTCGCGGTCACATCACCGTGCTGGATCGATCCGGGCTGGAGGCAAAAGTGTGCGAGTGCTACGAAGTGGTGCGCAAGGAATTTCAGCGCCTGTTGCCTACCCGCGCCTAGCGGCCACGCCCGCTGGATTCAACCATAGCCGCAGAGGCTTTTGGAGAACTGTCGCAACGCGCTAACACGGCTTGCCTCGGCTTGTTGCAGCCAGCGGTCGAGTTGTTCGATCAGTTGCTCGCGCGGGACGCTGGAGCGACCCCAAAGGGCGACCAGCTCCTGGCGCATCGCGAACAGCATGCGCAATAGCGCGCTGGCCGCGAGCGCTTGTTCCAGGATGGCGCGTTCCTGTTCCGTTAAATGCTCAGCACCGCGTTGCAGTCCATTCTGCACCGCTTGCAGCGCCCTGTGATCGGTCATTCCGAGGGCTGCGCCAACCCGCTGTTGGCGAATTTCTTGCATGATTGTTGGTTTCAGACTGTTGACAAAACGAGCCAAAACCGCATAGCGATGGGTGAAAATGGCTTGGAGGGTGCCAGCATCACAGTGCTGTTTGGTCGGGGTGATGCGTAACTTGGGCGCCACACGCCGGATCCTTGCCAACCCCAGCAGCGCGAGCAGGCGAATATAGAGCCAGCCGAGATCCATCTCCCACCACTGGTTGGACAGCTTCGCCGAGGTGGCGTAGGCATGGTGATTATTATGCAGTTCCTCCCCGGCGATCAGAATGCCCCAGGGCAGGATGTTCCTGGAGGCGTCATTTGGAGCGAAGCGCCGGTAGCCCCAATAGTGGCCGATGCCGTTGATCACCCCGGCGGCAAAGAACGGAATCCACAGCATCTGCACGGCCCAGATGGTCAGCCCGATGGGACCAAAGAGCACCAAATCCATCGCCAGCATCAGACCAATGCCAAGGTGGCTGTGCCCTGAGTAGAGGTGGCGTTCGAGTGCATCATTGGGCGTGCCCTGCCCGTAGCGCTCGAGTGTCTCGGCCACAGTGGACTCGCGCCGATAGAGATCCACGCCATCAAAGAGCACCTTGTTGAGTCCATGGATCTGCGGACTGTGCGGATCCTCCGGGGTCTCGCACTTGGCATGATGCTTACGATGGATGGCAACCCATTCGCGCGTCACTATTCCGGTGGTTAGCCACAGCCAGGCACGAAAGAAGTGGCTAGCGAGCGGATGCAAATCCAGGGCGTGATGCGCCTGATGCCGGTGCAGAAAGATGGTGACCGAGGCAATGGTGATGTGGGTCAAGCCCAGGATGACCAGGACATAGCCCCACCAGGGCAGTTCAATGAGACCAAGCGGCATGGGAAGGGACTCCAAGTCAGGTTGACAGATCAGCAGTGGCGTCAAGCCTAAAAATTGGTCACAAGCCAATGACTGCTAGGACAGGCTAACAGTCATTTTCCGATAGCAATATCGGGGCAGCCCCTATTTCTGCCGCGGACGCGCTTTGTCATGCTCTCTTTTCGCGTCCTGCCCATGCAGGCGCGCGAAGCGCGAGCGATTGGAGCCGGGCAGGCTCACCGCCACGCGTGGCTGCAGGATGCCGTAGCCGGCGGAAACGCGGCCCAGCGCGGGGACGAATCGCGGCTGATTGAGCGGGTGCTCCATGGCACCGACCATCTCCCGGGCGGCGTCGCGCGGGAGCTGGGTGTCGGCGTCTAACGTAATCACGTAGCGCAGATTTGGAAACATCAGCTCGTCGCCGATGATCAGCGAAAAGCGTCCCCCCGTGACGGGTGGCGCGGTCACTTCCGCCCCTGGTGTCAACCCGGGTTGCCGAGCGAGCGTCGCGCGCGCCATCTCTGTGCGCTGGTGCGTGGTGTCGCACGGCATTGTCGCCGCGCAGCAGGGCGTTGAGGTCCATGAGCTTGCCGCGCGTGCGCTCGTAGCCCATCCAGGTTCCATCGCGCGTGTTCCACCGGCGCGGTCGATGAAACAGGAAGAAATAATTGCCATTCGGGTGTGGGTATTTGGTATTGAGCGCGGCGACACCGCGCGCGGCTTTGTCGACCAATGACTGATCGCCCGGCAGCGTCTCGCTTGGCGCATCGTGCAGGTCGGTCAGCAAGGCGAAGTGCAGATGGGCGTCGCGATTGGCGAGGAAGCGCACTTCCAGCGATTCGAGCAGGGTCTCGATGCCGTGCGCGCTGCCGAGCAGGGTCGGTGTTGCGACCAGGGTGCGGGCTTGCGCCGGTATGCCGGCGGAACAGTCCATCCGTGGCAGCGCATGGGGAGTGGCGAGAAGGCTCGCCAGCCAGTTCCCCAATGCGACCGCCAGCTGACTGGTTCCAAGCACCGCCATGACCGCGAGAATGGGCAGCAACCAACTCGGGGCTCCGCTGGCCTGCGTCAGCAAGCTCCAGGAAAAGCCGCTTGTCAGCAAAAAGATGCCGCCGAGGTAGAGCGCCAGGGCCGCTCGCCCCCCGGGATTTTGCAGCCAGACCAGGCCGAAGTGGCGCAGTCCGGCGCGCCGCTCGAGTTCCGGCCTGCCGCGACCGATCAGGTATTCGCCGACATGGGCCGCGCGGGCGTGGGATCGGAGGTTGGCGGGATTTGAGGTGGTCTCGGCCGAGTCGGTCGCGACCGAGGCCGCGCCGGCCCGCGCCAGCGCAATGGCCGCGCGCGCCACCTCGGGCTCGGACAAGCGTCCGCGCTTGGCGATCCGCTCCACCGCGTGCCGGTAGCGATCCCGCGTCGCGAAATCCATGCGCCCATAAACGCCGACAGGATCCTTGCGCAGGGTAGTTTCCACCTGGCTCATGGTCTCGACCAGCTCGGGCCAGTCCATCGCGCCGAGGAAGCGCAGGCTGCCGATGCTGTTGCCGATGGAGACCTGATCCCCAGCCTGCTGCTGGTTCTCTACCCGCACCAGCTGCTCAATGCTTTGTCCGGACTTGCCGAGCTGTTGTTCAATCCAGGTCAGTGGCAAGGCCAGGGCGGCGTTGCGCCCTTGCAGCCGACGCGCCAGCTCGGCGACGAAGGCGCCGGACATCGGCGGTGTTGAGCGTGCCATGTCCGCGATGATCAGGATCAGATTCTTGGGATCGGTGCCTGCCATTGTCAGCATCCGATCAGCCCAGCTATCGGCCAGATTCTGATCCACGCGACTGGCGGCGACCCGTGCCGCCACCCGACGAAGATGCTCGATCAACGCCAAGCGCAGCATGATGGGAATGGCCCATAGCTCGCCGAGGCGCAGAACGGTGATGCTCTGATAGGCGGCGATAAAACGGCTGAGATTTTCTGGATCCACCCGACCGTCGCCGTGGGCGATGATCTCCAGCGCCAAGTCATAGACCCTGGGCAGGCCGTTTGCGGGACCGTTGCGCAGACGTGGCAGCTCGCGGCTGTAGCCCTTTGGAAGATGCCGCTTGGCCGTGCGGATCTGCTCCTCGATCAGATAAAAGTTATCGAGCAGCCATTCGCCGGCGGGCGCGATACGACGGTTCTCGGTTACCGCGACCATCAGCAACCGACAGGCATCCACCAGAATTTTCCCATTTTCGCTCAGGCGTCCCAGCAACCGATCCGGGGGATGGCCAGGCATCAGTCGATGCCTCGCGGCCAGAACCTTGCCGTGGTGCTCCATTTGCGCCGCGCTGAACAACTCCCCGCGCAGCGGTGGCTCTTTGCCGATGGCGGAATCAGCGGGAAGCCCGGGTCGCGACCGCAATGCCAACCAGACCTCGCGCAGCCTTGTACTCATTGGATTCACGTGCGCGATCTCCTGGATTGATTGGTATAGCGGTCAGGTCTTGGGCATTGGCGAAAAAACAAAATACCTTTGTGAGGGTTCTTGCCAGACCCAATGCCGGCACGCGCGAGCCAAGCGGCCCGCGCGTTATCCGAGTCGGGTCAAGGTTTGATCGGACTCCTCGAGATAAGTCATCACGACAGCACGGCGCGGGTTCTCACCGCGAGTTTGGAATCCCTTCCCTATCTTTTGTCATGGATGGCTTGGTCAACGTTTTCCGCGACCTCGCCAACATGCGCTTTAACTTTCCCGGCTTTCTTTTGAATCTTGCCTTTGATCTCCAGCTCCTCGTTGCCAAGAACCTTGCCGGTGACTTCCTTGACCTTTCCCTTGGCTTGCTTGTAGTGGCCTTCAGCTTGCGTTTTGTTCATGAAACTCTCCCAACAGGTGAATTGATGACGGACCGAGCTTTGAGTGATGTTTCCCATCGCTCATCTCATACCCTAAACGCATTGGCGATATTGGTCGGTACGGCATCGCACATTACTTTCCGCTGTAACTGAAGCCGCCGTAAGCCAGACTCAATCCGCCGGAAATGATCAAGACAATCGCGACGATCCTGATTGTATTCATGATGACGTGCTTCTCGATCGTTAACAAACTCTGTCGATTCACTAGCCGATCCGCATGGTCGACATTGAAGGCAGAATGCCGAAAACGGACAGCAACCAGAGAATGACGACAATGAGGACGACGATATTCAATATTTGCTTGATTTTGCCGTCCATTGGTAGATAGGTATTGATTGCCCAAAGAATCAGGCCAACCACCGCAAGGGTGACGATCAAGGTAATCAAAGGCATGGTTTTTCTCCGCTGAGATGGTTTTCGAGACAGGCTCAGGATATCGCCCGGCACGGGGATGCTCTGTTCGCTAGCGTACAGAGCGGATACTCGGGTAAGTTGCCCGACAGGCACATGGGTGTTCCCCCGATACGCGGGCAAGGACTTCTCCGGATACCCTTGATTGAAGGCCGTGGGATACCTTGGCCTCGAGATATTGCTTCCGCCCCCACGACGGCACAATCCGGGATCGACCAATGTCCACCGCATCCATACTAAAAGCCACGGCCACGCCCTTGCCCGTGCGAGCGTCCGCCTGTCAGAATCAGCTTCTCGCGGCGCTCCCCAAGGCGGAGTTCGAGCGGCTGCGCCCGCATTTGGAGCAGGTTTCGCTGCCGCTTGGTCTGGCCTTGTATGAATCGGGCGGGGGATTGAGTCACGTCTATTTCCCCACGGACACCATCGTCTCTCTGCTCTATGTGATGGAGGACGGCGCATCGGCAGAGATCGCCGTGGTCGGCAACGAGGGTATCCTCGGTGTTGCCGTGTTCATGGGTGGGGAGACCGTGCCGAACCGGGCCGTGGTGCAAAGCGCGGGGCACGCCTATCGCTTGGAAGGATCCGTGCTTCGGCGCGAATTCGCCCGCTTTGGCGGGCGCCGCCTTGGCAAGCTGCAGCCGCTGTTGCTGCGCTACACCATGGCGCTGCTGACCCAGATGGCCCAGACTGCGGTGTGTAATAGACACCACAGTATCGACCAGCAACTGTGCCGTTGGCTGCTGCTCAGCCTCGACCGCCTGCCAGCGAACGAACTGCGCATGACCCAGGAGCTGATCGCCAATATGCTCGGGGTGCGGCGCGAGGGCGTTACCGCGGCGGCCGGGGATTTACAAAGCGCCGGTTTGATTCACTACAGTCGCGGACACATTACCGTGCTGGACCGACCAGGACTGGAGGCACGGGTGTGCGAGTGCTACGACGTGGTGCGCAGGGAATTTCAGCGCCTGTTGCCGCCAAGGGCCTAACCTTAAGGGTTGCCGACCAATGAGCGGACGAGCCTTTGGTGCTCGGCGCTCGGCGCTCGGATGCCCCGCGCGGGCTTCGTGCATCCTCCGATACCCAATTGATCTCGATTTTTCGCGCGTGTTGGCCCGGGCGGCGGTCAGGGGAGCGCCGTGAAGATACCCTTTGGGTCGGCTTCCCGGCGACATCCTGGCCGCCGAGACCCCGCGACCGAGGCCAAAACCGCGAATGCAGGTCCGACCAGCAGGCACAAAGGAGTTTCAACAATGATTTTTAAGCAACTGTTCGAGTCCGACTCGTCCACTTACACCTATCTACTCGGCTGCGAGCAGACCCGTCAGGCGATTTTGATCGACCCTGTGCTGGATACCCTTGAAAGGGATCTGCAGGTGCTCAAGGATCTCGGCCTGGCGCTCTTGGCGACCCTTGATACCCATGTGCATGCCGACCACCTCAGCAGTGCGCGACGCCTCAAGCAGCGCACGAGCTGCCAGATTGCCTATCCGAAGATGCTCGATCTGCCCTGCGCCGATATCGGCGTGCAAGAGGGTGTCCCTGTCATGCTCGGATCGGTCGTACTCAATCCGCTCTTCACCCCCGGCCACACCGACCATCATCATGCCTTTTTGATCGACACCCCGGTGCAGAAAGTCCTTTTTACCGGCGACGCGCTGCTGATCGAGGCCTGTGGTCGCACTGACTTTCAATCCGGCGATGCCGCCACGCTCTACCACAGTATTCACAACAAGCTGTTTTCGTTGCCAGACGAGACCCTGGTCTATCCCGGCCACGACTACGAGCAGCGCTTTGTCTCGAGCATCGCCCAGGAGAAGGCGCGCAATCCGCGCCTCAATCACGGCCGCACGAAAGACGACTTCGTCGCGCTGATGGACGGACTTGATCTGCCCTATCCGCGCAAGATCGATTTCGCGGTGCCAGGTAATGAGGACTGCGGTGTCTGTCCGAGCAATGTGCCGGAACAGTTTCGCGGTCCTTGCCCGGCAAGCGATCAAGGCTAACACCAGGCATGGGTTCAGCGCCGTCCCATCAGGCCGAAAGACCCCTGCCGCGGCATCCAGGCATCACCATGTTGCGAGTGCTCTTGCTCGCGGGCACGAGTGCCAAAGTTCGCTAACGCACCGACAGCATGCGGCGTTTAGGCTAGATTTCCATTTCTGCCCGTTGGATGCGTTCTGAGATTTCCGTTCCAACAATAAAGCGGCGGCGGTGATCAAATAGACTATCGGCACGCCAAACACAGGCCACTGCAAGAGGTGAGGATAATGAAAATACTGTTAAGCCTAGTCCTGCTGATTGGGATCACAGCGATCTCTGGTTGCGGCACGATAGAAGGCGCGGGTAAAGACATCCAGAGCGGCGGCAGCGCCGTGAGCGGCGCGGCGCGCAGCGTTAAAGAGGATATGTGAAGCAACAATGGGAGCTTGACCATGACGCAATTCGACGAGGCGCCAATCTATCGGCAACGGCCGATTGCATCCCATCGTCCGGTGAAGAAATCCATCAAGCTTCGCGATTTACTGCTCAAAAACTTGATTCGTGAACGGCGCAGAATTTCCCTGGTCTACCTGCGCAGTCACAGTGAGAATGACCAGCATCAACTCCAAGACCTGGATCGCCAGCTGGCCGACTACGGGATTGACATTCCGGCCATCTATCGCGCGCTCGCGCGCGACCCCGCACCTCAAACCGGCGAGCGCCACCACAATTGCTGATGCCCGGACCGGGGTTGCGGCCCCGGCGGGACTCGGTGCCATCGATGCTTTAGCGCCCTTCCCGCTTAGCATTCGCAAGGGGGCGCGAATCAGTCGGCGCCTGCCAGACCGACATAGCTGGCATTGCACCAGCCCAGACAGAACCAGACAGGCCCAGGCAGGCCAGAATCTTGACGCCCTCATGAGGAGAAAGGTTTGGACACCCCAGAGCCGCCAATCCAGGCCGCCGCGAGCGAGGACGCGAATGCCATGGGGCCGCCGCCGGAGCGCGCAACCCCGCCGGTCTTTCCGATTGTCGGCATCGGTGCCTCCGCCGGCGGTCTGGCGGCCTTCGAGGCCTTCTTCTCGGCCATTGCGGCGGATCGCGCGCCCGGCATGGCCTTCGTGCTGGTGCAGCATCTCGCGCCGGATCACAAGAGCATCCTGAGCGAGCTGGTCAAGCGCTACACCCGCATGCAGGTCCAGGAGGTCGAGGACGGCATGCGGGTGGAGCCGAACTGCGCCTACATCATCCCACCCAGGCGCGACATGGCGCTGGTCAAGGGTGCGCTGCACCTGCTCGAACCCACGGCGCCGCGCGGGTTGCGTTTGCCGATCGATTTTTTCTTCCACTCCCTGGCACAAGACCAGCACGAGCGGGCGATCTGTGTGCTGCTCTCCGGCACCGGCAGCGACGGCACCCTGGGCGCGCGGGCGATCAAGGGCGAAGGCGGCCTGGTGATGGTCCAGACGCCCGAGACGGCCGCCTACGACGGCATGCCACGCAGCCTCATCGCCAGCGGGAATGCCGATTATGTGCTGCCGCCGGCAGAGATGCCGGCGCGGCTCATCGCCTACGCGGCGCAGGCCTTCGGCAAGGGCTCGCGAACGCCGGGCGTCGCATCGCCGCAGTCCGAGGATGTTCTGAGCAACATCTGCATCCTGCTGCGCGAAACGACCCGCCATGATTTCTCTGAATACAAAGAGACGACCCTGCGGCGCCGGATCGAGCGGCGCATGGCGCTGCATCAAATTGATCAACAGGCCGACTATGTCAGCTACCTGCGCTCGGATCCGGCGGAGATCGGGGCGTTGTTTGGCGATCTGCTGATCGGTGTGACCAGCTTCTTCCGCGACCCCGAGGCCTTCGCCGCACTGGAGACGGAGGTGATTCCGCGTCTGTTCGCCGGCAAGCCGGCGGGCGCGACCCTGCGGGTGTGGGTCTGCGGTTGCTCGACCGGCGAGGAGGCCTACTCCATCGCCATCCTGCTGCGCGAGCACCTGGAAACCCTCAAGCAGAGGTTCAAGGTGCAAGTGTTCGCGACCGACATCGATCCACGCGCCATCGCGCAAGCCCGCGCCGGCCGCTATCCGGCCAGCATCGCGGCCGATGTCCCGGCGGCGCGGCTGACGCGCTTTTTCGCGGAGGACGCAGACGGGGGTTGCCGGGTACAGAAGGTGGTGCGTGATCTGCTGGTGTTCTCCGAGCAGGATCTGGTGCAGGATCCGCCCTTTTCCCGGATGGATCTGATCAGTTGTCGCAACCTGCTGATCTATCTCAAGGGTGACCTGCAAAGGCGCCTGATCGAGCTGTTTCACTATGCCCTGAATCCGGACGCGGCGCTCTTTTTGGGCAACTCCGAGACCGTCGGCGAGGTGCCGGCCCTGTTCGCGCCGCTCAACCGCAAATGGAAGCTCTACAGCCGTCTGGAGCCACCGCGCGGCACCTTGGTTCCGACCTCGGTCATGCCCGAGGCACTTGCGGCGTCGGCCAGCCTCGCGGATGCCCAGCCTCCCGCCGTGGCGGCTCGCAACGCCGGTCGCAACGCGCCCAAGCCCGATCTGCGCGCCCTCACCGAGCAGGCCCTGCTGCGTCACTGTGCTCCTGTGGGTCTGCTCGTCAACGGCCAGGGTGAGATCCTTCATATTCATGGTCGCACCGGGCTGTACCTGGAGCCCGCCCCGGGCGACGCGGTCATGCGGGTTCTCGCCATGGCGCGCGAGGGCTTGCGCCGCGCGCTGATGACCGCGCTGCACCGCGCCTTCACCCACCACGAGAGGATCCACTGCCCGGGGCTGCGGGTGAAGACCAACGGCGACTTCAGCCGCGTCGATCTGACTGTTTGCCCGCTGTCGGCGCCCGGCGACGGCCAGCGACAGACGGACTTGTATCTCGTCGTCCTCGAGCTGGCCGCGGCGCAACCACCCGAGGCCGTCCCGTCGGCGCTGGCCGCGACCGAGATGGGCAAGGCGGTGGAAAGCATGCCGGCCAGCGGCGACGCGGACCAGACGCCAAACGCGCGCATCGCCGAACTGGAGCTGGAACTGCGCGCGAAAGAGGACTACCTGCAAGCCACGCGCGAACAGATGGAGACCGCCAACGAGGAGCTGAAATCCACCAACGAGGAGATGCAGTCGGTCAATGAGGAGATCCAATCCACCAACGAGGAGCTGGAGACATCCAAGGAAGAGCTGCAATCGGTCAATGAGGAGCTGGCCACCGTCAACGCCGAACTCCAGGCCAAGGTCGCCGATCTTTCGCGCGCCAACAACGACATGAACAACCTGCTCGCTGGCACCGGGGTGGCGACTCTGTTTGTCGACCAGCAACTGCGCATCACCCGCTTCACGCCGACGGCAACCCGCCTGGTCAAGCTGATCCCGGCCGACATCGGTCGACCGGTCGGCGATATCGTCTCCAACCTGGCCGACTACGGCGATCTCACCGACGACGCGCGGGCGGTGCTCGAGGATCTGACCCCGCGCGAGCAGGAGGTGCAGACCCGGGATGGCGCCTGGTACCTGATGCGCATCCGACCCTACCGCACATTGGAGAACGTCATTGAGGGCGCCGTTATCACCTTTGTCGACATCTCCGAGCGCAAGCGCGGCACCGACGCGGTGCGCGCCGCCGGTGTCTTTGCCGAGGCGGTCGTCGATGCGGTGCGCGAACCCTTGGTGGTGCTGAATACGGACCTGCTGGTGGTGTCGGCCAACCGCGCCTTTTACCGCCACTTCCAACTGCTGGAAGCGGACACCATTGACCGGCCACTGTTCACACTGAGCGGCAACCGCTGGGATGTCCCGGCACTGCGTGATCGCCTGCGGGAGATCCAAGCCCAAGGCGGCAGTTTCGATGACTTTGCGCTGGAGCAGGACTTTCCCGGCATCGGCACCCGCTCGCTGCGGCTGAACGCCCGCGGCATTGACCCTGGCGCGGGCCAGCCCGGCATGATCCTGCTCGCCTTCGACGACATCACGGACGGGTCCGTGACGCACCGCGGGAACACCAAAGACGCTTCGCCCCTAACGCCCGAGATTCAATCATGAGCGACCCGCATGCTCCCGAGGACATGAACCTGCCGGGCGGCGGAGGCATCCCCCCGCCCACTCAAGAAGAGACCTCGGCGCGGCTGCGCCGACAGGCCGAGGAGCGCCTGTCGGCGCCCGCCAACCCGGCGGATCGTCTGGCGCCGGACGCGCCCACGGCCAAGGACAGCGAACGCCTGATCCATGAGTTGCGGGTGCATCAGCTCGAACTCGAGCTGCAAAACGAGCAGTTGCTGCGCACCCAAGAGGCGCTGGAGAGTGCTCGCGCGCGCTACTTCGATCTCTATGATCTGGCGCCGATTGGCTATGTGACCCTGACCGACAAGGGCATGATCAAGGAGGCCAACCTGGCCGCCGCCACCCTGCTCCAGACCCCGCGTGTCGCCTTGACCGGCCTTCCCCTGACCCGATTTATCCTCCCCGAGGATCAGGACATCCTCTATCGCAGCCGACAACAACTGCGGACCACCGGCGAGCCGCAAAGCTGCGAGCTGCGTCTGCGCGAGCAACAGGGTATCTCGCGCTGGATCCGTCTCGACAGCTGTCGCGAACCGCCACAGACGGATGAAGACGACCAGTGGCGAGCCACCCTAAACGACATCACGGCGACCAAGGCGGGCGAGCAGCGGCTGCTCGATGCCCAAGCGCGCTTGCAATGGGTTGCCGGGATCGCCGAGATCGGCTTCATGGAGTGGTGTCCGCGTAATGGCGAACTGTCGCTGCCGCAGGCCAAGCTGGCGTCGGCGGACGAAGCAGAAAACACCGGCGCGCTGCTCAGTTTGGAGGCCTGGCTGGCCCGCGTGCACCCGGATGATCGCGAACCTGTGCGCGGCAATTTCACCCGCTTTGCCAGCGACGGCGAGGCGCCGCCAGAAACCCACTATCGCCAACAGGACGAGAACGGCCAGTACCGGTGGCTCGCGGCCTTTCTGGAGCCGATCCGCGATCACGCCGGCCAGATTGATCGGGTGCTGATCGTTCACCAGGACATCACCCAACGCAAGGAGGCCGAGGAACATGCACTGCGCTTGGTCCAGCACGACCCTTTGACCGGATTGCCGGGCCGCAGCCTGCTCGAGCCGATGGCCACGCAGATGTTGGCCGGCGCCGGGCGCGCGGGTAAACGCCTGGCGGTGCTTTTTGTCGACCTCGACCGGTTCAAGATTATCAACGACAACCACGGCCACGCCGCAGGCGACGAGGTGCTGCGGCAGACCGCGCAACGCCTGCGCGCGGCCTTTCGCGCCGAGGATCTGGTGGCCCGACTCGGCGGCGATGAGTTCGTGGTCGTCATGGCCAACATTCGTGATGAGGCCGACGCGGCCAGCGCCGCCGCCGCGGCCCTGGCCGCCTTGGCGCGCCCTTACGCGGTCGCCGAGCAGGAGCTGAGCTGCCTGCCGAGCATCGGCATCAGCCTCTATCCGGATGACGCGGCGACCATCGACGCCCTGATCAAAGGGGCGGATCAGGCGATGTATCACGCCAAGCATGTGAGCCCGGGGCAGTTTCAGTTCGTCAACGCGGTGCTGGAGCGCCAGTCCCAGGCCGTCATGGCGCTGAAGACCAGTCTGCGCAAGGCGGTGTCGCGCAACGGCTTTCAACTGCTGTACCAACCGACACTCGATCTGCGCAGTGGCGCGGTCATCGGGGTCGAGGCATTGCTGCGCTGGCCGCAAGTCGACGGCAGTGGGATCGCGCCGCTGGCCTTCCTGCCGATGGCTGAATCGGCCGGACTCATTCATGACATCGGCGCTTGGGTACTGCAAGAGGTATTGCGCCAGCATCGCGCCTGGCGGGACCAGGGATTGCCCACCATTGCCATCACTGTAAACGTCTCGGCGCGTCAGTTCCGCCATCAGACATTTCTCCAACGACTCGAGGACGCGCTGCAGACCGGTGGGGTTAATCCGGCCCTGGTGTCGCTGGCCGTGGGCGAGGCCACGCTGCTGCGGGATAGTCAGGCAACGCGCCATCTGCTGGATCAACTGCACGCGCTCGGAGTGCGGGTGACCCTGGATGACTTTGGTCTCGGCCCTTCCTGTCTCGGCGAGATCGAAGACCTGCCGCTGGACAGCCTGGAGATCAACCAGACGCTGGTGCGCCACCTGGACGACGGCCCCCATGCGCCGGCCATGATCGAGACCATCGTGCGTCTTGGCCAGGCCCTGCGGATCAAGGTCACCGCCATCGGTGTCGAGACCGAGGCCGAACTGGGTTCCGTGCGCGACCTTGGCTGCGACCAGGCACAGGGGTTCTTTCTCGGCGAGCCCATGACCGGGGAGGAATTCACCACCTGGTACCAACGCCGATTGCCCACGCCTGAACGCGACCCTTAGTCGGATTGCATCCAGGGTGCGCGAGCTTTTCAGGTCTTCCGGAGTCCGAGGGTCTTTGTCCGAGGCATGGACAAGGTCGGCTTTGCGGCGGGAGATGTATTCGCCTTTCTCATTGGTTCATGAATCAGCTTCGTCATCTTTGTCATCTTGGTTTTTTTATCACTGGCGACTGACGAACAATCACTGATCTTTTCTTTATGTACGTTATCGAACGGATGTCGCTTGATTTCTCGAGTAAGCTTTTTACCTGGGCTTCGGTCAGCATTGAAAATGATGGTGTTTCGCGCAATCAAAAATCATGCGTCGTTGCCCGGTTTGGTAAATTTCGATTAACTCAATGAGGAATGATCCATGAAAACCTTGAATACAACAGCCATTGCCGCCGCCATCGGCCTTGTTTTCAGCGCTGGCGCGCTGGCGCAGAGTCTGCCGAAGAGTGAGTATAAAGCGGAGGAAGATCGCATCGCGGATACCTACAAGTTGGATAAGGCAAAATGCGATTCACATTCCGGGAACAAGAAGGATGTTTGCATCGCCGAAGCTAAGGGGAATGAGGAAATTGCCAAGGCAGAACTCGAAGCGCGCGCGGAACCCAGCGCCAAGCACCACTACGATGTGCTCCTTGCCAAGGCGGACGCTGAATACGCCGTCGCCAAGGAAAAGTGCGATGACCAGGCAGGTGATGCGCGGGACGTGTGCGTGACTGAGGCGAAGGCGGTTGAGACCCGTGCCAAGGCAGAAGCCGAAATGGAGATGAAGACTTGGAAGGCAAACCAGTCCGCCTCGAAGTAAAGCGCGCGAGGACGCATCAATAGCGATCCTTTAACGCCAAAAAGGATGGGTAGCTTCTACCCATCCTGGTTTTGTTCGATGGTCCCGCGCCAGGTTATTCGGTCTGATTGAGATTGGGGTCCCGCTCGGAACCCGCGCTTTGATCGGACTCAGGATTGAAACCAGGGTTCATGCTCGGATCCATGCCCTGGCCCTGACCCTGACCCTGACCATAACCCTGGCCCGGTCTCATGCCCTGGCCATAGCCGTAACCCGGTCTCATGCCCGGGTCCATGCCCTGGCCATAACCGTAACCCGGTCTCATGCCCGGGTCCATGCCCTGGCCATATCCGTAACCCGGTCTCATGCCCGGGTCCATACCCTGGCCATACCCGTAACCCGGTCTCATGCCCGGGTCCATACCCTGGCCATATCCGTAACCCGGTCTCATGCCCGGGTCCATGCCCTGACCATAGGCCGGACCATAGCCAGGTTCCATGTCCCCGCCAGGACCATAGGCGCCCTGTGGCGCTTGGGCGAAGGCGCCTAGGGTCAAGACAGTTCCGATGAGGCCGAGTGCAGTGGTCGAGGTCGAGCGAAGGCTTCTGTGTTTCATTGTCAAACTCCAGTCAGGATGTCTATCAGGATGTCTATCAGGATGTCGGGGGTGCGTGTCTTCGCAAGGGTCCAAAGGCACATCTGTTGGCACCTCAATGGACCCATGCGATCCTCATGCTTCGTGGCGCTGGCAATTGCCGCCGGTCAGTTGCCAGGCACAATACCCGCCGATCAAGAGGCCAACCATGGCCGCCGGCGTCGGACCACACCAACCACGGGTGCTCTACTTGTACTGCCTCTGGAAGGCGACCGCGGATGCCTTTAAGGCATCCCACAGGTGATCGGCTTCGTGCTTCACCCGGCCCCAGGTGCCTTCACCGGCGGACTTTAATTCCTCAAGCTTGATTTTGCCGTTGTCACGCAGCTCCCGCAGGGCCAGCAATTCCTTGTCGAAATCCTCGCGCCGGTCGGCCGAGACCTCATCCGCCCGTGCCTCCATGGCGTCGATTTCGGTGTTCCATTCATCGAGCTGGGTCTTCATGTTGCTAATGATTTCATCTTTGTTTGTCATCTCATACGCTCCTGATCGTGATGGGTGATTGGGGGCAGACTGATGCTTCAGTCATTCGCCGCCCATGCGGACATGCCCAGGTTTTTTTATTGCGCCGCCAGGGCCCGGGGCGTTCAGCCGCGCCGAAGTCCGTGATTGAAGTCCATGATTGAACAGGGCCGGGCAATCCGGCCCGGCAAGAACGGCTGAAGGTTTCTTTAGGCTTCTGGGGTTTCTTCATTGCGGTTACGGCGCCGCAGACGCAGTCCAACGAGGCCCAGGGTCAGCAACGACAGTGTTCCCGGGATGGGTACATCCGTCGGTGTCGGGCGGGTTTCCAGCAAATCGATGGAGGCATCCCAGCCGGTATTGGTGCTGCTCATGGTCATGGTCAGGTAAATGACGTCAGAGAATACGCCCTGATCAGTAAAGGACATGAATGGAAAGAAAAAATCATCGCCGACCGAGCCATCCAAGAAGGTGCGCTCGAACTCTGAGCCTTGGACGTCGAAGGCAATCGTCATCGGCTCCTGGATCGGCGATGGCAGGCGGAGGTAGAACCCTTTGCTGGCTCCCGCCTCGGTAAAGTCGAGGTTGCCGATGCCAGTGTAGGAGAGCTCTGAGGTGGACCCCATGTCAAGGACAGTTTTCCCCCGAATTTAAGTTAGCGCGCCCAGTTCAGTCGCAGCGGATTGGCGCTGCCCCAGTTCTTCGCCAGCGGAGTCGTCGGCGGAGCGTAGCGGAGCCGACGACTCCGCTGGCGGGTGATCGCCAAAGTGATCAGCAACCACGACACCACCTCCTTTGCCGCTCACATGCACATCGTCCGGCGTTCGGTAGCCAAGCCCCTGGTGAGGGCGTTCACCGTTGTAGAAGGGGAAATACGCCGAGAGGCCCATGAACAGCTCTGAGAGCGTCTCATAGCCCTTGGGGTAAATGTCCTCCCATTTGACGCTGCGCCACAGACGCTCGACGAAGACGTTGTCCAGGGCTCTGCCGCGCCCATCCATGCTGATGGCCACCTCGGCGTCACGCAACACCTGGGTGAAGGCGAGGCTGGTAAACTGCGCGCCCTGGTCGGTGTTGAAGTGAGGTGGACCCCATGTCAACAGACCTCCCAATATCGCCCCAAAAGGCCCCTGATTTTTGGACAGCGCCCAAAGCCCAAAGCGACGCCGCATCAAAGCGGCGCGTCGCCGACCTCGATGCGCAGCCACTTCCCGCCGGGGATCCGCGCGCCCAGACCGGTGAGCTTGCGGCACAGCTGCTCCTGAGCAGCGCGGCGCGCCGGTTGCTGCAGCGGCTCCAGACGGACCACCACCGAGCGGGCATCGCTGCGAATCCAGCCGTGGCAGTTGAGAATCGCATAGAGCAGATCGACCCGATCACTGTCTTTGGCATAGACCGGCTCGAGCCAATCGATGAGCTGGCAGCGGGCATTCCAGACCGAACTGGTGACGACATCGAACAGGTTCTTGCCGTCATTGTCGATCGCCTGAAAGGAGCGGTAATCGCTCAAGGTGCTGACATCGACGCGCTCGGGTAACTGATCGCGTTCGTCCTTCAGCCGCGCCAGCTCCGCCTCGGCGGCGGCGATCTCCGCGGCGATGCGCTGGTGTTTGCTGTTCGCGCGCAGGGTCCCGTCTTTCTTGATTCCAGGCTTGCACTTGGTTTGTTGCTTGTAGAGACGGTTGAGCTGGGTTTTGAGGGCCTGGCGCTGCGCGTCAATCGCCTTGATCGCCGGATTGGCAATGTCCTGTTTCTCGCTCTCACTCACCCCAAATCCCGGATGGTAATGATAGGGGTGACGCTCCTGGAGGTGCTTGAAGGTATTCTCCGAGGCGCCCCAGCGACTGAGCATGGCCGTGGCGATCGCCACCGGCGTTAGCCCCAGGGCGCCATCCCAGCACACCACACTGGTGCGATGCCCGGTGCGCAGATTCCAGATGACGACCCGGCGCAGTTTGAACGTTGGCTCAGACTCCGCTGCGCAGGGCGCGGGCTTCAGGGGATCGGTGCAGACCTTCTCCTCCTCGAGCAGCCGGTACTCAGTCCCGTTCAACGTGAGCGTCTCGGTAAAGCGTTCCTCCTCCAACCCGCGCAAGCGCGCCGCATCGACGTTCTTCTCCCAGGTCACAAAGGGCGTGTCGGTGGCGACCAGGGTGGAGAAGAACTCCAGCCCGTCGCCTTCGCGGTCAAACACCTGCAAAGGCATCACGCCCAATCCCTGCTCACGCGCATACTCGCCCAAGGCGAGAATGCGCCCGCGCAGATCGCCTTTGCCTTCCTGAATCTCAAAGCACACCACCCGCCCCCGCGCATCGCAGGTGACCAGATTGGTCTGCCCGGGCGTGGGCATGCGCCGCTGGGTATGGTAACTGGCATGAACCTTGTGCATGCCGGTATAGGGCAGCAGATGGCCATCGGTGAACCACACATCCGTGCCGACCAAGCCGCGCTGGAGCTGGTCGTCGGAAAACGCCGCCACCAGCACGGCGGCGCGGCCATGCTTGGCGACCTCATGGAACCAGCCCCAAATAGTCTCCAGGCACGGCAGGGTGCCAATCCCCAGCATCCGCCCGGCCTCGTCACGGCGCACGTGCTTGAGTTGTTCGATGGAGCGGATGTTACAGACACCCATGAGGGCGAAGACCATGAACAGCTTCCAGCCGTTGCCGAACAGGCGCATTACCCCGCTCAACCAGTGCCATTGGCTGATCAGGACCATGAGGATGGGGAAGATGCCGGCATAGCGGCTGTCTTCCCAGTCGTGCGCTTGCGCATAGGGCTGCTCGCTTGCCACCTCCGCGCTCGGCTCACCGGCCGGGGGCGTCGCCTCCGACAAGGCCAGGGCCGCGCTCAGGGTTTCTTCGATCGCCGGCTCGTCGAGTTCAAAGCGCGCCTCAGCGTCCCAGTCCAGCTCGGCCTGCCCCTCACCTTCAGCCTGCTCACGCTTGGCGCGGCGCAGCGCTTCGAGCTCGCGGGCCTTGGAGCCAGGGCGGCGCTTGTTGACGTTAAGATGGCGATGCAGCTCCTCATCCTTGCTGGTGGCGGGACTGTAGCCGTGCAACAGTCCCTGCACGCCGAATTCCCGGTAGCTCTCGCGATAGTTATGCAGGGTCTGGCGGCTGAGCTGCAGGGCCTCGGCCAAGCGGCTCTGATTGACGCCTTTTTGCATCAACTCCACAGCCAAGAGCCGACGCTCGGCGTTGTCGCGCAGGTTCACTTGCTTGATCGGGGTGCCGCGATGGTAGAGCGTGCCGAGCGCGCGTGGACCGCGTGGCAGATGCAGCGCATAGCCACCACCAAGCTCGAAACGCACCGCGCGATCCAACGCACCCGCCGGCTCGGCAAGCAACTCGATTTGGGTCACCAGGGAAGCTCCTTGATGAGGATAAAACCACTTCACCCGATCATGCCAAGCTTTCTTTTATTTTTCCAGAATTATTTTTATATAAAATGAATAACTGTGTCAGTGTTTGTCCAAAAAACGACTTCTCGACGTCGGACGGAAATGTCCAAAAAACGTCGGGTAAGACGGAGATTCAAGCGCTTACGTGGGAGGAAAAATCTGGACCTGGGAGGTCTGGTCAAGGACAGTTTTCCCCCGAATTTAAGTTAGCGCGCCCAGTTCAGTCGCAGCGGATTGGCGCTGCCCCAGTTCTTCGCCAGCGGAGTCGTCGGCGGAGCGTAGCGGAGCCGACGACTCCGCTGGCGGGTGATCGCCAAAGTGATCAGCAACCACGACACCACCTCCTTTGCCGCTCACATGCACATCGTCCGGCGTTCGGTAGCCAAGCCCCTGGTGAGGGCGTTCACCGTTGTAGAAGGGGAAATACGCCGAGAGGCCCATGAACAGCTCTGTGAGCGTCTCATAGCCCTTGGGGTAAATGTCCTCCCATTTGACGCTGCGCCACAGACGCTCGACGAAGACGTTGTCCAGGGCTCTGCCGCGCCCATCCATGCTGATGGCCACCTCGGCGTCACGCAACACCTGGGTGAAGGCGAGGCTGGTAAACTGCGCGCCCTGGTCGGTGTTGAAGATCTCCGGGCGGCCATGGTGGCGCAGCGCATCCTCCAAGCAATCGATGCAAAAGCCCGTGTCCATTGTGTTCGACAATCTCCAAGAAAGGACTCGTCGTGAGTACCAGTCGATGATGGCCACCAGGTAGGCAAATCCATGCGCGAGTCGCACATAGGTGATGTCACTGCTCCAGACGTGGTTGGGCCGTACAATGGCCAGCCCACGCAACAAGTAGGGGTAGATTTTGTGCTCAGGATGCGGCTTGCTTGTATGAGGCCCAGGCAACATGCCGGCTAAACCTAAAACGCCCATGAGACGCTGAACGCGTTTGCGACTGACCGCATAGCCTTGTGCGCGCAGCATCACAACCATGCGTCGACTCCCATAAAATGGTCTCTTGGTGTATTCCGCATCAATCAGCCGCAACAACTTTTGATCCAGTTCGCTCGGCTCGGCAATACGATCATGGCGGTGTGCATACACTCCAGAGCGATGTACGCCAAGCAGCGCACATTGGCGACTGACCGCTAACCCGCCATCATCAAGGCCGCCCATGTCGATCCACCCGCGACGCACGCTCACAGGCTCACCCCGGACTTTTTTTTCAGCCAGTCCAGCTCCATTTTCAACCGCCCGATCTCGCTGTAGAGTCGCTCTTCGTCGCCACTGTCGTCCACTTTCTTGCGCCCGCGCCGGCCTTCGAACAGCTTGCCGGCGTCCGCCACGATGGCTTTCTTCCACTGGCCTACTTGGACCGGATGAACCCCGTGATCCTGCGCAATCTCGTTAGTCGTCTTCACTCCGCGTACCGCTTCCAAGCCTACTTTGGCCTTGAAAGCGGCACTGAAGGTCTTGCGTTGTCTCTCACTCATCTGCTCTCTCCAAGTCTTTACAAGTCTCTTCAGATGAGGCAAAACTAACTTAATTTAGTGTCCTAAAATTGGGGTCCACTATACTCAATAATGCCGCTGGCGGTGGTGCTGTTTTGCAAATCCAGAAAGCCCGGTTGCAACAGATTGACTTTGGCCGTTGTTTCCCCAGCCGTGTTTGAGACGGTGATCCTGCGGTTGGTGCCGATAAAGCCGGAACCAGAAGTTGCCGCTAGATCGCTGAACTCCGTACTGCTGAGTGCGGTGACCTCCTGATCGTCGCTGAAGTCATCGATTAAAAGCGCGTTCGCGCTACTGGCGACCGCCAGCATGGCGGCGCCGGAAAGCAGGCGTATAGGCAGAAAGTGAGTCATTGCGATTGGCCTATAAAGTGAAAAGCGGGAGTGCGGTACGGCGGGAACCGGGCAGAAACGCCATCACCAAGGTTGGTTTCCGTTCAGGCCCGGACCAGCGCGTAAAGAGACTCTAAGGGCGGCGGCACCCCGGCTTCTGTTCGCTAACACACCTAAGTGCAAATAACCTGGGTGCGTAAACAACCTGATTGCTGTCCCTCGATCCGGCGTTCGCACGGCCAAGGGCGCGCTTCTGGCTCTTGAGGGATGCCTTGAGCACTGGAACGAGGACGCTGTCATGAACAACCTGGCCCATCCCCCCATCCAGCAGGCACGCGCGAAGCTGCGTGTGATGAGCGCGGATGAAGAAGCCCGCTACTGGGCTGAAGCACGCGAGAAGGCAATGCGCGATGAGGCAACGCTGCTTGGCGATGCGCATGATCAGGGGTTCGAGGAAGGCCGCACATGTGAGGCGTGCATCGAGCAGGGTGATCTCGGTGATCGGTGGCTGGTCTGCGCGCACGGCGTTGATCAGATCGATCAGCAGTTCTGGTTCTTCGGAGAAGAGGCGGAAGAAAACGTAATCATTCTTCGGATCGAGCAGGTCGTTGGTTTTGGCCATGGCGAAGGTCAGCTTTGGTTTGGCGGTGAGTCAGGTGGGTCAATGTCACCAGGGACGGAGCAGTCTGGCCAGCCTTTGTCACATGATGCAGTGAACGATGTGGCATTAGGAAGCCGGGCTCGCCTTGGGCAACCCAAGATCCATCAGTTAGGCCGCATGTCGTTCAAGCGAGGGCAGCGAGTCGATCAGCGCTGCGGACACTTCGGAAAGCGTGGCCTCGATGATGTCCTGATCGCGCTCGTTGGACAAACGCATGGCAAAGATGGTGTTGCACTGCGACAGAATACTCGGCGCCAATTCCGCCGGGCGTTGGCTAACCAGACCGAGCGAGAGGCCGTACTTGCGTCCTTCCTTGGCGAAGCGGGAGAGGGCGCGGCGCGCTGGCTCAAAGCACCGGCAAGGCGGGCACGTGCAAAATAACCTTTTTGCACAGCCTGAAGCCCGAGTTGCCCAAGCGCATGGTGGTGACGGCACCGACCGGGGTGGCGGCCATTAATGCCGGGGGCGTGACCCTGCATTCCTTCTTTCAGCTGCCCTTTGGTCCCTTCGTGCCCGGTAGCGAGGCGCATCGCCAGTCGGGGGAGCGGCGCTTCAGTCGCCAGAAGCGCGACATCATCGCCAGCCTGGATTTGTTGATTACCGACGCGATCAGCATGGTGCGCGCCGATCTGCTCGACGCGGTCGACTTCATGACTGCGCCGCGCGCTGGCGGCCTTGGATCTGGTGCCCATTGAGCTGACGCGGATCTATCGCCAGTCGGATACTGACTCTATCAACTTGCTTAATGCCGTGCGCGACAACCGGCTGGATGAAAGGTCACTCGCGCGGCTCAATGCCCGTTACCAGCCCGGCTTCACACCCTCTGAGTCGGATGGCTAAATCACCCTGATCACCCATAACCGCGCTGCGGATCACATCAACGACACTCGGCTGCGGGCGCTGGCCGGCAAGCCACGCCAGTTCGAGGCCGAGATCGAGGATGACTACCCGGCGCACAGCTATCCGACCGCCGCCACCCTGACCCTCAAGCAGGGCGCGCAGGTGATGTTCGTGCGCAACGACAGCGGCGAGGACAAGCGTTATTTCAATGGCAAGATCGGCACCGTCACCCACCTTGGGCGCGCGCGCATCCGGGTGCGCTGCCCTGGAGACGAGGCTGACATTGAGGTCGAGCCCGCCACCTGGGAGAACATCCGCTACAGCATCGACCCGGAGACCAAGGCCATCGCCGAGGAGATGATCGGCAAGTTCACCCAATATTCGCCGCGACTGGCCTGGGCGATTACCATTCACAAAAGCCAGGGTCTGACCTTCGAGCGCGCCATCATCGACGCCGCCGCCGCTTTCTCCCATGGGCAGGTCTATGTGGGCCTGAGCCGCTGCAAGACGCTCGAGGGCCTGGTGCTGAGCGCGCCCATCCCGCGCCATGCGGTCAAGACCGACCAGCGCGTTTCCCACTATGTCGACTCAGCCGCCCGGCAAGCACCCACCCAGGACCAACTGGAAGCCGCGCGTGTCGACTGCCAGCAACGACTGCTGCGCGAATGCTGGAATTTCGATCACCTGGGCACCCGACTACGGCGGCTGTTCGGTCTGCTGCGCACCAACCACAGGGTCATGGACCTTGGCGGCGCGGGCGGCGCTCCGTCTCTCGAGACCATTGAGGCCGCGAACCAGCTTGAGCGTCGGATCAGCGACGAGGTGGTGACCGTCAGCACCAAAATCCGGCGCGAGTTGCACGACCGCTTTCGCGCCATGCTGCGCGAGATTGCCGCCGAGCGCTCACTAAAAACCACCACCATTGAAGGACATCTGACCCACTTCATTGGCAGCGGCGAACTGGCGGTCACGGATTTTGGTGATCAAGACAAGTTCCTGATTGGCTAATTGCTCGCTTAAAAAGAAGTCAAAGAATTTATCACTACCTGTTGGACGAATGGTGAAACGACCGATCATCCGCTGGTTTGGTCAAGGTGGATGCGCTTCGCTTATCCACCCTACAAACTCTCCAATGGTCGGTCATTTCAGCGTAGGGTGGATAAGCGTGGGGTGGATAAGCGAAGCGCATCCACCAACTACACTCAAGCCGACCGCCGAGAAAATCATTCACAATCAATCTCCCCAATGCCATCTGGCTCGCAGTTTCCCCAGGATGCATCGTACCAACCCCGAGTAACCGCCCGCCGAAAAGACGACCAAGGCCAATCGACAGGTCGTGCTGTTAAACCATGCTTGACAGGATTGTAATGAATGTAATCGACATGCCGACTCCAATCCTCCTCGTCGCGAATAGCATGTTCCCAAAAACGTCGTTGCCAAACCAAGCTTTCGTTGCGGCTATTGGTCTGGGTTGAAATATTGCGGGAAAGCGATTTTTTGATTTCTCGCCAACGCGATGAATAATCGCTATCGCCAGGTGGCAAACGCCAGATGCAATGCAGATGCTCGGGCAGGATGACCATGGCGTCGATCTTGAAGGGTCGCTGCGCCATCGTTTTGCGCAACGCCTGGCGAATGAGATCGACCCGTTCCTCACTGCAAAACAAGGGTGCTCGATTCAGGGTAACGACAGTAAAAAAATAACAGCCGCCAGGGATGTAAGCGCGACGATAATTACTCATGTGATCTCTCCTTTATTGTTCGGTGAGTGTGGATGCGCTTCGCTTATCCACCCTACAAACGCACTTTTGCTTCCAGCACCGCCGATCCGTCAGCCTTCGTCGAAGACCAGAATCGCGAGTGATAAAATATGATTAACGATCAATCATCATTTTCTAACCCAAGGAAGCCGCCCATGGCAAAGGCTGAAACCCGCGTGCTAACCGCGCATGTCCCCGTCCCGCTGGCCGAGAAGTCAGACCAAGTAGCCGAGCATTTGGAGCGCTCCCGTGGATGAGTCATGAAGCAAGCCCTTTCGTCCTGGATCGCCTTGGAGGTGGAGCGCGACCGATTGACGCGCGAGGCCTTGGCTGATGTTGACGCAGGCCGGGTGATCGAACACCAAGCTGTCCAAGCCTGGGCTGAACGCCTGAACAGCAACGCGCCCCTGCCCGCCCCCCCATTGACCTTTTCGCCGTGATTGGCGCATTGCACTGAAACGGACCAGCAGCGAGCTTGTTGATGCGCCGCTGTTGCGCATCACCATTGATCCCAGCGCGGAAAATGGCTTGCAAAAGCCATTGCAGGTGATGTTGGACAAAGCTGTGACGGTGAGGCGCGACAAGATCGGCGCTGTCTTTGGACGCATTGATGCCAATGCGATGGTGGAGGCTGATCGTTGCCTTGCAGTGTTCTTGGGAATCGCAAAATGAGCGGGAAATTGCGCGCTATGTTGAATCTCAAGCCAAATGTGCGGTATCGCGCGATAAAAACAGGTTATTTCTGGAAGCACGAATGCAAGCCATCGAGTTAGAAGCAACGGTCGAGCAGCACCGCATCCGCGTAGCGGAGATCATCCAGGACGGCACCCATTTGCGGGTGCTGTTGCTCATGGATGATCCGCCCGCCCATGCAGCCAGCGATGGTGACGACCTGAAGCGCCGCTTGGCCAGATTAACCGAGGGCCTCAGTGATGAAGATTTACATCGTCCTAGAGATTTCGGTCGGAGTGCTCCGCAATGGGATTCCTGATCGACACCAATATTCTGTCCGAAGTGCAAAATGGCGAGCGCACTGATCCCGGCGTGCGTGCCTGGTACGACTGTGTCGAAGCGCGCGATCTCTATCTTTCGGTCCTGGTCATTGGCGAAGTGCGCCAGGGTATTGAACGCCTGCGGTGCCGTGATCCGGCACAGGCTGAGCGACTCATGTACGGTTGGTCTCGATCAAGACGGACTTCGCCGACCGGATTCTTCCCATCAGCATGGCCGTGGCGGAGCGCTGGGCACGTAACAATGTACCGGATGCGCTGCCGGTGATTGATGGCCTGCTGGCCGCGACGGCACAGATCCATGGGTTGACCCTAGTGACCCGCAATGAGAAGGATGTCGAGCGCAGCGGGGTGTCAGTGCTCAATCCCTTTTCTGACGCGACACCCTCTTGACCATCCAGCGCTTCTCCTCCCGCACCCATCGCCTCGACCAGAGCTTCCTAGCCGAGCAGCTCCAGGGTGCGCGCCGGTATCTGCGCATCGCCGGTTACTTCACCAGCTCGCTGTTCGAGATTGCGCATGAGTGGCTGGAGCCGATCCCGGAGGTGCGCATCGTCTGCAATGTCGATCTGGCGCCCGAGGACTTGAAGGTGGCCCAACTGCGCGAAATGCGTATGCTCGGGCGCTGGAACGAGCGCTCCATCGAGGCGGAATCCCTGCTCAATCGCCCGCGCTATCAGCGCCTGCATGCGTTTCTGTCCCATTGCGCGAAAAGCCGAAGGCGCCAGTAACGGAACCATCAACCGGGGATTAGCCCTGGTCAGGGCGATCCTTCGCCGGGCCGAACGGCGATGGGGATGGCTGGAAAAAGCCCCAGCGATTGCGCTGTTACCCGAACCCAAGCGCCGGGTCCGATGGCTGAGTCGGGCCGAAGCGAATCGCTTGCTGGAAGAGTTGCCCGATCACCTTGAGGAAATGATGCGGTTCACGCTGGCAACAGGATTACGAGAGCATAACGTCGTCGCATTGGAATGGTCGCAAGTCGATCTCGTGAATCGTCAGGCATGGATTCACGCGGACCAGACCAAGGCAAAACGAGCCATCGCTGTTCCGCTGAACAGTGACGCTGTACTTATTCCATGCCGATAGTTGGCGCCGACAGAGGGGCAAGCACCAGAGTAGGGTATTTGTGTTTGAGGGGCGTCCAGTGATTCGAGCCAACAACTCCGCATGGCGCAAGGCACTTGTCCGAGCCGGCATCGCTGACTTCCGGTGGCATGATCTTCGCTACACTCGGGTTTCATGGATGGTGCAAGCAGGCGTCCCGCTGCATATCTTGCAGGAACTCGGCGGCTGGGAAACCCCTGAGATGGTGCGCCGGTATGCGCATTTGTCAGCCGCCCATCTTGCCGAGTATGCACGCCGGATCGAGACCGAGACGTCAGCAGTTGCCTCAATGAAGAATGCCGCACATTTTCCGGCACACCCTACAAGCAGACAAAAGAAAACCGCCTGAGGTTGCGGTCTAATCAATTGAACTGTTGGTTAAATTTGGAAGCAAAATTTGGTGCCCAGGGGCGGAATCGAACCACCGACACGCGGATTTTCAGTCCGCTGCTCTACCAACTGAGCTACCTGGGCGGGGGAGAGATGATTGGTGGGCACTGGGGAAATGTGCCGCGACCTAAGCCAGCTATTAAATTACTTTTTGCGTTTCCAGTCAAGTTCAGCAATTTCAAGTCATCCCAGACGCACGACTTTTCAGCCCAAGTCGCTGGACCATGGAATTGTATGCGTAATCATGGTTTTTGAGGGATTCGTTTGCACGGATGTTGAGGGAGTCAGACAAAGGTTCGACCGCTTTGCAAAGCGCTACAAACCTTGTGAACCACGCCGCCCCCTTGGGGGAGAGAGAAGGGCGGTTTGACCAAAAGCCCCTCAAATATCCTGCTCACTAGAAGCCCGATTTCCCGCAATTCCTGTGATCGCACGCACTCAGAGCCTTGGCCGCACCGTAGAAGAGCACCCAGCCCATCCAATGCTCGGCGTATTCGATGAAGTAGCGTGCCCAGTAGCCGAATGGCTTGCTGTAGCCCAGGGGTGATACTGCGCGAGGGCGTCATTGGAACGGCCCTCCTGCTTGCGGTCGCTGGCCAGGCGCACGGGAGCGAGTGCCGGGCAGGAACAATCAGTCGGCATGCATCAGCCGCGGCGGCGCGATATGACTAATGCCGATAAGGTTCAGACTGCTGAAGGCCATCACCAGGATCCCACCAACAGGGTATTGAAGCCCTCAAGCAGCCCCAGCTTCACGTCCGCCAGCCCCACCCGCGGCAGTGCGTAAAGCAGAGTCACCAGGGTTTGTTGGGATTCCCAGCCAACCAGCGCGGCGACGAGGAGTCGTGTGGTCATGATACGAGCGCTCACATCTATCCCCGTCGGCGATCTTGACGCGCCGGATCCTTGATCGCGCGGAAAGACTGGTTGGCACCCCAAAACGCCTGGGCCTCGATGGCCTGGGGATCATAATCGCTGTGCATCAACTGGCCGATGCTGGAACATCGCGAGCAAAACTCGCCTAAGATTGAAGTGATCGCAAAGGATAACGCAAAACCCACACCAGCCGCGCGAGCGAGCGCCCTGAAGGAGACCTCAGATGTCTGAGCATCCCTTCTGATCACTCACCTGATCACTTATCTGATCACTTATCTGATCACTTATCTGATCACTTATCTGGCCAGCCCGATCAGCATAAGCCCGCGGCGAACGGCGCTACCACAGTGGCGAGGTCACCGGCCCTGGCACCCTGGTATGCTGCCACTGCGGCGCCCGCGCGCATTTTCAGCGTGCGACGCGGATTGCCAACTGCGCGGAATGTCAAGGTGGGGGATTTCGCCGCGAGCTATCTTGAATATCCGCTTGACTGGCCGCATTTGACTTGGTCGGCTTTGACCTGCCAGCCAGGTGCCCCGATGGCTCCATCCAGCTCTGGAATACCAGGGACAGGACACCCGCTGGCGTCAAAATGTTTTCGAAAAGCGGCTAGACAAATCTCGAGTTGATGCCAGAATCGATCTTGAATCCGTGTCCCTACGGGCTAAATAAAGCATGCTTGATCAAGAACCGACGCGCAACCTGATTTCAGCTGATTGCGCCGATGCGATTGTTGATCGTTTTTATTAGTGCGCGCATTACTGTGGGTGCGAAAATGGACTCAACCACCTCGAGTTCCACCAGCTTTCCAGCGAGCAAATTCAACGTCCAGCGAGCGCGTTTAGGGGGCGGGTTGCTTGCTTTGGCCGAGGGTTACGCGCTTTCCGCGGACGTCTCCGAAGAACTCTCGGGGGGCGCTTCCGTCGTTTCTTCAGCGACGGGTTCAGGGGCTTTTTGCTTGGGTGCGGCGACTAGGCCCTCGGCAAGCAGGATCGCGGCTTTCTCCTCGCCATTAACTGGCCGTTTGCGCGCGTTCGTCACCGCGTAGCGCCCGGAGCGCTTCTGGTAGATACGGTGTTCCTTGGTACGTTTGATTTCTTTCATGTGAATGCGGTTTTCTATTTATGGATTGCGTGTGGGGTTGATAGCCTAGATGCTCTGAAACAGCTGATTCGTTGGTTGGGCGCCTATGGGTCACGCGCGCCATGCGCGGAGATCCTGTGCGATTGTGCCAGGACAGTCAGGCGGTGTCAGTCATCGGAGATGCGGCGTTCCTCGCGCGGCTCGACCTGGCGTAGTACGTCCACCTGAACTTTGCTGAACAAGGCGGCGATGGCGCCAAGTGCCGCGAGAAAGGGCGCGAGCAGGGTCAAAAAACCACCGACAGCGACGCCAGCGGTCAGCGGAATGTCCAACAGCGGCGTGCCGTCGGCTTTGCGCACCACCAAACGCCGCACATTCCCCTCGGAAATGGCGTTTTTCAAAAAGCCGATCAGGTCACGACCGGCGACGGTCACGCGTTCGGTGATGTTAGGATGGTGATGATTGTGTTGCATACAGGTGACCTGCGGCGATCTGGCGACTTGAAGATTCAGCACAGCAGCGAACCGCGAAGTTTAACAAAGAGCAACTAAGATGTCCGCATCCCCGATACCCCTTTCCAGGTCTTTTGGTTCGAAATCTCTCGGCCCTGATCGCGCTGTTCATTCCAAAGACCGTCTGGCGGCGGTTGCCGCCAACTTTGCCACCGTGGCTCCGGCCTGCGAGTTTTGGTCATTACGGCTGGTTGCCGAGCATTGGGATCGGCTCGAGGTGCGCCAAGGTATCCTTGAGCCCACGAGCCTTGGACATACCCTGGGCGCGATGGTGACAGTGGTGACGGGCGCGGGCCTGGGCTACGCGGCCACCAACGACCTCAGTCGATCCGGGTTGCGCGCGGCCGGTCAACGCGCGCGTTGCTGGGCGCTGCGCCATGCCGCGCATGGGCTGTTTGATGCTAGCCTTTACCCGCGCTGCGGCTTGCAGGCCGACTATGCCACCCCCGTGGAGCAACCCTGGGGCGAGGTACCTCTGACCGACAAGCTGGACTTGCTGCACCAGGCCAACCGGGCCTTGGCCATTGACGCGCGCATTCTCGACTGGTCGGCCTGGCTCGGCTGGAATGGGGTCGATCAACTGCTGGTCAGCAGTGCCGGGGCGGATATTTTTCAACATCTGGAGTATCTGCATTCCGGACTGCTGGCGGTGGCCAATGCCGGGCAGCAGACCCAACGCCGCCATGGTGGCGGGGCCGACAGGCCGCGCCAGGGTGGTATGGAGTTGCTCGCCGCGCCCGGATTTGTCGCGCTAGCACCGCGGGTGGCCGAGGAGGCATTGGCGCTGCTCGCGGCGCCCGAGTGCCCGGTTGAAACCCTCGACCTGGTGCTGCTGCCAAGCCAGATGACTTTGCAGATTCACGAAAGCATCGGCCATCCGCTGGAACTTGATCGAATTTTGGGTGATGAGCGCAACTATGCTGGCACCAGTTTTGTTACCCCCGAGATGTTCGGTCATTATCGCTACGGCTCGGAACTGCTCAATGTCACCTTCGACCCGCGCGTGCCGGGCGAACTGGCGAGCGCTATCGCCGACGACGAGGGCACGTTGGCACAGCGCGAGTATCTGATTCGCAACGGCATTCTGGAGCGCCCTCTGGGTGGCGCCTTGTCGCAGGCGCGCTCCGGGCTGATAGGCACCGCCAACGCCCGCGCCAGTAGCTGGGATCGGCCGCCGATCGACCGCATGGGCAACATCAATCTGGAGCCAGGCGCCGCGACCTTGGCGGAACTCATAGCCGGGGTGGAACGTGGCGTGCTGATGGAGACCAACCGCTCCTGGTCCATCGACGACAGTCGCAACAAGTTTCAGTTCGGCTGCGAGCTTGGGCGACTGATCATCGATGGCGATCTGCGCGGGCTGGTGCGTAACCCAGGCTATCGTGGCCGGTCGGCGGCCTTTTGGCGCAGTCTCGACGGCGTCGGCGACAGTGATTCGGTGGAGGTTAGGGGCGTGTGTAACTGCGGCAAGGGCGAACCCAATCAGGGCATTTATGTGGGGCATGCGTCACCGCCTTGCCGCTTCCGTCAGGTCGAGGTCTTTGGAGGTGGCGCATGAAGATCGCGCGGACAGAAGATCAGCAACTTGAGATCGACGCGCGCGACTGCTTTTATGCCATCGCCGAGCGGCTTCAAGCCGAGGCGCGCGCGGATGAGATCCTGTTCTGCGAACTCGCGGCCGAGCAGTCCGATTTTGTTCGCCTGAACCACAATCGCATACGTCAAGCTGGCGAGGTGCGGCACGCGAGTCTCCACCTGCGGCTCATCGAAAGCGACCGTCAGGCCGAGGCAGGCTGCGACCTCAGTGGCGATCTAGCGCACGACTTTGAGCAAGCGCGCTCGCTGCTGCGGCAGCTTCGCCAGCGTTTGCGCCATCTTCCGTCCGACCCCTATCTCCAGTTCAGCGAGGATCCTTCGCGCAGCGACCGTTGGCCTTCAAATCCCCTGGCCGATGCCGGCATGGCGCTGGAAGCCATCATGCAGGCAGCCGAGGGGTTGGATCTTGTAGGTATTTGGGCGAGCGGCGAGATCAGCCATGGTCTAATCAGCTCGGTTGGCCACCGCCACTGGCATGTCAGCCGCAGTTTTCATTTCGATTGGAGCTGCCATGGCAGCGGCGACAGCGCGGTCAAGGGCTCTCATGCTGGGCTGCACTGGGATGTTTCGCCAGTGCGTGAGCGCCTGACGTCCATGCGCGAGGAGCTCGACATCTTGGCGCGCCCGGCCAAACACCTGCCACCGGGGCGTTATCGTGCCTGGCTCGCGCCCATGGCCGTGGCAGAGCTGACTGACATGCTCGCCTGGGATGGCTTCGACCTCAAGAGCCAGCGCACGCGCCAGACACCCCTCTTGCGCTTGCTAGATGGCGAGGAGCGGTTCGATACGCGCCTGTGCCTGCGGGAAGTCCATGGAGCGGACAGCACCGGACTCTTGCCAGCCTTTACCAGCGATGGCTTCATGCGGCCCGATGCGCTGACCTTGATCGAGCACGGTGCGATGGGGTCGCCGCTGGTGGATGCGCGTGCGGGCAAGGAATACGGGCTGGCGGTCAATGCCGCTAGCGGCTACCCGGAATCCCTGGCCATGGCGCCCGGCGATCTGGCGGCCGATCAGGTGCTCAAGGCACTCGGCAGCGGGCTGCTGATTGGCAATCTCTGGTACTGCAACTGGTCCGACCCCAATTACTGCCGAGTGACCGGCATGACCCGCTTCGGCACCTATTGGGTGGAAGATGGCGTGATTGTCGCGCCGGTCGCGCCCATGCGCTTTGATGACAGTCTGTACGGTCTGCTGGGCGAGCGTCTGGAGGCCCTAGGCGCCGAGACGCAGCTGCTGCTCTCGGCACAGACCTACGGCGGGCGGTCGCTCGCAAGTACCAAACTGCCGGGACTGTTAATGGCCGGGATGGATTTCGCGCTTTGAGCTTGCACGGGGTAGTCCAACCAAACTGGGCTCAAGACGCCTGCTCTCGGCCATCCCCAAAGCTAATACAGCGGATTCTTAGTGAGGAGTTTTGATGGCCAATCAAGTGAGTCAGCGTCTGCCGCGATCATCGGTGTTCAAGGCAAGTTTTTTTATTCTGTGTATGACCGGCATCTTTGCCTTGGTGACGGGGGTCGGAGTACGCGGCGCCCTCGCTGCCGAGGTAAAACCCGAGGCAGTCTATGCCTACTGCCTGGACTGCCACGGCAACTATGGTGCTGGTGGTCAGGCCGGGCTCTATCCGCGCATTGCTGGTCTGCCGCAACCCTATCTCGACGCGCAGATTCATGCCTTCAAGGCACAGGATCGTGACAACAAACCCATGATTCCCATTTTCAAGCACGTCAATTTCAACGAGGAGATCATCGACCTGGTGTCGGCGTACATCGCTTCCATGTCGGTGCCGGATCTGGGACTTTGGCCCCATCAGCCCGATCCTGATGCCCTGGCGGCCTTCGCTTCGCGCGAAGACTATGTGGCCGCCGGCAAGCAGACCTATCAGGACCAGTGCGCGAATTGCCATGGCGAGGAAGGGCAGGGGACTGGCAATGGGCAGACGCCACCCTTGGTCGCGCAGTATCCGGCTTATCTGGCCAAGCAGATACGCGATTTCGCCACCGGCAAGCGCAAGCATGTGTCCAGCGCGGACTGTGGCGCACCGGACGCGGCCACGGCCGATGCCGTGATCAATCACCTGGTTGAACTCGGCCGCTGAGGTATCTGGAGAGACCAGCGGTTCGTGCGCATTAGTCTGCTGAGTGTCGGGCGCCGCATGCCGGCTTGGGTGGTCCAAGGATTTGGCGAATATGCCAAACGCCTGCCAAAAGAGTGCGATCTGCGCTTGGTGGAGATCGAGCCGGTAGCACGCACCAAGGGCGGTGACCGCATGCGCGCCATCTCCTTGGAGGGGGAGCGCATCTTGCAAGCCGTGCCCAAAGGCGCTTGGGTCGTGGCTCTAGATGTTGGCGGCCCCAGCTGGTCAACCGAGGCCCTGGCCTTGGAGCTCAAGCATTGGATGGCATCCGGCCAGGATGTGGCATTGCTGGTCGGGGGCGCTGACGGTCTTTCGTCCGCCTGCCTGGCGCGGGCCGATGCGCGCTGGTCCCTGTCGCCACTGACCTTTCCCCATCCGCTGGTGCGGGTGATCTTGGCCGAGCAACTTTACCGCGCCTGGACACTGCTCCAGGGACATCCTTACCACCGGGGCTGAGAGGAGCCGTCACCCATGCAACCCTTGCTGGTTCTGGCATCCGCGTCGCCACGGCGGCGGGAATTGATCGCGCAACTCGGATTGACGGCTCAGTGTTTGAGCGCCGATGTGGATGAAACGCCCGTGATGGGCGAGTCTCCCATCGACACTGCGCGGCGGCTCGCGATGGCCAAGGCGCAGGCCGTGTCTGAGCGCCTTGAACAGGAAGATGCGTCCCCGGCGATGCTGAAACAAACGCGCTTGGTTCTGGCGGCGGATACTTTGGTCACCGCCGATGATGAGATTCTCGGTAAACCAGCGGATGTCACCGATGCGGCGCGCATGTTGCAGCGTCTGTCCGGGCGTTGGCATCAGGTCATCACCGCGGTTGCACTCTTTGGCCGCCAGCGCCAGAGCATCGCCGCCATTACCCGGGTGAAATTTCGCGCCATCGAGCCCTGGGAGGCGCGCGTCTACTGGGCCACCGGGGAGCCGCGCGACAAGGCGGGGGGCTATGCGATCCAGGGACGCGGCGCCCTCTTTGTCGAGCGTATCGAAGGCAGCTACTCCAACGTCGTGGGACTGCCATTGTTCGAGACCGGTCGACTTCTAACCACGGAAGGGCTGCCCCCCTGGGGTCCGGATTCGCAAGAGGCATCCCCATGAGCGAGGAGATCCTGATCAACGTCACGCCGCCCGAGACCCGGGTTGCCGTGGTGGAAAACGGCGTCGTGCAGGAGATTATGATCGAGCGCTCCAACCGCTGCGGTCTGGTAGGCAGTATCTATCGTGGGCGGGTGTGTCGGGTGCTGCCCGGCATGCAGGCAGCCTTTGTCGACATCGGCCTGGAGCGCGCCGCCTTTTTGCACGCATCGGACATCGTCACCGCGGAGGGTGAGCCGCGCAGCGAGCACATCAATGAGTTGGTGCATGAAGGCGAGATGATTGTGGTCCAGGTCGTCAAGGACCCGCTTGGCACCAAGGGCGCGCGCTTGACCACCAGCGTCTCCATTGCGTCGCGCTATTTGGTGTTCATGCCTAGTTTGACCAACACAGGTGTGTCGCAGAAGATCGAAGGGGAAGACGAACGCAAGCGCTTGCGCGAGATTATTCAGCGCTATGTGGATGAGAACGCCGTCAGCGGAGGCTTTATCGCGCGCACCGCGGCCGAGACGGTCAGCGATTCGGCACTTTGTCGGGACATGAGTTTTCTGGTCAAGCTCTGGCGCAACATCAAAGAGCGCTGCGAGGCGGATGTCGAAGTGGGGCCGGTGCATGATGATCTGCCTCTGCCATTGCGCGCGCTGCGCGATCTGGTCACGCCAGAGGTGGAGCGTGTGCGGATCGATTCGCGCGCGACGCTCGAGCGCGCCCGCACCTTCGGCGCCAAATACATCCCGGAGGTGGTCGAGCGCATCGAATACTACGACGGCGAGCGACCGCTGTTCGATCTCTACGGTGTCGAGGACGAAATTCAAAAAGCCCTGCATCGCAAGGTGCAGCTCAAATCCGGTGGGCATCTGGTCATCGATCAGACCGAGGCCATGACCACCATCGATGTCAACACCGGCGCCTTTGTTGGTCACCGTAATCTCGAGGAAACCATCTTCAAGACCAACCTCGAGGCCGCCCAGGCGATTTGCCGGCAACTGCGGCTGCGCAATCTCGGCGGCATCATTATCATCGACTTCATCGACATGACCGACGAGGAGCATAAACGCCAGGTGCTGCGCGCACTGGAGAAATGTCTCGCCAAGGACCACGCCAAGACCCACATTTCCGAAGTCTCCTCACTCGGCCTGGTGGAGATGACGCGCAAACGCACGCGCGAGTCCTTGGAGCATGTGCTGTGCGAGCCCTGTTCCTGCTGCGGCGGACGTGGCTCGATGAAAACCGCGGAAAGCAGCTGCTACGAAATTTTTCGCGAGATCATGCGCGAGTCGCGCCAGTTCGAGGTGGAAACCCTGATGGTGCTGGCGTCGCAGGAAGTGATCGACCGTTTGTTGGATGAGGAGTCCGCGCATCTGGCCGAGCTTGAGGAATTCATCGGTCGCCCAATTCGCCTGCAAGCCGAGGCGCTTTATACTCAAGAACAATATGATGTTGTCTTGATCTAGCCGCGCATCGGCGGTCTTGATCCAAGTTTTTTTGTTCTCACCTTCGATGCCTGAGTCCAACCCATGAAGCGCATGGCGCTTAAGGCTTTTCGGCAGACGCGGCGGCTCGCCGTGATTGCGGTTCTGGGGCTTGCCGCTCTGCTGCTGGTTGCCCGCGCGCTGGTACCTTTCGCCGAGGGGCTGCGCGGAGAGTTGGTGACGCATCTCGGGGATCTGCTTGGCATGCAGGTCGAGGTTGGCGCGCTGACGGTGCGTTTCGAAGGTTGGTCGCCGCGGCTGACGCTGACGGATGTGATCCTGAGGGGTCGCTTGAATGACCAGGCTGAATTCAGCGCGCGCGAACTGCGCCTCGATCTGAATCTGTTCGCGACCTTGCGCGCGCGCCACCCGCGCATTAATGGGCTGACGCTGGTCGGAGCCGATCTCGAACTGCGCCGCGATACCGAAGGGCGGCTCCTCATCAGTGGTTTGCAGGCGCTTGGGGGTGGCAATGATGAGGGGGGGCTTGCATTTTTTCTGCGCGAGGGACACTTTGCCCTGACCGATAGTCGGCTTTACTGGGCCGACACCTTTTCCGGCGCGACCAGCCTTGTGGTGGAGATTTGGCGACTAAATGTGGTCAATCGCGATCAGGAACATCTGTTGCGGCTCGATGCCTGGCTTGCCGCCGATACCCACACCCGTCTGAGCGCCCGGGGCCGACTGCATGGATCGGCCAAAGACCTCAACGGCTGGGCCGGTGATCTCTACACGAGGTTTGAGAGTCAGCGAGACTTGAAGCCGTTGATACAGTCGGCACTGCCGCGCGCTTTGACACTGAGTCTTTCGGGTCTGCGGCTGGAAACCTGGTCAAAATTCCACGCCGGGCGGCCCGTCGAGGTGCTCGCGCGACTGCGAGCCGATGCTTTCAGCGCCGCGCGGGTGGCCGATGCTGGCGGTGATCCAGAGCCCGATAAGAGGGCAACCTTGGCGCTTGAAGGATTGAGCGGCCTGCTGGAGTGGTCACGCCAGGGGGCGACAACCCGGCTGCGTGTTGCCGACCTGCGCGCCCGCGAGCTCGGAGCGCATCCCCTGTCCATCGGGCTGAGCCTGGCGCCACTGCCGCCAATGACACCCATGGCGCCAATAGCGAGGACTACGGAGCCCGCGGCCGGCGCGGAGCAGGCTGCGGAGGAAAGATCCCAGACCCCGCGTGACGAGGCTGCGCAAGCCCTGGAAGCGCCGGCGACCCGGCGCTTATTGGGTGGGCTTGGTGAGGTCGAGCTTTCATTGTTACGGCGATTGGCGCGCTTGGCGGTGCCGGAGTTGATGGCCAGGTTACCGCCCAATGTGGGCTCCGATGCCCGTGAGAGTTCCCTCGGCGGCCGCCTTGAGCGCATGGTCTTTGCGCTTGACCTGCCGGCAATGGGACTCAGGCCGGTCGATTGGCGTGCCAAAGCCGCACTCCAAGGGCTTGAGATCGAACAAGATGCCGACTGGCCGGGGGCCCGGGGGCTGCAACTCGAGATCGACGCTACCCCCAAGCGGGGGTTTGCGCGAGTTGGCATGCGCGACGGACAACTGGATCCGCGCCCGCACCTGCCGGAGCCCACGGCGGTCGAGCGCCTGGATGCGCAGCTTGGCTGGGACGCCGAGCCAGCCGGTGGAGTCCGTCTCAAGCTGCCCGATGCGCGGCTGATGACCCCAGACCTCAATGCCCTGATTGCCGCCGAGCTGCGTCTTTCGTCTGGGTCCAGTCCCGATGTGGACCTACATTTGCAGCTGCGCGATGCCGATGCCAGCGCGGCGGGACGCTATCTGCCGGTGCGGGTGCTTGACCCGCCGCTGGTCGACTGGCTGAAGCGGGCGGTGCGTGGTGGGCGGGTGACCCAAGGTGACCTGTTGCTGCGCGGAAAGCTCTCGGATTTCCCCTTCGATGATCATCAAGGCCGTTTTGTGCTGGACCTTGAGATTCGCGATGGCACGCTGGACTATTCCGCGCCTCCCGCCGCAGCCGCGCCGCGCCCGCGCTGGCCCGCGCTGGAGGCACTGAATGCCGAGGTCCGCATTGTCAACCGGCGCCTGGATATTCATGCGCGCCATGGGCGTTTTCTCGACAGCGAGTTGCAACAAGGTACAGCTTTCATTCCCAACCTTTGGCAGCCCGAGCGGATGTTCATTCATGCGCGTGGGCAGGGGCCTCTTGCCGATGGTCGTCGGGTGTTGCTTGAAACGCCACTCAAGACGCAGCTCGGACGCCTGGCGAAGGCGTTCCAGGTGGAAGGTGAGCTTGGTATCCAGCTCGAGCTTGGTGTGCCATTTCGCCGTGGCGCCGAGCTTGACTACCAGGGCGAGCTGCGGTGGCGGCCAGGTGCCAGCGCGCGCCTTGACCTGGGTGAGGGCCGCGAGCCCGTTGCCTTGAACGACATCCAGGGTCGGCTTGGCTTCTCCAATCAGGGTGTCGAGGCGCAAGACATCCAAGCACGCCTTGGCGGGCAGCCGATCAAGCTGGACGTCAAAACCCAACAGGCCGATGGTGAAAACGCAGTCACGCGCACTCTGATTGAGGTGCGCGGTCAGTCCTCAATTAAACATCTGGCCGAGACCTTTCCCAGTCCAGCATGGGATCTGGTCAGGGGCGATGCAGGCTGGCAACTTGCCATCAGCCTGTCGAATCAGGATTTTTCCAACCCGAGCGCCCCCGTCGATCTCGAGCTCAGTTCCAACCTCCAGGGTGTGAGTCTGGCGTTGCCCGCGCCCCTCGGCAAAAGCGCCCAATCGGAGATGCCATTGCGCTTGAGTGCCCAGCTGACCGGGCAGCGGCTGGAACACCCTGAGGTGCGACTGGGGCTGCTCAAGGCGCGGCTAGATCTCGACCAGGCGCAAGGGCAACCGCCGCGACTGCGCGCGGCGGCACTCGCCTTGAACGCCGAGCCACCAGCCCCGCCGAACGCTCGCGAACTCAACCTCAGCGGGCGTTTGGCATCCCTGGAGCTGGGTCCCTGGCTCGACTGGTGGCAAGATCATCGCAGCCAATTTGGGCAGGGCAGGGAGCCGCTGCCGGTGCGCGCAAGCGGAATCAAGATCGATCATCTGGTTCTTGGCGTGCTCGCGTTTCGCGATCTGAGCGCCGCTATCACGCCCGCTCCCGATGGCGGAACCCAGGTTCGCTTCAAGGCGCGCGACAATGCCGGCACCATCGGTTTGCCCTTGGCTGGTTCCTCGGCCCCGGTGCGAGTCGAGCTTGCCCGCTGGCGGCTTGCCAGTCCGGACACTCCGCGACTAGCAGATATACCTGTCACACAGCGCAAGCCAGCACCCGCGGCCACTGATCCAGCCAAGCTCGGGCCGCTTGAGATCCAGGTCGAGGCGCTGGAATGGAACCAATATTTGCTCGGTCGCTTCTTTGTGCGCCTGGTGCCCGAGGAAGAGGGAGTCAGCTTTCAGGACATACAACTGAGCGGGCCCTTGATCGATGCCCGGGGGCAGGGCAGTTGGCGGGCCGATGATGCTGGGGAATTCAGAACCGCGGTGAAGCTGCAAGCCAGCAGCCCCAATGCTGGAGATTTGCTGCGCCAGCTTGCCTTGTATCAGGGGCTCGAGGGAAGTCGCGCGCAGATCATGGCCGATCTCGAATGGTCGGGTGATCCCGGCGCCTTCGCTTTGGACAGCGCGCGGGGCTTGGTCCTGGCTGATTTTCTGGCGGGACGCCTGCTGGATGTCGAACCTGGCGTGGGGCGCATGCTTGGCATTCTAAACATGGCGGCAATTCAACGCCGCCTGCGTCTGGATTTTAGCGATGTGGTCGATGACGGGCTCAGTTTCGATCAAATGACCGGGCAATTCGCGGTGGCTGATGGCCTGGCCGAGATTCAGCGCTTCGAGCTTTTGTCCTCAACGGCGGATATCCAGATGACCGGCACCACCAATCTGATCAAGGAAACCCTTGATCAGACAGTCTTTGTCACACCCAAGGTTGGCTCGGGGGTGGCGCTGGCGAGTGCTTTGGTGGGTGGTCCGCTGGTGGGCGCGGCGGTATTGCTGGCCGATAAAGTCAGTGGTGGGGCAATGGATCAGCTGACGCGGCACCAGTACCAGATCACCGGTCCCTGGCGCGAGCCAAGGATTGTGTCGCTGGGCATGACCGCCAATGATGGGTTGGAGCAAGCGCTCTCCGGCTCGCAACCGAACACCGAGACTGGTGCGCGCCCGAGCGGGCATGGGCATGCGGCCGCGAATGGGGGCGGTCGCGCGCCGCCCGGCAGCCGCTCCGAGGCAGCGGGACAATCCACCCAGGACGACAAGCCAGAAAATCTGTTCCTGGAAAATTTTTAACCGGCGAAGTTCCGAGAACAGAGCTCTGCGAGAAAATTGCTTAGAGTGACAGATCTGGCTTGACCACTCCAAGACCAATGGACGAAGCTTGCGTGATGTCGATCCTCTCTCTCTGTCCCCGGTAGAGCCGCGTCCCGGCCAATTAACCCAAGTATGAGCCCAAGCTTATGAGCAAGCCAATGCGCGCCGCGGCCATCCAGATGGCCACGGGTCCGAGTGTGGATTCCAATCTGATTGAAGTCGAGCGCCTGATCAAGGAAGCGGCCGAAATGGGCGCCAATCTGGTGGTGCTGCCCGAGAACTTCGCCTTCATGGGGAACAAAGATCAGGATCAACTCGGCATCGCGGAATCGCCGGGCGATGGCCCACTGCAGGCGTTTTTGTCCTCCACGGCGGATCGCCTGGGCATCTGGCTGGTCGGCGGGACTATACCGCTGCGGGCGACCGTGCCTGATCGAGTGCGTTCCGCGTCACTGGTCTTCGACTCCTCGGGTCAGCAGGTGGCCCGCTACGATAAAATGCATCTGTTCGATGTGAGTCTGCCGGGTTCGCAAGAGCGCTATCACGAGTCAGCCACTCTGGATCCGGGCGATCAACTGGCGGTGGTGGAGACGCCACTGGGGCGCATGGGTGTAGCGGTCTGCTACGATCTGCGCTTCCCCGAGTTGTTTCGCCAGATGCAGGATCATGGCGTTGAACTTCTGGCCATCCCCTCGGCGTTCACGGCACTGACTGGCAAGGCGCACTGGGAGGTGCTGGTGCGTGCCCGCGCGATCGAGAATCTCGCCTATGTCATCGCCGCGGCCCAGGGTGGCTATCACTTAAATGGCCGCGAAACCCACGGACACAGCATGATCGTTGACCCCTGGGGTGCAATTCTGGCCCAGGTGCCGCGCGGTACCGGCGCCATCTGCTGTCCCCTCGACGGCGGCTTTCAGCAGTCCGTTCGGCGCAGTTTCCCCGTGCTGGATCATCGACGTTTGAAATGTTCGCTCGCCGTCGACACCTAGGATCCATGGCCGACAATGATGTTGGCGCCCTGCCAGGCAGGGCGCGGCATTCTCTTTTCTTTTCGCACAGACGCTTTGATCCAATTGCACGAATGAATGACACTTTGACACTCGCCCGTGATCGCATCCTGGCCCCGGTTGGTCTGGCTGATGGCGACCTTGACCGACTGATCTGCGCACTGCGCAACCCGCGGGTGGATGCCGCCGATCTCTATTTCCAAAGCAGCCGCCTGCAGTCCTGGACACTGGAGGACGGCATCATCAAGGACGGGCACTTTAATATCGAGCGTGGCGCTGGACTGCGCGCCATCAGCGGCGAGAAGACCGGCTTCGCCTACTCCGACGAACTGGAATTTCCCGCCCTGGCCCAGGCCGCGGATGCCGCCCGCGCCATCGCGCGCTCGAACGCTGACGGGCAGGTCAGCGTCTCACCCGGCGCGGCGGTGGCGCGACGCTATCAACCCATCGATCCCATCGACACTTTGCCCGATAGCGACAAGGTCGAACTCCTCAAGCGTGTGGATGCCGAGGCGCGCCGTTGCGATCCGCGCGTCAAGGAGGTGATCGTCAGCATGGTCGCGGTGCAGGACACCATTTTGGTGGTGCGTGACGATGGCCTGATGAGCGCCGATGTGCGCCCGCTGATGCGACTCAATGTCAATGTCATCGTCGAACGGAACGGCCGCCGCGAGCAGGGTTCCATGGGCGGTGGCGCGCGGCGCGATCTTGGCTATCTGCTCGAGCAGGATCGCGCGCTCGGCTATGCGCGCGAGGCCGTCCGTCAGGCCTTGCTCAAGCTCGATGCGGTCGAGGCGCCGGCTGGCAGCATGACCGTGGTGCTCGGCCACGGCTGGCCGGGCGTGCTGTTGCACGAGGCCGTCGGCCATGGGCTGGAAGGGGACTTCAATCGCAAGGGCACCTCGGCTTTCGCCGGGCGCATGGGCGAGCAGGTGGCCGCCAAAGGTGTGACAGTGGTCGACGATGGGACCCTGGAGGGGCGGCGCGGTTCACTCAGCATCGACGATGAAGGCGAGCCGACCCAGTGCACCACCCTGATCGAAGACGGCATCCTGGTCGGCTACATGCAGGACCGACTCAATGCCCGTCTGATGAAAGTCAATCCCACCGGTAATGGTCGGCGCGAGTCCTACGCCCATCTGCCCATGCCGCGCATGACCAACACTTACATGCGCGCCGGAGCCCATGATCCCGATGAGATCATCGCCTCGGTCAAGCGCGGGCTCTACGCGGTCAACTTTGGCGGCGGCCAGGTGGATATCACCTCGGGCAAATTCGTGTTCTCGGCCAGCGAGGCTTACCTGATCGAAAACGGTAAAATCGGTCGTCCTGTCAAAGGGGCCACGCTCATTGGCAATGGTCCCGACGTGCTGACTCGCGTCAGCATGGTGGGTCATGATCTGGAGCTGGACTCTGGTATAGGCACCTGCGGCAAGGACGGGCAAAGTCTGCCCGTCGGCGTTGGTCAACCCACGCTCAAGATCGACAGCCTGACTGTTGGTGGAACCGAGGCATAAGGCGAGCCATTCATGATCCAATCCTTGCATCAATCTCCAAATCAAACACGGGCCACTCCCCGTACCATCGATCAAAACGGCGAGCAGTTCGCCAGCTTGCGCCAGACACTTGAGGACTTGCTCGCCGAGGCCAAGCGTGGCGGGGCTAGCGCGGCCGAGGCCGTTGTCACCAACAGCAACGGATTTGAAGTATCGGCGCGCTTGGGTGAGGTCGAGACAGTCGAGCACACGCGTGATCGCGGCCTTGGCATTACCCTCTACTTTGGTCATCGTACAGGATCCGCCAGCACCTCCGACTTCAGCTCCGAGGCGGTGCGCGATGCCGTGCAACGGGCCTGCAATCTTGCTCGTCACACCCAGGAAGACCCCTGTGCCAGTCTGGCCGCTGCCGAGCTGATGGCCAAAGAGGTGCTGGACCTTGATCTAAACCATCCCTGGGCGCTCTCGGTCGATGAGGCCACCAGCCTGGCGATTGCCTGCGAGGACGCCGCCCGTGCCGCTGATTCACGAATCGTCAATTCCGATGGGGCTAGTCTCTCGACCCATTCTGGCTTGAAGATTTACGGCAACAGCCATGGCTTCATCGGCGGCTATCCAAGTACCCGCCATGGCATTAGCTGCGCCGTGTTGGCACGTCAAGACGAGAGTATGCAGCGCGACTACTGGTGGTCCAGCGCGCGCGCCGCGGACGACTTGCAAGCCGCCGTTGAGGTCGGTCGCGAGGCGGCGCTGCGCACTGTCGCACGTCTTGGTGGTCGCCGACTGGGCACACGCAAGGCGCCGGTGCTCTTTCGCGCCGACCTGGCCGCCAGCCTGCTGCGCACCATGGCCAGCGCCATTAGTGGCGGCAATCTCTATCGGAAATCCAGTTTCCTGCTCGACCAGCTCGGCGAGCGGATTTTTCCACCTTGGGTGGAGATTTTCGAGCAACCGCACTTGCCACGGGGCTTGGCTAGCGCGCCCTTCGATGGCGACGGTTTGGCGACCCAGGCCAAGCACTTCGTCACCGGTGGCGAACTCAAAAGCTACGTGCTAGATCATTACTCCGCTTGCCGTCTGGGTCTGGCCAGCACCGCCAACGCAGGTGGTCCGCGCAATCTCGCCATCACCATGGGCGACCGCGACCGCGACGCCATGCTGCGCGAACTCGGGACTGGTTTGTTCGTCACCGAACTCATGGGGCAGGGGGTGAATATGGTCACCGGCGATTACTCGCGCGGCGCATCTGGCTTTTGGGTCGAACACGGCGAGATCCAACACCCGGTTGAAGAGGTCACCATCGCTGGCAACCTTAAAACTATGTTCCAGCACCTGGTTGCCGTCGGCAAGGACTGCGACTACCCCGGCAGCACCCGCACCGGCTCCTGGCTCATCGAGCGCATGACCATCGCCGGAGACTGACCGAAACATTGCTCGCCCGTCTGGAAGCCGCCGGGGAAGCTCAAGATCCTCGGGCTTGCCACCGCTTGCTGACAAAGCGGGCGGCGGGCTCCTGTTGGCGCGAGGATCGGCGGCGGCCATGGTTGCTCCGTCAGGCTCCGCCACAAGGGTGCCAATGGTTGGTTTGCACCCCACTCATCGCGAAAATTCACCAAATCCATGGTCCAGCGCCTTGGGCGGAAAAGTCGTACGTCAGGGCTGAGGGTTTACAAATTTATTTGACTGAACTAACCGAGACCGTATAATGCTCGGTTTTAAACAGGCGCGTAGCTCAGCTGGTTAGAGCACCACCTTGACATGGTGGGGGTCGGTGGTTCGAGTCCACTCGTGCCTACCAAAGCATTCCTAGGCCGTCAGTCAATCTCTTTCCGTCCACTGGGCGTCGCCATGTTTGCGCCGCCATGGCTTGCGGAGACGGATGCTGGCGGCTTTTTTGTTCATCTAACTCCAGGTATCGGTCACCACAGCAAAGCCTGGAGTCGCGCAACGGCGACTCCACCCTCCGGACCTTTGTCCGGAGTCAGGGCAATACCGCACTGCGAGCCTTGCATTTTGAGCGTTTAAGAAACTCTATGCCCCTCATTAGGCTTCCGGATGGCTCCGAGCGTCACTTTCCCGAGCCCGTCAGCATACAGGTGATCGCTGAGGACATCGGCCCGGGACTCGCCAAAGCTGCGCTCGCTGGTCGTGTTGACGGACGCGAGGTGGATCTTTCCTTCGTGGTTTGCGAGGATGCCGCTGTCGCCATCATCACCCGCCGTGACGAACAAGCACTTGAATTACTGCGCCACGATGCCGCCCATGTGATGGCGCAGGCGGTGCAGGAGTTATATCCTGGCACCCAGGTGACCATCGGCCCGGCGATCGAGAACGGCTTTTACTACGACTTTGCTCGCGAACAACCCTTCACGCCCGAGGATCTGACGGCCATCGAGGCGCGCATGCGTGAGATCGTCAAGCGCGATCTGCCCATCGGGCGCGAGGTCCTTGAGCGCGATGCGGCCAAGCAGCTGTTCGCGAACTTGGGTGAGCGTTATAAAGTCGAGATCATCGACGACATCATCCCGGCGGGCGAAGAAGTCTCCATCTACCGCCAGGGGGACTGGTTTGATGTCTGCCGCGGCCCCCATCTGCCGAGCACCGGCAAGTTGGGCGACGGTTTCAAGCTGACGAAAGTCGCCGGGGCTTATTGGCGCGGCGATTCGCGCAACCCCATGCTGCAGCGCATCTATGGCACCGCCTGGCGCGACAAGAAGGAACTTAAGGCCTACCTGCATCGCCTAGAAGAGGCCGAGAAGCGCGATCATCGCAAGCTCGGTCGCCAGCTGGATCTGTTCCATTTCCAAGACGAAGCACCCGGCATGGCCTTCTGGCACCACAAGGGCCGTACCCTCTATCGGCTGGTCGAGCAGTACATGCGCGAGAAGCTCGACGAATACGGCTACGAGGAGGTCGAAACCCCACAGGTGCTGGATCGCTCACTGTGGGAGCGTTCCGGGCACTGGGAGAAGTTCGCCGACGACATGTTCACCACGGAGCTTGACGGACGCGACTATGCCATCAAGCCGATGAACTGCCCCGGACACATCCAGCTGTACAATCAGGGCCTGCGTAGCTACCGTGATCTACCGTTGAAATTGGCCGAGTTCGGCGTGGTGCATCGCAGCGAGCCCTCTGGCACCCTGCATGGTCTGATGCGCGCGCGGCGCTTTACCCAGGACGACGCCCATGTGTTCTGCACCGAGGATCAGCTTCAGGCCGAGGTCGCGACCCTGATCGACATGGTGTTCGAGACCTATCGCGATTTCGGCTTCGACAAGATTGATCTGGCCCTGTCCTTGCGTCCGGACAAGCGCGTGGGCTCCGATGAACTCTGGGACAAGGGCGAGGCGGCCCTGGACCAGTCCCTGCGCGACAAGGGGCTGGAATTCCGCGTGCAGCCTGGCGAAGGCGCTTTTTACGGGCCGAAAATTGAGTTCACCCTGCGCGACAGCATTGGGCGCACCTGGCAGTGCGGCACCATTCAGGTGGATTTCTCCATGCCTGGCCGGCTCGGCGCGCATTACATCGCCGAGGACAACAGCAAACAGACCCCGGTGATGATCCATCGCGCCATACTGGGCTCCATGGAGCGTTTCATCGGTATTTTGCTCGAGCATCATGCCGGCGCCTTGCCCGTCTGGCTCGCTCCAGTGCAGGCGGTAGTTATGAATATTACTGATCGCCAGGCCGATGCCGTCACCGCGACCACAAAAGTCTTGCATGACAAGGGATTTCGCGTTATCTCGGACTTGAGAAACGAGAAGATCGGCTTTAAAATTCGCGAGCACACGCTCCAGAAGATACCCTACCTGCTGGTCATCGGCGACCGCGAGGTGGAAAATGACGGCGTCGCCGTGCGTGATCGCAACGGACACGATCTTGGCAGCCTGTCGGTCGCGTCTTTTGCCGAGCAGCTCAACGGTGATGTGCGGGAGCGGCACTGAGGACAGTTTCGGGGACTCCCAAAAGGCGTCTCCCTGGCTGACCACGAACCGAGCAGACAGGCCTGTGGCGTTGTGCCATCGACTACCGCCACCAGCGCGTCGGATCGCCTTCTGCGAACGGCGAATGTTTAAAACCAATTGCTAGGCTAATTTGCGAGGAGGAGTTCCGCTATCGCTGCGCCAAAACGTAACCGCGTCAACGAAGAAATTACAGTCCCAGAAGTCCGACTGATCGGCGCGGATGGAGACCAGATCGGTGTCGTCGACCTGCAGACGGCCATGACCCGAGCGACCGAAGAAACCCTTGACCTGGTTGAAATCGATCCAAACGCCGAACCGCCAGTTTGTCGGTTAATGGATTTTGGCCGATTCCTATTCGACCAGAAAAAGAAAAAATCCGAAGCCAAAAAAAAGCAAAAGCAAGTTCAGGTTAAGGAGATGAAATTTCGCCCTGGCACCGATGAGGGCGATTACAAAGTCAAACTCAAGAACCTGATGCGCTTTTTGCAGGAAGGCGATAAAGCCAAAGTCACCATGCGTTTTCGCGGCCGGGAACACGCGCATCGTGAGCTTGGCCTTGAGTTGCTGCAGCGAGTCGAAAAGGATCTCGCCGACCTCAGCGTGGTCGAGCAGCAACCGCAGATGGAAGGGCGACAAATGGTGATGGTTTTGGGGCCAAAGAAAAAATAGCGCCATTTAGCCAAGACCCCATTCAGCCGGATGAGCAATCGAGCCGGGCGACCAGATGGACGAGCCAAGTGGGCAAGCCTGATGGGCATTTCGGGGGTTGGATTGCCTGAACGGGGCAACTCCCGGGAGACAAGTCTCTCGCCAGCTCCGAGAAACCCACAAACAGCGGCCCGCGGGAAAGGGCTTCCGCGCGTTTTGCCGCCAATAATACACCCATGCAACTGGCTTGATCGGCAGCAACTCCCCAAGCCGGCATTCCGCATGGATTAAGACGAAGGAGAAAAAAATGCCCAAAATCAAAACCAATCGGGGTGCGGCCAAACGCTTCGCCCGCACTGCCGGCGGTGGATTCAAACGCAATGCCTCCCACCGGCGCCACATTTTGACCAAGAAGGCCACCAAGAGAAAGCGTCAGCTGCGCGGATCTCACCGTCTGCACAAGGCTGATCAGCGTGCCGCGCGGCGGATGATGCCTTACTGCTGAAAGACGTTGATTTGAAAGCAGTCCCTGTGGAAGGTTTTTAGATCGGCCAGCCATCGCATCCCGCAACCACTGACGTTTTTTCGGAGAGAGGCTATGCCTAGAGTCAAACGTGGCGTTACAGCACACGCCAAACACAAGAAAATTTTGGACGAAGCCAAGGGCTATTATGGAGCTCGGCGCAAAGTCTTTCGTGTCGCCAAACAAGCAGTCATCAAGGCGGGCCAGTATGCCTATCGCGACCGCCGCCAGAAAAAGCGGCAATTCCGCGCACTCTGGATTGCTCGTATCAATGCCGCCGCGCGCATGAACGGCCTATCCTACAGCCGCATGATGGATGGCCTGAACAAGGCCGGCATAGAGATCGACCGCAAGGTGCTGGCCGAGCTCGCCTACCATGACGAGGCCGCCTTCGCCGCGCTGGCAGATCAGGCTCGAGGCGCGCTCGCCGCCTAGGCCATCATCTGGGACTCTCGCGAGTTCCAGTCACCGCGCCAGCAGCCACCGGGGCAACCGCAGCAAAGATCCGGGAAAGGCGTCAAATCCTTTCCCTGGCTTGGTTGCATGCCCCTATCCGCACCATTTTCCGCGCCTTTTTTTACTGGGCTCCAATACAGGGGACGGGTTTGAACGCGATCACCGATGCCACTGAGCTCGGCCAGCAACTTGCCGATCTTGGCGAGCGCCTGCGCACTGAAGCCACAACGGCCGACAGCCTTGCCGCGCTTGATGAGGTGCGGGTGCGCTATCTCGGCAAGAGCGGTCATCTCACCGCGTTGCTCAAACAGCTTGGCCGCCTGCCGGCGGAGTCCCGCCCCAGTGCCGGACAGGCAATCAACCAGGCCAAGAGCGCCGCCCAACAGCAGCTCGACCAGGAACGCGCCCGGCTCGAGATCGCGGCGCTTGAGGCGCGGTTGGCCGGCGAGCGCATTGATGTCACCTTGCCGGGTCGCGGCCAGCATCCCGGTGGCTTGCATCCGGTCACCCGCACCATGCAGCGCATCGAGCGTTTGTTCGCCAGCGCCGGTTTCGAAGTGGCCGAGGGGCCGGAAGTCGAGGATGACTACCATAACTTCGAGGCGCTCAATATCCCGCCCGAGCATCCGGCCCGGGCCATGCACGATACTTTTTACTTTCCCGATGGGCGCCTGCTGCGCACCCATACCTCGCCGGTGCAGATTCGCGTGATGGAAAGCCGTGAGCCACCGCTGCGCATTATCGCGCCAGGGCGAGTGTACCGCTGCGACAGCGATTTGACCCACACCCCCATGTTCCATCAGGTCGAGGGCTTTCTGGTCGATGACCGCGCGACCTTTGCCGATCTCAAAGGTGTGCTCTACGACTTCTTGCGCCAGTTTTTTGAACAGGATGACCTCTCCCTGCGCTTTCGCCCGTCCTATTTTCCCTTTACCGAACCCTCGGCCGAGGTGGACGTGCGGTGCGTCAAGTGCGGTGGCAGTGGCTGTCGCATCTGCAAGCAAAGCGGCTGGCTCGAGGTCTTGGGCTGCGGCATGATCCACCCCGAGGTATTCCGCCATGTCGATATCGATAGCGAGCGCTTCCAAGGCTATGCTTTCGGCATGGGGGTCGAGCGCTTGGCCATGCTGCGATATGGCGTGGATGACCTGCGGCTGTTCTTTGAGAACGACCTGCGCTTTCTGGCTCAGTTTCGCTAGGCGGCCCCTGCCGCCAACGGGCGCATGACATCTCCCCGACCAGCCACTCACTTAATTTCATAGCACAAGACAAACACCATGCGACTGAGCGAAGCCTGGCTGCGCGAATGGGTTGACCCACCCATTGATACCCAAACGCTGACTGATCAACTCAGTATGGCCGGGCTTGAGGTCGATGCCGTCGCGCCCGTGGCGGGCGCATTCACCGGTGTGTTAATCGGCCGGGTACTGAGCGTCGAGCCGCATCCGGACGCGGCCAAACTGCGCCTGTGCCGGGTGGATGCCGGTCAGGCTGATCCGCTGCAAATCATCTGTGGCGCGGCCAATGTCGCCGCCGGGCAGCAGGTGCCCGTGGCCGTGATTGGCGCTCGCCTGTCGAATGATTTCAAAATCAAAAAAGCCAAGCTGCGCGGCGTCGAGTCCCACGGCATGATCTGCTCCGCCTCTGAACTGGGCCTGGCCGAATCCTCCGAGGGCATTCTGGTGCTGCCGGATACGGCCCCCATCGGCGACGATTTCCGCGCCTGGATGGGTCTGGACGATCAAGCCATCGAGCTGGATCTGACGCCCGACCGTGGAGACTGCCTGAGCCTGGCCGGCGTGGCGCGCGAGGTCGGCGTCATTAACCGCCTGCCGCTCGGCGGTCCCAGGTTCGACCCTGTCCCGCCCGCCAGCGACGAGCGCTGGCCGCTCGAGATCAGCGCCTCCGCCGCCTGCCCGCACTATGTCTGTCGGCTGGTGCGCGACCTCGACTCCACAGCCCAGACCCCGCTATGGATGCGGGAACGCCTGCGTCGCTGCGGTCTGCGCCCCATTAGCCCGGTGGTGGATGTCACCAACTATGTGCTGCTCGAACTCGGTCAGCCGCTGCACGCTTTCGATGCCGAGCGCTTGACCGGTGCGGTCCAGGTGCGCCTCGCGCGCGCGGGCGAACCCCTGACCCTGCTCAACGACGAACAAATCAAACTCCACCCAGACGCCCTGGTTATTGCCGATGACAGCGGCGCCATTGCCCTTGCCGGCGTCATGGGCGGCGCATCAACAGCGGTGTCCGAGAGCACCCGGCATATTCTGTTTGAAAGCGCTTTCTTTGCGCCTCAAGCCGTCGCCGGGCGCGCGCGCCGTTATGGGCTGCACACGGATGCCTCACACCGTTTCGAGCGTGGCGTCGATCCCGACCTTCAAGTGCGCGCCATCGAGCGCGCCACCGCCCTGCTGCTTGACATCACCGGTGGCACACCAGGCCCGGTGGTAGCAGCCCGGAGCGAATCCGAACTTCCACAGCGCCCGCCCATGGTGCTGCGCCCCGAGCGCATCCCCCGGTTGCTTGGCATCGAACTTGAAGCCACCGAAGTCGAGGACATTCTGACCCGACTCGGCCTGCAGCTTGCACCCACGGCCCGGGGCTGGCAGGTGCAAGTGCCTGGCCATCGCTTCGACCTGCGACGCGAAGCAGACCTGATCGCCGAACTTGGGCGCATTTACGGCTACGATCGCATTTCGCCCAGCCAGGCCCAATCCGCCACCCGCATGACAGCCCCGCGCGAGGCGGATTTCGACCTCGAGCAGGCGCGCGCGCGCTTGATTGATCGGGGCTACTTCGAGGCCGTCACCTACAGCTTCATCAGCCCGGCCCAGCAAGCCCTAATCGACCCCGATTTCCAGGCCTTGGCACTCAGCAACCCCATCTCAGCCGAGCTGTCGGTGATGCGCACCAGCCTATGGCCCGGCCTGCTGCAGACCGCTCAACAAAACCTCGCACGCCAGCAGACGCGGGTGCGCCTGTTCGAGACCGGCCTGCGCTTTCGCATCCAGCAGGGCGACCAGGGCGGTGCCGGGTGCGAAGATGCTGGACTGAAACAGGAGCCCATGCTTGCGGCACTCGCCATCGGGGATCTGATGCCAGAGCAATGGGGCGGCACCGAGCGCCCGATTGACTTTCACGACATCAAGAATGATCTCGAAGGGCTGCTTGCCCTGACCGGAGAGGCAGGGGTATTTTCCCTGGCACCTGCTTCGCATCCAGCTTTGCATCCGGGCCAGTGCGCGCGCATCGAGCGCGCTGGCGCCGAGGTTGGCTGGATCGGCATGCTGCACCCCTCGCTGGCCAGGCAGCTTTCGCTGCCAGACGCCAGCTATCTTTTTGAACTGCGGCTCAATCAGCTCGCCCAGGGGCGTCTTCCCGTCTTCAGCCCAGTGTCACGATTTCCGTCCATTCGCCGTGACCTGGCCTTGCTGGTCGCAACCGACACCCCTTATGCGGCCATTGAGGCGAGCGCCCGCGCCGCCGCCGGAGACTGGCTACGCGAACTGCGGGTTTTTGACATCTACCTTGGGGAGAAAATCGAGTCAAACCGCAAAAGCATCGCTTTGGGATTGATTTTACAGGCATCTTCCCGGACACTTACAGATCAGGACGTGGAGGACGCCGTAGCACGCGTGCTCATCAGGCTGGAACAAGATCTGGGCGCCAGATTAAGGAGTTAAATCAGTGGCACTCACCAAAGCCGACATGGCGGAATATCTATACGAGGAACTTGGCCTCAACAAACGCGAGGCCAAGGATGTGGTTGAGATGTTCTTCGAGGAAATCCGCCGCGCCCTGGAGCGTGGCGAACAGGTCAAGTTATCCGGCTTCGGCAACTTCGATCTGCGCGAAAAAAGGGAACGGCCGGGCCGAAACCCCAAGACGGGAGAGGAAATACCCATCACCGCCAGACGGGTTGTCACCTTCCGTCCTGGGCAAAAACTCAAGTCGCGGGTAGAATCCTATGTCGGAACAGAGCACTAGCAGCCCGAGCAACAACAGCCCGAGTCACAGCAGCGAGCAACTTCCACCCATCCCAGGCAAGCGCTACTTCACCATCGGTGAGGTCAGTGAACTCTGCGATGTCAAACCTCATGTTCTGCGCTACTGGGAGCAGGAATTTCCCCAGCTTAAACCCGTCAAACGGCGCGGCAACCGTCGCTATTACCAGCGTCATGATGTGCTGATGGTGCGCCAGATCCGCAGTCTGCTCTACGACCACGGTTTTACCATCGGCGGCGCCCGCCAACAGCTCTCAAGCGACGCGGCCAAGCAGGACGTTTCCCATAGCACCCAGATCATCCATCAGGTTCGCCTTGAGCTTGAAGAAATCCTGCTCACCCTCAAACGACGAGTCGGCCACGGTTAAAACGACACGCTCTAGGCGGCCAGCATCCATCGCTGACGCCTAGCGTCCGCGAATTAATTGTGATCAGTGACTGATTTTCACCATGTGTTCACACCTTCCCTGTAGTGAACCGACTTTTTTATGAAACTTTAACTCTCGGAGTCAACTCGATGAAGCACCTCTCAACCCTAACAGCCACAACGCTCCTGTCCCTGAGTCTCGCTGGCGGCGCCATTGCCGCCGACATGAAGCCCGAGGAGCAGATCCTGACCCGTCAGGCAGGCTATAAATTTATGTCGTGGAACATGGGCAAGATCAAAGCCAACCTCGAAGGCAATTACAATCAGGAGGTGGTGGAAAAAGCGGCTGCAGCCATTGCTGGCATCGCCAATTCTGGCATGGGCGCACTCTATGGCCCCGGCACCGACAAGGCCGTCAATGGTGTTGAAACCCGCGTGAAACCAGAACTCTTTACCAATCAGAAAGAAGTCGGCAAAGTCGCCGGGGATTTCGTCGCGGCAGCCAACAACATGGCCGAAGTCGCCACCAAGGGCGACAAAGCCGAGACCAAGCAGGCGTTTGGCGCGTTGGGGCAATCCTGCAAAGCCTGCCACGATCAATTCCGTCAGGACTAAGACAACCCGGGGTGATTTCCACGACCGGGCCTTCTGACCCGGTCATGTGATTAGACCCTATCACCAAGCGGGTGGCGGAGATGGAGGAGGAGGCGGAGCCAAGAGACCGCCAGCGGCAATCCACACCAGGGCAACCGCCACTACCAAGGCAAGCAGCAGCGCCAGCCAGCCCCCTCCTTGTGCCGGCCGGACCCAATCGGAATCATCCTCCAATTCGACCTGCTTAACCCCGGTGAGCATTGGTCGAATAATATTCTGGCGCCGCGCCAGGGTATAGAAAAGCGCGGCGGCAATGTGCAGCATAATCAAGCCGCCGATCCACCAGATGGCCCCACGGTGCAGACTGCTTAGGCTGTCGCTAAGGCCCTTGGACACCAGAGAGAAGAGCGGTCCTTCAAAGGCGATGTCGTCGTTGGAGAAAAGACCAGTCAGTGTCTGAAACACCAAGATGCCCAGCAAGGCAAACACCGACAGGGCGCCAAGCGGATTATGCCCAAGCCCGTGCCAGTGCCCACGCACATAGGCCAGCAAGCGCCCCGGAGTCGGGGCGAATTCAGCAAAGCGCGCATAGCTTGAACCAACAAAGCCCCACACCAGGCGAAAGCCCAACAAGCCCAGGATAGTAAGCCCAGCGCGCTCGTGCAAGAGCATCCAGTTCCCGCCCCACAACCCGGTTAGAAAAGCCCCCAGCACCAACAAGGCCAGCATCCAATGAAAAACACGGGTGGGTCCATCCCAGACTCGCAGTCGTTTTAACGTCATTTTCTCGGCTCCTCACACGGCCATTGGTGACTGTGTTGCTCTTGCCACCCGTCTTCGCAAGCACTCTGGTACAACAACTCTGGCACAACAACTCTGGCACAACAACATGGAACCCCTCCAGGGAACTGGGCATATCACCTATTCCGCTCTTAGCGCTGCCAGGGCTTTCTCAAAGGAGGTTTCCATTGCGACTCTTCCGCCCTGACTAACGATAACGCGTACGAGTTGCGGTATGTTGACACCATGAGCCGCCTTGAGATAAACCGGCTGGACATAGGTAATGATCCCATCGATCAAGACCAGAATCAGCTTGCCACGATGAACCTCGGTACCGCCCTGACCCCACAAGGTGAACTCTTGAGCAATTAAAGAATCCTGTTCAATCAGTGCATCAACCTGCGACAGCCCATGCACCAGTGCACCAGTTGGAAAGCTGTAGACAACAATACGACCATAATTGTCCCCATCGGAACTGACTACCACGATCGCACGCATGTTCTCGCGCCCATCGGGATTCATTGGCGCCAACAACAGATGCTCAAATCGCGTGCGATCCAGCAAATTCAGCGTGACATAGTAGGGCAACAGGGTTTTTTCCTCCCCGGACCGCGACAGGCGCGGAAACATCCACCGATCTTCCTGACCATAGAACTCTGCTGGATCTGTTTGATGGTATTTTGCGTAAACCTGCATTTGGGTAATAAACAAATCCCGCGGATAGCGAATATGAGGTGCTAGCGCTGTCGGAAACTCTTCCATGGGTTTTAATAGCCCCGGGTACATCCGCGCATAGGCCCGTGCAATGGGATCCTCAGGGTCGGCGAGATAGTAGGACATGTCGCCAGAATAGGCATCCACCACAATCTTGACCGAATTGCGAATGTAATTAAATTGACGCTGAATCGGACTAATCATGGCGTTGTCCTGACCGCCTCCAGACTGATCTCCTTTCACCCGCAGATTGACTGGCTCAGCGTAAGGGTACTTATCTGAAAGAGTATAGGCGTCCACAATCCAATACAGACGCTCAGGCGTCACCACAAGGTATGGATCTTCATCCAGTTCCAAGAAGGGCGTGACCACCCTAATGGTGCTTGGCACGTTTCGCCGAATCAGTATTTTGCTATCCTTTTGAATAGCTGTGGTAAAAAACAGTTTGTAGTCGCGATAATATATCGCGAAGATGGCGCGGTGAAATAAGCCATGAATTGGAATCCCAGTCCCGCCGCGAAAGTCGTCCAGCACAGCCCCTGTCTTGCCGGGGTAGGAAATCTCACCCAAGGCATTGGGCGCGATCACGTCGTACAGATCCTGCAAACCAAAGTAGATCGCGGGTTCCTTGATACTTAAGCCATAATCGGAGCGCGGCGGAATGTCTTTCAGAAACCATTCTTTTGGTTCCCCCCCAATCTGCGCTGCCGGCGACATTACGGCGCCATAACCGTGAGTGTATTTAAACCAACGATTGACCCAGTTTTGCGAATCCTGCGGCAACCGATCAAAGTCCAGTTCTCGCGCCGAAATAAACACCTGTTGGTAATTTCCATCGATGGTATAGCGGTCGGTGCTAACATTGAGGAAACGATAATAAGTGCGCAATTCCTGCAGTTCACGATACACGTCTATCAACATGTCGCGATCCCAGACCGGAATATTGCGCAGACTGATTTCGTTTGGTTCGCTGGAATCGATTGTGCTAGTTGAAATCAGGTAAGGCCGCGTTTCGACACCCTCTAGATCAAAGGCGTCCAGAGTGGCTTCGATGTTATGACGAATATAATCCTCCTGTCGCGCTAGTTCATCTGGCTCCACCACATAATCCTGCACCGCATCGGGAATCGCATCCCAGTAACGCAGACCGATAGTAGCGAACAGAAAGATTGCCAGAACGATGACCAGCGGCAAACCACGCTTTTTATTCAAATACCAAATCACACTGCCACCCAGCAATACCAACATGACCAGGCCTGCCATATTGAGCGGCAGTATTATATTCATCTCGGTATAGCCGGGACCGAAAAAGAGCGGAATATGGTCATTGGTGTAGAGCAACAAGTGGCGCTGAAATATCAGTTCAGCGATTCCAACAAGAAAAATCAGCGTTATAATGACACTAAGATGCTTGCGAACGCCAAACGGTAGTTGGCGATGACGTTTCGTCACTGCACGTAGTTCCAGATAATAGACGGCGGACAGGATCACCAGCAGGATAATAAGCGCGAACAGAGTCTCATTGAGTATGGTACGGAAAAGCGGCAGCGCGAACAGGTAGTAGCTGATATCATGACCGTAGACAGGGTCAGTGATACCAGCACTGGGAGCAAAGAGGAACAACAGTGTCTTTTCCCATTCATGGTACAGGGGGTAAGCGACAAAAATCGCCAGAACAACGGACAGAATAATATAGAGCCGACGCGACCCAATCATCAGCCATTGCCAAGAAAGGCTTCGCTTGCGCGACTCAGGCGATGAAGCTGACCCGAAGGTGGTTGTTGGATTCAAGACCAGCGCATTGCGCGGCGGAGCTCGCTTGAGCCTACGTTTGATGCGTAACAGTAATCTTGTTGGCTCCAGGGGCCTGACACGCAAATAGCGGACTGCAATGCGGAAGTTATAATAAAAGAACCCAAAAAACAGCGCTGTCGCGACGCCAAAGACCACATAGCTGTACAACAGGCGTTGCCAAAAATAAAAGCCCAGTCCAAGTGACTGAAACCACAAGACCTCGACAATGACATCGGCATAAAAGAACGCGACCACTGGAGTGATGATCGCAAGCAGGAAAACAATAGTTAGGCCATATCCTGATATTCGACGCAATAGAGATTTCTTCTTCATGAATGACACCTTAGCTCAAAAAATGATAACGTCGCATATCATGCATTTGCGTAGACAAGTACGGCAAGCAACCATTGCGTAACTCATGCAAACAGAGCGCCCACGTGGTCAAGCCATGGATTACAGCCAATTGCGTCACTACGACCTGAACCATCACAAGCGCCCGCGTTGGCGCCTAATTCCTACACAACCGGGAACCCTCATCAAAGCATAGCACTGCCATCCGAATCGCGGCACCATGGCGGCAGGCACATGAGCGACGGAGATTGGTCGCACGCATCAGTTCAGGACATGTCGCGGTGATCGAGTTCGGTGTGGCGAAAGCAAGTTATCAGATGATCGTTCACTATTCCCACAGCCTGCATCAGCGCATAGCAGATGGTTGGACCGACAAACTTGAATCCGAGTTTGCGCAGATCGCGACTCATCGCCTTGGATTGTGATGTGCTTACCGGAACCTGTTCGAGCACTTGCCAGTGATTCCTCAGCGGTGTCCCATCCACCTGTTGCCACAGACGATCATCTAAATTGCCGCCCGCATCGTAAAGCTCCAGCAGTGCCCTGGCGTTGTGGATGGCGGCTTCGATCTTCAATCGATTACGCACAATGGCCGCATTGGCCAGCAGGCGCGCGATGTCCCGCTCGTCAAAGCGCGCGATGCGTTCGGGGTCGAAGTCAACGAAGGCTTGGCGGTAGCCCTCGCGCTTGCGCAGTATGGTGATCCAACTTAGGCCAGCCTGAGCGCCCTCGAGCAGCAGAAACTCAAACAGACGCCGCTCGTCATGTTCAGGCACGCCCCATTCCTGGTCATGGTAGGCGATATAGAGAGGGTCCTTGCCGCACCAACCACAGCGGTCGCGCTCCGGGCTGTTCAAGTTGGAACTCCACGCGACACGACGGCGTCAAGCAGTTGTTCAAGCACGGCATGAATCTGCTCAAAAGCTGCCGGTGGCGCTGTGCGCATCTCGGCGGCGGTCTGCACGAAAAGGCCGGGGCTGAGTTCATCGGCACAGTGCTCGCACAGGGCCGCGATACTGCTTGGCACCGACTCCAGATGGCATTGGAGTCCGAGCACCCGGCCTTGGTAGAGAAAAGCTTGGGAGTCGCAGGCCGGACTGCGCGCGAGATGCAGCGCACCGGCAGGGATGTCGAAGCGGTCGCCATGCCAGTGAAAGGCGTCGAAGCGCGCCGGCAGACCACTGCAGCAGGGCTCGGCCAGGGCATCATGCATGAGTTCAATCGGCAACCAGCCGATCTCACGCTCGGCATTCCTGGTGACTTTCGCACCCAGGGCCTGGGCGATCAATTGCGCACCCAGACACACGCCTATTAGTGGTCGACCGGCGGCGATGGCGTTTTCGATACAGGTCTTCTCGGCACTGAGCCAAGAGTGCTCGGCCTCGTCATGCACGCCCATGGGGCCTCCCATGACCACTAGCCCATCGAAGTCATCGAGCATTGGTGGTGGGTCGCCGGCATAGAGATGCGAGATGGCAAGCGCATGACCGCGCCGGTTGGCCCAAGCGCCAATATGCGCAGGACCTTCGAAAGGGACGTGTTGCAGCACGCGCAGACGCATGGGGCTCCTCCGTTTGAGGCTAACTATCAACTCCCGGCACCAGATACAAGAGTAAAACAACGAGGTTCTGTTGTTCTGAAAGCCATTTAAGCTGAATAGGATACGCATGTTTCATTGCTTTGCCTTCACCCCTCGCCCGCGGAGACCGTGCCTTGCAGCGCCAGGCGACCGAAGCATCCCGGCACTTCACCCCAGGCAATGCGGTGGCGCGGCAGCCGCATGACATCCAGACCGGCGGCAATCTCACGCAGCGGGACCAGATCATCGCCTGCACTTTGCCACATGATCAGCAGGCGTTCGAGCACCGGTTGCAGTGTCATGCCCTCGCGTTCGGCATGCAAGGTCAGCACATGAGCACCGGGAGCGAGTTCGCGTGAGCACTGATAGAGCACTTGGTGCAGCTCGTGGTCGCGCACCTGGGGCTGATTCATGAGTTCATCCAGGGTGGGTAAAGTGGTCGGAATCTGTACACATGCGCGCGTGCTCCCCTCGACAACCGGCACAAAGGGATGGCGCCCGCGGGTATCGCTGGCGTATTGGATGCCAAGTTCGGCTTCCAGTGCCGGTAGATGGCTATTCAACTGCCAGCCGGCTGCGCCATGCACCCGGGCGGTTTGCCCGAAAATACGCTGAAAGGCCTCACTGGCCAAGGTCAGCTCGGTGCGCGTCCAGGCGCGATCACTGCGCGCGACATTGTGTTGCCAGCGCACATGGTCATAACAGTGAATGCCCACCTCGTGACCCGCCGCGCGTACCTCGCGAAGGATAGGCGCAGCTCGCCGGCCAATGTCCGGTGCCGGCAGCAGGGTACCATTGAGCAGGGAGCGAACCCCATAATGACTGACCATCGAGGTGTGATGCCCCTTGGCAAAAAAACCAGGGCGAAAAATGCGCCCCAGCGCGCGCCCGGTATTGTCCGGCCCCAAGCTAAACAGAAAAGTGGCCTGGATTTCATGGTGTGCGAACAGCCGCAGCAGGTTGGGGATCCCCTTCATGGTCCCGCGCAGGGTATTGACATCGACCTTCAGACCGATGCGCATGCGTCAACCCTGGCATCAATCTCGCGCGCGCTCAACCCAAGATTCATGATCTCGACCACCCCTGGGAAGGCCCGGCGGAAAACCCGAAGGACATCCTTAGTTTCGCGACCAGACTCATTGCTCTGACCACGCGGAAATGATTTCCTGTGCTGGCCAACAGGGCGATTGCCAGCAGGCTGATGCGCGGGTGCCGAGACAAGAGCCTTAAAAAAATCACATATCGCATATAGAAATAAACATATCATGCCCACTAAAAGCATTGACGCCAAGGACGGAAAGATTCATAAAAAGGCGCTACCAGTTCGCGCCTGCCCAAATCAGCCCGCGGTCTAGGCATCAGGCTCCGGACGCGGCAGTGGGCGGATCATGCATGAAGAAGGATCGGGGACCGTTAAGATGTCCAGACTGCGCCAGGCAATGACCGAAAACGGCTTCGAGTCCAACGACGATTACGATTTTCAAGTCCGCTGCCTGCTCGAGGAACCGACCCGTCATATTCGCACCCTGAGTATCGAGGGCGACAGCGACAGACGCAAGACGGCCTTTGCCCACGCACTCGCACAAGCGCTCGAATTCCCGCATGTGCTCTATTACGACTTTACCGAGCAGAATCCACCGCCGCCCGAGATCATCTTGCCGCCGAGCCGCGATGAGCTTGGTCGCGAGGAGCCCCCCATTCATCCGCTCGATGATATCGCCAGCAAGGCCTGCGCGCTCAGCGAGGCGGAAAAAACCGTGCTGATTCTTGATCAACTCCAGGCAGCAGACTTCCGCGAGCACATCCGCATTCACCGCCTGGTCAAGGAACGGCGCTGGACCATCTCCGATGCGCCATTCTTTGCCAAACCCGCCAACCTGTTGCTGTTTTTAATCAGTGATGAACCACTTTATCACTCACTTAAGCGCTATTGCTTCCGCGTCTGGATCAGCCGCGTTTCTGAGCGTCGGATTGATTTCCGTCCGAGTGATTTCGGTCTCGGCTCGGATGCCGCCCCCCTGTTCGGCGCCCTGATCGACCTGTTCAGCGCGCTTGGGGTCGCCCCCACAAAGAGTGAGTTGGGACGCATTCTCGACGACCTGCAGCTGCGGGTCAGCGACGAAGATCACCTGTGCCACTCCATCTTTGGCCGCTGCGAGGGCATCGCCCATGATGCCCTGCGCCAGGAGGCCGTCACCCCCCAGCTGAAGCAAGTGATCGCGGCCTTATGCCAGTATCTCGGCACCGAACACATTGAACTCAGCAGCGAGTGATTCGCTCGATGCGCCTTAGGCTTCACTGGCTGAAGGGTCTATGCTTAAAGCGACCCATAAAGTGACACTAACAGCGACCCTACAAGTGATCCCTACAGGTGATCCCTAGATGTGATCCCTAGATGTGATCCCTAGATGCGATCCCTAGATGCGATCAAGTTCAATTGTAATCACAAGACCAGGAGCCCCTTGAGATGACCGCCATCGCCAACGATCAACAACTCCGTGTTCTGCTCCAATCCCTACCAGCGGCCGATCAGCGCCGACTCGGCCTGGGGTTCGTCGAAAGTGTGACCCACCTGTGCCAGGATGAGCGCGTCAAGCGCGCCATTGCCACCGGCCAACGCATGGATGCGACAGCCGATGAACTCGAGGACGCTTATCGCGCCGCCAAGGCCTGGGCGACCAAAACCTATACCGACTGCGGCAAGGAGACCGATTGGCTGGCGCAGGCCGATCACTTTGTCGCGGCCGCCGCCGCCGCGGCCTTGATGCCAGATGCACTGCTGACTGACAAAACCAACCGTGCCTGGAAAGCCGCCATGCAAGCGCGCATGGCCAATACCTGCGAGCTAGTCGAAGCCGAGGACTCGGGTGCGCAAGGCGAGGCCGAGCGACAGTATCGCATTGCGGCTGAGTTTTCAGCTGATCACTGAAGGCGCGAGCGAGCCCGCCACATCTGGGCTTGCGAACTGGCAGACAGGGGAAATGTCCGTCCATCGAATTGATATTCGTCAAGGATTGGTTTGATTTTTCGCCATGCAGAGAGGCGCCGTGCTTCAGAGCAGCTAAGATAATAGGGCTATGGATGATGCGCATTTCTCTTCCAGTTTCGCGACCAAGAGCTCGCCCAGCCAGGCACCTAGCCCAAGCTGCCCACCCGTGTCGGCGCGCTTTGGCTCGGCGTCAGCGGTATTGCATGAAATCCGCCACGCCCTCGCGCGGCTGATCGAAACCGGCGAGCCGAGCTGCATTGATCTCGCGGCTCTGCCGTTCGGCCCTGGCGACCGGGAGCAGTTGCTCGGTGCCTTGGGCGAGGGCGAAGTGCGCGCGAGTATTGATGCCTTGGGCGCGACGCATATCCGGGAAACCCGTTACAGCGGCGTCTGGCTGATCGATTATCGCGACAGCGAGGACGAGCGCATCGGTCTGCAGATCGAGATCGCGCCGGTGCCGCGGCTGTTGCCGGCCCAGGCCGAGGCGTTGCCGGCGGCGCTGGATGCTCTGACCTCCGCGCTCGCATCCAACCTTTTTCCCAACCCATCCGACTCAGGGAGTAAGCCCCATGCATGATCGCCCGACTCTCGGCGAGACGCTCGAACGCCAGGGCGTATCCCGGCGCGGCTTTCTGAAGTTCTGCGTGACCACCGCGTCTTTGTTGGCCTTGCCTCCGACGGCGGCGACCGCCATCGCCGAGGCCCTGGGCCAGGCGCGCCGGCCCTCGGTGATCTGGCTGTCGTTTCAGGAATGCACCGGCTGCACCGAGTCCTTAACGCGCAGCTTCGCGCCCACGCTCGAGAATTTGATCCTGGAGACCATTTCGCTCGACTATCACCACACCCTGCAAGCCGCCGCTGGCGAGGCGGCCGAGCGCGCGCGCGAAGAAGCCATGCACGCCAACGAAGGCCAGTATCTGGTGGTGGTCGATGGCTCCCTGCCGGGGCCGGGCGCCAATCCGGGCTACTCGACCATCGCCGGGATCAGCAATTTGCAGATGCTGGAGGAAACCCTGGCCGGCGCCGCCGCCGTGGTCGCGGTCGGCAGTTGCGCGGCTTTTGGCGGACTGCCGATGGCTGATCCCAACCCCACGGGCGCGGTGCCGGTGTCCAAGGTGGTGCGCGACAAACCGGTGATCAACGTCTCCGGCTGCCCGCCGCTGCCCATGGTGATCACCGGCGTGCTGGCGCATTATCTGACCTTCGGCCGCCTGCCCGAGTTGGACGAGTATGGCCGGCCGCTGGCGTTTTTTGGCCAGTCGATTCACGACCGCTGCTATCGCCGGCCCTTCTACGACAAGGGGCTGTTCGCCGAGACCTTCGATGACGAGGGCGCGAAAAAGGGCTGGTGCCTGTATCGGCTCGGCTGCAAGGGACCCATGGCCTACAACGCCTGCGCCACCATGAAGTGGAACGGCGGCACCAGCTGGCCGATTGAGTCCGGCCATCCCTGCCTGGGTTGCTCGGAGCCGGATTTTTGGGACGCGGGAGGCTTTTATCGCGCGCTCTCGGTGCCGACGGGCGATATTGCCACCACGGCCGCCGTCGGTGGTCTGCTCGGCGCCGCCGCCGGTGGCGCGGCGGTGGTCAAGACGCGCCGTGCCAAGGCGGATGCGATCAGCGCGCATCGCCCCATCACCGCCGAGGAACTGGAGCAACAGCTATGACATCCATGGACTTTCTGCTGCTGGTGCGCGGCCCGCTCCTGGTGCTCGCCATCGCGATTTTCACCCTGGGCTTCGGGATTCGGCTGGTGGAGATGCTGGCCCTGGGGCAAAAGCGCAACTATGCCGAGCCGCGCGGCTCGGCGGTGCTCGGTGGCTTCAAAACAGTCTATCGACGCTTCGCCCCCGATCCCGGCACTTGGGAACGCGCGCCCTTTGATGTGGTGATCGGCACCCTCTGGCATGTCGGCTTCATCGCCGCGCTTTTCCTGTTCATTCCCCATGTGGAGCTGATCCGCAAGACCTTCGGCATCGCCTGGCCGGCGCTGCCCAATCCGCTGATTGATGCCATCACAGTGATCACTCTGGTGGCGCTGGTCGCCGCCCTGGTGCAACGACTGCGCAACCCGGTCAAGCGGTTTTTATCGACGCCGGAGGATTATCTGGTCTGGGTGCTGACCTTCCTGCCGGTGCTGACCGGCTATCTGGCCTATCACCGGCTGATCAACCCCTATCCGCTGGTGCTGGGGCTGCACATTCTGTCGGTGGAGATGTTTCTCATTGTCGCGCCCTTCACCAAGCTAACCCACATGGTCACGGCCTTTATCGCGCGCTGGTATAACGGTGCCATCTTTGGCCGCAAGGGGGTGCAATCATGAGTGAAACAGCGATCAACAGCACAACAGAACCCACGGTGGCGTCTTTTTCGCTGGAGCGCGGCCTGCAAGCCTGGCGCGAGGAAATCGACGCGCCCACGGCGGCGTTTTTCTCCAGCTGCGTGCATTGCGGGCTTTGCGCCCAGGCCTGCCCGTTTTTTGTCGAAACCGGCGATCCGAAATACACGCCGATTCATAAGCTCGAACCCCTGCGCCGTCTGTGGGAACGGGAATTCACCCTCTGGGGCAAGCTCAAGACGCGCCTGGGCTTCAGCCAGCCCATTGATGACGCCCTGCTGGAGGAATGGGAGCCACTGCTGTACGACTCCTGCTCCATGTGCGGGCGCTGTTCCATGGTGTGCCCGGTGGGCAATGACATCCAATACATGATCCGCAAGACGCGCGAGGGCATGGTCGCCTCCGGTCACGCGCCCGAGGGGCTGATCGCCGCCTCGGTGCGCGCGGTCAATACCGGCAGCCCCATGGGCTTGCAGTGGAAAACGCTGGATGTGCAAATCAAGCATGTGGAAACCGCCAGCGGCCTGACGGTGCCCATCGACCAGGCCGGCGCCGATTACCTGGTGCTGCTGTCCTCGATGGAGATCATCAACTTCCCCGAGTATCTGGAAGCCATCGCCAAGATCTTCGACCATGCCGAGGTGTCCTGGACGCTCAGCCAGGAGTGCTTCGAGGCCACCAATGCCGGGGTGCAGATTGGCTCCAAGGACATCGCCGCCGTGCTGGTGCAGCGGGTGGTGGACGCGGCGGTCAAGCTCGGGGTGAAGAATGTCATCAGCCCCGAGTGCGGCCATGCCTATACCGGCATCCGCTGGGAAGGGCCGAATGTGATCGGCCGCGCCTATCCCTTCAAAGTCTTCCATATCATCGAGGTGCTCGATCAACTGCGCGCCGACGGCCGGCTGCGCACCGAGGGCATGGAGACGGATCGGCTCAGCATGCACGACCCCTGCAATCTCGCGCGCAAGAGCGGCGTGATCGAGCAGCAGCGCCACCTGATGAAGCTGGTCGCCGAGAACTTCATCGACATGAAGGAGCACGGCAAGTACCAATGGTGCTGCGGCGCCGGCGGCGGCGTCAGCTCCAACGAACGCGCCGAGGAGCTGAAAATGGCCGCCTTCCGCCGCAAGAAGGCGCAGATCGAGGAAATCCGCCCGGATCGGCTGGTAACCATGTGCGCGACCTGCCGCACTCAGCTTGAGGAAGGCCTGGAGGAATACACCATGGACATCCCGGTGGTCGGGCTGACCGAAATGATCGCCGAGCATCTGGTTGAAGGAGAGCCCTCATGAGCGAGCGCATTGTTGTTGATCCCATCACCCGCATCGAGGGTCATCTGCGCATTGAGGCCGAGCTGGACGGCGGGCGCATCGCCTCGGCCTATTCCTCCGGCACCATGGTGCGCGGCATCGAGAACATTCTGCGCGGGCGCGACCCGCGCGATGCCTGGGCTTATGTACAGCGCATCTGCGGCGTCTGCACCCTGGTGCATGGCCTCGCGGCGGTGCGCGCGGTCGAGGACGCGCTCGATTACCCCATCCCGCCCAATGCACAGCTGGTGCGCAATCTGATGATTGGCGCCCAGTACATCCACGACCATGTGATGCATTTTTATCATCTGCATGCGCTCGACTGGGTGGATGTGGTCTCGGCGCTCAGCGCCGATCCGGCGGCGACTTCCAGCCTGGCGCAATCTTTAAGCGCCTGGCCCAAATCCTCGCCCGGCTATTTCGCCGAGGTGCAACAGCGGGTGAAGACCTTTGTCGAGTCCGGTCAGCTCGGCATCTTCGCCAACGGCTACTGGGGCCATCCGGCCTACAAGCTGCCGCCCGAGGCCAATCTGATGGCGGTGGCGCATTACCTGGAAGCACTCGCCTGGCAGCGTGAGGTGGCCAAGCTCCACGCCATCTTCGGCGGCAAGAATCCGCATCCCAACTTCGTGGTCGGCGGCCTGCCCTCGCCGATCGATCTGGACTCAGACTCGGCCATCAACAGCAAGAAGCTGTCACAGGTGGCCGAGATCATCGCCGCTATGCGCAGCTTTGTCAGTCAGGTTTATCTGCCCGACACCCTGGCCATCGCCAGCTTCTACAAAGACTGGGCCGAACGCGGCGAGGGGCTGGGTAATTTTCTCTGCTACGGCGATCTGCCGGCGACGGATTTCAAGGATCCCAACGGCCTGCTGTTCCCGCGCGGTGTCATCCTCGGGCGCGATCTCGGCACCATTCATCCGGTCGATCTCGACGCCGAGGGCGAGATTCAGGAGTTCATCACCCATTCCTGGTATCGCTACAAGGGTGGCAAGGACCAGGGTCTGCATCCCTACCAGGGCGAAACCCGGCTGGACTACGACAAGCGCGGCGGCCCCAAACCACCGTTTAAGCAGCTTGATATCAGCGATGGCTATTCCTGGCTCAAATCGCCACGCTGGAAAGGCCATTCGGTCGAGGTCGGCCCGCTCGCGCGCATGTTGCTGCTCTACGCCGACACCAAGGCCCAGGCGCATGCCCAGGCCAAGGAGTTGGTCGATTCCAGCCTCGCCCAGCTCGGCCTGCCAGTGACGGCGCTTTATTCCACCCTGGGGCGCACCGCCGCGCGCGCGCTTGAGTCCCAGATCGTCGCCGACGGCCTACAAGGCTGGTACGACAGCCTGATCGCCAACATCCGCGCGGGTGACACCAAGACCTTTAACGAAGCGCTGTGGGAGCCCTCAAGCTGGCCCAACGAGGCCCGCGGCGCCGGTTTCATGGAAGCCCCGCGCGGCGCCCTGGGCCATTGGATCGACATCAGACAGGGGCGCATCCACAACTACCAAGCGGTGGTGCCCTCCACCTGGAACGCCGGCCCGCGCGATGCCGAGGGTGTGCCTGGCGCCTATGAAGCGGCACTGGCCCACAACACCGAACTGCACGACCCGACGCAGCCGATTGAGATCCTGCGCACCATTCACTCTTTCGACCCCTGCCTGGCCTGCGCTGTGCATTTGCATGATCCCGAGGGTGGGGAGCCGATCAGGATTCAGGTGGTCTGATCTGGCACTCTGGCCAGCCGGTCCGAGACTGGCCCCATCCGTGGCCAGCTCCCCTTGGCTGCTTTAGCTGTCTCAGCAGGAATGGCAGTAATAATCCGGCAGGCCGGCAATCTGACAGGCCTGCTTGCAGCCGCCACCTGGAAACAGCCCTTCGAGCTTGCGCTTGGTGCAAGGCGTGTGAGGAGAGAGCCGCTGCCCAAGTTCGCGAATGAGGACCTTGGGCGTCGGTGGCATTTCATGGAACTCATAGTAATCGCGCAGAAAGTCGATCACCGCCCAATGGCACTCGCTGAGCTCCAACCCCTGCTCGGCCGCCAGGGCGGCGGCCACCTCATGATTCCAGGCGCCAAAATCGGCCATGAAGCCTTTTTTGTTAAAGCTAACGCCAAGCGCGGATTGTTGGGCTGCATACATGGGACACTCCTCCTTTGTTGGTTTTTTGTCGTTCGCCATGGCACGGGGCATCACGCCCGCCGCCTGGCCGGCAAGCCTTTATTAGCCTATTCGAAAATAAGCAAATAGCTTTAGAAACAAAGACTTTGCCTTCCAACTCAGAATAGCGCAGATTCATCTCCCGCGCGCGCTTTTCATGTCAACCAACAATTTCTCGACGCGGCACATGAACTCGCCGCTATCACTTAGCTCCCCCCATCAACTGTCCCCATCAGCTGCCCCCCATCAAGCGTTCCAGTTTCGCGGCATCGGGCTGCTCAATGACGCCGCGCTCGGTCACAATGGCATCCACCAGCGCCGCTGGGGTCACATCAAACACCGGATTGCGTGCCTCGGCGGCCTCGGGCGCCAAGCGTTTACCGCCACAAGCGAGCACCTCGTCCGCCGCCCGCTCCTCGATGGGAATCTCGGCGCCACTAGAGACCGACAGGTCGATGGTCGAGGTGGGCGCCGCGACCATGAAGCGAATGCCAAAATGCCGTGCCAGGATGGCCAGCCCGTAGGTCCCGATTTTATTACACACATCGCCATTGGCCGCGATGCGATCAGAGCCCACGATCACCCAGCCGATCTCGCCTCTGGCCATCAGACTGGCGGCCGCGCCATCGGCCTGCAGGGTCACGGGGATACCCGAGGCCATCAGCTCCCAGGCGGTCAGGCGGCTGCCCTGCATCCAGGGGCGGGTTTCATCGGCATAGACGCGGGTGATCTTGCCGGCGGCATGGGCACTGCGCACCACGCCCAAAGCGGTGCCATAGCCGCCGGTGGCCAGAGCACCGGCATTACAATGGGTGACCACGGCCGTGGCGGAGGCGATCAACCCGGCACCCAGCTCGCCAATGCGCTGATTGGCGGCCAGGTCCTCGGCATGAATGCGCTTGGCCTCGGCCAACAGCGCTGGCACCGGGTCGAGATGATCCAGCGATGCCATGAAGGCACGCATGCGCTCAATGGCCCAGGAGAGATTAATGGCTGTCGGGCGCGCGGCGGCCAGTTGCCGCAGGTCCTCGGCGATCCGCTCGCGCCAATGGTTGCCGGCATCGGCCACCCGTGCCCGGGCTGCCAGGACAACGGCATAGGCTGCCGCCACGCCAATTGCAGGGGCGCCGCGCACAACCATATCGGTGATGGCCCGAGCGGCGTCTTGGGCGCTCTCGCAGACGACAAAGGCTGTGGTTTCAGGCAGCAGGCGCTGATCGAGCAAATACAAACGCTCGTCATGCCAAAGAACGGCATGATCCGGGTGAGCGACCAAGGTTGTTGTGGTTTCCATGTTTCCGACCCTTATGGCAAATTAGCGGGCTGATCCCGGGGGGCGCCATTGTCAGTCCTTTCGCTGGCTTTGCTCAAGCCTGCCAGTCCCCATCAAGCATTTCCCGTCACCCTATTCCCTTACCCTCGCGGTACACACAAGAGGCCAGAATGGACGTAGAACTTCTGATCCACGCGGACTGGATATTGCCAGTCGACGCCCAAGACCGCACCCTCGCGCAACACAGCATCGCCATTGAGCGCGGGCGTATCGCCGCCTTGCTGCCCAGCGCCGAGGCACGCGAGCAAATCCAAGCTAAAACCACCCTGACACTTCGCGGTCACGCGCTCATCCCTGGCCTGATTAACGCCCACACCCATTCCCCCATGGCGCTGCTGCGTGGGCTGGCCGACGACCTACCGCTGATGACTTGGCTGCATGAGCATATCTGGCCGGCCGAGGGGCGTTGGGTCGATCCGGACTTTGTCGCCGACGGTACCCGGCTGGCGCTGCTCGAGATGCTGCGTGGCGGCATCACCTGCTTCAACGACATGTATTTTTACCCGGAGGTGACCGCCCGGGTCGCCGCCGAGGCCGGTATGCGCGCCATCATTGGCATGATCCTGGTCGACTTCCCCACCCGCTATGCCGAGAATCCCGAGCAATACTTCAGTCGCGGATTGTCCCTGCACGAGCGCTATCGCGAGCATCATCTGATCCGCGCCGCCTTCGCGCCCCACTCGCCCTACGCCGTCTCCGAGCAACCTCTGCAACGGGTCGCGACCCTGGCCGAGGAACTCCAGGTGCCGGTGCACATCCATCTGCACGAAACCCGCGACGAGGTCAGCCAATCACTGCGCGATCATGGCGAACGCCCACTGGCGCGCCTGGACCGCCTAGGTCTGCTGAGCCCGCTGCTGGTGGCCATCCACATGACTCAGCTCGGGGACGAGGAAATTGACCGCCTGGCGCAAAGCGGCGCTCATGTAGTGCATTGCCCAGAGTCCAACCTCAAACTCGCCAGCGGCTTCTGCCCGGTGACCAAACTGCTCAAGGCCGGGGTGAATGTTGCCCTAGGCACTGACGGCGCCGCCAGCAACAACGATCTCAACCTGCTCGGCGAGATGCGCACCGCCGCCCTGCTGGCCAAGGGCGTGGCGCAGTCCGCCTCGGCCCTGCCGGCGGCCACCGCGCTGCGCATGGCTACCCTTAATGGCGCCCGCGCGCTTGGCCTGGAAGAGGAAACCGGTTCGCTCGAAGTGGGCAAGGCCGCTGATCTGGTCGCCCTGGATCTCAGCGACCCCCACACCCAGCCGCTCTACAATGCCTGCTCGCAGATCATCTATGCCGCCAGCAGCCATCAAGTTCGCCATGTGTGGATCAGCGGACAGCAGGTCATTCGCGCTGGCGAGCCGCTCACGCTCGAGCCCGAGCGCGTCTTGAGCGAGGCCCGCGCATGGGGCGAGCGCATCGCCGAAGAGCGGAACCGCTGAGAGCAACCACCACTGCCTCAAGACTCCTAATCACGCAACTCGCGACTACTGAATGTTTGCCTGCCCGAAAAAGCGCAACCTAAAAGGAGATTGAGCCATGAACCCCTTGCTTGCATCGACCCCGATGATCCCTATGCAGAGAGCGATGGTGAACCCATGGCCGAAACCACCCTGCAATATGACTGAATTGTCAAGCTAAAGGAATCTCGAAATCTTGTTCGCTGACCAACCCGATGCGCTGGTGGTGGATATTGTAGAGAGTGGCACGAAAGTGAGGGCCGCCTCGCCAAAGACTTGGAAGGTCCCAAACCAAACATCTGCCAAAACTGTGAGTCTGATTGATGACCACGAGGTACGCGCATCCCACCAAGGCACAGGCACCATGAGGATCCTGATATTAATGCCGGATGTATGGCAGCAATGCGATCCTTATAGCAGTCGCTCTATGGCCTTGATCATCTTGCTACTTTCGGGCCCGGTCATGCTGGCAAAAGCCTGTACGACACGACCGTCACGATCAATCAGATACTTGTAGAAATTCCACTTGGGATAGACGCCGGTCTGCTCGGCCAGGGACTGAAACAGCGGGCTGGCCTTACCCCTCTTGACGTGGGACTTCTCGAACATCGGAAACTCAACCGAATAGGTCAGCCGGCAAAATTCCTGAATTTTTTCCTCGTCCGCCGGTTCCTGATTGGCAAAGTCATTGGACGGGAAGCCCAGCACCACAAAGCCGCGTTCGCGGTATTTATCGTAAAGCGCCTCAAGTCCTTCGTACTGGCCGGTAAAGCCGCATTTGCTCGCGGTATTGACCATCAGAATCACCTTGCCGCCGAACTCATCGCACAGTTTGATGGTCTCGTCGCTGGCCAAGCGTCGAACCTCGAAATCTAGAGCCGGAGCACAGTTCTGCTCGGCCTTTACATGATCCACCATGAGCATACCTCCCATAATCAAGATCGATGTCAGCAACCTTTCCATACATCCTCCTTCTCACCGCGACAGGTGCCATAGCTGAAAACAAGAAGGCCTCGTCAACAACATTTCAGGCTTATCCTGAGATATGGAGTGGCACGAGTTGGATTCCAAGCCAGAACTCACCGCTTCCAACCCCACCAAACAGAGTTCAGATCCGATTTGGTCAGAACATTGCGCCACACGGCTAGTTCAAATTTCGCTTTACGGTGCGCCAGGTTGCCGGTCCGGTAATCAAGTAGATGTGCCTCCCAGCGCGTCATCAAGTGGCTGGAAGCGGGTTCCACACCCCTTGAGCGACTCAAATTGGCAACCTATGCAAGCCCCAAGTGCGTTTGTCATCCGCCACGTCCTCTCGGTAGACTGAATTATGCCGCTGGCAGGGGTTGCATTGGTTAACTTAGCTTTGCCCTGCAGTACCTCGCCAAACCCGCAGCCAAGCTCAAACACCGAGGATCCATGTTTATTAGACCCATTGCCATCTTTGTTTTCCTAATTCTTTCAGCCCCCTCTGCTGTCGCACAGAACACAGAATCATCGACTGGAACGGACGCGGAATCTCCCGCGAGTCCATCAAGACCCAGCGATTCATCCAGAGCCGATGGTCGCGATTCCGATTCCAGCTCCGTGCCCGACTCAAAGCTGGATTACCAAGTTCTAACATTCAACCCGGCCGCGATCGGGCTGCCTGACCTTCCCCAGCCAATGTCATCGGCGAATGATTTCCAGAGCACGCTTGCTTTGATCGATGCCAGACTTGCCGAGCTCGAACCCAGGCATGATGAGGCCAAAGAGCGACTCGCCGCAGTCAAAGTAGCGGCTGCGGCGGTTAGCGAGGAAGCGGACACGGGAGAAGAGATATCTGCTCAAGACGACATCTCCGCGACCGAGATCAATAAAACGGCCGCGGACTTGAGCGCGGGGGTGGAAAACATCGCGCAACGGATCGAATTGCTGCACCAGCTGCGCGTTGTGGTGCAACGACGCGCCACACTGGCCGAACGCCTCATCGGCGTCAAGGAGGAGGTTACGCAGCGGGACGAGCAGCTGGCAAACCTTGATGAGCAAGGCGTCGCTCTGGAGCCGCCTTTTCCAGTCTCTTTGCTTGATCAACAGCTCGCCGAGCTGGTTCTGACACAGGCCAGCGAGGAGGTGGCAGAGACCCGCCTGAAGACCGCGACCCGACGCATGGCAGCCATCACCAAGGAGCTGGGCGCGGTGGTGAGCGCGCGTCGCGCCGCCCGGGATCAGCTTACCCAGGCGGAGAGCGATACATTGGCCGACGCCGAGCGCGAGTTGCTTGCCGACGCGCTTGAGCTAGCGCGTCTGCGCGAGCTGCTGACCTTGCAGGAATTGGCGGCGTCGGAGCACGCTGTCGAGCTGGCCCGTCATGAGGATCGTCTTGCCGAGATGCAGCAGGAATTGCTCGCGGCACGCCGAGATTTTCTCAAGTCACGAGCGCAATTGTCTGATGACATGCTCGATCAGCGCCTAGCGGACCTGAAGGACACAGAGGAGTCAATTAGTGCACAAATAAAGGATCTGCAGCGCCGGGGTGATCAGGCCGAATCGGCGCTGTATCAAGCCCGACAAGGTTTGATAACAGCCAGCGACGACGCAAACCGGGCAGTTCTTGAGGAGTGGGTCGCGGCGCGCCAGGCCGAACTCGACGCAGCACGCTCTGGCGTTGATTCCCTGACCACTGCTTTGACGGATATCGACAAAATCGGCGACTTCTGGCAACTGCGCTTTGAGCTGATGCAAGATCCGGAGCCAACCAAGGCCGCACAGGCCTTACGCGACATTATCGCCGCTACCACGCTGGCCAGCACCGAGAAAGACGAGATCGAAAGCCGGCTGAATGCGTTGCGCGCCATCCAACTGGCACAGGCACGCCATTCTAGCGATCCAACACTGAGCGATGAACAGCGCAAAGCGGCGGAGGTCCGCTCCGAGGCGCTGGATCTTGCTGAGCGCCACGGGCGAGAGTTACTGGAAACCAAGGACGAACTGCTCGCCCTGCTGCAGGGAATGCGCCACCAGCTTGAAGATCTGATCGAGAACGAGGCCCTGAGCCTGCAACTCTTACAGGCCCGCGAGACACTGACGCAATGGTGGGACGCGGAGCTCATCGTCATCGACGACCAGAGCATTCGCGTGCGCGAACTCGCAATGGCGCTGGCCATGTTCGTCGTGGTGCTCTTTGCGGTTTCCTTTGTGCGTGTCGGCGCCTACCGCGCGTTGAGCAAAAGCAAAAGGAGGAGCGAGTCATCTCAGTCTGGCGATTTTTATCTGGCCTGGTCCGCCGTCGCCGGTAATACCAGCCAGTTCTTCGTGCTGATCGCGGCCTTTTATGTCGCCATGGTGTTTTCCGGATTGGCCAGCCCGACGGTCAAGGCGTGGCTCTGGTCGGGCTTGATCGTGGCCTTCTATTTTCAGCTCGCCATCTGGGCTAACGCCGCCGCGGCGGATTATTTCAATCGCCGGCGCAGCCGTCGGGAGTTGCGCGATCCATCCACTGTGACTGGCTACGGCGTGCTAATGGTGTTCGTGCGGGTCGGCATCTGGATCACTATGATCGTCTCGCTCTTGGCCTACTTTAAATACCCGATTGCCGGCCTGCTTGGCGCTCTTGGTGTGGGCAGTGTCGCCGTGGGCTTTGCGCTGCAGAACATCCTGGGCGATGTCTTCAGTTCAATGGCCATCATTCTCGATAAACCCTTCCGGGTCGGCGACTTCGTCAAAGCCGGCGATACCCTGGGCGTGATTGAGCTCATCGGTGTCAAGACCACCCGCGTGCGCAGTCTATCGGGGGAGCAAGTCGTGCTATCCAACAGCGACCTGCTCAACAGCCGCATCCATAATTTCCGCCACTTCAAAGAGCGCCGCGTCTCCTTTCGCATCGGCGTGGTCTATCAAACGCCGCGCGCGCTGATCGAGCGCATCCCGGAAATGATTCGTGAGGCCATCGAGGAACAACCTATAACGCGCTTTGATCGCGCGCACTTTTTTGAGTTTGGAGACTTCTCGCTGAACTTTGAGATCGTGTATTACGTGCTTGCTCCAGACTACGATATCTACATGGATATGCAGCAAGGCATCAATCTTGGCATTCATCGCCGTTTCGAAGATGCGGGTATCGACTTTGCGTACCCAACGCAGGAACTCATTCTGCGCCGCGCTCCCGGTTCCTCGCGGCTTAGCAAGGCGGGTGTGTCAAGCCAATAAGTCAAGCCAATCAAGGGAGCTGAGCCTCAGCAAGCCCGCTCTCCGGTATGGTCAATCAGCTTGCGTTTCAGCCGCCTGCTATTCGTCAGTCTCAGATTCGGCGGTCCGTGGCGGCTGCTCTGGCGTCACGCCCCGCACCGGGCGACTGAACAGCACACTGGTGTCCGGCGCATCAGGGGCGCGCCAGCGCAGGGCAAGCGCCTGTGCCTGGCGACTGTGGTCGATGGATTCGGCTAACACCCGGGCGGCTTCCTGGTCGGCGTGGAAACCCTTGGAATTTTCGCTACTGATATAGTCCAATCGCCAAGTGGCCTGGCGCTGATGGGCGAAGACCGCGGCCAAGTCATCATCGCTGGCGCCCGCGGCCTGGGCCTCGCGAATGGTATCGAGCATCTCGGTCATGGCGGCCGCGGCGCGCTGAATCAGAGCACGGGTGCGGCTCTGGATGGTGGCAACTCGAGCGCGCAGTTCGCTCTCCGATACATGGTGGCAGGTCTGGCAGGCGCTGTTGATTTTCTCCAGCGGACTGGTTACGCGGTGATCGCTCAGCTTCATCGCCCCCTGACGCTGATAGGGCATGTGGCAATCGGCGCAACTCACACCGGCGCGGGCATGGATGCCCTGGCTCCACAGCTCGAATTCAGGATGCTGCGCCTTGTAGCTGGGCGCGCCCGTTTCGCCGTGCTTGAAGTCATGAAAGTCGCTGCCATCGGCAAAACGAAAGTCATCCCAAAACGCCTCCTCGTCATCGGCGCGCAGACCCTTGGCCCAGGGGAAGGTCAGGGTAGCCTTGTCTCCGCAATAGTATTCAACATGACACTGGCCGCAGACGAAAGAGCGCATCTCCTGGCGCGAGGCAAGTTGGTTGGGGTCATAGGGCCGAGCGCGCGAGCCAGCCCGCCATTGCCCAATACTCGGCAAATGCGGCACGGCCGCGTCGCCAGCCGCGAGGGCGGCGATGCCCTGTAAAAATCCGGGCCGTGTGACACGCACCGCCATGGTCTTGGGATCATGGCAGTCGATGCAGGTGACCGGATGCGCCTCTCCCTTGGCGACACTGTCATCCGCGACTGGCTCGCCGGCGTATTCGCCGCTGAAGCCACCAGCCGGCGCACTGGGAAAGACCGGCTCGTTTTCGCCAGGTGTCCCATCGGGCGTGGCTTGCAAGAGCGCCAACACTTCTTGATAAGGCTTGCGGCTGAGTTCCTCAAAGCCGCGCATCACTGCCGGGGTATTAAAATCAACCGCCAATGTCTCGGGAGTGACCTCTTCCCCCATTGCATCCATGCCAATGCGGCGGTAGAGCACCGAGACGGAGGCATGACAATGTAGACAGGCACCAGGCTGAGGCTTTTTGGTAATGCGTTCGGTCACGCCCTGGTCATAGAGCATGTAGGCATGACCCCGCGCCTCACGGTAATCAATGCTAAAGGCATAGCCGGCATAGAGGCGTTTCAGCCAGGGATCGGCATCCAGTTTGCTTTGCGGCAAGGCGCTACTGCCACCGTGGAATTCATCGCCGGCGGTGGCTTTCCAGCCGTCGAACTGGTGCGGCCAGTTCAACCCCCAAGGAAGGGGATCAGTGCTGATTTCGCTGACCGCGGCGACGCGCGCATAGGGCTCGCGCGCATCCTGCTGATGCCCAACCATGGTGACCAGGATCCAGGTGATCAGCAGCACCCCAATCAGGGTGGCGGCAAAAAGGCCGCCAAGCAGCCAGGGGCGCGCACTCGGGCTCTGGCCGGCGGGTTGATCGATGTTGGATGAGTCGTCATTCATGGCTGTCTCCGCTGAAGAGATCGAGCAGCAAACAAAGGGGGGTTACCGCACGGGCCCACCTGTTCCCGCCCCTCTCATGGTCAGGTCCGCCGCTGTTCGCTGGCAATGATCACCGCTCGGCATGCCCAACCGCGCGATGGCAATGGACACACATAAAGTCATCGTTCGCCTCGCCGGGCGGGAAGGCATGGGCGACAAAGTCGCCATGACAATGCAGGCAAGCGCCTTGGGTCACCCGACGGTTGCGCGGGGTGATCTGGATGGGCTCATGGAACCAGCCGGTGGTGAAGGCCACAGCGTGGCGCAGACCGTTATCCGCCTTGGTGAGCCATTTGCCCAAAAAATCATGTGGCAGATGGCAATCGTTGCAAGCCGCCACCGCCGCATGGCTGGAATGCACCCAGGCATCGTAGGAACCTTGCATGATATGGCAGTTAATGCACACACGTGGATCATTAACCAGATAGGAGGCGCCTTTGCCCTGAACAAAGGTCGCCAGCCCCAAGCCACCGAGCACACCGAGCGCAATCACCAAGGCAGCGACCATCGGCTTCGCAAGAAGCAGCGCCAACTGGCGACGAATCCAGTGACGCAAGGGCTGCTGACTCATGATGTGAGGCTCCGCAAGCGGGCCGCTCGGATCATCGCCATTCCCAGCGGACCACCCGAATTGTTGATCATGGGCAGGATGATCATTGGCACTTTGATCAGGGACATCATTTTGGAATTCTAGCAGCCAGACCCCAGGCTAGCCATGTTGAGCCAGTTGTCAGTCCCTGCTTGGAGCCAGGCGCGCGCAGCCTGATGCCAAAAAAACCCAAGGGATTCAGAAGGATTTCAAGGCTCTCAAACCTCGGCACAAAGTCGGGCGAGTTGATCGAGTTCGGCCTGGTCGAAGCCGGCGCGACGCCGATCAGCAAGGTTAATCGGACAGGGAAGCCGGCCTTTCATGAACTGACGCAGCAAGGCGATGTAAGTCGCGGCCGGATCGAGCGTGCGCTGCTCGCACAGGTAAGCAAACCAGCGCGAGCCGGCCGCGACATGGCCTACCTCCTCGCGCAGGATGACACCAAGTGCCTCGGCACTTTTATGATCGCCCGCATCGCGCAGACGTTCAATCATGCCGGGCGTGACATCCAACCCGCGTGCCTCGAGCCCACGCGGCACCAAAGCCATGCGCGCGAGGAGATCATCGGCGGTGACGGTCGCCATTTCCCAGAGCCCGTTGTGCGCGGGGAAATCACCGTAGTCGAACCCGAGCACGCGCAACCGCTCGCGCATCAATTGAAAGTGCTCCGCCTCCTCCGCCGCCACCCGCACCCAGTCGTCATAAAAGGCGTGCGGCATGCCGCCGAAGCGCTGCACAGCATCCAGAGCTAGATTGATGGCATTGAACTCAATATGAGCTACCGCATGCAGCAGGGCAGCGCGCCCTTCGACAGTGCCGAGCCCGCGTTTTGGCAGAGCGCGGGGTGAAACCAGGCGCGGATGTGGCGGCCGGCCCACGGATTCCGATAACAGTGGCAGTTCCTGGTCATCTTGCGTCAGATCACCCGCGTGCCAGCGCGCGGCAAGGGATTGCGTGGCCTTGAGCTTGTCTTCCACCACACAGGCAGCCAAGGCAAGTTGGGCAGCACCTTGAAGGCTGATTGGCTGGGTCATCGGCTCAGCCGTGAAAGGCGTTTTCATGGATTATTCTCGCTGCCAGGATTCAGCCAGATCGCGTCGCCGCGGGAACCAAAATGAGGTATCCTAGGCCAGATTGATCGAGACCCGTTGTTGACCCAAGTCCGGCGTGCATGCAACCAGCTTTGGCTACATGACCCGGCTGTTTTTCAGGCATCGCGAGGCCCTTGATGAGACTTTGCCCCAAATGCTCCAACAGCCCCTGGCCCTTTGCCATGGTCGCTCTGTTAGCAAGCATCATTACTTTTCTAACTTGGCTCATACTGAGCTACACCCAAACACCAGAACTGACACGCGTGATTTCAAGCGCGGCAGTCTTTGTTGGGGTTAGCTTCTCCCTGAGTCAGTATGTGTTGATTTGCCTGCGCCGTCACTGCCCACATCGGCACGAGGGCAGCAACTGCCACTCCGCGCATTAAGCCAGGACTTCGCGGCCAGACCAGCCTACCTGACGGGACCGACCCAAACAAAGCAGCCGCTCCACGACAGGCGCGGCCGCTTTGTGTGGGTGCATGCTTCGCGCGGGTCAATGGACAGTTGAGGCCAGTGGCATGAACACAGCTGTCCGCTTGATCGCCACCTGATCACGCAAGTAGACTGGCAGTCCCAGTTCCGGAGGCATGGCTTGTCCCGCCGTCACCACATTGACGGCCAGCTCAGCGATATCTGCCGCGGTGCATGTCAAACTCGCATCAATGGATGCCTTCTCAAGGCCAGTGCGTGCAATGAGAAGATCGCGATAGAGCGACCAGCCATTGCCAACGCCCAACCGCGGCACCCGCTCAGCGGGCTCGAATGGCACTGTGACCTTCTCCGCCACGCTTACGCACTCAGGTTGCAAAGCGCTCACCAATCCTCGGCCCTGGACATTGAAAAAGCCCCAATAGAGCTCGTCAATGCGGGCATCAATGGCTGCAATAATTCGTGTGTGACCCTGAGAACGCCAGCCTGCATGTGCCAGGGCGGCCAGGGTCGAAATGCCGACCACTGGAACGCCAGCACCGAAAGCTACCCCCTGAGCCACGGCCGCGGCAATGCGCACGCCGGTGAAGGAGCCTGGACCACAGCCAAAAGCGATGGCGTCCAGGTCGCCCAGGCCCAGGCTGCCTTGCTCCAGCAACTGCTCCATCATGGGCAACAGGCGTTCACCATGGCGGCGCGCGGCCTCCTCGTGTTGACTCAATAATTCTCCATCGCGCAGCAGAGCAACGGAGCAAAACACCCCAGAGGTCTCAAGTGCAAGGATTTTCATGCGCTTGCCTCGACTGCCTCAACAAAGCTTGGCATGAATGTGATTGCGTCACACCAAGGATTCAGTCGCAACATGGCATCAGGCCGGGGGTGGCGCGCGATAACCATGGTTGACTGAGTCGATATATTCACGAAAAGCCTCTGGTGGTCGCACAATCCAACCACGAAAGGCTTTTGCCAGGGCGCCCTCGAACAACAGCGGCGGCTCGTCCTGGGTCACCTCCAGTTTAATCAGACCGCTTTGACCGACAAGACTATTGGGATCCTGCAGGCGGGTCTCGCTGGCCCAGCGTTTGAGTTCCTTGAAAAAATCCTCGGTCTTGGCTTTACGATTGGTGAGTCGGTCGGCCAGCCCCAACAGCAGAGCACGCTTGTATTCAATCTCGGCGTCGAATTCCTCGTCAAAAATCGACACGCTGAAATCCGAGGTCAGCTGCACCATGCCTCGCACCACCAGATAGACAAAGAGATCATGTAGATCACGCCAAGTATGCTGCGGCAACGGGCGGTCCCAGTCAATTCCGTAGCGGATCTGACGGGTAAAAAAACGAAACAGGTGTTGCAGCACCCAGATGCGCTCACTGTCATCATCGGCATAGCGACTGCTTTGCGTCCGGTCAATCTCATGCAGCGTCTTGCGCAGGTTGTAGATCATCAGCAGCAGCAAGCGCTGTTCGAGTGTGTTGGCATTGCCGCTGCCGGGAGCGGGTCCACGCGGTTTGGGCAGACTGGCCACTGCCTTAAGCACCGGCTTTTTGACACAGTGCATCACGGTGATGCGCTCCTCGGCCCCCAAGGGCTCACGCGCAATGCGCTCAAGCTCCATCATCAAGGCCGGCAGCGCCTGGCGTAGACCGCGACTGCGCAGGGATGCGATGCGCTCGCAAATAGCGCTCGCCCCGGACTCAGGCTCGTCAAGCGTTTCGCTCTCGGCGAGTAGTTCGCGCAGTTCGTCGCTGTCGACCTCCTTGAGCGAATAATCCTCCTCCAGCATACCCCGCCTCGTTATCCCGACCTAACACGCATGTACCGCGCCATGCCTTGGTGGCCGCGCATGCACAAATTGAAAGGATGATTGAACATCAAATGGCTGACCACAGCACAAACAGGCGCGTATTGCGATTGGAAAAGGGCTTTAAGTCCCCGACCAAAAACCCGCCGACAAGTCACACTATAGCCCCTTGTTGGCGCAATCCCAAACCGATGGGGAGTTCGCAATCCGCACGCGCTCTTTGTGCGCCCGATCAAGGCGTCACTCACGGGTCTGCACAAGTGGCAGACGAAAAAAATGCCCGCACCTCGCTCAGGGAGTCGGTGCGCGTCATCGGCGGCAAACTCTTGACGAAAGCCGCCCCATAAGACCTGGTGACCAGGCGCGGATCGCAGAGCACGAACAGACCGCGATCGCTTGTATCACGAATCAGTCGCCCGGCACCCTGCTTAAGCGCAATAACAGCACGCGGCAGTTGAAAATCACGAAACGGCTGACCGCCAGCGGTGCGCAGCGCTTCAATGCGCGCCTGCACCAAGGGATCCCCCGGCGAGGCGAAGGGCAGCTTATCGACGATGACACAGGAGAGCGCATCACCGCGCACATCGACTCCCTCCCAAAAGCTGGCGCTACCGAGGAGCACCGCATTGCCATGGTCGCGAAAACGGCGGATCAACTCGGCACGCGGCGCTTGTCCTTGCACAAGTAGCGGATACTCAAGGCCCCCCTCGATCTGCCTTGCCACGAACTGCAAGGCACGATGGCTGGTAAACAGGACAAACATGCGCCCACCAGTCACCGGAGCCAGTTCAATCACCAAGTCCGCGACCCTGGCATCGTGGGTCGCGTCGGCTGGCTCCGGCATCCGCGGTGGAATCAACCATAATGCCTGGCGCGCATGATCGAAAGGACTGTCCCAACGTGCGGTCGTGGCCTCTTCAAGCCCCATTTGGCGAGCAAAGTGGTCAAAAGACTCACCGACCGCGAGCGTGGCCGAGGTAAACACCCAGGCGGCAGGCAAGCGCGCACGGTGCGACTGAAAACTGCTGGCCACTTCAAGCGGGGTCTGATGGAGGCGAAACCCCTGTCCGCGCGCATCAAACCAACGTACCTGATCGACGCTCTCCTCGGCACCAAAGAGCGCAAGCCGCTCGCACAAGTCCAGACAGCGTTCCAGGTCATGATCGAGCGCCTTGGCATGGCCTGCAAGACGCTCAAGACCTTGCTTGATCTGTTCCAGCAGCGCTTCGAGTGCCGTGCGAGCTTGTTGCACGCGCGGGTCCGCGCCAACCCCTGCCCAGGCAGCGCGGCGATCCTCGGTCCCTAGAGCCAGGCGCAGCGCCTGCAACGCTGGGCGCAACCCACCGATTGGCGCGGACAAATCCAGCAGCCCCGGCGCATCGCGCGCCAGATCGGCAGTCAGATCACGAGCAAAATCAAGCAGTTGATAACTGCTCAGCGAACGGCCAAAAAAAGCCCCCGCGACCTCGGGCAGCTGATGGGCCTCGTCGATGATGAAACAATCGGCTCCCGGCAGTACCTCGCCAAAGCCCTCCTGACGGATCGCCATGTCGGCGCACAGCAGATGGTGGTTGATCACCACCAGATCAGCCTCCTGCGCCTGGCGCCGCGCCGCCACCAGATGACAGTCGCCCCAGGACGCACAGTCCTGCCCCAGGCAATTCTCGGCGGTGGAGGTCACCAGTGGCCAGACTGGCGATTGCTCGGACAAGCCTGCCTCGGCAATATCGCCACTGCGCGTGACCCGTGCCCATTGACGCACCCTTGCCAGATCGGCAGCCAGGCTGGCATCGACCGCCGACCGGGCCGCTCCGACCTGCCCCAGCCGCTGCACGCAGAGGTAATTGGAGCGCCCCTTGAGCAGCGCCACCCGCACCGGGATGCCGAGCAAGCCTCTGGCCAGCGGCAAGTCCTGCTGGAACAGCTGATCCTGCAGGGTGCGGGTGCCAGTGGAGATGACCACTTTTCGCCCGCACAGCAGGGCAGGAATCAAATATGCGAGCGTTTTGCCAGTGCCGGTGCCAGCCTCGCAGATCAGGGTGCCGCTCTCGGCAATCACCTTGGCGACAGTTGTCGCCATGGCCAATTGCTGCGGTCTGGCGCCAAAATGGTGCAAGTGCCGGCCAAGTTTGCCCTGGGGACCAAAAATACCAGCCAGTCCAATCGCCCCGGGCGCCATCGGGCTGTTGTTATCTGACTGGAATGCCTTGAACACCAGCAATCTGACGCTTGTGTCCTAGCCTCCAGAGGCTCTGCGCCGTGCTTCCTGTGCGCCCTCCAGATCTCCGGCGCGCTGACGCGCATCGGCAATCACCCGCCAATTATCGCGTTTGAGGCTGTCGCTATCTCCGGAGAGGTCGTTCGCCCGCCCGGCTAGATTGGCGGCCTGTGTTGCCAGACCCTGCTCCAGACGCACATGCGCCAGCCGGTTCCACAGGTAGCCTTCGCGCGACTGCAAGCGCAGAGCGCGCTCCAGCGTCGCGGCAGCTCCGGCATAGTCGCTGCTCTGGCGCTGACTCTCAGCCTGCCTGACCAGCGCATCAACCTCTGGCGTTAGCTGCGGGGAATGAAGCGCCGTGGCCGAGGCGACACGCGTCTCGGGCGCCGGCAAGGCCGGTGTGGTGGCCCCTTGCTCGACCGTTTCCGCTTGCGCCTGTTGTTGCGCCGACTCCTCTCTTGGGGGGACCGAACCACCACTTGGCTGGCCGGTTTGAGCTTGCGCTGACTCAGTGTTCGGAGGTTGCCTGGACGACTCAGCGATATCTGCCGCATTGTCGCTCGCTGTGGCGTCCTGAGCGCCGACGGCTGCCCCGGAAGGGTTAGAAACTCCCTCCTCGGACTGGCCCGCCGTCACCGGCTGGTAGGCATAAACGCGGGTTGGCTCGGGTTGTTTGTCCTCCTCGGTCGCCTCCTTCTCAACCGCGGGCTCAACCGCGGGCGTAGGCGGCGAACGTCGGGCATCCACAATTGGAGCGGGAGGATCCTGGCGTTGCGGGGTGGCACAGCCATTGAGTCCCGCCGCGACCAGAAAAGCGGCCGAGGTACAAAAAAGAGAGATGAATCGTCTGTGCTCAGTCATCAGTCACCATAAAAATCGCTGAGAAAAAGATTACGCGCGCCTCGCCCATCCCGATTGGATGCAGGCTTGCGCCGCTCTGGAGGCGGCTGTGCCTCGTCATTGGCAGAATTCTCACTGATGTCAGCATCGGCCACTGTCTCATTGCTTGCACTTCCGCTCGGCCTGCGACAAGCGGCTACCGCGGCGAACTCTTCATTGACCGGTACAGTGACGCCGCCGCAAGCTTGCGCCATGATCACACCATCGGGTGGAATATCGCTTAGAGGCTGATTGTCGATGCTGGCCATGAGATCACCCCAGACACGCAGCGCCCCGCTGGAGCCGGTCAGCCCTGTTGGCTGGTTATTATCGCGCCCAACCCAGACAACCGCCACTTTATCGCCACTAAAGCCGGCAAACCAAGAGTCACGCAAATCGTTGGTGGTACCCGTTTTGCCCGCCACGCTCAAGTCCTCGGGCAGGCGTTGCTTGAGCCAGGTGGCCGTGCCCTGTTCCACCACCTGACGCATGGCCCATTGGGTCATGAAAGCCGCGTCGCCGCGCACCACGGGTTCCACGGCGAGCGGATAGCGCGTCAAGGGTCGCCCGGAGGAATCCAAGATCTCGCGAATGGCACGCAGCGGCGTGCGGAAACCGCCAGCGGCGATGGTCTGGTAGACCTGCGCGAGTTCGATGGGAGCCAAGGACACAGACCCCAGCAAGATCGCCGGAACCGCGTTGATCTGGCGCATGGCGCCGAGCCGCCTGAGTGTTTGCGCGATCTCTTCGACCCCCAGTTCCAGCCCTAGGTTGACCGCGGCCAGGTTGTAGGACTTGGCCAGAGCGCGGTACAGGGGTACATCGCCATGAACGCGACGATCATAATTTTTCGGCTCCCAGACATCGGTGCCAATGCGCAGGCTAACAGACCGATCAGGAATCGAAGTCACCAGGGAATATTCCTCCGGCCGCTCAAGCGCCGCGAGATAAATCGCCGGCTTGACCGCGGAGCCGATGGAGCGCACCGCGTCGAGGGCGCGATTGAAACCCTCGAACGCCGAATCACGGCTGCCCACCAGCGCCAACACCTCGCCCTGGGCAACAGAGGTCACGACGGCTGCTGACTCCAGTGTGCCGTCCCGAAACCCGCGCTGTTTTTCAAGCATGGGCAGACGATCATGAATGGCCCGCTCGGCGGCGATCTGAACCGGCGGATCGAGCGTGGTGAAGATCTTCAGCCCTTCCGAGCGCAAATCTTCTTCGCGATAATCGCGCTGCAGCTGACGTCGCACCAGTTGTACAAAAGCGGGGTAGTCGCCGCTCGGTCGCGCACCGCCCTCGCGCAGTCCGAGCGGTGCCGCCTTGGCCTGTTCAGCCTCGGTGCGTGCAATTACTTGATGGTGCGCCATGATGTCAATGACCAGATTGCGCCGTTCCAGCGCCCGCTCGGGATTGCGGCGCGGATTGTATTCCGTCGGCCCCTTGAGCACGGCGATCAAGAGCGCGGTATCGGCTACTGTGAGTTCAGAGAGCGGGCGGTCGAAATAAAAACGACTGGCAAGACCGAAACCATGGATGCCACGGCTGCCGTCCTGGCCCATATAGACCTCGTTGGCATAGGCGGTCAGGATGTCGTCCTTGGTGTAGCGCAGCTCGAGCAGCATGGCCATCAGCGCCTCGTTGATTTTCCGCTCGAGGGTACGCTGCTGATTGAGATAGAAATTCTTGACCAACTGTTGGGTTAGGGTGCTGGCGCCTTCCACGGTGCGCCCAGCCATCAAGTTTTTATAGGCGGCGCGAAGTATACCTTTTGGATCGATACCAGGGTGTTGGTAGAACTTACGGTCCTCTACCGCCAGCAGTGTCTTAACCAGCAAATCAGGTAACTGCGCCCGCAGCAGCAACACCCGATCCTCGTTATGCGTGGGGTAAATGCTTGCGATCAGGGCCGGTTCGAATCGCACCAGCGCGATTTTTGGCCCCTCGTCAAGCGTGGTAATGGATGCGACCTGGCCGTCGGCAAAGGCGATTTCCAGCAGAGCCGAGCGTTCGACGCCATCCCAGAACCGAAAGCCCTGGGTATTAACGCGCACCCGATCACCATCGCGCCGATAGGTGCCAGGGCGATCAACCTCTGTCACAACCAAATATTTGAGTCGTTTGAGCTCCGCGACCAGTGCATCGGACGACAGTGCTCGCCCCTGGTACAGCTCGAGCGGGCGTGCATACACCCGCGCCGGCAGCGCCCAGCGTTTGCCCTCGAACTTGGAGCGCACGATATCATCGAGCTGCACCGCGTATAGCCCAAGCACGCTCAAGCCGCCAAGGGCGAACAAGATGGCAAGAGCAAACACAAGGCCCCAGAGACCGCCGCCTTGAAGGCGCGCGCCGGTGGGGCGGTTCGAGCGCGCCGAACAGGAGAGTAAGCGGGAGAGTTGCGGTTTTTTCATGAGGGGAATCATCCCACCGCCGCGCCTTTACCTCAAGGCCGAGAGGCGACCGACGTCAAGTCAGCTCTTGATACCGATTCCATGGCGCAACAATTCCAGGCTAAAGAAGGTCATCACGGCGATACAGCAGGCGACGAGGGTAAATGCAACCCACAGTGGAATATCGCTCACCCCCAAGAGCCCGTAGCGAAACGCATTGACCATGTAGAGGATGGGATTGAGCAGGGACACATCCTGCCAAAACGCTGGCAGTAGAGCAATGGAATAAAAAACCCCGCCCAAGTACGTCAAGGGCGTCAGCACAAAGGTTGGAATAATCGAAATATCATCGAAGCTGTTCGCGAAAACGGCATTTATAAAGCCACCCAGGGCGAACAGAATGGCCGTCATCAGAAAAATTAGCAGGGTAATCCCGTAGCTATGGATAGCGAGATCGGTAAAGAAAAAGGCGACTATTGTCACCGCCACGCCAACACTCAGACCCCGCAGAACACCACCCGTGACATAACCGGCCAAAATCACCCAGTTGGGTGTTGGCGAGACCAGAAGCTCCTCGATGTAGTGCGAAAATTTGCTGCTATAAAATGACGAGACCACGTTTGAATAGGCATTGGTAATCACCGCCATCAACACCAATCCCGGCACGATGAACTCAAGATAGCTGAAGCCCTCCATCGGGCCGATGCGCTCGCCAATCAGCCGTCCAAAAATAACAAAATACAGCGTGGTGGTGATGACAGAGGGAAGCAGCGTCTGTATCCAGATCCGCAGAAATCTCAGAGTCTCCTTGGTTACCAGGGTCTCATAGGCCACCCAGTAACGCTGCCAGCGATTCATGCCCGACCTCCCGGCATCGCCCCCGATTCCGTCGCGCCCTGACCAGGTTCCGGGTTGTCCACCATATCCAGAAAGAGTTTTTCAAGCCTATTCTGCTTGTTGCGCATACTGATGACTTCAATCCCACAGCGCGACAGAGCCTCGAACAGACCATTGATGCTATGGTCGCGGCTCACCTCAACCTCAAGCGTGCTCTCGTCTATGGTGTCCAGCACGAAACCGCCAAGCGCCGGGAGTTCCGTCAGCCGACCGCGCAAGTTAAGCACAAATGTTTCCGAGCGCAGTCCTTTCAGCATCTCGCCAATGTCGGCGGTCGCCACTATCTCGCCCTTGTTAATAATGGCCAAATGCCGGCACAGGCTTTCGGCCTCCTCAAGGTAGTGTGTGGTCAAAATGATGGTAGTGCCACCATCATTGAGCTCGCGCAGGTAATGCCACATCGCACGGCGAATTTCGATATCCACACCGGCCGTAGGCTCGTCCAAAATGAGCACCCGCGGCCGATGGACCAGGGCGCGCGCAATCATCAGCCGCCGCTTGAGACCGCCCGAGAGCTGGCGCATCTGGGTGTCGCGACGATCCCAGAGATCAAGCTTGCGCAGATAATGCTCAGCGCGCACACGCGCCTCGCGACGCGGGATACCGAAATATCCGGCTTGGTTAATGACCACCTCGGCCACCGGCAAAAATAGATTAAAGTTAAACTCCTGAGGCACCACCCCGAGCAAGGCGCGGACCTGCTCGGGCTCGCGGTCGAGATCATGGCCGAATACCCGGATGCTGCCGGTGCTCTTGTTCACCAAGGATGTCAAAATCCCGATCAAGGTCGACTTGCCCGCGCCGTTGGGCCCCAGTAATGCGAAAAAGTCCCCTGCCTCAACCCTCAGATCGACGCCTTTAAGTGCCTCCAAGCCGGAAGGGTAGATTTTTCGGAGATCCCGAGCGATGAGTGCGGACATAGAGCGGCAAACAGAAAGTTTACTTTTTTCAGGAATGCTGAGCAACTGAGGCATGAGTGTCGACCAGAGACCTGACCGATGAGAGAGTAACACTTGCCTCAACCACGACACTGAAGAACATGGATGCCAAAAATGCGAATTCAGCCCCTCACCCTATACCAGAGTGCGAACTGTGGTAAAGCTGGACCTGGAATGAGACATTTGCGCTGTCGGAATGGCCAGCGTTTCCAAATTTGAGTCGCTCGAAGTGTGGTTTAGCGCCCATCATGGGCGAACTGCCCATGTTCTGAGTCGAGGCGCTAGAGGAAGCCATCTCTTAACACTTACGGCTTGCGAGTGTGGCGTCCCATCCCGGAGAATTCTTAGGGTTGATATCGCACGCACGGGATTTTTCGCAACACGCCAAGAAGTCTGGTGTTGCTATCGTCCACTCATAAGATGGAGATCCGCTGATGTCCGCAACAGGTCCGGTGATAGGTCCTGAAACCAGAAGGCAGGGTGCGCTAATGCAGGCATTGCGCGCGCGCACTGCCGCTTTGCATGCCGCCACCGAGGCATTGCCCTTGATGCGTGACCTGATGGCTCCGGAGGTGGATGCAGACATTTACCGCGCCTACCTGGGTGCGCTAGCACGACCCTATCGCCTGCTCGAGCCGCATCTGCACGCAAGCTGTGCGCCATTAACCCTTGAACGTATGGGCGTGCGCGAGCGCCTGCCGGCACTCGAGCGCGATCTGGAGGCACTCGGGGACGAGCCAATGCCGCCGCCGCCGGCGGATGCCGAACATCTGTCAAGCTTGGTTGCCAACCAGGCGCAGGCGCTCGGCGGGCTCTATGTGCTCGAAGGCGCCACGCTCGGCGGCCGGGTGATCTCCCAGCGACTCAGGCAGAATCTGGGTGCCGAGGCAGACCGCTTGCCGTTTCATTTTCTTGGTACTCGCGAGGACCGGTCGCCCGCCGAGGGCTGGCGCCGTTTCGGCGCGGCGCTTGAGGACGAGGTGAGCACCCGCGGGCATGACCCAGAGCAAGTCCTGACCGCGGCAGTCGCGGTCTTTGGCTTGGTGCATCGGCATCTCGGCGGTAATAGTTGACCTTATTGGCTGGAATATTGTACTTTTTCCAGTTAGCCGGCGGATGTCGGAGCGAATCGCGTCGCGCGACCGCCGTCTCCCCAACCAATGGCCATCGATTCTCGTCAATCGCTGGCTTCAATCGTTCTTGTGCCGCCCGCGGCACCTCGGCCCACAATGTCCAGCCTGCCGCCACGGTCCCCGCGGCGATGAGCCTGGATGTTCAGGGCCCGAGCGGCAAGCGGGCGGCGCGGAGGTAGACCCGTGCAGCAAGCGCCCGCGCCTGATTCTAGTTCCGAGCAGGCGGCATCTCCTGATCAATCCGCCGGTCAGTCCCGAGACACCTTCTCTCCCGCCTTGTCCGCCGCCAGCCTATCCGGGGCCAATGCGCAAGGTGCTCCGGTTGAATTAACCGGCGCGGAAATCGTCATCCAGTCGTTGATCGATCAGGGCGTTGAGACCGTTTTTGGTTACCCGGGCGGCGCGGTGCTGCACATCTACGACGCGCTTTTTCAGAAAAGCGACCAGATTCGCCACATCCTGGTGCGCCACGAGCAGGGCGCCACTCATGCCGCGGACGGCTATGCGCGCGCCAGCGGCAAATGCGGTGTCTGCCTGGTCACTTCCGGGCCGGGCGCGACCAATGCCGTCACGGGTATTGCGACGGCCTATATGGACTCCATCCCCATGGTGGTCATCACCGGTCAGGTGCCCACGCCCGTGATTGGCAGCGATGCCTTCCAGGAGGTCGACACCGTCGGCATCACTCGCCCCTGCGTGAAACACAATTTCCTGGTCAAGCGGGTCGAGGATCTGGCCGATACCATTGCCAAGGCCTTCCATATCGCCACCTCCGGACGCCCCGGTCCGGTAGTGGTGGACGTGCCCAAGGATGTGACTGATCCGGGCATCAAGATTCCCTATCATTTTCAGCCTAACCTCAAGCTGCGCTCCTACCAGCCGGCGCGCAAGGGCCACCTCGGGCAGATGCGCAAGGCGCTCGAGGCCATGGTCGCGGCCAAGCGCCCGGTCTTCTATACCGGCGGCGGGGTGATTCTGGGCAACGCGCACGAACCCCTGATCGAACTGGTGCGCGCGCTCGGCTTTCCCATCACCAGCACCCTGATGGGTCTGGGCGCCTACCCCATGACCGATGGCCAGTTCATCGGCATGCTCGGCATGCATGGCACCTACGAGGCCAACATGGCCATGCACGAGACCGATTGCCTGATCGCCATTGGCGCGCGCTTCGATGATCGCGTCACGGGCAAGATCGAGCATTTCTGTCCCCATGCCACCATTATTCATATCGATGTCGACCCTTCATCCATTTCCAAGAACGTGCGGGTGGATATTCCCATCGTCGGTCCGGTTGAGACTGTCCTGAGCGACATGCTCGGTCTGCTTAGTGAGATGAAGGGCGAGATCAAGGGCGAGATCAAGGCGCGACCGGACAAAGCGGCACTCGCGGCCTGGTGGGAGCAGATCAACGCCTGGCGCAAGCTCGATTGCCTGTGCTACGACCGCGACAGCGCGGTGATCAAGCCGCAGTTCGCGGTGCAGACGCTGCACAAGGTCACCGGCGGCGATCTCTACCTGACCTCGGACGTGGGGCAGCACCAAATGTTTGCCGCCCAGTTCTACCCCTTCGACAAGCCCAGACGCTGGATCAACTCGGGCGGACTTGGCACCATGGGCTTTGGTTTGCCCTCGGCCATGGGGGTGCAGCTCGCGCACCCCGAGGCGCAGGTCGCCTGCATCTCGGGTGAGGCGAGCATTCTGATGTGCATTCAGGAGCTGGCCACCTGCAAGCAGTACAATTTGCCCATCAAGGTCGTGCTGCTCAATAACGGCTACATGGGCATGGTGCGCCAGTGGCAGGAGTTCTTCTACGAAAGTCGCTATGCCCACTCCTACGTGGATGCGCTGCCGGATTTTGTCGCCCTGACCCAGAGCTTCGGCCATGTCGGCATGCGGGTTGACAAGCCGGGGGACCTGGAAGCGGCCATGCAGGAAGCCTTCGCCATGCGGGACCGCCTGGTCTTCCTTGATGTGATCGTTGACCCAACCGAGAACGTCTATCCCATGATCGCCGCCGGCAAGGGCCAGCACGAGATGCACTTGCCCCCGACCATCTCACAGCGCGAACTGGCGTAGGGGCGAATGTATTCGCCCTCCGCGCACTGGCCCCGATGCAAGCGATCACTCAATGATTCGCCCGGCTCGGGGGTAATGAAATCGCCCCCCACAAGCTTTCTCTGGATACTGCGATGAGACATATTCTTTCCATGCTGGTTGAAAACGAGTCGGGCGCCCTGTCGCGTATCGCCGGCCTGTTTTCCGCCCGCGGCTACAATATCGAGTCCCTGACCGTGGCGCCTACCGATGACCCCTCCCTGTCACGCATGACGTTGGTCACCCGCGGCAACGAGGATATCGTCGAGCAAATCAAGAAGCAGCTTAACAAGCTGATCGACGTGGTTAAATTGGCCGATCTGTCCGAGGGGCCGCATATCGAGCGCGAGATGATGCTCATCAAGCTGCGCGCCAAGGGTCCGGATCGCGAAGAACTCAAACGTCTGAATGACATCTTCCGCGCCAAGATTGTCGATGTGACCGAGGCAAGCTACGTGGTCGAGCTGACTGGCACATCCAGTAAGCTCGATGCCTTCATCAAGGCGGTGCCGGATGGTCTCATCAGCGAGGTGGTGCGCTCGGGCCCGAGCGGCATTGGTCGCGGCGAGAAGGCGCTGGCGCTTTGATTGAAGTTTGAAGTAAGAAGTGTGAAGTTTAAAAGGGTGCGTGTTCGGGGAGCGGCAATCGCTTTCAAAATTCAAGCTTCACACTTTAAACTTCACACTTCAAACTTTTTTATGAAGGAACTCAATCCAAATGACAATGAATGTTTACTACGATAAAGACGCCGATCTGTCGCTGATTCAGCGTACCCAGGTCGCCATCATCGGTTACGGCTCCCAGGGACATGCCCATGCCAACAACCTGAAAGAGTCCGGGGTTTCGGTCACTGTTGGTTTGCGTCCGGGCTCGACCTCGGCGGCCAAGGCAAGCAATGCCGGGATCGAGGTCAAGGACATCCCCGAGGCCGTTGCCGGTGCCGATCTGGTCATGGTGCTGGCTCCGGATGAACATCAGGCCAAGCTTTATCGTGACCAGATCGAACCGAACATCAAGCAAGGCGCCGCTTTGGCCTTTGCCCATGGCTTCAATATCCACTTTGGCCAGATCGAGCCGCGCGCGGATCTGGACGTGATTATGATCGCCCCCAAGGGCCCCGGCCATCTAGTGCGCTCCACCTACACCCAGGGCGGTGGCGTGCCGAGCCTGATCGCGGTGCAGCAGAATGCCAGCGGTCGTGCGCGCGATCTTGCCCTGGCCTACGCCTCCGCCAATGGTGGCGGTCGCGCCGGCATTATCGAGACCAGCTTCCGCGAGGAATGCGAGACCGACCTCTTCGGCGAGCAGGTGGTGCTGTGCGGCGGCCTGACAGCGCTGATCCAAAACGGTTTCGAGACCCTGGTCGAGGCGGGCTATGCACCCGAGATGGCCTATTTTGAGTGCCTGCACGAAGTCAAGCTGATCGTTGACCTCATCTACGAGGGCGGCATCGCCAACATGCGCTATTCCATTTCCAACACCGCCGAGTATGGCGACATGACACGTGGTCCGCGTATTGTGACCGGCGAGACCAAGGCCGAGATGAAGCGCATCCTGGGTGAGATTCAGGACGGCTCCTTCGCGCGTGAATTCATCCTCGAAAACCAGGCCGGCGCACCGCGCATGAAGGCCATGCGTCGCCTGAGCGAGGAGCACCAGGTCGAGGATGTCGGCGCCCGCCTGCGCGGGATGATGCCCTGGATTCGCGAGAAGCAATTGGTCGATAAGTCCAAGAACTGATGCGATTTCCAGAAAACACCCCCGTCGCGCACCACAGCTCGCGGGGTGTTTTCTGGTCAGGCAGACCTACTGGTCGCCTCCAGTTGCGTTCATTCACTAAAGCTTGATCTCAGCTTTCGCAACCTTGGATTCCCGCACGCCTGGGACCCCCAGATCGGGCTTTTCAAGACGCCAGGTCTCTGACTATTCCTTGCCTTGGTGAAAGTAGGCCGCGAGAAACTCATCCAGACTTCCCTCGTTTCGGGCCTCAATCTCCTCCTGGCGAGCGACAGACTCGGCGCTGAGCCGGATGAATTCCTGTTCCGTGGCAACTGGCAGCGGTTGGTTGAGAAAGGCTTCACGGTGCGTCTCCGTCAATCGGCGCGCGAAGGCGGAAAAGCTTTCGCCTTGGGCGCGCATTTCAGCCAGCATGCGCGCCGATGGGGTGCTGTTCGGCTCGCGTACTTTCTCCTGCTGTGCTTGAACACTTGCCACATGCGGGCCTGATTCGCCGCCGTCGAGCAGCGCGGCGACCTCTTGCATTTCCCCCAATACCTTGTCCGCCCAGACGCGTAGGCGCACGGCCGCGTTTTCGCGTTCAATCATCAGGCGGGGTTCGCGGCCGCGATGGGCCGTGACCACTTCGTTGGTGTCAATGGCGCGGCGTTCGCGTGCATTGATGCGCGGGCTGTCCCGTAGCAGGCTGTGGAGCATGAAGCTGGCGAGAAAATGCAGTTGCTCCTCGTCGACTCCAAGCGGATGAAAGGCATTGACATCGGTGGAGCGCAGTTCGACATAGCGAATGCCGCGTCGGCGCAGTGCCAGCGTTGGGCGTTCCATGCCCTCGGTGATCTGTTTGGGCCGCACCGTGCTGTAGTATTCGTTCTCAATTTGCAGCACATGATCGTTGAGCTGCTCATAACGCCCGGCCACCTTGACGCCAATGCTTTCGTACTGGGGGCAGGGGGTTTCGATCGCCCAGGTCAGGCTGCGGATGTAGGAATCCAGGCTGTCATAACTGGCCTTCATGCCAGTGCCTTCTTCCTGGCGGTTTTGATAACCGATATCGCCCATGCGCAGGGAGGTCCCATGCGGGTGGTAATAGGTATGCTGGTCGAAGGATTGCAGCTCCCCGGGATCGCCCTTTACAAAGCTTTTGCACACGGCAGGCGATGCACCAAAGAGATAGGGCACCAGCCAGCCAAGGCGTTGCAGGTTGCGCACCATGCCCATGTAAAGCTGGTCGCGAAACTCGCGCGGGTTGTCTTGGTTACCGAAGGCGTCCCGCAGTATTGGCCACAGGTCCTCGCGCAGGGAGAAGTTGAAATGCACCCCGGCGATGACCTGCATCACCCGCCCGTAGCGATTGCCCAGGCCGCGCCTGTAGATGGTCTTCATCTGCCCGGCGTTGGACTCACCATAGTAGGCGAGCGGAATGCTTGTGCTGCCGCCGATCACGCAAGGCATGCTGGTGGCCCAGAGGCGCTCCTCGCCAATGTGGCGATAGACGAACAGATGCAGCTGATGCAGGAAGCGAAGCGCCTCGGTCGGACTGGCCACCGCGGGGGTGACCAGTTCGATCAGTGCCTCGGAGAAGTCGGTGGTGATGTAAGGATGAGTAAGCGACGAGCCCAGCGCGCGGGGATGCGCGCTGGTCGCGACCTCGCCCGCTGGGGTGACGCGCAGGGCTTCTTTTTCAAGGCCGATCAGGTAGGGGGTACGCAGGGCGTCAGCCGGCAGGCGCGCGAGCGCGGACAGTCGCGCGTCAAACAGCGAATCTGGGGACATTGCGTCTTGGGTTCTCCCGTCGTCTAATCGCGCATGGCCGCGCGTGGGCGTTCCGCGCCGCCCTGGTGCTTGATTAAATCGGCCAGAATGCGGGCTGCTTCATCGACCTGGATGGCATCGATGACGTCCTGCTGTTTCTCAAGCGCTTCCTCGTCGATCGGATCGGCATCCTCGTCGACGGGCTCCATGTCGCGGCTGCGCAGAAACTCATTGCGCTCTTCTTTGAGCGCCTTGTCCCGACGTTTGGATTCCTGGCGGCGTTCGTCCTCGCGCAGGGAGACAAGATCGCGCGCTTCAATTTCCGTCAGCATGCGACCCTGTCGGGTCAGCATGCGGAAGCCGCGATCCCGGGCGGTGCGTTCAACCGATCGCGACCTCAGTACATTAAGATCGACACCATTGAAGGTCTGGTAACTGGCTGGGCGGATACTGCTCCAGGGCAGGGCATTATCGAGCGAGCGCTCGCCATGGTCATCGCTGTCGTAGCCGAGGTCGAATAAAATGTCCGGCTCCACGCCCTTGAGTTGTGTGCTGCCGCCACTGATGCGAAAGAACTCGGCCATGGTTAGACGCAGGCGGCCGAGGTCGAGCTCGTTGCCCGGCACATAGCGGTTGAGATCGACCAGTGTTTGCACTGTCCCCTTGCCGAAGGTCGGTTCACCAACCACGAGACCGCGATCGTAGTCCTGAATGGCGCCGGCGAAGATTTCCGAGGCCGAGGCGCTGTTGCGATCGACAATGACCGCGAGTGGGCCTGAGTAGACCAACTCAGGATCCGGGTCGGTCTCGACCTCGATCTTGCCGAAGGAGTCCTTCACCTGCACCACCGGGCCTTCCTTGATGAACAGGCCAGTCAGGGAGGTCGCCTCGGTCAGGGAGCCGCCGCCATTGCCGCGCAGGTCGATGACAATGCCATTGACTCGTTGATCCTGGAGTTCCGCGAGCAGCTTGCGCACGTCGCGCGTGGTACTGCGAAAATCGCGGTTGCCGTCGGATTCCGCGCGGAAGTCGCGGTAAAACGCCGGTACTTTGATAACGCCAATGCGCAAATCCGGTGCGTTCTCGGGGCCGTCAATCACGTAGGAACTGGCGGCCTGATCTTCAAGCTTGATCTCGTTGCGAACCAGGGAGACCTCGCGCATGCGCCCGCCGCCGGAGATTTCCGCCTTGGGCAGGAGTTGCAGGCGCACCACCGAGCCTTTGGGGCCACGAATCTTGTCGACCACATCCTGCAAGCGCCAGCCGACAACGTCGTCAAATTCACCGTCAACGCCTTGGGCAACGCCGACGATCTTATCGCCCGTTTGTACCATGCCGGACTGACGCGCCGGTCCGCCTGGTATGGTGCGCTGAATAACCGTGTACTCGTTGTCGGCTCGCAGCACAGCGCCTATCCCCTCGAGCGACAGCCGCATGCTGATGTCGAAATTCTCCGAGGTGCTGGGCGACATGTAGGCCGTATGGGGTTCCAGGCTCTGGGTGTAGGCGTTGACGAAGGTCTGGAAGACATCATCGGCATCGAACTGGTGAATCCGCCGACGAATGCCCTCATAGCGCTTGCGCAGTTGTTTGCGGATCTCGGCATCGTCCTTGTCGGCCAGCTTGAGCGTGAGATAGTCATTCTTCACCCGCTTGCGCCAGAGTTCATCGAGTTCCGCTTCGTTCCGGGGCCAGGGAGCCTTGGTTCGATCAAACTGATAGTGTTCCGATTTGTTGAAATCGAAGTCCCCTTCGAGCACACCCAAGGCGAATTCGACCCGATCATCAACCCGCATGCGATACACTCGAAAAATGTCGAAGGCGACATCGACTCGCCCTTGGGCAAGATCGTCATCAAGCCTGCTGGCACTGCCGAGAAAGCGCTGAATGTCGCGATCCAGGAAGAAGGACCGGTTGGGATCGAGTCCATCAAAATAGTGTTCAAGTGTTGCTACAGCGAAGGCTGGACTGAGCTCGAAATCACGATAATGAAAACGCTCCAGCACTTGGTTGATGACCACGGCCGTCTTGGCCTGGCGCTCGGTCGGGAAGAGGGTCGCGAGACTGACATCGACCGGTCGGGCCGCCAGTTCAAGGACGACTCCAAAACCGAGTAAAAGCGCCAGCAGTGGCGCCAAGAAAAGCCTGGGTGTTGAAAGCCCGCGAGGTGAAAGCCTGGGTGGCGGACCGAGCTCCCGAGGACTCGTCCGTTGAACCGGTGATCGAAGCGCGAACTCTTTCATGGGGTGGACTCGTCGTGGCGTATGCGAAAACGGAAGTTGGAGCTAGTCAGCCCGCTTGACTGATCAGGGTAGTCCTGGCAGGTAGGCACTTCCGCGGGCAGGTTGCGCGCGGCTATTCATCGGCCTGCAAACCTAGACGGCTTGGAAATCGAGGTGCATCAGTCTGATCGACCATTCTTAATCCGAGATTAGCGGCAACCAGTGAACACTTCAATGCCCTTGGACTCATCAGCCCGCGCCTGGGTTCGTTCCGCCTGGTCCGATGCACGTCATTCAAGCGAGTGTGCCGCCGGCGAGCAAGCGCATGGCATCGCGATTGGTCCGGGAGCTGGCAAGCTCCAGGGCACGGCCGAGGTGGAGCCACTGATAATCGGAGTGCTCCAAGGTGTTGAGCCGGATCAGGCGGCGTCCTGGCAGCGGCAGCGCGAACCAATATTCGCGGTTGAAGCAATGGTTCTTGCGATAGCGGGCGCGCCAGGCGCGGATAATGGGGAACAGTCGTGACTGGTGTAAATCAATAAGTTGTCCACTGCCGAGAAGGCCGGTTTCTTCACGCAACTCGCGCACCGCGGCCAGCCGAGGGTTTTCTCCCGGGCGCAGACTGCCGGTGACCGACTGCCAGAAATGCGCCGGTCGGGTGCGCTGCATGAGTAGGAATTCCCCGGCGCGCGTGAAGACAACCACCAGCACCGAGGCGGGGCGCTTGAATCTTTGCGGTTTTGTCTGGCCTGCCATGGACGGGTTGCTCTGTTCGATGATGTCCGCGAGACCTACGTTGGTCGTGCCGCATTGCCGCGCCGTCATGCCTGGAATCGGCTCCGGATCAGCTCCGGTCCGCCTCAATTGGCCGAGCGCAGCCGCAGTGCCAATTCCTTCAGCTGTCCCTGGTCAACCGCGGCAGGCGCTCCGGTCAGCGGGCAGGCCGCGGCCTGAGTCTTGGGGAAGGCCATCACATCGCGAATCGAAGGACTGGCGGTCATCAGCATGACCAGCCGGTCGAGTCCAAAGGCGATGCCACCATGGGGCGGGCAGCCGTATTTCAGTGCCGTGAGCAGAAAGCCGAAGCGATCATTGGCATCCTCCGCGCTGATTTGCAATAGCTCGAAAATGCGCCGCTGCACCTCCTCGCGATGGATACGGATGGAGCCGCCGCCAAGCTCGGTGCCGTTCAGCACCAGATCGTAAGCGCGGGATTTACAGGCACCCGGATCGCTGGCGAGCAGCTCGAGCTGATCCTCGCCTGGCGCCGTGAAGGGATGATGCAGCGCCTGCCAGCGGTCGCTTTTTTCATCCCGCTCGAACATCGGGAAATCCACCACCCAAACCGGACGCCAGGCATCCTCGGCCAAGCCGCGTTCATGCCCGAGCTTGACCCGCAGCGCGCCCAGGGCTTCATTCACCACTCGCGCCTTGTCGGCGCCAAAGAAGATGAGATCGCCATTGACCGCGCCGGTGCGCTCCATCACGCCCTCGATCGCGCTGTCTGGCAGGTTTTTGAGAATCGGCGATTGCAGGCCCTCGCGGCCCTTGGTGGCCCAGTCGTTCACCTTGATGTAGGCCAAACCGCGGGCGCCGAAGATGCCGACATACTTGGTGTAGTCGTCAATCTCCTTGCGCGAGAGTTTGCCACCGCCCGGCAGCCGCAGCGCCGCGACCCGACCCTTGGGGTCGTTGGCCGGTCCGGCGAACACCTTGAAGTCCACCTCCCGCATCAAGTCCTTGACATCGGCCAGCTCCAAGGCCACGCGCAGATCCGGCCGGTCGGAGCCGTAACGCTGCATGGCCTCGTCATAGGTCAGGCGCGGAAAGGGATCGGGCAGGTCAACCGCCAGCACCTCGCGGAACAGCTCGCGGATCATGCGCTCCATCAGGTCGGTCAGCTCGGCCTCGTCGATGAAGGACGCCTCGATATCGAGCTGGGTGAACTCCGGCTGGCGGTCGGCGCGCAGATCCTCATCGCGAAAACAGCGCGCGATCTGATAGTAGCGATCCATGCCCGACATCATTAAGAGCTGCTTGAACAGCTGCGGCGACTGCGGCAGGGCATAGAACTCACCCGGATGCACCCGGCTTGGCACCAGGTAGTCGCGCGCGCCCTCGGGCGTGGACTTGGTCAGGATGGGCGTCTCGATATCCAAAAAGCCTTGCGCGTCCAGAAACCGCCGCAGGGTGCTGGTGACCAGGGCGCGGGTGCGCAGTCGCTGCTGCATCTCCGGGCGGCGCAGATCAAGGTAACGATAACGCAGCCGCAACTCCTCGTTGACGTCCGCGTGATACTCATCGAGTTGAATCGGTGGGGTTTCCGATGCATTCAGCACCTCAAGCCCCGTGGCCAGGACTTCAATTTCCCCGGTCTGCATGTCGGGGTTGATGGTGCCCTCGGGGCGATGGCGCACTCGGCCCTCGACCCGTAGTACATACTCACTGCGCGCGCGCTCGGCCTGGGAAAAAATTTCGGCGCGATCCGGGTCAAAGACCACCTGGACCAAGCCGCTGCGATCGCGCAGATCGACGAAAATCACCCCGCCATGATCGCGCCGGCGATGCACCCAGCCGCACAATGAGATGGTCTGATCGATAAATCCAGTGTCGATGGTGCCGCAATAATGGCTGCGCATGGCGTTTGAATCCTCAAATCCCAGTTCCCGGTCGCTGAAGAGATCACCACCCGCCAAGATGCGCGCCGAAACTCGCGAACCAGGTCGCTTTAGGCACCATTGACGAGGCATTCAGCAAAACCGGATAGCTTAGCCGCTACCAGCCTATCCGACAAGGAGCACGGGGCCAATTAGCGGGACGATTACGCGCCTTGCCGGTCAGCGCGGTGGTCGACTTTCCCATGCTGTTGTTGGATCATCCGCTTCTCATTCAGAGTATTCGCACAGCCGCGCCCATGTCCCGTCGCAAACTCCCCATCGGCATTCAGACCTTCGCCAAGATGCGCGAGGTGGACTATTACTACGTCGATAAAACCGGCTTTATCGCCCGGCTGATCGACGAGGGCAGCTTTTACTTTCTGTCGCGTCCGCGCCGCTTCGGCAAATCCCTGCTGCTTGACACCATTGGCGAGTTGTTCGCTGGCAACGAGCCGCTGTTTCGTGGGCTCATCATTCATCCTGACTGGGACTGGTCGCTGCGCCATCCGGTCATTCGCTTGAGCTTCGGCGGTGGGGTGGTGCGCTCTCGCGAGCAGCTTGAGCGACGCATCCGATCACAACTTGGCCGCAACCTCTCCGCACTGCATCTCAAGTGTCCTGATCCGCTGGACAACATCGGCTGTTTCGAGTGGCTGATTGAGCAGGCGCACCACATCAGCGGCCAGCGCGCCGTGGTGCTGGTTGATGAATACGACAAACCCATCCTGGATAATCTCAGCCGCCCCGAACTGGCACGTGAGCTGCGCGACGGGCTTCGCAATCTCTACTCGGTCATCAAGGACCGCGAGGCCGATGTGCGCTTTGTCTTCATCACCGGGGTCAGCAAATTCAGCCGGGTGAGCCTGTTCTCGGGGCTGAATAACCTGCGCGATATCACCGTCTCGCCGTCCTACTCAGCGCTGTGCGGCTATACCGAGAAGGATGTAGAGACCGTCTTCGCCCCCGAGTGGCAGGATCTCGACCGCGAGGAAATCCGGCTGTGGTACAACGGCTACAACTGGCTGGGTGATGCCGTCTACAACCCTTTCGACCTGCTGTTGCTGTTTCAGGAGCGCGAGCTGCGTTCCTACTGGTTCGAGACCGGCTCTCCCAGTGGGCTGATCGAGCTGCTGATGCAGCGCGGCATCTTCACCCCTGATCTGTCCCAGACCTTTGCCGATGATGCGCTGCTCTCCAGCTTCGACGTTGATCATATCGCCACCGAAGCACTGTTGTGGCAGACCGGCTATCTCACCTTTGCCGAGACGCAGCGCATCGGCGCCCGCGCGCGCTATCGTTTGACCTACCCCAACCTGGAAGTGCAAAGCGCGCTCAATGACGTGCTGGCCAAGGCGCTACTCGGCAACGCCAGTCAGGCCAGCCGCCTGGCCGGACAGCTCCAGGATATTCTCCAGGCCGGCGACCCCGAACCCTTGCGCGCGCACCTGCACAGCCTGTTCGCCGCCATCCCACACCATTGGCATGACAACGCACCCATTGCCCATTACGAAGGCTACTGGGCCAGCGTCTTCTACAGCCATCTCGCCGCGCTCGGCCTGGATGTGATCGCCGAGGACATCACCCACCAGGGGCGCATCGACCTGACGCTCAAGCTCGCGCATCAGATTTGGCTGTTCGATTTCAAAGTCGCCGAGCGCTCGCCCCCCGGCAGCGCCTTGCGGCAACTCAAGGACAAGGGCTATGCCGACAAATACCGCGCACTCGGCAAACCCATCACCCTGATCGGCATTGCCTTTAGCGAGCAGCAGCGCCAGGTGGCGGGGTTCGAGCTTGAGCGGCTCGACTGAGGCCAGGCCGGTCAGCTCCGTGCAAGAACCGACCGTGACCACCAGATGCCGCATTTCCGAATGACGCTGTCTTAAATGGTGCCTGACCGAAAACCCGAATTTTTCGGCCAACAAAATTGAAGGTATTGAAATGGCGGTGCTCCGGATTAAAGAACCTTTTGCGACTTTATCAGAGAGTGTATCTGGATTTGAATGGATATCGACTTTTCGCCCGTTGAAAACTGAAAATCAGACACTCTTTGAAAATTATTAGGCGGCGACTCGGCAAGCGACATCATGCATTAGGCACCTGTCCGACGATCAAAACGGCACGCAATGCTGCGTACCACCAAAAACGTTGCAACAGGAATCAAGATCAAGACGCCCACTGCAGTGATGACAGCAAGCGGTGTCGGAAATCCCGCGCCAAACCCAAATGCGAAAGCCAAGTTCTTGACTGCTTCTACTGGATTCATTGACTCAAGAAAGCTTGCATTGTCAGGTGCGCCAGAGAGGAAGTGGAGCAAGAATACCAGCATTGCCAATGCGAAGATGGCTCCCAGCGCGGAGTTTTTCATGAATACCCAAGCTATAATTTTTGTGTAAGGGGGCTGGTCCCGGTCGAGTGAATCCCTCAAGCCCCGCTGAATCGGAGCGGCGGAGTTCAGTCGCCGTCTCTGCCAGTAAACATAGCGCCCTGCACATGCCCCTCGGCGTCGCTCAGGCAGGACCAAGGGGCGGTGGCACCGGGCACCTTGATGGTGACGCCGATGCCGGCCTCGCTGGTCAGCACCTCGGTCACCGTCAGCGTGTCGACGGGCTTGCCGACGGTCGTGGCGACCTTCGTCAAGCACGCCCGCTCGGCGACCTGGGTCTCACTGGAGCCGCTGGAATTGGCGGCCGAGCCGAAACCGGCCTTGGCGTTCTCCGCCTTGGTCTTGTGGATGTCGCAGCCCTCGGCCTCGGTGACCTGGGTGCAGCCGGAGCGCTCCAGCAGACGCCGGTATTCGGCGTCGATGGCCTGGGCGGAGGTGGCGGTTAACAGGATGATGCTGGCGATGACGAGCGATGGCGTTTTCATGGCACTTGACCTCTTAGGGTTGGTTTGAAGATGTTGCTCAAGACGCGGCGATGAGCCCGGCCCCGAGCAGTTGCAGGGAAAAGAGCGACCAATCGTTCAGGATGTGGGCCCCGGTGCTGACCCAGAGGTTCTTGGTCATGATCCAGGGCAGCGTCAACACCAGGCGGGCGATGCCGATGATGACGACGCACTGGATCAGGTTCCAGTCGTAGGTCGGTAGATGGATCAGGCCAAAAAGCAGCGCCGAGAGCAGCCAAGCCCAGAGGATGGCGGCCTTGCGTCCGCTGCCGAGGCGCTGGGTGAAGAGCGTCAGCAGGGCGAGGAAGGGCAGGATGGTGATGACCTCCTCTCCCAAGAGCTGCGGGGCGGTGCGGATGAACAGGAACCACTGCTCGGCCGCGGCCTGGTCGGCGATGCCCGCCACCGCCGCGTTGGACTGGAAGTCGACGAAGGGGTTGAGCAGCGCACCGACGCTCATGCTCACCACCAGGTTGAGCAGGCCGAACAGGATCATCCACTTGATCTCGTGCCAGCCGACCGGCCCGAACAGCACGCGCCAATGGCTGCGGGCGACCAGGGCCAGGGCCGCCAGCGGCACGGCGGCGAGCAGTAGCGCCGGGACCATCCGCGCCAGTCCGCTGTTCAAGACAGCGGGCGGGAAGGCCACGGCGAGGAGCGCGACCAGTACCCCGGTCAGCACCAGGAGCCATTGCGGACCGGAGAGCGCGATGGGCCAGCCACGGTAGAAGGGGAAGTCGCGGCCCGGGTCCTCCAGCCGCCGGATGCGCTCGGCCTCGGCCAGCCTGCCGTCGGCGGTCCCGATTGCGGCCCCGATCATTGGGCCACCTCGCTCGCGGCGGACGCGGGCTGCGCTGCGGGCTTGGCGTCCGGCTTGGCCTCCGGCAGCGCGAAGCTTGGCGTGAGCCCCGCCACGCAGGACGTATCGAGCGCCACCGTCGGATTCTCGATGAAGGCCACGCCGAGATCCCGGGCGCATTGCGAGAAGGCCAGGGCGCCGTGTCCGGTCTCGGGGAGGACGATGGCCTGGCCGCGCGGCAGGTGGCGGGCGGTCTCGGGGCCCCAGCTCGCGGCGGTCTGGGTGTCGAGCAGACCGGCGAAGACCAGGGTCGGGATGTCCGCCGTCACCGGCTCATGGAAGCCGGGCCTTAAGTGCTTGGGGAAGAGCTCGCAGCTCGCGTAGAAGCCGTTGACAAAGTCCTCCAGAATTTTCGTCGCCTCCGGCGGCCACAGATACTCGGCCTGGAGCCGGGCGCTAACGGCCGCGGCGCCGGCGGGTGAATTGATGTCCATGTCTTCCTGGCAGACGAACATCTGGGTCTGGAAGCCCTCCACCAGCAGATAGTCGAGCTGGCGGTTGTCCGCCGAGATGCGGGCGAAGGTGTCGGCGAGGTTCTGGGGCGTCATCAGGCCGGCGAGCGCGTCGAGCTGGCGCTGGGTCTCGCCCGCGAAGTGGCGGACGATGAGCCCGGACAGGGCCTCGCGCGTGGGTGTCTGGGTGCGCAGGCGCAGATAGTCCGAGGCGAAGGCAAGACGCGCCTGGGGGCTCGGCAGCGCCTTCGCCCCGGCCAGCAGCGCGGCCTCGAAGGCGTCCACCAGACCGGCCCCCGCGGCCACGGCGGCGCGATCCGCTTCCAAGCGCTCCAGCACTGTCTTCAACGCCTCTTCCTGGATCTGGCCCTGCTGGGCGAGACGCAAGGCCGTCTGCGCCAGGGCAAGGGAGTTCGCATCAAGCCCGGAGAGCCCGGTAAGGACGGTTTCTGGGGTCTGTCGCGGGGGCAGCTTGTCCTGCGTGATGGCATCGAAGGTGGTGGTCACCCCCTGCTCCAGCTCGGCGACCAGGCGGGGGATGTAGCCGGTCAGGCCCTGGAGCTTGAGCTTGTGGGCGTTGCGGTTGGCAAGCAACATGAACAGGACGTTGCCGTCGATCTTGCCCGCGCTGGTCGCGATCGGCGTCTCGCTCAAGCGGCTGAACAGCGCCCAGAAGCGTTCTTTGAGGTTCGGGTAGGCGGCAGCGCAAGCGGCATCGGCGTTGCACAGGGTGAAGATCGCCTCGATGGATTCAGCGTGAGGCAGGGCCAGGGTGTCATAAGTCGGTATGTGCGGCGGGGCCACCGAGTCCAGCACCACGGCGCGCACCCCATCGGGGGCGGTGCGCATCACCTCCAGGCCGAGCTTGGTGCCGTAGGAGATGCCATAGACGTTGAAGACGGGATAGCCCAGGGCGCGCATCACCGCCTGCACGTCCCGGGCGTTCTGCTCGGTGTTGATCTTGGACAGGTCGGCGCCGGACGCCGCCAGCTCGTCGAGACAGGCGCGGGTGACATCCAATGGCAGGCGCGCACCCTCGCCCCCGGGCTTCGCCGCATCGGCCAGCCCTTGGACCAGATCCCCGGCGTGGTCGGCCAGGGTGGCGAGGCAGCGGGTCTCGCCCCCGGCGGAGGTGTCCACCCCGCGCTGGTCGAAGGCCACCAGATCGCGCCGCGCCCTTAAGCCCTCGAACAGGGTGGAGGTGAGCGCGACGCGCTCGACGATGCCCACGCCCGGCCCGCCGTGTAGATGCACCACCGCGTCCGGCGCCGGGGCGAGCGAGCGCGACTTGAAGATCATGAAGGTCAGCGGGATGCGCCGCCCGTCCGGCTTGGCGTGGTCCTCGAAGACCGAGACGCTGCCGCAGGCCACGGTCTGGCCCTCGATCTCGAACGGGGCCAGTGGGCGCGGACAGGGCGCGGACGTCACCGGATAGCGGCTGTCCGCCCCGCCCGCCGCGATTACCGGAAAGGCCGACTCAGCAGGCGGCGATGAGGTCAGGGCGAGGACGAAGGCGAGGATCTGGTCGGGGGTCATAGGGACTCCTGGGTGGATAGGGGATGCGCCGATCCTCGAAGTCGATGGGAGAGCAGAGATTCAGGGCTGATCGGACGACTCGCGCAGATAGCGACCGGCGACCCAGCCTTGGTCGCGGTCGTCGTCAGGCCGCGCGACGCGGCACCAGCGCTGACCGGAGACCGGCCGGCAGCCAAGATTGCGCACGACCTCGCCTTCGGCCAGCTCGTCGATGACGCGCTCCTCGACCGATGGACCCTGACGCAGGTTCAGCGTATCGCCGCGACGCAATCCCGTGACCTGCCAGTAGTCCGGTCCGCCGGCATAGCCATCGGCAAAATCGGTAAAATCCTCGCCCGCCTCGGCGCTCAGGACGGGATGGGAGAGAACAAGCAGAAGCGAAAAAGCGCGGCCTAGCGATGTCATGTGCCTACTCCAAGTCGGGTGTTTGCTGATGGAATTGTAAAGCGCGCCCGCGCGCGGCAACATGAGGGGCATTCCGTCAGGAAATGCCTGACAGGCGGGTACACCTATTTCCATTCTTTGTCTGCCGGATTCGACTTCAATGAGCCCTTCATAGCCCGACGACGAAGATGGACATGGCGCGCCAATTGTTTGCCCTCGGGCTGATCCTCCTGCTGTCTCCGGCTGGCGCCGGTGGCAGGCCGGATCTTTTAACCCCAGCCGAGCGCGCCTGGCTGGCCGAGCATCCGCGCATCACCCTGGGCGTGGGGGCGGAGTGGCCGCCGGATGTAATCCAGATCGGGGAGGGACGCATCGCCGGATTTGCGGTGGACCATCTGCGGCTGCTCGGAGACAAGCTCGGCATCGAGATCGGGCTGGAGGCCGTTCCTTGGCATGCGATGGTCGCGGCGGCGGAGAGCCGCCGGCTCGATGGTCTGATGCTGGCCGCGCCGCTGGAGGAGCGGCGCGATCGCTTCCTGTTCACCGACGACTTCCACACCGCTTACCTCTTTCTCTACCAGCGCGACGGTGATCCCCTGCCTTCAAAGCCGGGGATCGCGGGCTTGGGCGGGCGGCGGATCGGCTATCTGCAGGATGTCCTGCGTGTGCGCCGGCTGCTGGCCGAGGAGCCCTCCATCGTCGCCGTGCCCCTGCCGAGCCAGGCGGCTCTGGCCGAGGCCCTGCTAACCGGGGCGGTGGACGCGGCGGTCGGCGCCTATGATCTGGAGTACTGGCGGGCCAGCAACGGGGTGCTGGGCTTCGGGCCGAAGCGGATGCTCCCGGAGGGCCAGGCGCGCTTGGGGATCTCGGTTCGCAAGGACTGGCCCGAGCTGGTTGGCATTCTGAACAAGGGACTGGCGGCCATCACCGAGGAGGAGTCGTCGGCCCTGCACCGACGTTGGTACGGGCGCGATCATCTCATTCGCGGTGATGTGCCGGAGACCGACCTGAACGCCGAGGAGCGGGCCTGGATCGCCGCGCATCCGGTGCTCCGCGTGGGCCTGGACCCGACCTGGGCGCCCGTGGAGTTCTTCGACGAGCAGCGCCGGCCCCAGGGGGTCTCGGTCGCCCATCTCCGGTTGATCGCGGAGCGGTTCGGCCTGCGCCTCGACTTCGTCGCGGCCCCGAACTGGGCGGCGGCCGTGGCGCAATTTGACGCCGGCAAGCTGGACCTGCTGCCGGCGGTGGCGGCGACCCCGTCACGCCGGCAACGCTTCGCCATCAGCGCGCCCTATGTCTCCTTTCCGGCTGCGATTTTCTCGGCCGCCGATGTGGCCTATCTGGGTGGGATCGAGGCCTTGCGCGGCCAGGTCGTCGCCGTGATCGAGGGGGAGGCGGTGCATGAGTGGCTGCGCGAGCAGCACCCGGAGATCCCGTTGCGGCCCGCGCCGGATACCGCCGCCGCCCTGCGGGCATTGAACCGAGGCGAGGCCTTCGCCTTCGTCGGCAATCTCGCGACCACCAGCTATGCCATTGGCGCCTCCGGCCTGACCCACATCAAGGTGCTCGGGGAGACGCCCTTTGTCTATCGCCTAGGGATGGCCGTGCATCGGGATCAGCCGATGCTGGCTTCGATCCTGCAAAAGGGTCTGGATGCCATCCCGCGTGAGAAGCGGGATGCCATCTACCACGATTGGGTCTCCATCCGCTATCAGGTCGAGGCGGACTGGGGGCTGCTCTGGCGGGTGGTGCTGGGCGCTGCCCTGCTGATGGCGCTGATCGGCTGGTGGGCAGTTAGCCTGTCGCGCGAGGTGGGGCGGCGCCGCCGCGCCGAGACGGCCCTCGATGCCCTGTCCCGGGGGCTGGAGCAGTCGCTCGCCGAGCGCACCCAGGAGCTTGACGGCGCCAACGCCCGGCTGCGCCGGCTGGCGCTGGATTTGTCGCTGTCGGAGGAGACCGCGCGGGCGCGTCTGGCCGGGGAGCTGCACGACAGCCCGATGCAGAAACTCGCCCTGGCGCAGATGCAGGTCGAATCCGCTGCGCGCGACCTGGCGGACGCCGAGAGCGCGCAATTGCTCGGCGCCGGGCAGACGCTGCTGCGCGAGGCGATTGCGGAGCTGCGCACCTTGCAGTTTGATCTGAGCCCGCCGGTTCTTGCCCGTCAGGGGCTGGCCGCCGCCTTGGACTGGCTGGCCGAGAGCACCCAGCAACGTTGGGGTCTGCGCATCGCCTGCACGGCGGCGCCGGACGTGCCACCGCTCGGGCCGGAAGCCTCGGTGATCCTGTTCCAGTGCGCCCGCGAGTTGGTTTATAACCTGATCAAGCACGCGCAAGCCAGCCGGGCGGCGATTGAACTCTCCGCGCGTGACGGCTGGCTCGAACTGCGGGTTACCGATGACGGCATCGGCCTCGCTGTCGCTGCCGCGCCGCCGCGACCCGATGGCGGCTTTGGTCTGCACAGCGTGCGCGAGCGTCTGGCCCTGATTCACGGCGAACTGCGCATCGAATCCGGCCTGGACGCCGGGGCGCCCGGGACGCGCCTGTGCATCCGCCTTCCGCTTCACCGACAGGTCTGATTCCATGCCACCGACCCTGCTGCTGTGCGACGACCATCGGCTGTTCCGCGAGGGACTGGCCGCGCTGCTCCGCCATGACCAGCCGGACTGGGAGGTGGTCGCCCAGGCCGGCGACGGCGAGGAAGCGATCCGGCTGGCCGAGGCGCTCAAGCCCGATCTCGCCGTCCTGGATCTGGCCATGCCGGGCATCGGCGGTATCGCCGCCGCCGCGGTGATCCGTGCGCGCTCGCCCCACACCCGGATCGTGGCGCTGTCGATGTACGACGACAGCCAGAGTCGCGAGCGCATGTTCGCCGCCGGCGCCGCCGCCTATGTGCTGAAAAACGAGGCCGGCGCCGATCTGGTCGCCGCGATCACGGCGGTGTTGCGCGGCGAGACCTTCGTCAGCCCGGCGTTGGCCTTGGCCGGGCCGTCAGGCGGGGCGCCCCGGCGCGAGGCCCGGGCGGATTCCGCGCTGGCGTTGCTCACCGCCCGCGAGCGCGAGGTGCTGAATCTGATGGCGCGCGGCCGACGCACCAAGGAGATCGCCAATGATCTCGGCATCAGCGCCAAAACCGTCGAAACCTACCGCAGTCGCGTCATGCTCAAGCTTGGCTTGGACAACCTCGCCGATCTGGTCAAGTTCGCGATCCGCGCCGGCCTCATTGCGGTGGATTGAGGCTGCCAAAACGGCGCGACCAGCGCGCGCGTCAGGAATTTCCTGACAGGAGACTCCGGATTTGCAGGCTGGGGCGATCAGCCTAAGCTGCGCGCCCAGAAAGGTTCCGCGCGCTCGGGTATGAACCTGGCCGGCGCCGACCCAGCGACATCCGCCCTGCAACCCCAGAGAATCTCCTTATGCAAGCCACTCGCCCGCTCCCTGCCACCCCCGCGTTCCTGCTCACCCTGGCGCTCGCGGCGCCCAACGGCGCCTTTGCCTACGGCACCGAGGATGCGATTCGCGACTGCGAAAACCGCATCCGCGGCGAATACGGCCTGACCGATCTGCGCAACCCCCACGCGGTGCAACTCGACGGCGACAAACACTTCAAGGTCAATGGCAAGGCCAAGGTCGATGGCGACACCTATCCCTGGAACTGCGAGATCAAAAGTCGCCACGTCACCATGGCGGAATACGACGGCCCCAAGGCGAAAGGTCTGACCGACGCGCAAAAAATCGCCATCGGCGCCGCTGCGGTGGCCATCGGCGTGGCCGCCAGCCAGGCCAACAAGAACCAGGACGACACGTCATCGTCCTACTGCAGTCATCACGGCAGCCACGGCTCGGCGGCCGCCGAGCTTCAGGATCTGATCGGCGTCAAGGCCAGCAGCGGCGAGCTGGAGCTGGAGGATCGCGGCTTCGAGTACGTCAAGGGCCAAAAATCCGGCGGCATGGCCTTTACCAACTGGATTCGGGGTTCGCACTGCGTCACAGTTCGGACCGAGGGCGGGCGCTACACATCGATCGTCGATGTCACCAAGCTCGATTGCGAATAAGGGATGCTAGGTCAGGGCGGTCCGCCCTGACCCTTGCGGATCGACGGCAACCACGAGGCTGTGGCCTGTCGTTCCGACATTGGCTTGCAGACCGTCCTAGCCGGGTCGACTTTCCCCGGCTGTTGGTGGATCATCCCGGGAAAGCCATCGCCTCAACCCGGCCGCGCTCATGTCCCGTCGCAAACTCCCCATCGGCATCCAGACCTTCGCCAAGATGCGCGAGGAGGACTATTACTATGTCGATAAAACCGGCTTTATCGCCCGACTGATCGACGAGGGCAGCTTTTACTTTACTGTCGCGTCCGCGCCGTTTCGGCAAATCCCTGCTGCTCGACACCATTGGCGAGCTGTTTGCCGGCAACGAACCGCTGTTTCGCGGGCTGGCTATTCATCCGGACTGGAATTGGTCGCTGCGCTACACGGTCATTCGCCTGAGCTTCGGCTGCGGGGTGGTGCGCTCGCGCGAGCAGCTTGAGCGACGTATCCGATCACAACTTGGCCGCAATCTCGCCGCACTAAATCCCAACTGCCCGGATCCGCTGAACAACATCGCCTGTTTCAGTAAATCCAGCCTGGTACTTTTTTCATATTCACTTTAGCCCCTGGTCTCGATAGACCTTTTGCCAGGTGAGCTAGCGAATCTTCTTCAGTGTATTCAGTGCTGCGTGCCGATCAGCCGCTAGCGAAACGTATGCAACGTCGGGCAGCGAGATGAGTGATGGTGGTAGTGGACCGTTTTCTGGTTCCATCAATGACTAAGTTATGCGGGGATGGCAGCCTCGTCCATGCCTGACAAAAAATCTCAACAAATTCTGCTGCGCCGGGTTTGTAACTGTGCGAGCAGAATGGTCAAGTTTTGCAAGGCGGCCAGTGAGCAGCGAAGCTTACGAGCACGTTCTGGGGTGGGGCGAGCTGTGTGGAAGTCTGGTTCCGAACTGGTGCTTACTTAAATAACTGACGACAGCTCCCAGGGCTGAGCCGGGGTGGGACAGGTCTGACCGAGGCGCCTATAGGCGCGCTGCGTGCTTCATCAGGAGAACAAACGGGGCTTGAAGCGGCAAGGAGAGCGAAGCTGCAGCATGAGAGCGGTAACACTGTCACTCTGACTGATTTCGATTAAGACGGCCCCGAACAACGATCAGGTCGGATTCGCCTGCTCAGAGCGTTTGCTGAGGAAGAATAGCGTCGCGCCAGCCAGTATCCAGAGGAGCAGCGGCAACCACTGGAGCATTGTCGCCAAAGTAGGGTCGCTCTTCACGCCACCAATCACCAAAAGGACGCGAAAAAGGGCACCGACTGAGAGGATCGTAAACCAACTGCCAAGTACCAGACCCTCTCGGCCATTGGAGCCGAGCCCGAGAGCCGTTGCGATACCGGCCGTAAATACAATACCCCAGGCGCCACCGGTCAAGAGTTGCGAAATAATTAATACCTCAAGGTTGGGTGCTTTAAGACAGCCGAATAGGCCTGCGGTACCGACGAATGCGGCACTCGCCATCACCTTTGGTGCACCGAAACGCCTGACCGCAGTTGAGCCCGGTATCGCAAAAACCTTAAAACCGATCCAGAATACTGGGAGCACCCAAACCAGATCCGCCGGGCTGAGGAAATCCAGGTACTGCGCCTTACTATTGAGAAAAACATGGAGTTGGAATCCGAGGGCCAGAAGCAGAGAGCCGACAAGCAGCAGCATGATTCGCGTTGCGCTGGCGGGCTTCGCGGTGCCATGGTCACGCACTTCTGGTGGGAGTGTGGCGACGATACGCTGTATTCGGATCAATCCAAGGGTCGCAGCAGCCAGAGCAAGACTTGAGACGGCAAACGGCACATAAGGCGAGAAACTCTTCAGCCAGATTCCAAGATAGGGTGAGATCGCACCTCCGAGGGCTAGACCTAGTAGGGACAAAGCGGCTAACCGCGGCGCCTGTGGCCGCGCGGCGTGCTTCATCAGCAGAACAATTGGAGGAGCTCGAAGCACCGATGATGTCGAAGCCCATAGCACTATTAGCGTGGTGAATACCACGAGCCCTAGCCGATCGGGCAAGTCTGCCGCGAATGGCAACAGCAGAAAGGTTGCGCAAGAAATCAGCGTAACGCTGATGATCGCGGGTCCAAGTCGCGCAACCATGCGCTCTACCCGATCTGCCGCGTACCCCATAAGGATATCGGTTACGGCGAATATGACCTGATCCAGCAGGACGAACCAGATGACGTATTCCTTGCCTAGTCCGATCCGCTCCAAGAGTTCGCCGAGGAAGACGACATATACGACCCATGTGGTTGCGAAGAAGAATTGGATCACCGCCACTTGCAAAGCAGCGCTTCTTAAACGTGTTTGCGTGCTCATCGAGGCGGTTACCTTTCGTCGCAGGGAGAACCTAGGTCGACGTGGTTAGAGAGCAGTTATCGAGTAATCGGCATCGCTAAGGGAAGGCTGATTTATGCTGCGTTTCCCGTGTGGCAGGATGATCTCAAGAAGGCACATAAAGTGTACATTGATTTGTGGAGCGCAAGACGTCTTGAGTGCTGAATTGCGGCTAGGGAAACGCTGATTAATTCAGCGCCATGAAATCCAGATCGCATTAAATCAAGCGCTTACAAGCCGCCCTGGTCCGTAAAGTCGAATAAATCAACGTCTCCCTAGGGCGCCTGCCATAACTACGCGAAAGCGCTTCGTTCCCATGTCTGATACCATTATTGTTGCCTTCTGTTTTGCTTCATGAGTTGGTCTGCCCCAATAGCGGCCAAGTTTCTCCGCGTCGCGGTAGCTCAGTTCAGTTTCTTGATAAGTGCAAGAGACCTGCCCCCTTGTTGACTGAATATCTTGGTCAATCAGGTGCTGAAGGTTGCTTAAAACCTTATTTCCGATGACAGCCTTTGCCTCTCCGACAGTGCGACCCCAAACATAGGCAACCTTTTTGGCGTCACAATAGCCATAGGGACTGTTAAGATAAGCCCGATCGGCGGCGGTGAGTGCCTTCACAGGTGCAGAAAGAATGACACCAACACACGCAGCGGCGTAAGACAAAGATTTTTGTAGAAATGATCGTCTGTTATCCATCTAAGGCTCCAAGGCTTCTTTGGAATAAGGCACGTTATGTTGTTAAGCACGAGTGGTTTTCACGTTCTTTGGATTGCCAGAAAGCGGATCAGACAAATTGTCACTCAACCCGGTCTTCCGCGTGGAGCGGATCCAAAAAAAAAAAAGGCCAAGCTGCCATACATTTTGACAGGCAAAAATAAGTCAAGGCGCGTCAGCCACTGACGAGCAATCCAATTTCACGCCGTATCAATCATAATGGTTATACCCTTACCTTTTCCGCCGCAATAGTCAAGTTTTCGGCTTCCGAAATTTCCAGGAACGTCCAAAAGAATCGCGTTGAAACCGTAAGTGCACGAATTGCGCACGACAAGAGAGCCGCTACTTCTGTGCCGCAGAAGATCGGAGCCAAGATGAGATCCAAAATTTGATTAAGCCGCTAAATTGGAAGATTGGCTTTGAAATCGAGCTCCTCGCTCCTAGAGGCGCCAGTCGGCAAGATTTGGCCGATGCAATCGCGCGTAAATTTGGTGGTTACAGCAAGCGCTGCTTCTACCTGCAGTCCGAACCTAGCGCAGTGCCAGGAAAGCCGGTCTTCGAGAATTTGGTTCTTGGATTCGATGTCTATACCGCAGCCCATCAGTTTGTTGTCAAATGTGTGGATGATCTTACGATTAGGCATGATCTAGACAGGGGGGCGGAAGGCCGAGAAGGTTGGTATCGAATCCTCAGTGATGACGTACGTTTTCTGCGCCTCATCATGGCGCGATGTGATCCGGCGGCGGATAAGCATTCAGTTCTCGCTCCAATAGCGGAGTTGTTCAAGACGCGTCTTAGGGTGGAAAATGGCATTGTGCGTGTTGCTGATATCATGTCATCGCCTATCGCGCTTGTTGCCCCATTACCAGGCGAGCGGGAAAGGCCTTGTGAGCTCATTACGCCACCCATTGAGGCGCAGCACTTTAGTCGACTCAAAGAACTTCTGGATACTGCGACTGAGCTTGGTTTTAGTGTCCCACACGAAGCAGCTATCCATATGCATTTTGACGCAGAGAGGCTCTGTAATACCGAGGTATTTTGTCGGCTAATACAAGTATTGCAAAAATATCATACGCAAATAAGGAATGCGGTTGGCACTAATATCAATTGTGTGAGACTTGGAAAACTACCGAATTGGTTGTTCAAAGTAACGAAAAAAAAGGAGTTTAAGAATCTCAATTGGGCAGATGCGCGCGAATATCTTGCGGATCGAGGGCTCAGTAAATATTGCGACTTTAATATCATGAATTTCGTTTACCAGGTACCGGGTAAGTCTACATTCGAGGTGCGGCTTTTCCCAGGCTCCCTTGATGCTCGAGAGGTCGTTGAAAATGCGCATCAATTTGAAACGATTTTAAACTGGTGCGTTAATGCGTCGAAAGGTAACAGGCTTCCTGCAAACCTAACCGTATTCTTGAACAGTGAAGATAAACTTATAAATAGTTCGCATGGTAACGCCGTCCGCTGGTTTAACAAGCGTTTTTAAGGATGGCGGATCGGTTTTACGGCTACACTATTCAGCCCCATAAATCGGTTGGGTAATCTCCCGGCAGAGCCGGGGGATTGTTACTGGCAACAGATAACAGGCGAGAGAATAATTTCATGATCAGACTCAGCGTACTCACTACAATTTCCTTTATGTTCGCCCTTGATGTCGCGCTTGCGCAGACCAAGCCGGACCTAAACGTGACATGGAATTCTAATTACGGGCACATGAATTGGGGATTTTGGTACGGCAAGCCGACCAACAATTTCAGTGGTACTCTCAAACAGAGTGGCAGGAAATGGGTCTACGACGGTCGTTACACCGACTTGCTCAATCCGGCCTCATCACGGGGCACACTCTACTTCGAGTTCTCGAATGATGGCAACAGCTTCACAGGGAAGTGGAAGAACTCAGTGAGCGGGCGATCCGGCGCGTGGAGCGGGCAGCGCTACCAGGGCGACGCCTATCCCGCCGCGACTGCCTACCAGGCCCGCTTCGGCGTGCCGCTATGCAATGGCGACCTCTTCGCCCGGGGCAGTCGCGACAACGAGACCAACTCGGCCTGCTCGATCCCGAAGGAGTACGATGGCATCGACATCGACGGGCTCATCCACGACATGAACTACGATAAGTTCCATGAAGCGTGCAGGCTTCACGACATCTGCTATTCCTCACCCTGGCGCGCGCGGAACGCAGAGGGCGACGGTAAGGGCGCCTGCGATGATCAGTTCCTCACCGACCTTCAACAGAAATGCAACGACGACCACAACGACGGCAGCCCACGCTGGATCCGCTGCCGCGCGGCCGCTCGCACCATGTCGGTCGCCGTAAACAACTTCTCGGCCGCCCAAAACAGCTACGACAGGGGCCAGAGATGGGCCTCCCGGCACTGTGAGTAGCGGAGCGGGGCACGCCGCTGCGGTGCCGAGATCGGCCTCGCCCCACGTTTCAGCTCTGCAGAGGTTCCTTGTCCTATTTGAGTACGCCTTCCGAAAAGAAACGACGGTAATGCTAGCAAAACGTGGAGGCCAATAATCTCAGGACAGGTAAACAGTTGTTCTGTCCTGTGGGCAAGGTCTCGCCGGCTGGTGCATTGCTGCGCCATTCCGCACACCGGATGGCGCTGATCGGCGTAAATCAAACTCGGAGGTCTCCACCTAACCGGAGTTAAACCCCTTAGCTGCTTCGATGGCTATAATCGTAGGCAGCAAGGGTTCGTGGGTCGAAATGTGTCAAGTCCCGTCTGAAATGCGAAAACTGTGTAGAGGTGGCAACTATGAATGAAAAAAAACTGAAGGAGGACAAATGATATGAAGGCGAGCATCTGAGTAAGAGACAACTTGATCAGGTTTCAGGCGGTACAGTTGAAATTCGCGAGTTGACGATACAAGCAGAAATATTTTCATACCCCTCTTTGGATGCCACTCCTCTTGAGGAGAGTGAGTTAGGTGCGCTGAAAAAGCAAATAGCGGACGAGTGTTGGCAGACTTTGGAGAATAATTGAGCGACTCGATAAGCTGGAGTCGCTGCTAGCGGGCAACTTTCTTCAAGTGCTGATACTCAATCTGCGCGAAAGTTAGTAAGTGCTGGCTCTTGGGACTCTCCAGGACGGGGCATGCCATTATCCATAAGTCTTCCAGTTTCCCCCGATCAGAAGGTTAAGGAATGTGTCTCCATGCTGGAACATTCGGAGGCGCTGCGCTGAATTAAGTGCTTACGCAGGACAGCAAACGTAGCCGCCGGAATTATGGGTAACGGCATGAAAACGCGGTGGTTGAAAAAACCTAATCTTACCGCTCTGTCTGTGACGGTGCGGGTGATTGATCACCTCACCCTTAAATGCGTGTACATGTTGAGGCGCAAATATGTGGCGAAACTTCCGCCATGGAATCGATCAACAACCCCCACGACAGTTTTTGCCGCGAAACCATTAGCGGCGCTCGCTATCAAGCTGCCTGAGTTCGTAGAGCAGATCCAGTGCCTGGCGCGGGCTTAGGTTGTCGGGATCAATGGCGCGCAGACACTCCAGAACTGGGCTTGGCGGCTCCGGTGGGAATAGGGATAGCTGGGCCATGCGGGGCCGGTCCTGGTCCTGGTCTCTATCCTTTCCCTTGGCTTGGTTGTTGCTGACTGCCTGGCGCTGGCTCTGGTCCTCGAGCTGGCGCAGGCGCTCGCGGGCGCGGGTGATCACATCCACCGGCACGCCCGCCAGCGCCGCCACCTGCAGGCCGTAACTTTGATTGGCCGGTCCCTCGCGCACGCTGTGCATGAAGACGATTTTCTCCCCATGCTCAATGGCCTCGAGATGCAGATTGGCGATGCCGGGATGCTCCTCGGGCAGGCTGGTCAACTCGAAGTAATGGGTGGCGAAGAGGGTTAGCGCGCGCAGCCGGGTGGCCAGTTCGACCGCGCAGGCCCAGGCCAGGGACAAGCCATCGAAGGTGCTGGTGCCGCGGCCGATCTCGTCCATCAGTACCAGGCTGTTGGCGCTGGCGTTGTGCAGGATATTGGCCGTCTCTTCCATCTCCACCATGAAAGTCGAGCGTCCGCCGGCAAGATCATCGGCCGCGCCGATGCGGGAGAAAATGCGATCAATTGGGCCGATGCGCGCGGCCCGCGCGGGTACGAAGCTGCCGGCATGGGCCATAAGCACGATAAGCGCGGTTTGGCGCATGAAAGTGGATTTGCCACCCATGTTGGGGCCGGTAATGATCAGCATGCGCCGCTCGCCGTCGAGCCGCACACTATTGGCGACAAAGGGCGCGTCGCTCAGGTGCTCCACCACCGGATGGCGGCCGTCCTCGATTTCGATGCCGATTTCATCGCTTAACTCCGGGCGCGTCCAGCCGAGCCGCTCGGCACGCTCGGCAAGGTTGGCCAGTACGTCCAGGCTGGCGATGGCGGCGGCCGTGGTCTGCAAGTGTTCCAACTGGCCGGTGAGTTGCGCGAGTAGATCCTCATAGAGTGCCTTCTCGCGCGCCAGGGCGCGCTCGCGCGCGCTCAGCGCCTGATCCTCGAAGCGCTTGAGCTCGGGGGTGATGTAGCGTTCGACGCCCTTGAGTGTCTGGCGGCGCTGGTAGTCATCAGGGATTTTGTCGGCATGGGCGCGGCCGATCTCAATGTAATAGCCATGCACCCGGTTGTAGCTGACCTTGAGTGCCGGGATGCCGGTGCGCTCGCGCTCGCGGGCTTCCAACTCCAGCAGGAATTGATCGCCATGTTCCGCCAGGTTGCGCAATTCATCGAGTTCGCTGTCATAGCCGGGGGCGAGCACGCCGCCATCGCGAATCAACATTGGCGGTTGGTCGATCAGCGCACGCCTGAGCAGTTCGCGCACCTCGGGATGATCGCCTAGGTCGCCGTCCAGTTCGGTGAGCAGTGGGCTATCAAGCCCGTCAAGGGACTGATGAAGTTCCGGCAGCAGACCCAGCGCGTCGCGCAGGGTGGCCAGGTCGCGCGGGCGGGCCGAGCCCAGGGCCACGCGTGCCAGAATGCGCTCCAGGTCGCCGATGGCGGACAGGGTCTCGCGCAGGGGCGCGAAGCGGGCGGTCTCGATCAGGGTGGCGATAGCGTCATGGCGCAGGCGCACAGCGTGTGCATCGCGCAGCGGGCGGTTCAGCCAGCGCCGCAGCAGGCGCGCGCCCATGGCGGTGCGGGTTTGGTCCATCACCGCCGCCAGGCTGTGGTCTTCCTGTCCGGACAGGGTCTGCGTCAACTCCAGATTGCGCCGCGTTGCCGCATCCAGAATCACCGCCTGGTCACGTTGCTCCAGCGTTAGGCCGCGCAAATGCGGCAGTGCGGCGCGCTGGGTGTCTTTGACATAGTGCAGCAAACAGCCGGCGGCACCGACTGCAAGCGTGAGGCCCGTGCAACCAAAGCCGGCCAGATCCCGGGTGCTGAACTGCTCGCACAGCAATCGCCGCGCGCTATCCGCATCGAAATGCCAGGCTGGACGCCGGGCCAAGCCGCCGCTCAAGGCCAGGCGCCGATCAAGTTTGCTGTCTTCATCGAGCAGCAGTTCGGCCGGTTGCAGACGCTCGAGCTCGGCGCTCAGTGCCTCTAGGCCGGTGAGTTCCAGCAGGCTGAAGCGCCCGCTGGCCAGCTCCAGACTGGCCAGCCCAAAGCTGGCGGCGGGGCTGGGCGCGGGGTTGTCTGGCGCGCCCTCGGTGGTCGCCGCCGGGGATTGCTCGGCGATGGCGCACAGCAGGTTCTCGCGCCGTTGATCGAGCAGCGCCTCGTCGGTGAGGGTGCCCGGGGTGACCACCCGCGCTACCTCGCGCTCCACCGGACCCTTGCTCTTGGCCGGATCGCCCTTTTGCTCGCAGATGGCCACGGAGACGCCCTGCCGTACCAGGCGGGCCAGATAGCTTTCGGCGGCATGATAGGGCACCCCGGCCATGGGGATGGGCTGCCCCGCCGACTGCCCGCGCTTGGTCAGGGTGATGTCGAGCAAGCGGGCTGCACGCTCGGCATCCTCGAAAAACAGCTCGTAGAAATCTCCCATGCGATAGAACAGCAGCATATCCGGATACTCCGCCTTGATCCTGAGGTACTGCTGCATCATGGGTGTGTGTTTTTGTTCAGTCACTTGTCTGCGGCTTTTTGTGTGCGTTAATGGCGGGACGCATGAGTGCATGCGCAGGCAAAGTCTATCACCTTCGCCAGTCGCGCTTTGTGCGGGCGCGGCGCATTGGCCATCGAGAGGCGACTTGCCGAGCGCCTGATCGAGCGCCTGATCGCGCAGTAGTGGTTCCTTGGGACCCATCAAGGGCCATGCGCGGCTGACGGGAATTAGCTCGCATGGCCCAAGGCGGCAATGAGTAGCCCTACCGCGAGACTGAGCCAACTAGCCGTGCCAATCAGGCCGAGGGCACGGCGCAGGTCGGTGGCGTCGAGATTGGCCGGCCAAGCCGGTGCGCCCATGTAGGCGTCGCTGACGAGCTGGCCGCGACGATAAATGGGACCCAGCAGGCGCACCCGCAGGGCGCCGGCGCAGGCCGCCTCGCTCCAGCCGGAGTTGGGGCTGGGTAGCCGGGCATGCTCCCGCCAGGCGGTGCCCAGGGCAAGTCTAGGATGCAGGGGCTGGCCGCGCAGGCGCAGCCAGCAGGCGGCGGCTGCGATCAACAAGGGCGAGAGTCGCGCTGGCAGCCAGTGGATGAGGTCATCCGAACGGGCAGCGAGCCAGCCAAACCGCTGATAGCGCGCGTTGCGGTAGCCGACCATGGAGTCGAGCGTTGAAATGGCTTTGACCAAGACCAGCCCGGGCAGACCAAACAGGCACAGGGCCCAAAAGGGCGTCAGCACGGCATCGGTGAGATTCTCGGCGAGACTTTCGATAGTGGCGCGCACGATACCCTCGGTTTGCAGTGGTTCGGTGTCGCGTCCGACCAGTCGAGCGAGCGCCTGCCTGGCCTGGGGCGGATTGTGCAACTGCTCCAGCACGCGCCGGCCGTGATCGATCAGATCCCGGGTGCAGAGCAGGCTGTAGGCCAGGAAGAGATCCCAGGCCAAGGCGAGCGCGGGATCAAGGCTGACGAACAGTGCATGGGGGAACCACCAGCCGGCCAGGGCGGCGATGAGAGTCAGCAGCCAGTGCAGCGCGCCGCCGCCGTATCCCTGCCAGCCAAGGCAAAATAACCAGCGCTCAAGAATTGGAATCAATGCGCCGATCAGCCGGACGGGGTGCCAGCGATAATCGGGATCGCCGAGCGCCGCGTCGAGCAGCCAGACGGCAATGAGCAGGGACAAGGGCCAGGGGGTGAGGTGAAAGGAGAGCATCAGGGGAGGTTCGCGGTTAAGCCGGGTAAGGTTCGGGCGCGCCTCGGGAAGGCTGTGTATGGAGTCGGTATTCGTGATGGCTTTCAGGGGGTTGTCAAAGAGTCACGTCCGACCCGCTTGCCATGGAATCACTCAGCGCCCAAGGTAGCACATAGCTTTCTCCCTCGATGTGACCGCTGATGGCACGAATGCCGTAAATGTCCCGCAGTCGCTCGCGGCTGAGCACCTGGTCAGGCGGCCCGAGTGCCACAGGCTCGCCCTGACGCAGCAGCAGCAAGCGGTCGCAGAAGCGACTGGCCAGTGTCAGGTCATGCATTACCACAATAACGGCGCGTCCGGCTGGGGAGGGGGTGGTTTGGCATGCGTTGGCACCGCCGTGATTGCCGCTCTGATGGCCCTGGTCGAGGATTGCGTTTTGGTTGCTGTGACTGTCGCTGGTTTTAGGGCCATCCTGGCAATAGGCGCGCAGGTCGTTCATGACTCTGAGTTGATGCAGGGGATCGAGCGCGGCGACGGGTTCGTCGGCCAGCAGTAGCGGGGCCTCGACCGCGAGTGCGCGGGCAAGTCGGGCGCGCGCGCGTTCTCCGCCGGAGAGTTCGGTCGCGCGCCGCGCGCGCAGATGCCAGATGTCGGTCATGTGCAGGGCGGCTTCGGTGGCGCGGCGATCGTCGGCGCTGTTCCGGCTTGGGGGCAAGGCTCCCGCGCGCTTTTCAGCCGATCCCCCAGCAACTCCCCCAGCGGCTCTCCCGCCGGATCGCCAGGAAGGCTGATGGGGGTGACGCCCGAGCGCGACCAACTCATCGACCCGAATGGGCCATTGCACGCGGTCATCCTGTCCGAGATAGGCCAGCCGGCGGGCGCGCTCGCGCGCAGAGAGCGTCGTGACATCCTCGCCAAGCAAGCGAATCCGGCCTGACCAGCCGTGATTGGAGTGAGCGCGATCAGCCTGAGGCAACAATTGCACCACGGCTTTGAGCAGGGTGCTCTTGCCGGCGCCGTTGGGTCCAATCAGGCCCAGGAGTTCCCCGGCCTTGAGTGCAAAGGTGACATCGCGCAGCAGCCTGCGGCCACCGAGCTTGACCGAGAGGGCGTCGATCTCGAGCAGCTTCATGGCAAATCCGCCCGTGCGCGCCACACCAGCGCGAGAAAAAAGGGCGCGCCGATGAGCGCCGTGACCACCCCGAGTTTGAGTTCCTGCGATGACGGCAGGGCCTGATCCAGCAACCGCAGGCCGATGTCGGCCGCCAGCACCAGCACGGCACCACCGAGCGCGCTGGCGAGAATCAGCGGTCCTGGCCGGTAGCCGACCCAGGGGCGCAGGACATGGGGGACCACCAGGCCGACGAAGCCAATGGCGCCGGTGACGGCCACGGTGGCGCCGACGCCGAGGGCGGAGCCGGTGATGATCAATCCGCGCAGCCGCCCGAGCGAGACACCCAAGCTCGCGGCTTCCGCCTCGCCCAGGGTTAACACCTCGAGCGAGCGCCCGCTTGCAAGCAGCAGTGCCAGCCCCAGCAGCACGAAGGGCAGGCACAGCAGCACGTCAGCGAAGCTGCGATCGCTGATGGAGCCGAGCAGCCAGAGCACCATGTCCTGCACTGCCGTGGGATTGGGCGCTACATTGAGCGCCAAGGAGGTCAGCGCTCCGGCCCAGGCCGAGAGCGCGATACCGGCCAAAATCAGCGTCAGGTTGGATGAACCCGCCCGGGTGAGCGCGGCCAGCGCCAGGGTCGCGAGCAGCGCCATCCCCATGGCGGCTGCCGGCAGCAACCACAGGCTGATGGTGGTGGCGCCAAAATAGAGCGCCAGCACCGCGCCGAGCGCGGCACTGGAGGAAATCCCCAGCAGACCGGGCTCGGCCAGCGGATTGCGCAACAGACCTTGGAGCGCGGCGCCCGAGGCACCCAACGCCATGCCCACCAGCCAGGCGAGCAGCACCCGCGGCAGGCGAATGTGTTGGACGATCAGCCGTTGTTCCTCGCTGCCCTGACCGAAGAGGCCAGCCAGCACCTCGCCCAGGGTCAAGGGGGCATGGCCGATGCTGAGTGACAGCAGACTCAGGCCGGCGAGCAGACCGGGCAGGAGCGCCAGGTGGCCAGGTCTTGCGGACAGCCAGCGTCGCGGCCAAGGACCGGGTTGATCAGGTTGATCAGAAAAGTTCACTGCGCAGCCTTTTGACCGCTGGACTTACTCATCCGCGCTGACCGTTGGATGCCTGGGCGGCATGGCAGCCGCCATCACCTCGGCGGCCTTGAGCAATTCCAGCCCGCCGCAGCCCCAGCCGTTGGCGGGTAGGCCAATACTGCCGGTGTCGGCCAGAATCCGGCGCAACAGCGGATGACGGGCAAGGCCAGAGGCCTGGAGGGGTTGATCGTGATTAAAATAGCCGAGCAGAATCAGCCCGGGCGGGCTCATCACCAGTTGTTCCAGGGGAAATGGGCTCCAGCCACGGATGCCCTGTTCACGCGCCAGATTGCGCAGACCCAGGAGCCTGAGTAGATCATCGACATAGGTACCCGCGCCAGCGGTGCCACCATTGGGGCGCAGATAGAGCGCCAGCCAGGGCGGCATGCTTGCGGCCAGCGCGCGCATGCGGGCAGCGGCCGCGCGGCTGACTTGGCGGGCGCTGGCAGCGCGACCGATCCGCGCGCCAAGGTCGCGCGCGGTGGCGAGGGCATCCTCCCAACTGCCGGGGTAAGGCATCTCAATGATTTCAATCCCTTGGCGCGCCAGCAGTTCGCCATGGCGGCGCCCGCCCCAGCCAGCGTAAGCCAGCACCAGATCGGGTTTGAGCGCCAGCAATTCCTCGATGCTGCCGCGATGGCTGGGGTAGGCGCCTGCCCGCGCGGCCAACTCGGTCTGCTCAAGTGCTTGGCTTTGGCGGGACAGGGCCAGGATTTGCTCTGGGGCAGCCAGACGCAGCACCAGCAGATCGGCGCAGAGATTGGTGCTGACCAGGCTGGGCAGGGCAGGCGCGCCCTGCCCAGCAGCCACTGTCTCCGCGCCGAGCAGGAAGATGCCAAGCACCAAGTGTCTCAGTCCAAGGCGAATTCCCTTATGAGTCAAGGTTATCGGTCACCCGCAATGACCAGCCGGGATCTTAATAATGTACGCATCGCTGATTGCGATCACTCAGGCTGCCTGACGTGCCTGTGCGGTCGCGGTAGGAATGGGCTCCCCGGATTGACGACAAGCCGCGATCCAGGCCTCAATGGCGTGCTCGATTTCGCGTGCGGCCTCGGTATGGGTACCGCCCCACGCGCTGCATCCAGGCAAGTCTGGTACAGTGGCGATATAGCCTTGGTCTTCGTCACTCCAGAAAATTTCGACCAAGTAATGCGGCATGGCATTATTCTCCATACTTTTCGATCATGGCGATCAATTGACGTGCCTGATAAACCGGGATCAAGCCATCACGGTTTTGGAAGTTTAGTTGCACGGCTTCCCGAGAACGCTTGAATACCCGGTGAGATCCCCGGCCACCCTCGTGGATAAAGCCGAGTGAAACCGCGATCTCGCAGGCATCATCGAAGCGAACCGCGCGCGGATTCCGCCGCACGGCCGCAAAGCGTTTTTCCTTTTGGGTCATCAGTCTATCTTGGCTTCAGGGATCATATCCCAACACCGGCGCCAGCCAGCGCTCGGCCTGTTCCAAGGTCATCCCCTTGCGCCGGGCATAGTCCTCGACCTGATCCTTTTGGATGCGCCCGACGCCGAAGTAGCGCGACTCGGGGTGGGAGAAATACCAGCCGGAAACGGCGGCGGTCGGCAGCATGGCGTAGCTTTCGGTGAGCGTCAGGCCGATGCGTTGGTCGGGCTTGAGTAGCTCCCACAGGGTGCCTTTTTCGGTGTGATCCGGGCAGGCGGCATAGCCGGGGGCGGGGCGGATGCCGGTGTATTTTTCGGCGATCAAGGCGTTGTTGTCGAGTTGTTCATCGGGTGCGTGGCCCCAGAGCTTGGTGCGCACGATCTGGTGCAGGCGCTCGGCAAATGCCTCGGCCAGGCGGTCGGCAAGGGCTTTCAGCATGATGGAATTGTAGTCATCATGATCGGCCTCAAAACGGGCGATGTGTTCGTCGATGCCGACACCGGCGGTAACCGCAAAGCCGCCGATCCAGTCGCGGGTGCCGGAGTCGGCCGGGGCGATGAAATCCGTCAGGCACAGATTCGGCTGGTTCTTACCGGCGGCGCGGAACATCTGCTGGCGTAGCATGTGCAAGGTGGTCAGCGGCTCTTTGCGGTCCTCGTCGCTGAACAGCGCGATATCATCGTCATTGACTGATTGCGCCGGGAAGAAGCCGCACACGGCTCTGGCAGTGAGCCAGTGCTCGTTCACCAATGTCTCGAGGAATGGCTTGGCATCCTCGAACAGCTTGCGCGCTTCCTGCCCCACGACCTCGTCATCGAGGATCGCGGGGTATTTGCCGGCCAGCTCCCAGGCATTGAAGAAGGGCGACCAGTCGGTAAAGTTGGCCAGATCGGCGAGCGGATAATCATCGATGGTCAGGATCACCCCATCTCCCTGGCGCTCCAGGGTGAGTGTCCAGTCCTGCCGCTCGAGGCTGCCGGCATCAAAATCCGCTTCCAGAACGCGCGGGCGCCGTGGTTGGTAGCTTGACCAATCAATGGCGACCTTGTTGGTCCGGGCATCGCCAAGCGGCATGGACTTGCGCGTGCCGCTTTTGGCCTCGCGCTCGACGCGCAGGCGCTCGTAGTCCTCGGCGATTTGAGCAACATAGCCGTCACGCTGGGTTTTGCTGAGCAAATTCGACACCACGCCGACCGCGCGCGAGGCATCCACCACATAGACCACCGGATGCTTGCGCTGCGGGGCGATCTTGACCGCCGTGTGCAGTTTCGAGGTGGTCGCGCCGCCGATCAGCAGCGGCATGTCCATCCCCTGGCGCTCCATCTCCTTGGCGACATGCACCATTTCATCCAGCGACGGGGTAATGAGTCCCGACAGGCCAATCATGTCGACCTGTTCCTCGCGCGCGCGCTGCAAAATGGTCTCCGCCGGGACCATGACGCCCAGGTCAACCACCTCATAGCCGTTGCATTGCAGCACCACGGCGACGATATTCTTGCCGATGTCATGCACATCGCCTTTCACGGTCGCGATCAGGAACTTGCCATAGCTGGTGCCGGCCATCCCCGAGGCTTCTTTCTCGGCCTCGAGATAAGGGAACAGATAGGCCACGGCTTTTTTCATCACCCGGGCGGATTTCACCACCTGCGGCAAAAACATCTTGCCCTCGCCAAACAGATCGCCGACCACATTCATGCCGGCCATCAGCGGGCCTTCGATCACCTCCAGCGGCTTGTCGGCGGCTTGGCGCGCGGCTTCGGTGTCCTCGTCGATGAAGTCGGTGATGCCCTTGACCAGGGAATGCTCCAGGCGCTTTTCCACCGGCCAGGAGCGCCATTCCTGATCTTCCACCTTCTCGGCACTGCTGCCGTCGCCCCTGTACTTGGGTGCGATGTCCAGCAGCCGCTCGGTGGCATCGGGGCGGCGGTTCTGAATCACATCCTCGACCGCCTCGCGCAATTCCTCGGGCAGATCGTCATAAATGGCCAGTTGCCCGGCGTTGACAATGCCCATGTCCATGCCGGCTTTGATGGCATGATAGAGAAAGACACAGTGAATGGCCTCGCGCACCGGGTTATTGCCGCGGAAGGAGAAGGACACATTGGACACGCCGCCGGAGACCAGCGCGTGGGGCAGGCTGCGCTTGATCTCGCGCGTCGCCTCGATAAAATCCACCGCGTAGTTGTTGTGCTCCTCGATGCCGGTGGCGACGGCGAAGATGTTGGGGTCGAAAATGATGTCCTCGGCCGGGTAGCCCACCTCTTCGGTCAGCAGCTTGTAGGCGCGGGTGCAGATCTCGACCTTGCGCGCCTGGGTGTCGGCCTGACCGACCTCGTCGAAGGCCATCACAATCACCGCCGCGCCATAGCGTCGGCACAAGCGTGCCTGCTCGATGAACTTGTCCTCGCCTTCTTTCATCGAGATGGAGTTGACAATGGCCTTGCCCTGCACACATTTCAGCCCGGTCTCGATCACCTCCCATTTGGACGAGTCGATCATCACCGGCACCCGGGCGATGTCCGGCTCGGCGGCGGTCAGGTTCAAAAAGCGCTGCATGGCCGCGACCGCATCCAGCAGGCCCTCGTCCATGTTGACATCAATCACCTGGGCGCCGTTTTCGACCTGCTCGACCGCGACGCTCAAGGCGGTGTCATAGTCGCCTTCCTTGATCAGCCGCTTAAAGCGCGCCGAGCCGGTGACATTGGTGCGCTCGCCGACATTGACGAAAAAGCTGTCCTTGGTGATGTTGCAGGGTTCCAGCCCCGACAGGCGGCAGGCGGGTGGGATGTTCGGCACCTGGCGCGGCGCCATCCCGGCGACCGCCTCGGCCATGGCGCGGATATGATCGGGCGTGGTGCCGCAGCAACCGCCGACGATGTTCAGCCAGCCCGCGCGTGCCCAGTCGGAGACTTCGCGCGCCATCTCCTCCGGCCCCAGGTCATAGCCACCCAGCTCGTTGGGCAGCCCGGCATTGGGATGCGCGGAAATCTGGCACTCGGCGATGCGCGAGAGCTCCTCCACATAGGGTCGCAGCTCGCTCGGCCCCAACGCACAATTCAGCCCAATACTCAGTGGCTGGGCATGGCGCAGGGAGTTGTAAAAGGCCTCGGTGGTCTGGCCGGTCAGGGTGCGCCCGGACTGATCGGTGATGGTGCCCGAGAGCATGATCGGCCGCTCCACGCCGTCCTGGTCGAACACCTGCCAGACGCCAAAGGCGGCGGCCTTGGCGTTGAGGGTGTCAAAAATAGTCTCGATCAGCAGGATATCGACCCCGCCCTCGATCAGCGCCCGGGTCGCCTCGGCATAGGCGCTGACCAGGATGTCGAAATCGACATTGCGAAAGCCTGGATCATTGACATCCGGGGAGATGGACGCGGTGCGGTTGGTCGGCCCCAGCACGCCAGCGACAAAGCGCGGCTTCTCAGGGCTAGAGGCTTCATCCGCCGCCTGCCGGGCCAGCTTGGCGGCGGCCAGATTGATCTCAGTGACCAGCTCCTCCATGCCATAGTCGGCCATGGCGATGCGAGTGCCGTTGAAGGTGTTGGTCTCGATAATGTCCGCGCCGGCGTCCAGATAGGCGGCATGAATGCCCCGAATAATCTCGGGCTGGGTCAGCACCAGCAGATCATTGTTGCCTTTGAGGTCCGATGGCCAATCCTTGAAGCGCTCACCGCGATAGTCGGCTTCTTCGAGCTTGTGGCGCTGGATCATGGTGCCCATGGCGCCGTCGAGGATCAGAATCGAGCGCGCGAGGCGCTCCTTGAGGAGGCGGGAATTGTCAGTCATGAGGCTCTCTGGTGTCCGGGCTGATGGCTCGGGCGATCTTGAGGTTCCGAGTCGCTGCGCGCCGGCAAGTGCGGGGCAGGAGGGGGTTGATGGTCACATCGGCGGATTCCGACGTGCAGGGGCCTGTTTGGCCCGATGGTTCGATCAGCCGCTTAGCTTAACATGATCCGGCGTGATGCCGGATCATCGGACGCGCCGACACCCAGTGGTCGGGCAACCCGCGCAGAAGGGCGCTACCTCATGACAGACTGCGCGGGGCGCGCAACCGAGATGGAATTTCAGTAACCAACCGAGGAGACCCTCATGTCCAATCCTATTCAGGTCGCCGCCGCACTGGCGCTCAGCCGCTTTGCCACCGTGACTTTTGGCATCGGGGACGGTTCCAGACCAGGCGCGGCGCGACATCGCCATTGAGTGCGAGGCGCTCATTGAGGAGGTGGGAATTGATATCATCGGCATCGCCGGTGATCATTGGGAGCAGGCGTCGACACCGAGGATTTCTTCGCCCTGATGGAACAATGACTGAGCGAGCTGGAAAAAAACTGGATGATCGAGTCGATGGCGATGACCGAACGCTTCTTCAACAATGCCGGGCCGACCAGCTGCGCCGATCACTATTGCTTGGATCCGCTGCAGCGCATCAATGTTGAGGACATTGAAAGTCTGATCGCCCAGCGACGCTACTTCATCCTCCACGCCCCGCGCCAGACCGGCAAGACCACCTCGCTGCTGGCCTTGATGCACCATCTCAACGCCCAAGGGCGCTATCGGTGCTTGTATATCAATGTCGAGGTCGCTCAATCCGCGCGCGAGGAGGTGGCGGCGGCGATGCGCCTGATTCTGGACGAGTTGGCACGCAATGCCGATCTGTATCTCGGGGAAAAAACACCGGCAGTCATCCGGGATCGCCTCGTCGGCTCCGGCGGACTGGCCGGCGGTCTTGCCGAGTTACTCGGCGAATGGTCGCGCCAGAACGCCAAGCCAATCGTCTTGCTGGTCGATGAAATCGACAGCCTGATCGGCGACAGCCTGATTGCGGTGCTGCGCCAACTGCGCGCGGGCTATCCCAAGCGCCCTGGGGCTTTCCCCCAGACCGTCATCCTCTGCGGCGTGCGCGATGTGCGCGACTATCGCATTCACTCCGCCCGCTCCCAGGAGATCATCACCGGCGGTAGTGCCTTCAACATCAAGGCCGAATCAATCCGCTTGGGTGACTTCACCGAGGCCGATGTGCAGACCCTCTACCAACAGCACAGCGCCGAGACCGGCCAGCCCTTCACGCCTGAGGCCCTGCAACGGGTCTGGCACTGGACCCAGGGCCAGCCGTGGCTGGTCAATGCCATTGGCTATCAGGTTACCTTCCGGCGCAAGGAGCTGCGTGATCGTACCCGCACCATCGACGCCGAGGCCATCGACCAGGCTGCCGAGACGCTGATTCTGCGCCGCGACACCCATCTCGATCAGCTTACCGATAAGCTGCAAGAGCCGCGCGTGCGGCGGGTGATTGCCCCATTGCTGGCCGGCGAGGATGATCCGGGTCACTTGCCGCATGATGATGTGCAATATGTCTATGATTTAGGCCTGATCCGTCTCGACAGTCAGCTTGCCATCGCCAACCCCATCTACCGCGAAATCATCCCGCGCGAGCTGATTTACACCACCAGCCTCACCATCAGTGAGGAGCCGGCCTGGTATCTCCGTCCCGATGGCTGCTTGGACATGGGTAAACTGCTCACAGCTTTCCAAATCTTCTTCCGCGAGCACTCCGAGCACTGGATCGAGCGCTTTCACTACAAAGAAGCCGGCCCGCAATTACTGCTGCAAGCCTTCCTGCAGCGCATCGTCAACGGCGGCGGGAGGGTCGAGCGCGAATATGGCCTCGGGCGCGGGCGCACCGATCTGCTGCTGCGCTGGCCGTGCGGCGAGGATCAGATGCAGAACCTGGTGTTGGAGCTGAAGCTTTTGCACAAAAGCCTCAAAACCACCCTGGCCGAGGGCTTGGAGCAGACCTTCAGCTATGCCGACCGCTGCTCGGCGGATGAGGCACATCTGATCATTTTTGATCGCCGTGAGCGGCCGTGGAAGGACAAGATCTTCCAGCGCGAGGAGACGCTCAACGGGCGGGTGATCCGGGTCTGGGGAATGTAGCCGAAAGTTAAGCGGCGTTAATTTTCTCGGAACAAGGATGATTTCGGTCGGGTTGGTTCGTTCACCCTTTCAACAGGTAATTCCACTCTTTGTTGACGTTCGCGCCGAAGCGACAGGAACGTTTCGACAGCCTAGGGCCATCGTCACGGCTGTCGAAGGCGATGTGTAGCCGTCCGGTCACGGCGACCCATTGTTCTCGCTGCCGCCATCGCGGGCCAGACTGGCGGCAGCGGGCGGTTAGACACCCCAGTGGCGAACCCGACCGGTGTCGAGGTGGAGAAAATCCGATTTTGGATAGTAGCCAACCCCGCCGCGGGCGAGTTGCAGCGCTGTTTTGCAGACAGTTGAGGTGGGGGTTTCGGCCATGCGGATGTCGAGGGCGCGACCGCTCATATGAAAACTGCGTTTGGCGACACCGCCGGAGGTGCGCCGCAGCATGGCGTTGGTGTGGGGAGAACGATAGGCGCTGACGATTTGGAACAGGGCCCCGTCTTGGTCGAGGCGGTCTTGCAGGTCAAACAGGGTATCGAAAAGGCGAGGGTCGATTTGTGTTTTGTCGCCAGTACGAAAATCCTTCAAGAAATCATTCAGTCGTGCGAGAGCACTGCGGTGGTAGTAATTTCCGGTGCGGTAATCAATGTCCAGGCGTTCCTCGGTGTGCAGGTGATGCAGTCGCAGGCAACGGACCTGTGGGCGATGCTTGGCCGCGAAGACAGACGTGGCTGTTGTAGACAATGCGAAACCTAAAAAATACCTTCGGTTCATTTTGATCTCTCCACGGAATTGCTGGGTGTCCGGTCAGAAAAAAATCCACCGTTAAAAGGTGTTACAAATCAGCAGCGCATTGAACGGGGCAACTTGCGCCAAGCAGCGATCAAGCAGTCCTTCCGCGGTAGAAACGGTACTGAACGGCAATGTAGCAGCCTGAATGGTGGTTGACCTTTGGCGATTAACCTCTAAACTTACTTAACAAGTGTTGCCAACTTGCTAGTCTGAAAACGATTTATCTAACTGATGGCTTGAATCATAGCACAAAGCTGGAAAACCGGGGCACTGAAGCTCTGATGAAAATCGCTACCGTTCGTCGGTTTCTTATCCGACGGCGGGGCGCAAGAATCAATGTGCCCGTGCTGGGGCTGTTACCCACGTCAAGGGCGCAAAGGCTGTCTGCGGCGAGTGGTTGTTTCAGGTGCTGGGCAAGCAGCATCTCATCGAACCGCCGGAGCTTGGCGGAAAACTGTTTCCAGCGGGAGGACAGATGCGCAATCGATTTTTGCTGATGTTGATGACCGCTAGTGTTGCCGTGACGGCTGCCACAGCTAGGCCGCCAGTGATGGCAGACGTGTTCAAATATGTCGATAGTGCCGGCAATGTGGTCTTTTCCGATAAGCGCCTGGAGAACGCCGGACTCAGGCTTGAGTGGAAACGCGCGGGCGAAGCCTTGGTGGCGGAAAACCGTGAGCAGTCGGAGCGGGTGCGCGAGCGCCGCCGCGAGGCGGCGGCTAGATTGCGGGAAAGCTTGGCGCTGAAGCGACATCAATGGCTGGGACGCTCGCCTTTGTGGGGGTCTCCAGCAGGTGCGCTGACCAGCCCCAAGCGCGATGCTTCCCTGCAAGACAGGCGCGCGCACTACCGGGCGCTGATCGACAACACCGCCCGCGAGTACCAACTCTGGCCAGAATTGCTGCATGCGGTGGTTCGCACCGAGTCGGCCTATCGCGCTGACGCCCAGTCGTCCGCCGGAGCCTGCGGCCTGATGCAGCTGATGCCGGGGACGGCTGAGCGCTTTAAGGTGCGCAATATCTGGGATCCTGCTGAGAATCTTCGCGGTGGAGCGGCCTATCTGCGGTTTTTGCTCAATCTGTTTCAAAGTGATCTGCGGCTTGCGCTGGCGGCCTATAATGCCGGTGAAAATGCGGTGAAGCGTTACGGCAATACCATCCCCCCTTATCCTGAAACTCAGGATTATGTCCGCAAGGTATTACGATTTTTGCACGCTGAGCGCCAGGCATTTCGTTCCTGATGACGGGCGGTGTCAGCGTTAAGTCGGCGGCCCTGGAACCCTACGCTTGGCGTTGGCTGATGTCTGGTCCGGTCGGTCCTTGGGGATGTCGGCGTCTTCAGGCGGTCTGACCACACGGGCGCGACCGCTGAGCATGGCTTTGGCCAGGTCTTTCAGGCCACGCATTTCTGTCTTGGTGCCGGCTTCGTCGACAAAGAGATAGGTTGATGTCAGAGGACTAATCCAGGAAAGTTGGATGCGACGACCCTCGGTTGTGGCGTCGCCAAAGGGCGAGTCGAGCTCGAACCAGGTGCCTGATTTTGTCTCACGCAGCTCCTCGATCATTGCCTGCAGCGCATCTTCAGGCATCCCGTCGGACGGCTGCTGGCCACTTTCCTCCTCGGCACTTGGGCTGCCGTCGAAGTCACTTTGCGGCACGCTGGCGAGTCGCCCGGGATGACCCGTTGGAGGGCGCGACGGGAGCGCCTGGCCCCGTCGCAGTTGCTCGCGTACCCCGTGAGGGTTGGCAAGCAGGTTGTCAAGCGCGGCCAGTGTCGCGCGGTTGTAGCTCCCCAGGCGCTGAGCACCGTTGGCGACGCGCTGGCGCAGTCGCGGCAGCTCGGCGATGCGTGCTCGCAGGGCGGTGCCTGTGACGCGCGGATCAAATATCTCGACCAAGCAGCGTGCTGTGTCGAGTGCTTCGCGCCAGCTCGGGCTATCCGGTCCCTCATCGCGGTGCTGGCGCACCAGGGTCAGCAGTTCTGTCCAGGTTGTCTGCAGGAACGCCCGCACCTGGCGCGGCACATCATAAGGCCGCAGCAGCTCCAGAATAGCCCCGCGCGCCTGTCGCCTTGCCTCGCGTGCGATCCTTCGGTCGCGCAGCAAATCCCGGCTACGGCGTTCCAGAGGCGGTCGCGGCTGACGCAGACCGCGGGTATCTTGGTGCAAATGCTCGAGCAGTGCATCGAATGGTGGCGACTCGCCTTCTGGCGTATCAAGAACTCGCTCGGTGATTTCCCGTAAAACCGGCAGCGCGCCCTCGCTCGGGTCGGATTCGTCGATCCAATGGCTGCCGGCTTCAATCATTTCATCCAGCAAAACACGAGCTGGATGGCCTGGGTCGCGCAGCAGGCTGATGTCGCCGATGGCCGCTTTCAGGAAAGGCATCTGCAGTTGCCCAAGCAAGGCTTTAGCAATTGCTGGCAAGCCGGGCGTGTCAAACATCTGCGCGAACAGCTGCTCAATGGTGCCGATCAATTCGGGGTCGCGGGCATCGGTGCTGGCTTTGTTCAGCCGACCGATGGCGATCTGTTCGGTGCGAAGTCCGGGCGGCAGCGCGGCGGCGGTCTGGGATCCCTCGGCGGAACGGACGATGCCAATCAGGAAGCTGTGCAGAGGTGAGAGTTCGCGCGCCTGAAGGCCGATATCCCGATTGAAATGTGGTGCATCGGCAGCGGGATCATGCTTGCCAGCGTTGATGCCAAGCTGGCTGACTGCCGCAAGCTCGAGCAAATCGCCCACAAGCGCCTGATGGACGGCCTCATGATCCTCTGGGTCCGGCAGGTGACGCAGATTTGCGCCGAGCTGCGCGTTCTGTTGGCGTGAGCGACGCAGGTTGACCGGGCGGGTCTTGGGCAGGATGCCGGCATCGCGCAGGATATCGTTGAGCACGCGGTAGAGTGCGGCGGCCGACCAGGTGACGCGGTGATGAAAGAGCGCGTAGAGCACGGCTTTCACGCGGATATCGAAGTCTTCCTCGGCAATGGCGGCGCGAAAGCCATGAGCCAGATGATGCGGACCAGCAGGGATTTCGTCATCGCGCAATTTGCCGCCACCGGACATGACGGCAAGCCGCTGGCTTAGGGCGTAGAGCTCTGGAAAGCAGCGCGCATTAGTGCGAATGATCAGGTTTTTGATCGCCAGCGCCTCGCTGTCACGGGCAAAGGTCTGGATTTCCCGGTCATCCGCGCCGAGGATCTCCGCTTGTGGCAGCCAGGGACGGGGCTGCGCGCGTCCATGGGTAAAAAAGTGCGTCAGGCCCTGGTCGATAACGTCCTGAAAACGCTGACTGATGGCCGGTTGGTTTTCTTCGAACTGGGTGGCGGCATCGAAAAATAGACTTTGCGCCAGATCGCTGCCAACCACCTCGGCAAAGCCGAGCAGCGATGGACCCGCCGATCCGAACAATGCGCTCAGGCGCCGCTCGCTGAAGACCAGCACCTGCGCGCGATAGGCGTCGATGGCCTCGCGCACGCGGGCCGGATCAAGGCTGGCTTTGGGTTTTTGACGAAGCATGGTGCCGGGAGGTCAATCCTCGCCAATCACGCGCTCGTCGCGCGGGGTGGAAAGTAGCTTCTCGGCCTCTCCCTGTTGATGGGCGAAGATCAGGCGATACTCGCCCTTGTCATCGGCGGAGTTCTTGGCGCGTAACTCGCGCACCAGGGTGCGGGCGTCCTGATAGCGCTCTTTGGTGTCGATATAGGTCAATTGGCGGTTGGTTGAGACCTGGTAGACGAAGTAGGGCATGGTGACCGTTCCCTATACTGAAGCAAAAAGACTGCGCTTGCGATAGCGCGGCAAAGGGACCCGCTCGGTCCCTGCGCATAGACCAGTGGGAGCATGCCTAGCGGTGGCTGAAATTCACGCTGTTTTGTCGCAGAACCGATTGGGAATTGCAAGGATACCCCGGAGCAGCTTCGCTGGCGATGCTACCCTGACTGCTGGTTGTCCGTGCCAGCCGGTGATGGGCAAGGGTTTTTGCCGGGCACGGCTTTTCGACTATGATCCATCGCCGATTCGGCTGCCATGGATTGTTAAGAATCCGCCCGCGCCTTTTCAAATAACCACTTAAAATCAAAATCTTAAACTTTAGAGGGGGAGACAGGAATCATGCGAATCGAAACACTGGCCATTCACGCGGGCTTTGAGCCGGACCCGACCACTAAATCGGTGGCCACGCCCATTTACCAGACCACCAGCTATGCCTTCGATGATACCCAGCACGGGGCGGACTTGTTTGACCTCAAGGTGCCCGGCAACATTTACACGCGCATCATGAACCCAACCAGCGATGTGCTGGAAAAGCGGGTCGCGGCCATGGAGGGCGGTGTCGGCGCGCTGGCGTTGGCCTCTGGCATGTCGGCGGTGACCAACGCCATTCTGACCATCGCGCAGGCCGGCGACAATATCATCGCCACCTCGACACTCTATGGTGGCACCTACAATCTCTTCGCCCATACCCTGCCGCGCCTGGGGATAGAGGTGCGACTGGTGGCGCCCAATGACGTCGACGCCATGGCCGCGCGTATCGACGGTCACACGCGCGCGGTGTTTTGCGAAACCATTGGCAATCCGGCTGGCAATGTGGCGGATCTGCGCCCAATTGCCGACATGGCGCATGAGCAGGGTGTTCCGGTGATTGCCGATAACACAGTGCCATCGCCCTATCTGTGTCGTCCGTTCGAGCATGGCGCGGACATCGTGGTGCATGCGTTGACCAAATACATGGGCGGACATGGCACCACCATTGGTGGGGTATTGGTGGACAGCGGCCAGTTTCCCTGGGCGAAGCATGCCGCGCGCTTTCCGATGCTCAATGAGCCCGATGTGTCCTATCATGGCGTGGTCTATACCGAGGCCCTGGGAGCCGCGGCCTACATCACCCGCGCGCGCGTGGTGCCACTGCGCAACATGGGCGCGGCCATTTCGCCCTTTAACAGCTTTTTGATCTTGCAGGGCATCGAGACTCTGCCAGTGCGCATGGACCGCCACTGCGAGAATGCGCTGGCGGTGGCCAAGTATCTGCGCGAGCACCCCAAGGTGGCCTGGGTGCGCTATGCGGGCCTGCCGGATAGTCCGGATTATCCACTGGTGCAAAGGTATATGCGCGATGCGCGCGCCAGTTCCATCCTCTCGTTCGGGATTCGCGGAAGCGGCGGCGATGGCCGAGCAGCCGGCGCGCGCTTTATCGATGCGCTGAAGCTCGCGGTGCGCCTGGTGAATATTGGTGATGCCAAGACGCTGGCCTGTCATCCGGCGACCACCACCCATCGCCAGCTCTCGCCCGAGGAGCTTAAGGCCGCGGGCGTATCGGAGGATCTGGTGCGTCTGTCAATTGGCATCGAGCATGTCGATGACATTATCGCCGATCTGGACCAGGCGCTGGCGGCGGCCTAGCCACCGGCCGGGCGGGATGCGCCCCGTTCCGATGATTTTTCCAGGCGCCGATGGATTTCCTGGCGCAGACAGGCCAGGACGGTCTCGCAGCGGATGGGACCGTCGGCCAGGGTGGTGATAAAAAAGACGTCGTCCACCTCGGCACCAATGGTGGCGATCTTGGCGCTTTGCAGGCGGATGTCGCAGCTCTCGAACACGCTGCCAACTTCCGCCAGCAGGCCGGGGCGGTCCAGGGTGACCAGGCGCATCATGGTACGCTGGCGCTTGGGATCGTCGTTGAAGCTGACCCGGGTCTCGATCGGGAAGTGATGATGCTGGCGCGGCAGGCGCCGGGCGACCTCGACCTTGTCATTGTCGAGTTGTTCGAGTTCGCGGTGCAGCAGGGCGCAGAGTTCGTCGGTCTCCTCGCCCTGGGGAACGGGTAGACCATCGGCGCCGAGCACCTGAAAGCTGTTCATGGCACTGCCATCGTCCGTGGTGGTGATGCGGGCATCGACGATGTTGAGCCCGAGTTGATCGAGCAGCGCCGTGGTGCGCACGAACAGATTCTTGCCGTCGCGCGCATGGATGAAAATCTCGCTGCAGCCGCGCGGCGCCAGCGAGCGGATGGCCACCAGAGGTTGGCCAAGGCGGTTGCTGGCGAGGATCTGCTGGCTCTGCCAGGCAATCTCCTCGGGCGAGGCAGGGGCAAAGAAATCAGCGCTCAGTTTGTGCCACAGGTCGCGGCACTGCTCGGCCTCAATGCCGGCGCGGGCGAGAATGCGCATGGCCTCGGTTTGTTTTTGTTCAATCAGATCGTCCTGCGCCTGGGGGTTATCGAGGCCGCGCTCGAGGCTGTCGCGGGTGCTCAGATAAAGCTCGCGCAGCAGGGCATCCTTCCAGGAATTCCAGCGCTTTGGGTTGGTGGCGCGCGAATCGGCCACGGTGAGCAGGTAGAGATAATTCAGCCGGTTGACATCCCCGACCAGGGCGGCGAATTCCTGAATCACATCCGGGTCGCGGATATCCTTGCGCTGCGCTGTCAGGGACATCAGCAGATGGGTCTCGACCAGCCAGACGACCAGGCGGCTGTCGTACTCGCTTAAATGGTGCAGCTGGCAGAAGTCCCAGGCGTCGCGGGCACCGAGTTGCGAGTGATCGCCACCACGGCCCTTGGCGATATCGTGAAACAGCCCACCCAGATAGAGCAACTCGCGCTTGGGGATTCGGCGGGCAATGGCGCTGCACAGTGGAAACTCGTGGTCAAAATCACGGACGCTGAAGCGGCGCAGATTGCGCACCAACATGAGGGTGTGCTCATCCACCGTGTAGACATGGAAGAGGTCATACTGCATCCGCCCGACAATGTTGGCGAAGGCCGGGATGTAGCGCGCCAGCACGCCGTAGCGATTCATGCGCGTCAGCACTCGGCTAAGCCCGGTGGGGTGGCGGAAAATCTCCATGAACAGACTGCGCGCGCGCAGATCCTCGCGAAAATCGTCATCGATGCGATGGCGGTTCTCGCGCACCAGGCGGATGGTGCTGGCGCGCACCCCCTTGAGTTCCGGTTGCAGTTGCAGAATGTGGAAGAGTTCAAGCAGCGCGAAGGGCGAGCGATTGAAGACCTGATCGTGGGTGACTTCCAGATAGCCGCTGCGAGACTGAAAGCGCTTATTGATTGGTTGCGGCGGGCCGACGTGGTCGCGCAGAACGATGGCCTCGCGAAACAACTGCAACAACATTTCATTCAGCCGATTCAGCTCCATCACGGCCCGATAGTACTGCTGCATGAACTGTTCGACGGCGAGGTCGGTCTCGGTGTCCGAGAAGCCGAATTCAGCCGCCAGGGTGCGTTGGTAATCGAATAGCAGCCGGTCCTCGCGCCGCCCGGCGAGCCGATGCAGCGCAAAGCGAATCCGCCACAGCAACGCCTGGCTGTCGATGAGGGTGAAATACTCGGTTTGGGTCAGGAACCCGTGGCGGACCAGTTCTTCCAGCGCCGTGGTGCCAAAATGACGTTTGGTCACCCAAACAATCATCTGAATATCGCGAAGACCGCCCGGATTTTCCTTGATGTTGGGCTCCAGGTTATAAGCGGTTTCGCCGTATTTCTGCCAGCGTGCGCGTTGTTCTCGGCACTTGGCGTCGAAGAAGGCCTCGCTCGGCCAAACGCACTCCGGCGCGATGGCCTGCTGCATGTCGACAAACAAGTCCTCCTTGCCAGCGATCAGCCGCGCTTCAATCAGGTTAGTGATCACTGTCACGTCGTCGCGCGCCTCGGTCTGGCATTCGGCCGGCGTGCGCACGGCATGCCCGACCTCAAGGCGGATGTCCCACAGAAAGGTCAGAAAGGCGCTTAGGTGTTCAGTCGTTGCCTCTACCGCTTCGGGCGCTACCAGCATTAGCAAGTCAATGTCCGAGGCCGGCATCAGTTCTTCCCGGCCATAGCCGCCGACGGCGACCAGCGCGGCCTGGGTGTCGGATGGGCCGAACTGACGCCAGGCATGGATCAGCAACTCGTCGATCAGGCGGCTGCGAGCAATGGCCAGTGCGCCCACGGGAACCGCGGCGTCAAAAGCCTCGGACAGGCGACTGGTCGCTTGCGCGAGTATCTCCTTGAACACGCGCACACAGTTCTCGGGCGGGGTGCTGATGAGACGTTCGCGCTCAGCCGATGTGAGCGGCTGATGAATGATGGCATCCGGAGTCATGTTCCTGCTCAGGCAGCCTCCATCTGGGCGCGCTCTTCGTCGCGCAGGGTGAGGATTTCGTAGCCGCTGGCAGTCACCAGGATGGTGTGCTCCCATTGCGCGGAGAGGCTGCGATCCTTGGTGACCACAGTCCAGCCATCTGGCAATTGCTTAATGAAGCGTTTTCCGGCATTGACCATGGGCTCGATGGTGAAACACATGCCGGGTTGCAACACCAGACCGTCCCCAGGTTTTCCATAATGCAACACCTGGGGCTCTTCGTGAAACTGTCGACCAATTCCGTGTCCGCAATATTCGCGTACAACGGAGAACTTATTGCGCTCGACCAGGGCCTGAACAGCATGGCCGATGTCGCCAAGGGTTGCGCCGGGACGCACGACCTCGATTCCCGCGCGCATTGCCTGCTGGGTAACGTCGATCAGCCGGCTGGCCAGCACCGAGGGCTGGCCGATGGTAAACATCTTGCTGGTATCGCCGTGGAAGCCGTCTTTGATCACGGTGACGTCGATATTGAGTACATCCCCTTTTTTCAGGCGTTTGTGCGAGGGGATGCCGTGGCACACTTGGTTGTTGACCGAGGTGCAGATCGATTTGGGAAAGCCGCGATAGTTAAGCGGCGCGGGAATGGCGTTTTGTGTGTTGACAATAAAGTCATGGCAGATGCGATCGAGTTCATCTGTCGTAATGCCGGGTTCTATGTGTTCACCTATCATGTCGAGCACCTCCGCCGCGAGGCGGCCGGCGATGCGCATTTTGTCGATTTCCGCGGGGGTTTTGATGGTAACGCTCATGGATTCGGGTCGATGATTCTGGGCAAGGCGCTAAAGCAATGGGTACCTAGTAAAGGGGCGCGAGACGGCAGACGCTCGGCTTACACTGGACGGTTGCGCTGGACAGTTGCGGTAAGCAAGGGCCAGCGAGACCCAAACTGGCTAGATGGGGAGCAAAGTCCCATTCTGGAACCCGGCCTTGCAAGCGGGGGAAGCGAGTACATCGTTGCCCATGAACAGCCCATCATGGTATAAGATGCGCCGCGAAGCCGCAAACTGCGCCAGATGTGAGGGCACTTCGCCAGTGAACTTCACCAGTGAACTTCACCAGTGAACTTGGAAATGGCGAGTTGCCCCGAGGTACCTGTCGGGAATTTATCTTGGGTGGATTTAGGGGTTTGTTCGGCGGGACGGGAGCGGAATCCGTTGTTGGGAGTCTCCCGCATCTTGCATTCCGACGGAGCCGTGCTCTCCAGTTGCGTCCAGTCGAGCTAAAATCCGGTAAGCAGAGATTCGGCCAAGCTGAGATCTGGCCAAGCTGAGATCTAGAAAGCTGAAACCAGCTGCGCTGAATAGGCCCAACCGAAACAGATCGATCCGTTTCGGATCCTTAAACAACATGGGTGCGCCCCATTCAGGCAGGCCTCGCGTTCGCACCGGGCGAAATCCGTATCAAGTTTCGCCATTGCATTCAATATCCAACGCCACACGCGTTCCGACACATGACACTGGGTGCCTCACGGATCAGGTGAGGTTGTGTGATGGGGTTCGCGGAGGTTCAACCCAAACGGAGTACACCAATGACAGATGTATCCATGCGCCAGATGCTGCAGGCTGGCGTTCACTTCGGGCACCAGACCCGCTACTGGAACCCCAAGATGGGGGCCTATATCTTTGGCCAGCGCAACAAAATTCACATCATCAACTTGGAGCGGACCCTGCCGCTGTTTCAGGATGCGATGAACTATCTCGGCAAGCTTGCCTCCAATGGCGGGCGCGTTCTCTTTGTCGGCACCAAGCGCGCCGCACATGACCCCATTCGCGAGGAGGCGCAGCGTTGTGGTATGCCTTATGTCAATCACCGCTGGCTCGGCGGCATGCTCACCAATTTCCAGACGGTGCGCAAATCTATCCAGCGGTTGAAAGAACTCGAGGCCATGTTCGAAGACGGCAGCATTGAGCGCTTTGGCAAGAAAGAGGCGCTGACACTGAGCCGTGAACGCGACAAGCTCGACCTGAGCTTGGGTGGCATCAAAAACATGGGTAACCTGCCGGATGCGCTTTTTGTCATTGACGTGGGCCATGAGCGCATCGCGATCACCGAGGCGAACAAACTCGGGATTCCCATTGTTGGCGTGGTTGACACAAACAATGATCCGGGCTCGGTGGATTACGTTATTCCGGGTAACGATGATGCCATTCGCGCTGTGCGCCTTTACATTGAAGCTGCCGCCTCGGCCATTCTCGATGGTCGCCAAACGGCTGCCGCGATGGCCGGTGGGCGCAATGCCGATGGCGCAGAGTTCGTGCCCGAGGAAGAACCGACCGCGGCTGCAGTCGATGACGTCGCTGCCTGAGGCCAGTTGTCAGGCCTTCAGTCTCGGCCATTGCTGCCGGGCGCGCGAGTGTTTCCGCGGACCAACCCGCACCAGCCCGGCCCTTGAGCCGACGGCTGACAGTTTTTTTTATTGATTGGGGGATTTCATGGCAATCACGGCCAGTCTGGTCAAAGAGCTTCGGGAGCGCACCGGGGCTGGAATGATGGAATGCAAAAAGGCGCTGGTTGAAACCGCCGGCGACATTGAGGCGGCCATTGAGGCCATGCGCAAGTCTGGTCAGGCCAAGGCCGCCAAAAAGGCCGGCCGCACCGCCGCTGACGGCGTGGTGGAAATTCGCATCTCCGAGGATGGTAAGCAGGGCGTGGTGTTGGAGATCAACAGCGAGACCGATTTTGTCGCCAAGGATGAGAACTTTGCCGCCTTTGCCGCTGCCGCAGCCGATACCGCGCTGGCAGCTGAAGTCGAGGATGCTGCCGCCCTGGCCGCCCTGACAATGGCCTCGGGCGAGACAGTCGATGCTGCGCGCGAGGCGCTGATCACCAAGGTGGGCGAAAACATCCAGCTGCGTCGACTGCTGCGCTTCAATAATGTCGAGGGTCGTCTGCATCACTACCGCCACGGCACTCGCATTGGCGTGATCGTCGAGCTCATTGATGGTGACGAGGTGCTTGGCCGAGACATCGCCATGCACATTGCCGCCACCAATCCGGGCTGGGTGAGCGAGGATCAGGTTCCGGCCGAGGCCGTCGCCAAGGAGCGAGAGATCTTTCGTGCCCAAGCACTCGACAGCGGCAAGCCGGAAAACATCATCGATAAAATCACCGAGGGGCGGGTGCGCAAGTTCTTCGAAGAGGTCACCCTGCATGGTCAGGCCTTCGTTAAGGATGCGGAACAGACGGTTGGCGACTTGTTGAAAAAGGCCGGCGCCAGGGTGAAGCGTTTCGCGCGCTTCGAGGTCGGTGAAGGCATCGAGAAGAAAACCGAGAACTTCGCCGAGGAGGTCCAGGCTCAGGCGCGCGGCGTCTGAGTCAGGCCAATTTGGCGCCAGCGACCTGCAGCCTTCATCGGCATCAATAACGGAGCATCCATGCCGCACCGTCGGATTCTGCTAAAGCTCAGCGGGGAAGCTCTGCTCGGTGACTCGCCCTGCGGGATCGATCCAACGGTCCTGAACCGCATTGCCGCCGAGGTTGCCGAGGTGGTTGCCGCCGGGACCCAGATCGCCCTGGTGATTGGCGGCGGCAATATTTTTCGCGGCGTTGGCCTGGCCGGTGCGGGCATGGACCGCGTCACCGCCGATCAGATGGGTATGCTTGCCACCGTGATGAATGCCCTGGCCATGCAGGACGCGCTCGAGCGCATCGGCGTGCCGACCCGGGTGATGTCGGCGCTCAAAATCAACCAGGTGTGCGAAGACTACATTCGCCGCCGCGCAGTGGCGCATTTGGATGCAGGGCGGGTGGCTCTTTTTGCCGCTGGCATTGGCAGTCCGTTCTTCACCACGGACTCCGCCGCCAGCCTGCGTGCGATTGAAATCGGCGCGGATTTACTCATTAAAGCCACCAAGGTCGATGGGATTTATTCGGCCGACCCTGTGACGCATCCCGATGCGGTGCTGTATCCTCGACTCACCTATGATAGAGCCTTGCGCGAAAACCTCAAGGTGATGGACGCCACCGCCATCGTGCTGTGCCGCGATAACCAGGTTCCGCTGCGGGTGATGAACATTTACGAACCGGGAGCGCTGGTTCGGGCCGCGGCTGGCGAGGATATTGGCTCCCTAGTAGAGAGTGAACTAGTAGAGAGTGAACCCAAGCAATGATCGACGACATTAAGCAAAACGCCGCCGAACGCATGGCCAAGAGTGTCGAGGCGCTCGGCCATGAGTTGGCGAAAATCCGCACGGGCCGCGCCCATCCGTCGCTGCTCGATCATGTCAAGGTGTCCTACTACGGCTCCGAGGTACCCATCTCACAGGTCGCTAATGTCGCCGCCGAGGATGCTCGCACCCTAACGGTGACACCATGGGAACGTAATATGGTGTCCGTGGTCGAGAAGGCCATCATTCAATCCGATCTGGGGGTCAACCCCAACACCGCCGGGACCGTCATTCGCGTACCCATGCCGCAGTTGACCGAAGAGCGTCGGCGTGATCTGCAGCGCATTGCCCGTCATGAGGCCGAGCAGGCGAAGGTAGCGGTGCGCAACATTCGTCGCGACGCCAACAATGACCTGAAAGAACTGGTCAAGGAAAAGTTGATTTCCGAGGATGATGAGCATCGCGGGCAGGAAATCGTGCAGAAACTCACCGATCAGTATGTCAAGGAAGTCGACCAGGTACTGGAGCGTAAAGAAACCGATCTGATGGCGATCTGATGGGTTCAGTTCCGCAGGAATTCTTGCCTGAATCCTCGTCAAAATCGCCACCCGCGCGGACGACGCAGCCAGATACCGGGCAGCGTCAGGGATCTGATTCGGGCCTTGGTAAGGTGACGCCGGTTTCTGGGCTGCCCACGCACGTGGCGATTATCATGGATGGCAATGGCCGCTGGGCTCGCCAGCGTGGTTTGCCGCGTACCGCTGGGCACAGGGCTGGCGCAAAGGCCGTGCGGGCGGTTGTCGAAGAATGCCTGCGCAGGGGGGTTTCGGCATTAACCATCTTCGCCTTCAGCAGCGAAAACTGGCGGCGGCCTAAATCCGAGGTCAGAGTGCTGATCGAGTTATTCATGAGCACCTTGCGGATCGAGATCCGCCGCCTGGTAGAGCATGATGTGTGCTTTCGGGTGATAGGCGACCTGAGTGCCTTCTCGGAAAAGTTTCAGCGTCAAGTCCGCGAGGCCGAGCAGGCCACGCGCGACAATCGCGGCTTGTCCCTGCAGGTGGCGGCTAACTATGGCGGGCGTTGGGACATCGCTCAGGCGGCCCGCGCCTTGGCCAGTGAGTTGGTTGCCGGGCGAATGGATCTTGATGCCATCGACGAGGCTGCCATTGGTGCACGCTTGGCAACCTCCGGGTTGCCAGATCCCGATCTGTTTATTCGTACTGGCGGCGAGAAGCGGCTCAGCAACTTTCTACTCTGGCAGTCGGCTTACGCCGAACTGTATTTTTCCGAGCTGATGTGGCCGGAGTTTGACGCCGATGCCCTTGCACTGGCGCTTGCGGATTTTGCCCGCCGTCAGCGTCGCTTTGGTCTCATTGGTGAGCAGCTCGGCGAGCCGGGGGGTGGGCTGCAACATAACGCGCTGCAAAATGATCAAGTGCCGCCTAATTTCCCCAATGAAGGCGCTTCCGACGCAGACGCTTCGCACAGGCTCGATACCCCGATGATGCCCGTGCAATCCGCACGTGATTTGGCCTGACAGGTCAATTCCTGCCCATTGAATCATCCGTCCGCCATGACTGACTCCAATGCGACAGCAGCGTCCGGGGCGCTACGCGAGCGTTTCTGGACCGCGTTGATGCTCGCGCTCGCGACAGCGGGCGCCGTGCTTTGGCTGCCTACCCTCGGCTTGGCTGTGGCGCTGGCGCCGGCAATCGGGCTTGCTGCTTGGGAGCTGGCGATACTACTGGGATTATCCCGCGCCATCTTGCGCTGGGCTTATCTCCTAACTGTGCTTGCGGTTCTGGGTCTATCTGGCTTGGTCGGCTTAGTGCGAGAGCCATTGCCAATCCTGCTCCCCGTGGCGGTGTTTTGGCTCCTGATGCTCCCCGTCATTTTCCGTGTTGGTGACGTGCAGCCGGCCAAGGCGGCGGATTGGCCGATGCTGCTGGTATCCTTGCCCGTCATCTCAGCCTGTTGGATCGGCGTACTGGCGCTTCACGCGCGATCCAGTGGCGGCGCCTGGATGGTGCTTTTCTTGCTGATGCTGGTCTGGCTGACGGATACCGGTGCCTATTTTGCTGGGCGTCGCTTCGGGCGGCGCAAGCTCGCGCCCAGTGTCAGTCCAGGTAAAACTGTCGAGGGCGTGATGGGCGGCCTGATTGCCGCTGGTCTTTGGAGTCTGGTGTTGTTACCCATGGCCGGGAATCCGCTGTCCTGGCTATGGCTGGTACTGCTGTGCATGCTGACGGCCGGGGTGTCGGTGGTGGGAGATTTGCTTGAGAGCTGGCTGAAGCGCCGTCGCAACCTCAAGGACGCCGGTTCCCTGCTCCCCGGTCACGGAGGCATGCTGGATCGGGTGGACAGTCTGCTCGCCGCCGTGCCTGTGTTCGCGCTTGGTTTTCTGCTCTGGGAGGCGACAGGATGATTGGCATTGCCGTGCTTGGTTCAACCGGCTCCATAGGGGTCAGTACCCTGGATGTGGTGCAGCGTCATCCGCAACGCTTCCGCGTCCTGGCGCTGAGCGCGCATCGCAATGTCGAGCGCATGGCCGAGCAGTGCCTGGCTGTCAGACCGCGCTTTGCCGTGATGGTCGATGCCGAGGCGGCCGGGCAGCTCCGCGACGCCCTGGCGGAGATGTCTGACCCGCCGGAGGTGCTCGCGGGCGCGGATGCCCTTGAGCGGATCGCGACCCTGCCGGAGGTGGATGCCGTGATGGCGGCCATTGTCGGCGCCGCCGGACTCATGTCTACTCTGGCCGCCGCCAAGGCTGGCAAGCGGTTGCTGCTGGCGAATAAAGAGGCTTTGGTGGTGGCGGGCGCGATTTTGATGCGTGCCGTGGCGGACTCCGGGGCTGAGCTTCTGCCGATCGACAGCGAACACAATGCCATTTTTCAATGTCTGCCGGCGCAACGTCCAGAAGGTTTGGAGCGCGCTGGTGTCGAGCGGATTCTACTGACGGCGTCCGGTGGTCCCTTTCGCAATACGCCGGCGGCGGACTTGGCGCGAGTCACTCCGGAGCAGGCGTGCGCGCATCCTAACTGGAGCATGGGACGCAAAATTTCCGTTGACTCCGCCACCATGATGAACAAAGGCCTCGAGATCATCGAGGCCTGCTGGCTGTTCGATACCCCACCAGAGCGCATTCAGGTGGTGGTGCATCCGCAAAGCGTCATTCATTCCATGGTGCAGTACAACGACGGTTCGGTGCTGGCGCAGCTCGGCAATCCCGATATGCGCACCCCCATCGCCCATGCCTTGGCCTGGCCAGAGCGTATCGCCTCGGGCGTGGACATGCTGGATATCTTCTCGGTGGCCAGGTTGGATTTTGAACCGCCGGCACCCGAGCGTTTTCCCTGTCTCAGGCTTGCTTATCGCGCGGCGCGCGAGGGCGGCACCGCGCCCGTGGTGCTGAATGCCGCTAACGAGATCGCGGTGGAGGCCTTTCTCGACGAACGCATCGGCTTTACCGACATCGGCCGGATTGTCGAAATGACGATGGATCAGCTACCGACGGTGGCGGTGGATGCAAGCGGTCCGCGACAGGGACTGACACAGGTTCTGGAAGTTGATCGTCAGGCGCGGGAGCTTGCCGAGCAGAGTATCGCCGGCCTTGCGCCGACCCGCGTGGGGCAGGGTTAAAGCATGGATTTGCTGCTTAAGCTGGGCGCCTTTCTGGTTGCCATCGCCATTTTGATTACTGTGCATGAGTTTGGTCACTTTTGGGTGGCGCGTCGGCTTGGTGTCAAGGTGCTGCGCTTCTCCCTCGGTTTTGGAAGTCCGCTGTTAACCTGGCATCGCCGGGGCGACGAAACCGAATATGTCCTCGCCGCCTGGCCCATCGGCGGCTATGTAAAAATGGTCGATGAACGCGAGGAAGAGGTTGTTGATCCTGCCGATCTTCCGCGCGCATTCAATCGCCAGCCACTATGGAAACGCTCGGCCATTGTGGCGGCCGGGCCATTGGCCAATTTTCTGTTCGCTTTCCTGGTGTACTGGCTGGTGCTAATGGCCGGCGAGTCCGGTGTGCGGCCCGAGGTGGGCGAGGTACTGCCCGAGTCGATTGCCGCCAGTGCCGGCTTTACCCCGGGTGACCTGATCGAGCGTGTTGATCAGCGCGACACCCCGACTTGGAGTGCGGTCTGGTTCGCGCTGCTGCAGGGGGCCTTTGGCGGTGAGGATGTGCTGGTGCGGGTGCGCGACGAGGCGGGCAGGGCGCAGGATCGCTGGCTGCCCAGCAACGATCTTGATCAACTGGACCCGGCACGCGGTTTTTTGACCTCTGTTGGTCTGGTCGGACCGCGACCCGTGCTGCCGCCAGTGATCGGCGAGCTTGTGCCAGGGCAGCCGGCGCTCGAGGCTGGCATGCAAGCCGGCGACCGTATCACCGCGATCAATGGCCAGGCCGTGCGGGTGTGGGCGGATGTGGTCGAGGCTGTGCGTGCCCATCCGGGGCAGCCGCTGACTGTTCAAGTCGAGCGCGGCGCGGATACCCTGCTGATTTCCTTGGTGCCGGCGGTGATGACGGAAGGGGATGAGCGTTTCGGGCGCATCGGTGCCGGGCCACGGGTACCGGATGATTTGCTCGTGGATCAACAGGTGGTGGTGCGACTCGGGCCCCTGGCGGCTGCCGGCGCGGCCGTGACCCGGATCACTGATGTCTCCGTGTTGACCTTGCGTCTCATCGGGCGGATGCTGGTCGGTCGCGTCTCGGTCGAGAATCTGAGCAGCCCGATTGGCATTGCCGATGCGGCCGGGCGAACGGCTCAGGTTGGTTTTGAGCCTTTCGTGAAATTTCTCGCGCTGCTCAGTGTCAGCCTTGGGCTTCTGAATCTGCTGCCGGTTCCGGTGCTCGATGGCGGACATCTGCTCTTCTTCGCGGTGGAAGCCGTCATTCGCCGTCCGCTTCCAGACAGTGTCATGGAACTGAGCCAGCGCCTAGGAATCGCGCTGCTGGTTGGACTGATGACGCTGGCTTTCTATGTCGACATCGCGCGCTTCCTCGGATTGTGAGGCTTGGGCTGGTTAAGGGGTTTCCCTTATACTAACCGCTCTTCGCTGCCGATGAATCCAAACATGTATCCACTGAGGGCAAAGGTGTGCCAAAGCCGATAACACGCACGATGCAGCGCCGCGCGGGCGCGCTTAGCCTGCTGCTGGCCGTGTTGTTCTGGATGGGAACTGCCGCAGCGGCATTTCGCGTTGCCGATATTCGCGTCGAGGGATTGCAGCGCATCGCGGCTGGTACTGTATTCAGCTATCTCCCGGTGCAGATCAATGATCTGGTGGTCGACGATGTCACCTCCGATATCATCCGCTCACTCTACACCACTGGCTTCTTTGATGATGTCAAGGTCGAGCGCGATGGCAATGTGCTGGTGATTTGGGTGCGCGAGCGCCCGGCCGTGGCCCGAATCGATATTGTCGGCAACAAATCCATCAAGACTGATGATCTCAAGGAGGGACTCAAGGAAATCGGCCTGGCCGAAGGGCGGGTCTTCAATCGCTCAGTCCTGGATCGCATCGAGCAGGAACTGCGCCGCCAGTACTTTGCCGCTGGCAAGTACGGCATGGATGTCGAATCGACCGTCTCGCCGCTGGATCGCAACCGGGTGGCCGTGCGCATCGAGGTCACCGAGGGACTGACGGCCCGGCTCAAGCAGATTAACATCATTGGTAATGAAGATTTCAATGAAAAACGGCTACTTAAGCTGTTCAAATTGGGGCCCACCAAGTGGAATTCCTTCTACAGCAAGAACGACCGTTATGCCAAGGAGAAACTGGCCGGCGATATTGAGGCGCTACGTTCCTTCTATCTTGACCGCGGTTACATTAATTTCCAGGTTACATCGACCCAGGTCACTATTAGTCCGGATAAAAACGATATCTACGTGACCATCGGCATTGACGAGGGTGAGGTGTATCAGGTCAGCGATATTCGCTTGGCCGGTGATCCGTCCATCCCGGTCGAGCAACTCTTTCCGCTGATTGAGATGCAACGCGGCGCCGTGTTTTCGCGCAAGGCCGCGAGCGAAAGCGCCGAGCGCATTTCGGAACTGCTCGGCAACGAGGGTTATGCTTTTGCCAACGTAAACACCGTACCCGAGGTCGATGCCGAGAATAAGACTGTCGCCGTGACCTTTTTTGTCGACCCAGGTAAACGCGTTTATGTTCGTCGCGTCAACATGAAGGGCAATACCCGCACTCGCGACGAGGTATTGCGTCGTGAGATGCGACAACTCGAAACCGCTTGGTTCTCGGCGGATCGGGTCACCAAGTCGCGCGAGCGATTGAAAAGACTAGGCTTTTTTGAGGATGTCAACATTGAAACGCCGGCAGTTCCGGGCTCGCCGGATCTAGTCGACGTCGATGTGACCGTCAAGGAGAAGCCATCCGGTAATCTGCTTGCAGGTGTGGGCTATTCGCAGTCGGATGGTATTTTGTTTAGTACCAGCGTATCGCAGAACAATTTTCTTGGGACCGGTAAACAGGTCTCCTTTGCTTTCAATACCAGCGGCAGTGATCAGCTCTACCGGCTGGCTTACACCAACCCCTACTATACGGTCGATGGCATTAGCCGCGGATTTGATCTAGCTTATCAGACCACTGATTACGACGAATCCATCGGCGCCGACTACTCAACCGACGTGGGCTTGGCGGAAGTGAATTTTGGCCTGCCGATTTCCGATACGAGTCGCGCCGGTCTTGGGGCCCGTTACCAATACACGCACTTTTTCGCCGGCGAGTATTCCGAGTTGGCTAAGGATTTCATAGCCCAAAACGGAAATAAATTCAACGACTTTTTCTTGACTGCAAGCTATACGAAAGATTCGCGTGACTCGGCCATTTTCCCCACCAAAGGAACCTTGCAGTCGCTCTATGGTGAGATTGCGGTGCCAGGAAGCGATTTGCAATTCTATCGCATTACTTACCGCGGGCGGCAGTACATTCCACTGACACAGCGGTTTACCTTCGCCTTGAGAGCGAATTTTGGTTACGGCGCTGGCTATGGCGATACCACCGAAATGCCGTTTTTTAGTAATTTTTATGCTGGTGGGCCAGGGTCCGTGCGTGGTTGGAAGGCCTATTCCCTGGGCCCGAGGGAAACCACGGAAGAAAATGATCCAGTTGGCGGCAATATGATGCTGACTGGCAGCGTCGAATTGTTCGCGCCGCCCCCGGTTGGCGGAAAGTTCGAGGACACCTTGCGTCTTGGGGCCTTTTTGGATTTTGGTAACGTCTGGTGGACAGAGCCATCTGATTTGGTTGCACCGACTGGCTTTGACCTAGGAGATCTCCGATATTCAGCGGGTCTGTCGTTGGCATGGCTGTCCCCCGTGGGGGCTCTGTCAGTCAGTGTTGCCTATCCGATTAACGCCAAGGATGACGACGACGAGCAGGTATTCCAGTTCTCCTTTGGGCAAAATTTCTAATGACAAGAGATCCACTTGAGATCTGAGAGTTTCATGGAGCATTTGACGGTGCGACGCTTCGGTTCTGTCCTTTTTTTGGTAACTTTGATCCATGGTGTTGCCTGGGCGGAATCTCCTTACCCCGGCAACAGTGCCAGCCTGCGGATTGCTATCGTGGACCCAAACCGCATCGTCGAGGAGTCACCGCAGTACGAGTCGGCTCGCCAAGTGTTGACCGAGGAGTTGAGCGAACGCGAAACGACCCTGCTTGATCAACAGGAAGGCATTGATCGGTTGCAACAGCGACTCGAGCGTGATGCCGCGCTGATGAGCGAGGATGAACTACAGCGTTTGCAAAATGACATTCGCTCACGCACGCGACGTTTGCGTTATGAGAAGGAAGAATTGCAAGCAGACTTCGCGCTGCGCAAGAATGAATTGCGTACGCGTCTGGTAAAACAGGTCGAGGAGGTGGTGGCGCAAATTGCGCGTGAAAAGGGCATTGATCTGATTTTGACCGATGGCGTGGTCTACTTTAGCGAACGCATGGACGTTTCCGCGGATATCATTGAACGTCTGAAACGGGAGTTTGCCGACCGCTGATAGCGCGGTTATGCGATCCGTGCGGTCATGCAAAGCAATAACGGGATACTTCTCGCGGACTTGGCGGTGCGCATCGGCGCTGAGTTAGCCGGTGAAGGCAGCATTCGCGTGTCGCGTGTCGCGACGCTTGAGCGTGCCGCTAATGATTGTCTGGCCTTCCTTGGCGATCGAAAGCTGCGTGATCGTCTATCGCAAACCTCAGCCGGCGCCGTTATTCTGAGATCTGATGATCTGGCGGATTGTCCTTCGGCTGCTCTGCTGTCGGAGAATCCCTATCTCACATTCGCGCGTGCCATCGAAATTCTTCATCCGCGGGTGCGCCCGGAACCAGGCTGCCATCCCAGCGCGGTGGTCAATGAGATGGCGCGCATCGATCCAAGCGCATCTGTTGGCCCTTTGTGTGTGATTGAGCAGGATGCTGAGATTGGCCCTGGTGTTCAGATGGGTCCCGGCTGTATCGTTCTGGCGGGCGCGAGCATCGGCGCGCACAGTCGTTTGGTCGCTCGTGTTGTGGTGTGCGAGAACAGCGTGATCGGCAGGCGCGCGCTCTTGCATCCCGGCGCCGTGATCGGTCGGGAAGGCTTTGGATTCGCCAAGGATGGCGAGCGCTGGATGCGGATGAGGCAGATTGGGCGCGCGATCCTGGGGGACGATGTCGAAATCGGCGTGAATTCCGCCGTGGACCGCGGTGCAATAGAGGACACACGTATTGCCGATGGCGTCAAGATCGATAGCCTGGTGCAGATTGGGCACAATGTGCAGATAGGTGAGAATACCGCCATGGCGGCCTGCGGCGGCATTTCCGGGTCGACCCGCATTGGGCGTAACTGCACCCTGGCGGGAGCGGTCGGAATGGCGGGGCATCTGACCATTGCCGATAACGTGCATTTTTCAGGCATGGCGATGGTGACTCGTTCCTTTCGTCAGGCCGGTGTTTACAGTAGCGGTATTCCGGCGATGCCGGCCGCGGAGTGGCGGCGTCAGGTGGTGCGTTTTCGGCAGCTCGATGAGATGGCACGGCGCCTGAAGCAGCTCGAGGAGCGTCTCGCCACACTGACACCCGAGGGCAGCGAGGTTGACGCTGGCGCCGATGATGCGCCGTCTGGCGTTCGCAAATGATTTCTGTGATGGGTGACGTCTTGCTAGTGGGTTCCTGGAGGCAATTTTGGTAATCATGGATATTCACAAGGTGATGAGCTTCTTGCCACACCGCTATCCCTTTCTGTTGGTGGACCGGGTGGTGGAGTTCGAGCCGGATCAGCGGCTGCTCGCGCTCAAGAATGTCACCTTCAACGAGCCTTTCTTTACCGGGCATTTTCCTGTGCGCCCGGTCATGCCGGGGGTGCTGATCGTGGAAGCCATGGCGCAGGCCACGGGGCTATTGGCCATGGCGTCGCGGCCGGACGAGGTCAGTGAAAAGTCATTGTATTACTTTGTCGGAATCGATAAGGCGCGCTTCAAACGACCAGTTGAACCCGGTGATCAGTTGTTTTTGGAAGTCGCTCTGAAGCAGGTGCGTCGCGGTATCTGGAAGTTCGATGGTGTCGCGCGGGTCGATGACAACCTGGTCGCGACAGCCGAAATTATGTGCACGGCGCGGGATTTCTAATTCTTGATTCACCCGAGCGCGGTTATCGACCCCGACGCTGATCTTCACCCGGATGTGGAGGTGGGTCCCTTTGCGGTAATCGGCGCCGAGGTGAGCATTGCCCGTGGCTGCCGCATTGGATCCCATGTTGTGATCAAAGGCCCGACCCACATCGGAGAAGACAATCAGATTTACCAGTTCGCGGTGGTGGGCGAGGCGCCGCAGGACAAGAAATTTGCCGGCGAGCACTCCGAACTGCACATCGGTGAGCGCAATGTGATCCGAGAGTTTGCCACTTTGCATCGCGGTACTGCCCAGGATCTGGGCGTTACCCGTATTGGCAACGACAATCTGCTGATGGCATACACGCATGTGGCCCATGACTGTCATATCGGCAATCATGTCATCATGGCCAATGCCGCCTCGCTCGGGGGGCATATTCAAGTTGACGACTGGGCTATTCTGGGTGGTTTTACCATTGTGCATCAGTTCTGTCGTCTGGGCGCCCACTGCTTTACCTCCATGGGCTCGGTGGTGGCCAAGGATATTCCACCTTTCGTCACGGTGAGCGGGCATCCTGCACGCGCGCGCGGCGTGAATGTCGAAGGCCTGCGCCGCAGGCACTTCGATGCCGAACGTATTCGTCAGATTCGCCAGGGCTATCGGCTGCTATACCGCTCTGGGCTGTTGATCGATGAAGCCATCCGACGCCTGCGTGAGTTGGCGGCCACGGCGCCGGACCTGGGGTTGATGGCGGATTTTGTCGCTACGCGCGCGCGCGGTCTGCTGCGCTGATGCCAGTCACCATTGCCCTGGTTGCCAACGAGCCCTCCGGCGACCAACTCGGTGCCCTGGTGCTGCGCGCACTGCGCGCGCGCTGTCCAGATGCGCGTTTCGTCGGTGTGGCAGGCCCCAAGATGATTGCCGAGGGCTGCGAGACTTGGCTGCCACTGGAGCAATTGTCGGTGATGGGCTTTGTCGAGGTTCTCAAGGAACTGCCGCGGCTGCTGCGCTTGCGCCGCGAACTGCGTGCGCGAGTGCTCGCGTTGCAACCCGACCTGTTTGTCGGTATTGATGCGCCGGACTTCAATCTGGGGCTGGAGCGTGATCTGCGCGCGGCGGGCATTCCAACCGCGCATCTAGTCTGTCCGACGGTCTGGGCGTGGCGCCCTGGTCGGGTTAAGGCAATCCGCCGCGCGGTGGATCTGATGCTCAGCATTTTCCCCTTTGAGGAGGAATTTCTGCGCCGGCATCGGGTGCCAGTGCGCTATATCGGGCATCCGCTGGCCGACGACATCCCCTTTGATGTCGATCAGGCGCAAGCACGCGCGGCAATCGGGCTGCCCGCGACCGAGTTGCCCGCAATAGCATCCGTGGTCGCGCTCTTACCAGGCAGTCGTCTGAGCGAAGTCGAGCGGCTCGCCGATCCCTTTATCGAAACAGCCTTGCAATGTCAGAGTGAGCGCCCCGATCTACGTTTTGTAGTACCTCTGGTTTCACAGCGTATTCGCGCCGTCTTTGAATCCCGGCTGCGGCAGCTCGGCCAAGGTCGCTTGCGACCGCTGCTGCTGGACGGGCGCTCGCGCGAGGCCATCGCCGCGGCGGACATTGTCCTGACAGCATCGGGCACCGCCACGCTTGAAACTCTGCTGCTTAAGCGCCCGATGCTGGTTGCTTATCGCCTCAATCCTCTGACCTGGGCGCTGCTCAAAGGGCTGCGTCTGATCAAGGTGCCCTATGCCGCCATGGCCAATTTGCTCGTGGGTCGCGAGCTGGCGGCGGAATTTCTGCAAGAGCGCTGCAACGCTAGTGCAATGGCGCCCATGCTGCTCCGGCTGCTCGACGACGCTGCGCTGCGCGAGGAAATTCAGGCCGCCTATCAGCGGGTGCATCGGCGGCTAAGGCAGGACGCGGCGGCACGGGCAGCAGACGCGCTGCTTGCGCTGATCAAAGCGCCAGGGTCGGTTTGAATGCCGGCGCTGTCGGGCGTCTCGCGCATCGCCGGCGTCGACGAAGCTGGGCGCGGCCCGCTTGCTGGCCCGGTGGTGGCGGCCGCGGTGATCCTGAATCCCAATCAGCCACTGACGGGCCTGGCGGACTCGAAAACATTAAGCGCGACCCAGCGTGAGCAGCTGGACCGGGAGATTCGCGCCAATGCGCTTGGCTATGCCATTGCTCTGGTCAGCGCGGCGGATATTGATCGGGAGAACATTCTCAACGCCAGTCTGAGGGCCATGCGTGAGGCTGTGCATGCCCTGCGGCCACCAGCGCACCGCGCCCTGATCGATGGCAACCGCTGCCCGCTCGATCTGTGCTGCCCGGCCGAGGCCATTGTGCGCGGCGACGCGCGTGAGCCGGCCATCAGCGCCGCGTCAATCCTTGCCAAGGTGGCGCGCGACGCTCTGATGGTGGAGCTCGATGCCCAATACCCAGGCTATGGCTTCGCGCGTCACAAAGGTTATCCGACCAGAGTGCATCTCGAGACCCTGCAGCGCCTGGGGCCATGTCCCGAGCATCGCTTGAGCTTTGCTCCCGTGCGCAAGCTACTTGATCCCCTTGAGTGTTTTTAATCCGTGCCCGAGGGATTGTCGATGAGATTCTTCAGCGTCAGGCCAGAAACTGCCTCGCTTGTCGCTTTCATGATGCGTGCCTCAATATCAGCCACCGGGCCTGCCAGGGATGGGGGTGCGCCTGTTTGCTCATAGTCGCGCACAGCATCGAGCACGGATTGGATGCTAATGCGCTCTGGTGGACGGCTGGGAATAAACCCCTCGGTATGAGCCGGGTGATTGGCAGCGGTGCTGTCCGCGGTGCGCCGGATCAGCTCCGCCGTCTCGAGCATGTCGATCAGGGTGGCGATGTTGGTGCCGGGCACGCCGCAGGCTTTGGCGAGCGCCTCGGCATTGGGTGGAGCCAGTCCTTGCGCGTAGTCGCTGGCGATGCGGCCGATGACAGATAACGCAAGGCGTTCGCGCAGACGGTTGCTCAGACGCGGTTCGCGCGTTTTCGTGTTCAGATAGGCGGGATTTTGCACATAGAAGGCGATATTGGCGCCGATCAACACAATCAGCCAGGCGATATAGACCCACATCATGAACAGAATCAAAATCGCCAGGGAGGAATAAATGGCCGCGTAGCGAGTCGAGCCGGTAATAAAGTTGGCAAAGATCGAGCCCACCGTTTGCCACAGCAGCCCGGCCACCAAGGCGCCGATCAGGGCCGCGCGCAGTCGCACTCGGGTGTTGGGCACATAGGCGTAGGTAAAGGTAAAGGCCAACGTGATCAGCAGATAGGGCAGCAACCAGGGCCACACCGAGCCGAGCAGAAAACCCATGGCCTTTTGCTCAAGCAGCCATTGCACCAGGGTGTAGCTGCGCAGGGAGGCTGTCGCTCCGACCGCCGAGAAAAAGAGTACCGGGCCGATCAGCAAGACGCTGAGATAATGACTGACGCGTTCCCCAAAGGGACGCAGCTGTTTGACGCGCCAGGTGGCATTGAAGATTTGCTCGATTTTCTGAATCAGCGACAGTACCGAATAGAGCAGTAGCCCAAGCCCGACTGAGCCCAGCACGCCGACATTGGTCTTGTCGACGAAGGCGATCAGATTGGTCGCGACCTCTCCGCCCTGGTCGCCCAGGGGTGCAAGCGCATGCAGCAGCCAGGGCTCAATCTGATTATGGACGCCAAATCCTTTGAGCACCGAGAAGCTCACCGCCAGCAGTGGCACCAGCGATAGCAAGGTGGTGTAGACCAGACTCATGGCCTGCAGGGACAGCAGCCCCTGGTGGAAATCCCGGCCGATGGCGAAGATCACGCGCCCGATCAGTACCGCGGAGCGCTGTGCCAGTGGCAGCTGCTCCAATGGAGTCTGCCACAGCAATTGCTCGAATCGGTTGGGAACGAGCTTAAAGTCGATCATGTCGCGGCTTGTGGTGACCCGGCTCGCTCGGTATCGGTTCCGCGGCCCTTTGCGCGCAGTGGCAGCTTGATTGTCCGGGTTGCCGAGGTTTCTTGCGCGTCAGTCATGTGCGCGCACCAGACGTGCCTTCTCACGCTGCCAGTCGCGGTCTTTCTCGGTCGCGCGCTTGTCGTGCAGTTTCTTGCCCTTGGCTAGGCCGATTTCGAGTTTGGCGCGCCCGCGTTTCCAGTACATGGCGGTCGGCACCAGGGTGTAACCGGCGCGCTCGGTTTGGCCAATCAGCCGGTCGAGTTCCGCGCGCTTAAGCAGCAGCTTGCGTGAGCGCGTCGGATCGGTGGTGACATGGGTCGAGGCCGAAGTTAGCGGCGAGACATGGGCGCCGATTAAAAAGGCCTCGGCATGCAGGATCTTGACGTAGCTCTCCTTGAGCTGCGCGCGCCCGGCCCGCAGGCTCTTGACCTCCCAGCCAAGCAGGCACAGGCCCGCCTCAATGCGTTGCTCGATGTGGTAGTCATGCCCGGCTTTTTTGTTGAGCGCAATGGTGTTGCCGCCGGACGCTTTCTTTTTGCTTGCTTTTGCCATTGGCCAAGTTTACACCCCTTTGGCGGGAAGTTTTGGTTGGCTCTAGCCTGGAACCGACGTTGCTGCTTGCCAGGAGTTTGCCTCAGTCCTGATAAACAGCATGCGGTAACCAAGTGGCGAGTTCAGGGAACAAGGCGAGTGCACCCAGCATCAGCAACTGGATGGCGATAAAGGGCGCCACGCCCTGGTAAATCTGCACTGTGTCGAGCTGTGGCGGCGCCACCCCGCGCAGGTAAAAGAGCGAAAAGCCGAAGGGTGGGGTGAGGAAAGAGGTCTGCAGGTTGATCGCGATCATCACTCCCAGCCATACAGGGTCGAGGCCCATGGTTAACAGCACCGGGCCGACGATGGGTACCACCACAAAGGTGATCTCGATAAAGTCCAGAATGAAGCCCAGCAGAAACATCACCAGCATCACCAGCGCCACCGCGCTGACAGTTCCGCCGGGCAGGCCAGTGAGAAAACCCGTGACCAGATCGTCGCCATGAAAACCGCGAAACACCAGGGAGAAAATGGCCGCGCCGATGAAGATTAGAAACACCATGCTGGTCACCATGGCGGTCTGCCGCACCACCTCGCGCAGCGTGCCTGGGTTGAGCTGGCGCTGGAAGGCGGCGAGCAGCATGGCGCCAACGGCACCGACACCGGCGGCCTCGGTCGGGGTGGCCAGGCCGTAAAGAATAGACCCCAGCACGGCGACGATCAGCAGCAGCGGTGGCAGCAGGACCTGCACGACCTGTAACCACAGCCCGGAGCCGCCATGCAGGCGCTCGGCGGCAGGAATGGCCGGTACCCAGTTTGGCCGGATGATGGCGATTGCAATGAGATAGGCGATGTAAGCGGCCACCAGCAGCAGCCCAGGGATGAGTGCGCCGATAAAGAGATCACCCACAGAGACCGTCTTGGGCGACCAGATACCCATGTCGAGCTGCGCCTGCTGATAGGCACTCGAGAGCACGTCGCCCAAGAGAACCAGCACAATGGAGGGCGGAATAATCTGGCCCAGAGTGCCGGATGCGCAAATGGTGCCAGCGGCCAGGCTGGGCGAATAATTCCGCTTGAGCATGGTCGGCAGCGATAAGAGCCCCATGGTCACCACGGTCGCGCCGACAATGCCAGTGCTGGCCGCGAGCAGCATGCCGACCAGGGTCACAGAGATGCCCAGGCCGCCGCGCAATGGACCGAACAGCATGGCCATGGTGTCGAGCAGCTTCTCCGCCACCCGCGAGCGCTCCAGCATTACACCCATGAAGACGAACAGCGGCACGGCAATGAGCGTCTCGTTGGTCATGATGCCATAGAGACGATTCGGCAAGGCTTCCAGGAAGGCATGATCGAACAGCCCGAACCACTCGCCGATCAGCGCCATCAGCAAGGCGGTGCCACCCAGTGATAGCGCCACTGGATAGCCAAGCAGTAGCACCAGGCCGACGGTCACGAACAGAACCAGCGGCATCCACTCAGCCATGCGCCTGTCCCGATCCGCTTTGAGCGGCTGTTTGCGTCATGGTGGGCAGCGCTTGCTCGCAACCGACCAGAAAAAGTCCATTGCGCAGCACCCAGGCAGCGGCTTGAATCAGCATGAGCGCCGGCATCAGCAACATCAGGCTTTTCAGCAGCCAGACCCCGGGCAGGCCACCGGCCTCGCGCGAGCCTTCGCGGAGTTTCCAAGACTCAGCAACATAATCGAAGCTGGCAAGCAGAATCAACACACACACCGGGATGAGTAGCATCAAGGTACCGAGCAAATCCACCCAGGCGCGTTGGCGCGGGGAGAACCGCTGGGCGTAGAAAATATCCACTCGTACATGGCCGCCGCGCCCCAAGGTATAGGCCGAGGCCAGCATGAAGAGGGTCGCGTGCATGTAGGTGACCGACTCTTGCATGGCGATCCAGCCAAGGTCGAAGGCATAGCGCAGCACCACCACCAGAAAGGTCACCAGCACCATGAACAGCGCCAGCCAGGCGACGCCCTGGCCGAGCCAGAGGTTCACTGCCTCAAGCCCGCGCGCAAACCGCAGCAAGAACGCAGACTGGGTTTGGGAAGGGGGAGAGTCGGTCATGGTTGGTGCAATGGTCGGTGCCGGATCTCGATGGCAGGGTGGGGATGGGGCTACCAGCTAAAGAGCAACCACTGCGGAACGGATAGATTCGGCCCGTTGCGGTTTTCCTCCGAGTCAAGCTGGCCGTCGCCATCGGTGTCGAACAAATAGTAAGGCGGGCCGGCAAGAGGGTCGATTTTGACCATGTAGAGCTTGCCCCTGATACGATACTCGGTGATGACTTCCGACTCGGTCTCGGTAATGGTCACTTCGGGCTCAATGCCATCTCCTGGATAGGTGCCGGGCGCGGCCGGAAGGTCCGGTGTCGGCAGATAAATCGGATTGTCCATTGGCGCCTGAGCCGGCGCGTTGGTGGCGAATCCGAGCAGTGCCAAGGCCATCATCAGGGCTCTTGCCAATGCCTGCACAGGTGTCATCACAGCTGCCACCATTGGCGCCTTGACCAATGTGCGCAAGGGATTAGCGGGCCAGGTTGAGATCGATATCGCGCCCGCGGCAGGGTTGATCGACAGGGTTTTCATCAGTTGCACTCCAGCCATAAAGTAACGGCATGCGGGTTTTGCAGCGCGCGGGCAGTCGCATACCTGATCCAGCGTTGGGCGCATAGTTTAGTACGGATATCGCCCGCCTTGCCGCCTGAATCTGCCGCGCGCGCCAGACCGGCTTGCTCCAGAACCCGCTTGATCCAGATCCATTCCGTCATTGACCCCCCGTCATTGACCCCCCGTCATTGCCCCACAGTGCGACAGGAAAAAACCAGGATGCAAGAGGACCAACTGCTCGAACTCGATGCCCGTCACGCCTGGCATCCCTACAGCGCCACCCAAAATCCGGACCCTGTCTATCCAGTGCGTCGCGCCCAGGGCTGCGAGCTGGAACTAACCGATGGTCGCCGGCTGATCGACGGCATGGCCTCCTGGTGGTGCGTGATTCATGGCTACAACCATCCGCGCCTGAACGCGGCGGCCAAGGCGCAGCTCGAGGACATGGCCCATGTGATGTTCGGTGGCCTGACCCATGCGCCGGCCATGGGGTTGGTCGAGCGGCTGGTGCGCCTGACACCGGCGCCGCTTGAGCGGGTGTTTCTGTGCGATTCCGGCTCGGTCGCGGTCGAAATCGCGCTCAAAATGGCCATGCAATACTGGCAGGCGCGTGGTGAGACGGGCAAAACCCGCTTTCTGGCGCTGCGTCGCGGCTATCATGGCGATACCTATCACGCCATGTCGGTGTGCGATCCGGTCACTGGCATGCACCGCTTGTTCAGCGGCTCGCTGCCGCGACAGCTGTTCGCGCCAGCGCCTGCCCCGGCTTTTGGCCAGCCCTGCACGGATGCGGATATCGCCGAGTTTGCCCAGCTGCTCGAAACCCATGCCCATGAGCTGGCCGCCGTCATTCTGGAACCCATTGTCCAGGGCGCAGGCGGCATGCGATTCTACGCAGCTGAGTATCTGACCCGGGTGCGTGCCCTCTGCGATCAGCATCGGGTGTTGCTCATCGCCGATGAAATCGCCACCGGCTTTGGGCGCACCGGGCGGCTGTTTGCCTGCGAGCATGCTGGCATCAGCCCGGACATCATGACCTTAGGCAAGGCGCTGACCGGTGGTTATCTCACCTCCGCCGCCACTCTGACCACGGAGGCCGTCGCCGAGACCATTTCCGCCGGCGACCCAGGTGTTTTCATGCATGGCCCAACCTTCATGGGGAACCCGCTTGCCTGTGCCATTGCCAATGCTAGTATCGACCTGCTGCTTGAGGATGGCCGGGAGAGTAAAGGGGAGGGTGGTTGGCAGGCCAATATCGGGCGGATTGAGTCCCGGCTGCGCACCGGCCTCACGCCCTGTCGCGACCTGCCAGGCGTGGCCGAGGTGCGGGTGCTAGGCGCCATCGGTGTGGTGGAGATGCGCGAGCCGGTCGCCATGCGCGCCATCCAGCGCCGCTTTGTCGACCAAGGCGTTTGGGTGCGGCCTTTCGGACGCTTGGTCTATTTGATGCCGCCTTTTGTGATCCAAGATGCGGAACTCGACTGCCTCTGCGCCGCTATGCATGCGGTGCTTGCCGCATGATGTCTATCACGGATCAGCCACCCGCCATGCTGTGCCGACGGGTGCTTTCCGCTATGATAACCCGCTTGAATTTTGCTTTTTCGCGCAGTCGAACTCTCTCATGCCAATCTCTAACGCCAACCTCTGATGCCAAATTTTGATGCCAAATTCTGATGCGGACCGCTCTCAATCAAGGCGTGCACCAGGACATTGCTCTTGCGACGGACGACCGGCCAATGGGTGATCGGCCAATCGGTCATGCTGAGCCCTTCATCTGGCCAGTGCGCGTTTATTACGAAGATACCGACGCCGGTGGCTTGGTCTATCACGCCAACTATTTGCGATTTTTCGAACGCGCGCGCACCGAATGGCTGCGCGCTATCGGCTATGAACAGGACCAACTGCGCGAGCAAGAAGACCTGCTGTTCGTCGCGCGTCGTGCCGAGATCCGTTTTCAGCGGCCGGCGCGTTTCAACGATGCCCTGCTGGTGAGCGCGGCCATTGCCGGGCATGGTGGCGCCAGTATCGATTTCACCCAGGACATCCGCCGCCAGGGCGACGGTCAACTCTGCTGTAGCGCGACCTTCAACATCGCCTCGATCAGCGCCGCGCGTCAGCGACCCAAGCGCATTCCGCCGTCCTTGCTGGCCCGGCTGTCCGCTCATCCTTCCGCCCGCCATGCTGGCGATCATTCTGGAGAGACCTCCCATGGGCTCTGAGCTTTCGCTCTTGACTTTGTTCGTCAATGCCGGTTTGACGGTGAAACTCATCCTGCTGGTCTTGGTGCTGGCCTCGGTGCTGTCCTGGGTGATCATCTTTGATCGCTCGCGGGTGCTGAAACAAGCCCGCCAGGCGGCGGAAATCTTTGAGCATCGCTTTTGGTCGGGAGGTGATCTGAGCGCCCTGTACCGCGATCTTGGCCAGAACGAGGCCAGCGGCTCGGGGCTGGCATCCATTTTCCGTGCTGGCTTCAAGGAATATGTGCGGCTGCGCAAGATTGAACCCGACGACACCATGGCGGTCATCGCCGGCGCCGAGCGCTCGATGCGCGTCGCCCTAAGTCGCGAGATGGACCGGCTCGATGCCAATCTCTCAGCCCTTGCCACCATCGGCTCCATCGGCCCCTATATCGGCCTGTTTGGCACCGTGTGGGGCACCATGAACGCCTTCTATGCCCTTGGGAATCTGCAGCAGGCGACCCTGGCGGTGGTCGCGCCGGGTATCTCCGAGGCGCTGATTTCCACCGCCGTCGGGCTTTTTGCCGCCATTCCGGCGGTGGTCGCCTTCAACCGCTATGTCGATCAGGTCGAGCGCATGCACAACCGCTATGAAGAGTTCATGGAAGAATTCTCCACCCTGCTGCAGCGCCAGGGCCATCAATAGTCGTCATCTTCAGGATCGCCATCAGCGATGACTATCAGCGATCACCATCAGCGATCACCATCAGCGATGACTGGCAGTGAACATCCGATTGGTTGACCCGGGACCGAGACTCCGATGAAGCGCAAAGACCGCCGCAACCGCCGCCGGCCCATGGCCGAGATCAACGTGGTGCCTTACATCGACGTGATGATGGTGCTTTTGGTCATTTTCATGGTCACGGCACCTCTGATCAATCAGGGTGTCAAACTCGACTTGCCCCAGGCACAGGCCAAACCCCAGCCGTCCGAGGAGCGGCCGCCCGTGGTCATCCATATCGATCAATTTGGCGATATCTACCTGGATCTTGGCGATGCCAGCCCCGAGCCGGTGGACCAGCGGCAGCTGTTCGAACGGCTGGAATCGGCGCTTGCGGGCGCGGCTGACGTGCAAGTCATGCTGCGCGCGGATGAGTCTGTCTCCTACGGGCGCATTGTCGATGCCATGGTCGCCGCCCAGGCTGCCGGGGCGCCCAGCGTGGGCTTGGTCACTCAGCCGCCGCTTGAGGAGACACCCTAGACAGGCCGCCATGTGGCACATTCTGGAACGCAATCCGCGCGCCCTTCTGTGGGCGCTGCTCCTGCATCTGGTGCTGGCGATTCTGCTCTTCGGCAGTATCGACTGGACGCTTGGCGATCAGCAACTGGGCTCGGAGGAGACACTCATCGAGTCCAGCCTGATTCTGTCGCCCGAGCTGCGGGAGCGCGTCGCCGAATTGCGCGATCCGGCCGCCTTTCGCGCGGAGCAGGAAGCCGAGCGTCAGCGCCAAGAGGCTGAGCGCCAGGCCGCCGCGCAACGGCTGGCCGAGGAAAAAGCCCAGCGCGTGGCCGCCGAGGCCGAGGCCGAACGCCAGCGGCAGGCAGAACAGCAAGCGCGGCGCCAGGCTGAACGGGAGGCCGAACGCGAAGCCCAACGCCAGGCCGAGTTGCAAGCCCGGCGCGAAGCCGAACGCGAGGCCCGTCTGCAAGCCGAGCGCGAGGCGCAACGCCAGGCCGAGCTGGACGCGCGCCGCCAAGCTGAGGAAGACGCGCGACGCCAGGCCGAGAAACAGGCCCAGCGCGAGGCGGAAGCACGTGCTAGACGCGAAGCCGAGAAACAGGCCCAGCGCGAGGCGGAAGCCCGGGCCAGACGCGAAGCCGAGGAACAGGCCCAGCGCGAGGCGGAAGAACAGGCCAGACGCGAAGCCGAGGAACAGGCCCAACGCGAGTCCGATGAAGCTGCCCGTCGCGAGGCCGCCGCGGCCGCGCGGGTGCAGCAACTCGCCAGCGAATGGGTACCCAGAATCAGCGGCCGAGTGGCACAATTTTGGATTCGGCCGCAAGGTCTTCAGGTCCAGGTCTCGACGCTCGTGCGCCTGCAGCTCAATCCGGGTGGCGAGGTGGTGCCTGGCAGTGTCAAAGTGATTGAGAGCAGCGGTTACCCGGCTTTCGATACCTCGGTGGTGCGCGCCATCATGGATGCCTCGCCGCTGCCAGTACCCGATGGTGATGACTTCAAGGTCTTCAAGGACTTCGATTTTCGCTTCAAACCTTAGGAATTCGCGATCATGCCGCGTCTGTTCTCCCTTCTGCTGCTGTGCCTGCTCAGCCTCCCAATCCAGGCCCGCCTGACGATTGAAATCACCGGCGGTGTCGAGGGCGCCCAACCCATCGCCGTGGTGCCCTTCGGCCTGGTCGGGGGCGCCCAGCCCGGTGTCGATATCGCCAGCGTCATCGCCGCCGATCTTGCCCGCACTGGCCGCTTCAAGCCCATGCCGACGCGGGAAATGCTCAAGACCCCCCACCGCGCCGAGGAAGTCGATTTTCGCGAATGGGAGTTGCTGGCGACCAATAACCTGGTCATCGGCGAGATCAGTCCGGCCGAGGGCGGCGGTTACCGCATCGACTACAGCCTGTTCGATGTCTATGGCGGTAAAAAATTGCTCGGCAGCAGCCTGCGCGGCAGCGAAAAAAGCCTGCGCCTGAGCGCACACCGTATCGCCGACGCCATCTATGAGAAACTCACCGGCGACCCCGGCGTCTTCTCCACCCGCATCGCCTATGTCACCTCCACCGGGCGCGGCACCTCGGACGAGCGCGTCAGCCTGCGGGTGGCCGATGCCGATGGCTACAACCCTCAAACCATTGTCGACTCACCCGATCCCATCATGTCCCCGGCCTGGTCGCCGGACGGGCGCAAGCTCGCCTATGTGTCCTTCGAGAATCGCCAGTCCTCGATCTATGTCCAGGAACTGGCCACCGGCAGGCGCGATAAAATCGCCAGTTTTCCAGGCCTTAATGGCTCCCCGGCGTTCTCCCCCGATGGCGCCCGCATGGCCATGACCTTGTCGAAAGACGGCAACCCAGATGTCTATGTGATGAACCTCGGCAGCCGCCAACTCACGCGTCTGACCGACCACTACGCCATCGACACCGAACCGGCCTGGTCACCCGACGGCGGCACTCTCTTCTTCACCAGCGACCGTGGTGGCCAGCCGCAGATTTACCGTGTCCCGGCCAGCGGTGGCGCGGCTGAGCGGATGAGCTTCGAGGGCGACTACAACGCCGCCGCCCAGGTCGCCCCCAACGGCCGCGCGCTAGCTCTGGTCACGCGCACCGGCGGGCGCTTTCGCATCGCCTTCGACCAACTCGCCGGCGGTCGCCGCCTGCTGAGCAGCGGGCCCCTGGATGAATCGCCCAGTTTCGCGCCCAATGGCAGCATGGTAATTTATGCCTCGCAAAACAATGGCCGCGGGGTTCTGGCCGTCACGCCCATCGCCGGTGGCTCGGGCCAACGCCTGACCCAGGATGCCGGCGAGGTGCGCGAGCCCGCCTGGTCGCCTTTTCTGCGCTGATGGATCGTGTTTGACCCTGAAACATCCTCTAATCCGGAGAATCGCGTGAAAAATCCGCTGATCGGTCTGCTGGCCAGCTTGACCCTGATCCCCCTGCTCACTGGCTGTCCATCGACGCCGACCCAACCCGACGATGGCTTGACTGGCGCCGAGCTTGATGCCATGGGGCGTGGCGCCAGAACCTCGGGTATCGATGATCGCCGCGGCTCGCCGTTGGATGATCCGTCCAGCCCTCTGTATCAACGTGTCATCTACTTTGGTTACGATGCCACGGCCATCGATCCCAAATATGCCGACCTGCTGCGCGCGCATGCCGACTACCTGGCTCGCACCAGCGATGCGGCCCTGGTGCTCGAAGGTCATACCGATGAACGCGGCACCCGCGAATACAACCTTGCGCTAGGCGAACGTCGCGCCGACGCTGTGCGTAGCTTCCTCGTGACCGAGGGTGTGTCGCCGCGGAAGATCCGTACCCTGAGCTATGGCGAGGAACGTCCGGCCGAGATCGGCAGCAGCGAGCGCGCCTACTCGCTGTCGCGTCGTGTCGAGCTGGTTTACTGAATCTATTGATCAAGGTGGATCCTTTGACTCGATATCACATCGGTCTGCTCGCCGCCGGCCTGTTCGTTCTTGGCCCCTTGGTGTCAGACGCGGCCAGCGCCGACCCCATGCTCGAGGCCCGCATCGCCAAGCTTGAGCGCATGCTCAGCGAGCAGCGCCTATCCGACGTGCTGCTGCAAATCCAGCAACTCCAGCAGGAAGTGCAGGATCTGCGCGGAATTGTCGAGAAGCAGCAATTCCAACTGCGGCGCCAGGGGCAAGGACGGTCTCCTGATTCTCCTGGAGGGGATGCCCAAAATACCGGCATGGCCGAGGGCATGAGCCCGGATCCGCCTGTCCAACATCTGTCACCCGACGGCGTTACAAATCCGCCGCCCTGGCTGGGTGTTCCCGGCCCGAATACCGAGCCAAACCCGAATTGGCAAGGTCTTGATGCTCGCCCCAGTTCTGGAACCCATCTTGAGCTCACGCCCGAGGATACCCTGTTGCCGGCCCTGCCCGCGCCGGAAACCCAGGGCGGCGGTGAGCGCGATGCCTATCGCGACGCTTTTGAACACCTGAAAGCGCGCGACTACGAGGCTGCCCGGGTAGCCTTCGAGAACCTGCTGCAAACCTATCCGCGTGGCGATTTTGCCGACAACAGCCGCTACTGGCTCGGCGAGATTAGCTACCAGTCCAAGGATTATCCCGAAGCTCGCGCCGCCTTCGAGCAACTCATGCAAGAATACCCATCCAGTCCCAAGGTGCCAGGCGCCATGCTCAAGCTCGGCTATCTCGACTCCGACCTAGGAAACCTCGACCAAGCCCGCGCCATGCTGCAGGCCGTGATGCGTCGCTTTCCCAATACCGCCGAGGGGCGCCTGGCCGCCCAGCGACTGGCGGACATCAATAAGACCATCGATAACCGCTGAGGCATGGCTCCAACCGATTTCAACCGGCGCTTGTGTGACTGAAACTCAACGATGACAAGCCTCCCGCAGTCTAGTACAATGCCTGATTAGGGCTGAGTGGCAGAGTGGTTATGCAGCGGCCTGCAAAGCCGTGTACCTCGGTTCGATTCCGGGCTCAGCCTCCAACAACAAACCCCGTCGGCTAATGCGCCGATCCAAGCCATCTCCGGGGCTTTGTCTCAATCAATTCCATCCTCGCTCTTTCCCCTCCTTAGCCTTATCTGCCCGGGTGGCGGAATTGGTAGACGCAAGGGACTTAAAATCCCTCGGCTTTTGCTGTGCGGGTTCGAGTCCCGCCCCGGGCACCATTGATTTACAAGGGAAAATCTAGAAACGGCTGTTTCTTTCGGGGAACCGAAAATTATGGGGAACCCTGGGGGAACTTCTGGCGGGGTTCCTGTGCGGTCTTATTCGGGATACTGGGGGTTTTTGCAGCCGCTGAACCTACTGTGCGGTCGGCGGTTGCGAGGGGTACTAGACAGGGGGAACGGGACTGCGGCTGTCCCAGTAGCTGGGTCAATCCGCTATACTATTGCGAAAATGCGAACTATTTTCGTATAGGGGATTGTGATGGCTCCTCCGCGCATTTGGCCGCAAGAGCTTTATCTTCCGCAGTTGGATGTCCGCCTGCTTCACCGGGAGGGGCTTCTGTTCAGCGGAAGTTCGCTTCGCTTGTCTTGGCTGCATCTGCAACGCGAGTGCGAAATCTTTGTCCGAGGCGATCAGCTGTTGGTTACCTGGGGACGGGGGTACTCTGAATCTGTCGAGATTATCTGGCGTCAAGGGACGCTTGGCGGGCGCTACCCTTCGTTGCGGTGTCCCAACTTCCAGCGCTCCGCGGCGTTGATTTATGGGCATGACAGGTTCTTTGGTTGTCGGGTTTTCAAGCCCGTGGCTTATCGTTGCCAGTCCGAGAGCCGGTATGATCGGACGTTGCGGCGGGCGGGGAAGCTCCGCGAGCGTCTAGGTTGGCAGCGTGGTGTGATCCAGCCTGTGGGACAACGTCCGTTCTATATGAACCGGACAACCTTTGAGCGCATCACGACTCAGATTGATGAGCTGACACACCAGGCTCTGGGAGTGACGAATAAGCGCTTGGAATGGACCATCCATGGCTTGGAGGGGCGTCGCGAGGACGCCCATGCTGTTGGATCAACTGCGTCTTGATGCTTCCGCCTGCAGCACATCGCACCAGTCGAGGCTGTCTTTCCCTCTTGGAATAAATCGATGCCGGCTACTTGGCAGCGCGATTTTGGCAGGTACAGGTAGCCAAGATCCTGAAGTCGCTTGGCCAATCGCCGCGCTGCCCGTTCTCCTGTGCCAGAGTGGTCCCGATCTGCCCAGATGGTGACATGCTCGACGCCGGCTGGCGGTTCCCAACAAGCAAGCAATGATGCGCTGCCAGTTGCCCAGACGGGCATTCCCGGGGGCAACCGGGCGGGCCACTCCTGTTGCAGTGATTTCACTGCTTCAGTGTGGCGTATCCGCGCGCACTTTGCCGGGTGGGGGGGCTGCGGCCACAATCGGAGCGCGATCAGAGCTGTGGCTTCGGGGTGCTGAGGAAGCTCACTAATCAGGAAGCTCATTGAACATGCCGTTCATCTGGAAATCGGCGTGACCTGGGCGAGTACTCGACCAGGTGCGCAACTTCAGCAGCGCGTGCGTTTTCAACCCAGCATGGCCGAGATTCTGGGCGAGGCGGGGCGGAACTTTCGCGCCCAGCATGCGCGATCCGACATGGAGTTATTCGGAACCATCGATCAACTCTAGCGAGATCAGAACGAGGCGCAAGGTCGGGTCACGCTGAAGGCCGTTGTCGATGGTAGGATTCAATCGGTGCAAACAACCTTCGACGAAACCAGTTACAGCCTGGCCGTTCAGGCCCATGATCAGCAGTGGCCGGTGTTGGTGCGCGGCGACTTAGAGCGCCATGGGCAACGCTGGCACCTAGCCGATGCGCAGTTCGTCAGCGTTGGGATGGTGGATGATGAAGACGGCAATACCAACACAGGATGCGACCGATGACCTCTCCCGCAGAAGCCGACATGGAACAAATCCTGCCGGCCGAACTCGCGGCGCTTGGTTGCCAGGCGAGCATCGAGGCCAAGATCGGCCCTGATGAGCGCGCCGCCGAGGCGGACTTCCGCACCCGTGCCCAGCGCGGTCAAGGCAGGAACGCACGGGGGCTCGAACTGCTCGAAAAGGCAAGGGGAGGCAACTTGGGAAAATCGGAACATGCGCCTTGAATAGGATCCAGCCTGCAACATCGCCCACCGTGCCAGCGTTCAATGCGGTGTTGTGATTCCACACATGGGGCAAAAGCAAACTTGACCATCCTGCAAAGCCAGATTAACGACGCCCCCAGACAACTCTGCATCGATCTGCCGCCGGAATGGGAGCATCAACGCGTGGAGGTCATTGTGCGTCCGCTCACAGATTGCTCTCCTCAAGCGAGCGCCGTCGAAACGTCCGTCGAACCGGCGAACTTTTGGCACGCCGTCCTGAACATGCGCGCCGCGCCCGATTTCGAGCCGATTGACTGGGCGCCCGAGGAGATCTACGGGTGGCGTGATCGTTCTATTCGGGAGCCCTTTCAATGGCCCGACTGAGTTATTTGCTCGACACCAATGTCCTCTCCGAATCCTTGGCAAAAACGCCAAATCCTGGCGTTTTGGGGAAACTTGAGGTTCATGCGTCAACACTGGCTCTGGCAAGCGTCACCTGGCAAGAGCTGCTTTATGGGATGTCGATCCTGGAACCAGGCCGACGCCGCGCACTCATCCAAGATTACCTCTTATCCCGCGTGCAATCCATGAGCGCCGTCGCCATCGAACTGCCGGATGAAGCCATCGCACGCCTCCAGCGCTTGTCCACCGAGAATGGTGTGACGCCTGCCGACATGGCGACCAATGCCGTTCTCGAATGGCTCGATGACATGGACGATCTGCGGCTCGCCGAACAGCGATGGGCCGACTCGCAGCGTAACCCGTTGCCGCCCGTTCCCCTGTCCGAATTGATCAACCGCTATAGCCTGGACGATTGAGTACGACCTTCGTCAACCGGCTCGCGCATCGTCTTCGCGCCGGCGGCGGGTCACCGGCAACCTGCTCGAGGGTGGCCTGGGTTGCCGCATCGAGCTGCTGAAAGGGGTGATCGGGTGCGCGCAGGGGAGCGAGCAAGCGTTCACTGACAGCCTCGAGCCGATGGCGCTCCTCGGCACGGGTTTGCCGGGCGGCCACCCGCTCGAGGTAACGCGCCGGGATGAGCTGCTCGTGCATCAGCTGTTCGAACTCAGCGGGAAGATTCAAGGCCTCTACCCGCTGCTGGAGTGCGGTGAAGAAAAACACCAGGGTCGCGACTTGCTGATCGCTTCCCATTGCTGAGCGAACGGCAGACCCTGGCCGCCATCCGCGTGCTGGCTCGGATGTGGTGACTTGGGAGATGGATCGAGATGCGCCATGCCTTCCATGGCGAACGTTGGACGATATTTTTTCCGTTGTGTTCCGTACTATTTTCGGATACCAAAGGGCGGGACCGAATATTGACTGCGGCTTGGCACCATGCAAAGCGCTGCCGCGAATCAGGCCGAGGAAATTTGGACAATTCAGGCGACGCGCATAATGATAACGCGAAGTACCAATCACAGCGGCTAGCAGGCGATGCGCTGATTAAACGTCTCGACCGGATATCATCCCAGATTGTCGACATAATCTCTTGACTTCTTGGTCTAGCAGGCATTAACCTCGTCGATTCTAATAAATTGTCGACAATATTGCAGATGCTGGCCGCCATTCCCAAGCCGCCTGATAGCGACACCCTGGCCGACCGGGTCTTCGCGCAAATTCGCCGCGCCATTGTCGAGGGGGAGATCGCGCCCGGCAGCAAGCTGAGCGAGCCCTCGCTGGCGGAGCGCTTCGCGATCAGCCGCGGGCCGCTGCGCGAGGCCATGCGGCGGTTGGAGGCGACTCATCTGGTGGAGCGCCGAGCCAATGTCGGCGCGCGCGTGGTGTCGCTTGGCGCCGAGCAGCTGGTGGAGCTTTATCAGGTGCGCGAGATATTGGAGGGGCTGGCGGCGCGGCTGGCGGCGGAGGCCATGACGGACGCCGAGATTGCCGAGCTGCAAGGCTTGCTCGAGGCGCATCGCGCCAGTGTCGCGCGTGACCACTGGCAAGCCTATTTTCAAAGCGAGGGTGACTGGGATTTTCACTATCGTATTGTGCATGGCAGTGGCAATAGACGCCTGATCGCGATTCTGTGCGATGATCTCTACTACCTTGCACGCATGTACCGCTGCCAGTTCGGCATGAAAAGCGAGCGCGCCACCGCGGCACTGAAAGAGCATGGCCTGATCGTCGATGCCATTGCCGAACGCGATGGCGAACTGGCCGACTGGCTGATGCGCCGTCACATCCGCGCGTCGCGCCGCCATGCCGAGCAGTGCATCGCGAGCCACCCGCACCATCCAACCATGAGGCCCGTCGCATGAGCCAGCCCACCCCGGCCACCGATCCCAATCCCAATCGCAATTCCAATCCCTCCAAGCATCTCGATTTGACGCCGGGCGGGCGCCTGCGCGCAGCCCTTGGCGAGGAACAGCCCCTGCAGGTCGTCGGTGCCGTCAACGCCTATCACGCCATCATGGCCGAACAGCTCGGCTTTCGTGCCCTGTATCTGTCTGGCGGCGGTGTGGCGGCGGCCTCTTACGGCATGCCGGATCTTGGCATCACCAGCCTGGATAATGTGCTTGAAGACACGCGCCGCATTACCTATGCCAGCGAGCGCCCGCTGTTGGTGGATGCCGATACCGGCTTTGGCGGGGCGCTCAACATCCAGCGCACCGTGCGCGAGCTGATCCGTGCCGGCGCCGCTGGCTGTCATATCGAGGATCAGGTCGCGGCCAAGCGCTGCGGCCACCGGCCCAACAAGGCCATTGTGCCACTGGCCGAAATGGTCGATCGCATCAAGGCGGCGGTGGACGCGCGCAGCCAGGATTTTGTCATCATGGCACGCACCGATGCCCTGGCGGTCGAGGGGCTGGAGCCGGCCATTGAGCGCGCCCAGGCCTGCGCCGAGGCCGGCGCGGACATGATCTTTCCCGAGGCCGTGACCGAGCTGGATCAGTATCGACGTTTTGTCGCGGCGACCGGGGTACCGGTGCTGGCCAATATCACCGAGTTTGGCAGCACGCCGCTGTTCACCACCGATGAACTCGCCGCGGCCGGTGTCGCGCTGGCGCTCTATCCCTTGTCCGCTTTCCGCGCCATGAATCTGGCCGCGCTCAAGGTCTATCACGCCATCCGCCAGGAGGGCACCCAGGCCGGCGTTGTCGACATCATGCAAACACGCATGGCGCTCTATGAATTTCTCGACTACCACGCCTTTGAAGAACATCTCGACCGGCTCTTTGCCGAACAGCGCCACAACACCGCGGACTGAGGTCTTGCCCTCGCCGGTGTCGCGGACTTCCTTCCCGTCCACTCTAGATTCCTTCTGGTCTACCCGGAGCAGCCCATCATGACTGACAGCCCAACGACCACCACGGCCCCGATGTCCTCCAAGCCGAAAAAATCCGTTGCCCTGTCCGGCACCGTCGCCGGCAACAGCGCCATTTGCACCGTCGGGCGCACCGGCAACGACCTGCATTATCGCGGCTTTGATATTCTCGACTTTGCCGACCAGGCGGAGTTCGAGGACATCGCTTATTTGCTGATTCACGGCCGCTTGCCCACGTCCGCTGAACTCACGGCGTACAAAGTCAAATTACGCGGGCTGCGCGGACTGCCGGCGGCACTCAAGACGGCGCTCGAACAGCTACCGCCCTCGGCCCATCCGATGGATGTGCTGCGCACCGGTTGCTCGATCCTCGGCACCCTGGAGCCCGAGAAAGACAGCATGCCAGCGGCGGCAACGCGCGACATCGGTGACCGCCTGCTCGCGAGCTTCGGCTCCATGCTGCTGTATTGGTATCACTTCGCGCACAACGGCCGGCGCGTCGAGGTGGAGACCGACGATGACTCCATCGGCGGTCATCTGCTGCATCTGCTCCATGGCGAGCGCCCGTCCGCGACCTGGGTGCAAGCCATGCACTGCTCGCTGATTCTCTACGCCGAGCACGAATTCAACGCCTCCACCTTCGCCGCCCGGGTCATCGCCGGCACCAATGCCGATGTCTACTCGGCCATCAGTGGTGCCATAGGCGCGCTGCGTGGTCCCAAGCATGGTGGCGCCAATGAGGTGGCCTGCGAGATCCAGAGCCGCTATGCCAATGCCGATGAAGCCGAGGCGGACATCCGCGAGCGGCTCGCGCGCAAGGAGATCATCATCGGCTTTGGCCATCCGGTCTACACCACGGGCGACCCGCGCAATCAGATCATCAAGGCCGTCGCCCGCCGCCTGAGCGAGGACAGGGGCAATTTGCGCATGTTCGAGGTGGCCGAGCGGCTGGAGTCGGTCATGTGGGAGGCGAAAAAGATGTTCCCCAATCTCGACTGGTTCTCGGCCGTCTCCTACCACCAGATGGGCGTGCCCACGGCCCTGTTCACGCCCATTTTCGTCATCTCCCGCACCACCGGCTGGATTGCCCATGTGATCGAGCAGCGCCAGGATGGCAAAATCATCCGCCCCAGCGCCAATTACATCGGCCCGGAGAACCGTCCCTGGGTGCCGATGGAGCAGCGCTGAGCCACAAATCACTAGCCACCAACCACTAGCCACTAACCACTTCCCCATGAGTTCCCATACCGCCGACACCAACCTGCGTCCCGATCCAGATGCCGAGCTTGTCGCCATCGCCGACTATCTCTGTGATACCAAAATCGACTCCGCCGAGGCACTGACCACCGCGCGCCATTGCCTGATGGACTCGCTCGGCTGTGCCATGCTGGCGCTGCAATACCCGGAGTGCACCAAGCATCTCGGCCCCTTCGTGCCCGGCACCCTGGTGCCGAATGGCGCGCGCGTGCCTGGAACCTCCCATGTGCTCGATCCCGTCAAGGCCGCTTTCGACATCGGCGCCATGGTGCGCTGGCTGGACTTCAACGACACCTGGCTGGCCGCCGAGTGGGGCCATCCGTCGGACAATCTCGGCGCCATTCTGGCGCTGGGGGATTTTCTTTCGCGCCAGGCCATGGCGCGTGGACCTGCGAGCGAACAGGCGCCGCTGACCGTTGCCGACATCCTTGATGCCATGATCCGCGCCCATGAGATCCAGGGCGTGCTGGCGTTGGAGAACAGCTTCAACCGCGTCGGTCTGGACCATGTGCTGCTGGTCAAGGTGGCCTCCGCTGGCGTGGCCGCGCGCATGCTGGGGCTGGACAAGGACCAAGTCATCGATGTGCTGAGCCATGCCTGGATCGATGGTCAGTCCCTGCGTACCTATCGCCATGCACCCAACACCGGCTCGCGCAAATCCTGGGCGGCCGGGGATGCCAGCTCGCGTGGCTTGCGCCTGGCCATGATGGTGGCCAAGGGCGAGATGGGCCTGCCATCGGCGCTGACAGCCAAGGGCTGGGGTTTTCAGGATGTTCTCTTCAAGGGCGAGCCACTGCGTCGCTCACGCGACTATGGCAGCTATGTGATGGAGCATGTGCTATTCAAGCTCAGCTTCCCGGCCGAGTTCCATGCCCAGACGGCGGTGGAATGCGCCATGGCGCTCCACCCCGAGGTGCGTGATCGTATCGATCAGATCGAGCGCATTGAGTTGACGACACAAGAAAGCGCCATTCGCATCATAAGCAAGGACGGCCCACTTCACAATCCGGCCGACCGTGATCACTGCCTGCAGTACATGGTAGCCGTGCCGCTGCTGTTCGGTCGCCTGAGCGCCGAGGACTACGAAGACGCCGTGGCCCTAGACCCGCGCATTGATCAACTGCGCGCGAAAATGCAAGTACGCGAGGATCCGCGCTACAGCACCGAGTATCTCGACGCCGACAAGCGCTCCATCGCCAATGCGGTGCAGGTGTTCTTCAGCGACGGCAGCGCGACCGAGAAGGTGGAGGTGGACTATCCCATCGGCCATCGCCGCCGCCGCGACGAGGGCATTCCGGTGCTGGAGAAGAAGTTCGCCGCCGCGCTGCGCACCCGTTTCCCGCGCCGACAGGCCGAGCGCATCCAGACGCTATGCCAGGATGAAACCGCGCTTTTAGCCACGCCCGTGCCACGATTCATGGAATTGCTGCTGCCGTAAAGTCAGGCAGTCCTCGAAACAGTCCGCGCAACCGACGCAAAAAAACCGCGCCCCCTGCGGGCGAGCGCGGTTTTCTGCTCTGTAGCGGGAGTTCGGCTGATTAAATCTCGCCAGTCACCCAGTAATCGATGCGGTTGCCGTTGTTCTCGATGTACTGATCGACGGCTTCTTCATAGGAGCTTTCCTGGGCGTCGTACATGCTCGCCTGCAGGTCGTCGATTGGGATTTGCATGCGCGAGAGGAAGCTCGCGGCCTGGATGTGATCCTGGTAGAAACCCTTGCGTGCCAGGGCCACGACGCGCTCGAAACTGCCGAGCACGCCCTTGGGGTCCTCGATGTAGCGCAGGTCATAGGCGCCGAACATCCAATGCGGGCTCCAGCCGGTGACCACAATCCACTCATCGCGACGCACGGCGCGTTCCAGAGCCGCCGTCATCGCCGCGCCGGATGAAATCTGTAACTCGTAGTCGAGGTCGTAGTCTTCAAGTGCTTGCTGCGACAGCCGGGTCAGGCCGGCGCCGGGATCAATGCCGGTGATGGTGCCGTCAAGCTTCTCTTTCACTTCGTCTTTTTTCAGATCCTCGATGGAATTGAGCACATCCTCGGGGATGTCATTCGGCACCGCCCAACCGAGCTGGGCATGGGTGTAGAGGATGCCGAGCGGCACCACATCCTTGCACACCTTTTCCAGATAGTCCCCGTGCGTGCCTGGCTGCCAGGACATCAGCATGACATCGATATCACCGTTGGCCACGCCCTGGTACTGAGGCGCGATATCGGTCTGCACCAGCTCGACCTCATAGCCGAGCCGATCCTCAAGCAGTTTGGCGGCGAGTTTGGTGACGAATTCCGCATCCGACCAAGCGGTCCAGCCGATTTTGATCGAGTCCGCGGCCATGGCGCCGGCGCTAAGACCGACGGTCAGGGCAAGGGCGAGAAGGGATTTGAGACTGTTTTTCAACATGGAGACTCCTTAAGATAAGGATTGAAAGAACACCGCCGGCAGCTGGAAGCGGGTTCGGCCGCGCGCCGACGGTAAAGAGCGCGCCCCCTGGGAAAGGGACGCTCGCGGGAAAAATGCAAATGCAATCAGTCGACCACAGCGGCGTGATCGGGATGGCGTCCGGCCCAGCGGCGTAGCCGCGAGAGCAGGCTCGGGCCAGCGCGGGTGCGCACGCGGCCATAGCTTTGAGTGATGCGATCGAGCAAAATCGCCAGCAGCACCACGCCAAGCCCGCCCTCGAAGCCCAGGCCGACATTCAGCCGCTGGATGCCCGTCAGCACCGTATTGCCGAGTCCGCCGGCGCCGATCATGGAGGCGATGACCACCATGGACAGCGCCAGCATGATGGTCTGGTTGATGCCGGCCATGATGGAGGGCATGGCCAGCGGCAACTGCACCTTAAACAGCAACTGCGAGCTGGTGCAGCCAAAGGCCTTGCCCGCTTCCACATGCTCGGTGCTGACCTGGCGAATGCCGAGATTGGTCAGGCGCACCGCCGGCGGCATGGCGAAAATCAAGGTGGCAATGGCCCCCGGCACCTTGCCAAGCCCAAAGAAAATCGCCGCCGGAATCAGATACACAAAGGGCGGCATGGTCTGCATGAAATCCAGAATGGGGCGCGCGATCATCTCGACCTTGTCATTGCGCGCCATGGCGATGCCGATGGGAATCCCAATGGCCAAGGCCACCAGGCTGGAGGCAATGACCAGCGCCAGGGTCACCACGGTTTCCTTCCAAATATCCATGCCAAACAGCAGCGCCATGGCGGCGATGGCAAAGAGCCCAAAGCGCCAACCCACGCGCCAGGTGGCCAGCAGGACAATCAAGGCTGCCAGCAGCAGCGGCGGAAAGAACAACAGCAGATTCTCGAAGGCGTCGATGATCAGGTCCAGACCATCGGCGATGGCATCGAGCAGCGGGGTCAGATTGTCTTGAATCCAATCAACGCCGGCCTCGACCCAGTCGCCGATGGGGATATCGAAATCGAGATCAGACTTAGCCATTAGGTCGTTTTATCCAAGGTTTGCAACAAAATGGTCTTGTCGATAATGCCGCGATAACGCCCCTGTTCATCGACCACCGGCACTGGATGCTCACTGCTCGCCACGCGCGAGAGCACCTCCGAGAGATCCATCGTCGCCGACGCCGGCTCGAGATCCGCGATAAAGGCCTGATCCCAGTGGGTGCCAGTGGTTTTTGCCGCGGCGGCCAGGGTATTGACACTGACCATGCCGCGATAGCGGTTTTCTCGATCCGTCACCACCCCGAGCGCCCGTCCGTGATCCTGCAATTGCGCGAGCGCGGCACGCACGTTCATCCCGGTGCGTTCAAAGACAATCAACGCACGATTGGAGGCGATATCCCCGGCCGTGAATACCTTGCTGACATCCACGCCATAAAAGAAAGAGCGCACATAGTCATTGGCCGGCTGGGTGACGATCTCCTCCGGCGTGCCAATCTGAACCACCCGACCGCCCTCCATGATGGCAATACGGTCGCCAATGCGAATGGCCTCGTCGAGATCGTGGGAAATGAACACGATGGTGTGGGGCTTTTTGTCTTGCAAGCCGACCAGTTCATCCTGCATCTCGGTGCGGATCAGTGGATCGAGCGCCGAGAAGGCTTCGTCCATCAGCAGGATGGGCGCCTCGGTAGCCAGCGCCCGCGCCAGCCCGACACGCTGGCGCATGCCGCCGGAAAGCTCATCGGGATAGCTATCGGCATAGGGCTCCAGGCCGACGGTGGACAACGCTTGAATCGCCTGATCGCGGCTCTGTTGACGCGTCTTGCCCGCTACATCCAGCCCAAAAGCGGCGTTCTCGGCCACCGTCTTATGCGGCAGCAGGGCGAAGGACTGGAACACCATGCTCATCTGGTGGCGGCGCATATCGATGAGTTCCTGCTTGTTCATCGCGGTAATGTCGATACCGTCAAGCAGAATACGCCCGTGCGTGGGCTCGATGAGGCGATTGATCATGCGCACCAGGGTGGACTTGCCAGACCCCGACAGCCCCATGACCACGAACACCTCGCCCGCGCGGATGCTGAAGCTCGCCTGCCGCACGCCAACGGTGGTGCCGGTGCGCTGGAAAATCTCATCCTTGCCCAGACCCTGATCGAGCAGCCGAATGGCCTCATCGGGCGCGGGGCCAAAAATTTTGTACAGATTCTCGATGACGAGCTTGTCAGTCATGCGCACTTTGTCGATTCTAAAGGCGAGCGCGGAATGCGCACCGGTGGCGGCCTATCCCCCGATCAATTGGTCAATCGGGTTCACGAGCTTTAGGTTGCGGCGATTGGCTCGGGTGTGGGCTCTGTGTGTCAGGCTGTAACGCGCGTGGCGCAACGCGAAAGAAGCGGACGGCGTCCGCGATGAGTGGCGGTGAAGGAAAAATGCCGTGATGTCCGAGCAATCTTTCCAACATCTTTTTTACCCTAGCAGCTCCAACCAGCGGATTCAACCGACCACCAGACACTCCAGGCAAACACCCAGGAAAATTCCCAGGTACCTGCCACACGCATGAGGCCCACAACCCAAAAGGCGGAATAAGACTTGCATGACGCCCATGATCTCCTGACGTTTCTCGGACCGACGCCCCACTGGAAACTGTGTCGACGCTCTGGGTTATCGCTATAGAGAGTTGATTTTCATGGCCGCTTCCGCTCAGCCCCGACTTCATCCGGAAACCGCAAGCCTCGACTCCCTGATGCCGCACATGCCCCAGGTCAGGGCATACAGCACCAGTTTGGACGCCCTCGCCGAGCGCTGGAACCTGCTCACCCTGCTCGGGCAGATGAGCAACATCGGCATGGACATGACCGAAACCCGCGAGGGCTTTCAGAACCTGACCAAAGAGCTGCTGCACCATCTTGGCACGGAGAATCTCAAAAAGACCGTCGCCGAGATGCAAGCCAAGGCGCAGGTGGCGGTGGATATTGTCATCCGCAATCTGTTTGAGCGCACGGCGGATATTGGCTTTCTGGCCACGGACGATGACTTTCGTGATTTTATCGCCTCTCTTGAGGGCGGCACGGGCTCCACGGATGCAGAGGCGGAAAGCTCAGCCAGTCATCACAGCATCAAGACCCGCTTTCGCGAGTATGTGGCCAAGTATTCGGTCTATGACAACATTGTTCTGCTCAGTCCCGGTGGGCAGGTGTTGGCGCAGCTCGATGACGCCAATCCCGTCAACCAGTCGCAAGATCCGTTGATTCGCGAGGCCATGGAAACCAGCCGCGACTATGTCGAGGTCTATCGTGCCTCGGATCTCGACCCGCGCCGTGAGCGCAGCCTGATCTACGCCTACCGGATTACCGAGAACAACTCGCCCAAATCGCGGGTGCTCGGAGTACTCTGCCTGATGTTTCGCTTCGAGGACGAAATGGCCGGGGTGTTCGCGCACCTGATCACCCCCGATGACTGGGAAGTCTTGCTGTTGCTCGACCGCGACGGGCGCGTCATCGCCAGCAATGACGAGCACCATATTCCCGTGGGTGCGCGCATGCAGGCGCGGCTGGACACCCCTTATGGCATAGCGCGCTTCGGCGGGCGCGAGTATCTGGCCACAACCCGCGTCACCCAGGGCTACCAGGGCTATGCCGGCCCTGGTTGGTTCGGCCATGTGATGGTGCCACTGACCTATGCCTTCGAGAAAAATCTGGACGGCGGCGCGGACCAGATCGACGCGGCCATTCTCGATGCCGTGATGCGCCGCTCCAATTTGTTTTCGGATGCGCTGCGCAACATTCCGCGCCAGGCGGATAAAATTCAGAAAGAACTTGATGTGACCGTGTGGAATGGCAATGTGCGCATCGCCAACACCAAATCGGGCGAGAACAGCTTCTCGAAAACCCTGCTTGGGGAGATCAGCAAGACGGGCGCGCGCACCAAGGAGGTGTTCGAGGAGTCCATTGGAGATCTCAATCAGACCGTGGTCTCGTCCATTCTCGCCGATGTGCAGTTTCGCGCCTCGTTGGCCATCGACATCATGGACCGCAACCTCTACGAGCGCGCCAACGACTGTCGCTGGTGGGCGCTGACTTCCTACTTTCGCAAGAATCTGATTGCCGAGCAGATCGGCGACCAAGAGCGCGGCGCGCTCGGAAGCATTCTGAGTTACATCAACAATCTCTACACGGTCTACACCAATCTGTTTCTCTACGACCGGCTTGGCACCATTGTGGCGGTGTCCAATCCGGATTTGCGCCAAGCCATCGGCACCAAGCTCGGCGAGTCCTGGGTGATGGAAACCCTGGCGATTCGCGACTCCCAGATCTACAGTGTCTCGCCTTTTGCCCGCACCTGGCTGTACAACGACCGCCATACCTATATTTATGGCGCTTCGGTCACCGCCATCGACAATCCGCGGCAAATCCTCGGCGGTATAGGAATTGTGTTTGACTCCGAGCCCCAGTTTTCCGCCATGCTGCGCGATGCTCTGCCCAAGAGCGAGCGCGGCGACATCCTCGATGGCTGCTTCGCGGTCTTTGCCGACCCAGAGCGCCAGGTGATCGCCTCCAGCCACAGCCAACTTGCCCCAGGCGACAACTTGGAGCTAGACCCGGAATTTTTCGCGCTCAAGCCCGGCGCTGGCGTGTCCAACATCGTCGAATACCAGGGCGCCTATTTCGTTGTCGGCGCCCGCGCCTCGCGCGGCTATCGCGAATACAAAAGCCCGGGCGACCACTATCGTAACGATGTGATCGCCTTGGTATTCATGAAAATCGGCTCAGTTGCGGATACCAACACCGAATCAAGCGATGGGCGCAGCGCTAGTGATCAGACCAGTTATCGGACTAGTGATCGTGCCCGTGGCGAACGGCCGATCTACCCCCAGCCCTCGGGCAACGAACTCACCACGGACATCTCCACCTTCCTGATTGGCGGACGGCTGTTCGGCATTGAGTCCTGCGATGTTATCTGCTCCATCAACGACCAGCAGGTCACCCCGCTGGTGTGCGCCAACCCTGGCTTTGTCGGGGTGTTTTCTTTTGGCGGACAGACGGTTGGCGTAATTTCCATCCGCGAGCTGCTGGGCCTGAGCGACCACGGCTACAATCCCGAGAGCGATGGTCTGCTGCTAGTGAAGGTCAAACCCCGCCCCGGGGTGAGCGAAGACGAGGGCATTCTTGGCATCGTCATTGACCGCATCATGGACAGCCCGGAGATTCCCAACCGCAGCATTTCCCGCTACGGCTCGGAACTGGCCGGTAAATCCGTGCTGACCAAGGCCGTGGTGCGTCCAGACAGCGGCAACGAGCGCGCGACCATGCTCTCCATTCTGGATGTCGAGGGACTGGAGGAGCGGGTGGTTCGCACTCGCGCCAGTCACGGCGCATCCGAATTACCACTGCTTGGGCGCGACCCGACGCATTAGAGCTCCATCCACTCGCGACAGCGCGACCGGAGGTGAAATCGGCGCCCTTTGTTCAGCGCGAAATTGTTATCCTTAGCCGGTAACCCCCTAGTGCTGAATACTGGTAACCCATGAGCTTTTCTCGCAATGCCGAACTGGCGGTCGAACCGCCCGCGGGTGACGAGGCCGCCCGACCACGCTGGGACATTCCCGATCTGTTCGACTTCGACTACTACGTCGAGGCCGACGAGCATGCCAAGAGCGATACCCTGGCCGGGCGCCAGTCACTCGCCAAGCGGGATCGCGCGCTCTACCTGGACCACATCAAGGCGCGCATCGAGCAGCCGGAGCATACCCCGGCGCACCGCCGCCAGGCGCTGCGTCTGTGGCTGGCGGAGCGCCGCCGCGGCGAAGACCCAAGCCTGCGCGCCCTGCTGCCGGGCGCCTCCTTCGCGCGCGGTCAACGCCTGGTCACCCTGCTGCTGATCGTGCTCGGCCTGATCACCGGCGGCACCATTGCCTCGGCCCTGCTGCAGTACGAGGGCGACCATGCGGTCAATGTGTCCTGGTACGTTTTTGTGCTGGTGATTCTGCAGCTGGGCCTGGCCAGCTTTACCCTTGGTGGTTGGCTGCTGCGGCGCAGCAAGTCCATGCAGCAGGCGCTGCGCGATGTATCCTTGCTCGCCCAGCTCATTCGGCCGCTGTTCGCGCGCGTCGCCCATTGGGTGCAACGTCATCGCCTGGGGCAGATGCCGCCCGAGGTGCGCGAGCGCGCCCAAGCGCGACAGGGGCTGCTGCAAGCGCATTTCTCCCTCTACGGCCCGGCCTCCTACCTGCCCATGCTGGTGCCGGTGCAGGCCTTTGGCATCGCCTTTAACATCGGCGCCATTTTCACCACCCTGTTGTTGCTGTGGTTCACCGATCTGGCATTCGGCTGGGGCTCGGCACTCAATGTCGATCCGGCGGTCACCTACCATCTCACCCGCTTGGTCGCCTTGCCCTGGAGCTGGCTGTTTGGCGAGGGCGTCGGCTATCCGACCCTGGCCGAGGTGGCTGGCACCCGCATTCACCTGAAGGACCCGCTGTCCCTGTCCGATGCCGAGCATTTGCGCGCCTGGCGTTGGTTCCTGGTGTGCGCCGTGTTCACCTATGGGCTGCTGCCGAGAGTGCTGCTGCTCGGGCTGTCGGCTTTCATCCAGCGCCATGCGCTCGAGCGACTGCCCTTTACCCATCAGCGCACCCAGGCGCTCTATACCCGCCTGGTCACGCCCGATCTGGACACTGGGCTTGGCGAGACCGGCCATGGTCCGGAGATGCCCATCCCAGGGCCATTGAAGCCGGTCACCACCGCACGCGCGGCTCCGCGTGGCGAGGCGACACGCCTGACTGACAATCAAGCCGCGCAACAACCCGCGGCCGCACCAAACACCGAGAGTCCAACTCCAGCACGGACGACCGCCCGCGCGACGGCGTCAAACACGCAGCAAGCGCCAGCGAAAAAACCGGGTAACCTGGAAACAACGCCGGCCCCAGCAACACCCCAAGCATTATCGGAGCCGACCCTACCACCGGCGGCCAGCCCGCCAGCGCAAGCAACGCATCAAACCCGCATCGCCCCTGATGCCTGCGTGCTGCTGTTGCACGTTGATGTCGCCGATGTCCTGGAAGACGCCGATCATGCCCGCCTGCAACAGCGTCTGCGCCAATGCTGTGGCTGGCGGGTGGGGGCCTCGGCGACCTTTGGCGGTGGCACCGCCATGGCGGACCGGGCAATCGCGCTGATCGAGGACAGCGCCTGGGAGGCGCCGCCACCGCGCGTCGCCCTGATCGATGACGGCTCCCAGCCACCCATTACCGAGCGACTGCGCTTCCTGCGCCGGGTGCGAGCGGCCGCTGGCGATCAAGCCCAGATTGTCATCAGCCTGATTGGCGACCCCGAGGGCGATGACGCCCTGCCACCCGTCACCCCCTTCGACTTCAGCGACTGGGAACGCAAGATCGAGCAACTCGCCGATCCCTATCTGCGCCTGACCATGCTAACACCCGCGCCAGACACTTCTGCCACCATGGAGACCGATGACAATGCCGCGGCAACACCCAGGGAGGATCACTGATGGCACGGGAAGACATCCCCACCTTGGCGATCATGGGCCATCCCAATGCCGGAAAATCCTCGGTGGTCGCCACCCTGACCGAGAACGACCGCATCAAAATCGACAAGCGCGCCGGCACCACTACCAGCTCCGATCGCTACCCGGTGGTGGTCGACGGCAAGACGGTGATTGCCTTCATCGATACCCCGGGTTTTCAGAACCCGAGCGATATTCTCGAGTGGTTCCAGGCACACGAGCAGGAAGGGGATTTGGCGCGCGCCTTTGTCGCCGCCTTTCGCCATGATCCCATGTACAGCCACGACGTCGCTCTGCTCGAACCCGTGGCCGCCGGCGCCGGCATTATCCTGGTGGTCGATGGCTCCAAGCGCATCAAGGAAAAAGACCGCACAGAAATGGAGTTGCTGCGCCTGACCGCGCGCCCGCGCATGGCGATTCTGAACAACCTCAGCAACAACCAACAATACATGGCGGTCTGGCAGGACGCGCTCGCCAAGTCCTTTAACTCCGTGCGCGAGTTCAACGCCCACCGCGCCACCTATGCCGAGCGGATTAAGCTGCTCAATGCACTCAAGAGCATCGACCAACGCTGGGAGCCGCAACTGGAGGAAACCATCGAGGCTTTCAGTCACGACTGGGAACGCCGCATTGACGCCAGCGTCACCTCCATCATCGGCCTGCTGAAAGAAGCTCTGACCTACCGCGTCAATCGGGTGGTACGGGTGAGCGAACTCCAGTCGGAGACGGATCGCCAGGACATTCAGGCGCGGCTCCGACAGGCTTTTCAGGACGGGCTGCGCAAGCTCGAGGCCGATACCCAGGCCGAGGTACGCGCGCATTTCCGCCACAATGTCTGGAATTTGCCGCCTGACTCCCTGCTCAACAAAGACCTCTTCTCCGACGAAGTCGGCAAGGCACTGGGTTTGAACCGCCTGCAAATGGCACTTGCCGGCGCCGCGGCTGGGGCCACCACGGGTGTTGGCATTGATCTGTCCCTCGCCGGCGGCAGCCTGGGTGCCGGACTGCTGATTGGCGCCACCGCTGGCAGCGTGCTTGGCGCCCTCGGTGGCGCGGCCCTGGCCAAGGTGGATATTCAACGCACCCTGGGCGTGGAGCGCTTCTCCCTCGGCCCGGTCAGCAATCAGCGCTTTCCCTTCATCCTGCTCGACCGCATTCTGCTCTACTGCGCGCGCGCCATGAACTGGTCGCACGGGCGCAAGGCCGCCGATGACAGCTCGCCCAATCGCGTCCCTGATCGGACAATCAAGAAAAAACGCGGCTTTACCGAGGAACTTACTTCCGATCAGCTGAAAACCCTGTCAAAGTTCTTTGCCGACAGCCGCAAGGGCAAGGACAGCAAGTTCGAGGATGAAAGTCGTCAGATCCTGGCCGAACTGCTGCGCGGGTTGTCAGCAAGCGAAATCGACAGCCGCGCGGATCTCTGAGGACGGCTGCTAAGATCCCAGGGCGCCAGGTTTCCGACCTCCCAGCCCCTCTGGTTGAGCGGGCAGCCCGACCGATCTTGCCTTCATGCCGCCCTTGCAGCGCACGCTGCGCGCGTCCATATTAAGCGTTGGCGATCTTGTGCCTTTCTTCCATGATGAAAGCGTCATCGCAATGTCACAAAGACGGCATCCTGCTGTCAAATTGCCATCTTATGCTGGGCGATGCTCGACAGACAGCGATCAGGTCAGCCGGATCGGCGCGCAAGGCTTGGCACCACCAGCTTTCCGCTTGCCAACAGAGACTACCCAGATGCACCACCGAAGGACTAACCAGCGAGGGGTCAAGCACCCATGCAGCCACAACCAAGCATCGGCATCAATCAGATGGACCATCCACCAAGGCTCGATCTTCCGGTCTTTATCCGTTATCGCAAACGCCGTTTTCAGGGGGCCAGCCTGCGCGCACTTTCACAGGATGAAATCGAAGTTCGGGTGCAAGCACTGACCTTGCCGCCTGGCACCTCGGTCGAACTGGAATTTCTCCACAGCGGCCGCCAATGGCGCCTGCCGGCACAGGTTGCTCGCGGCAGCAGCGGTGATATTGGGCTGCGGCTCAAAGACCCGCTACCCGAATTACTGCACAAGGCTCCACAGCTCCCTTAAGGCTTCACTACTGTACCGTCTAGGGTTCCGCGTTCAATCTCCACCGCCCCATCTGTCCTCCTAGCCATACCTGAGGTGGACCAAAACGCCGGTTTGTGGGCAAGCAGCCGATCGGTGATGAGGTAGAGGGCCATCAGGTCGAGGTCGGCGAAATCAACGTCAATCAACTTCCCCAAAGCACTGCGTTGTTGCAACCACTGATGCGTCGCCAACTCACTGCCGGGCGCCACCATCCGCCCGATCACATTGCCAATGGCCGCCGCGCGTTGCGGGCCGCTGAATCCCAGCGGCGCGAGCTTGTCCTCCAAGCCGATTTGACGCCAGGCGGCCAAGGCGACATGCTCGACCGCCACGCTGCGCGGGCGCACCACATCCACCGTCTCGACATCCACGCTTTGGAAGTTAGGCGCACTCGCGTTGGATGGACAGGTCACCGCGCGGGCGCGAATCACTTGCGCCGCCAACTGTTGCGCCATCGGCTTCCAGCGTGCATCCAGTTCCGCCAGTTCCGAGAACAGCTCCGACTGCCCGCCAATCAGGGTCTCGATGTGCCGTGCCAAGGCCGGCCATTGCTGGCAAGTAGCGTGAAAATGTCAAATATGGGCTAGGCATTGGCTGACTTTCCTCTGACATGTGCGCTAAAGTGAGACTCAGGTGGCGGAATGATAAGGATGGGATGAAGCCGGCAAAATTGAGAACAGCCTCCAATACCTCTTGCCATGGCATTCCTTCCAGCTGAACAAATAACGCCTCTTCGTCTTCCGCGCCAATCAGCGAGTTGGCGCATCTTGCAATGGGCGGTCACAGTCCACGGCCAATCGATTGGCGCGGCGTTCGTTATGAGCAACATCGATCAGGATATTAATGTCGCGCTCGCGACGACTGTCTGAGAGTTCGCTTTTCCGGGCGTTTTTCCATGCCGCATCCAGTTGCGGGTAGATGGTCTTGAGTGCGGCCATCTGGCCCTGATCGCGCAGAATCGCGGCCTTTAGCATCCACGCGCGTTGAATATGATGCGGGTCTTCTCCGCGTTCGATAGCCCTGTTCGTCAACTCCAGGGCCTGCTGATGATCGCAGCGGCCAAAAGCAATGAGCGCCATGCGATTATCTGGACCCATGGGATCCTCGGGGCAGCCACTGAGCAGCAGACTGGCACTTGCCAGGCAGCACAGGAACAAGGCCTTGGATGCTGTTTTCATCACGAAAAAAGATTGGAGGGTCCGCTCTGCGTTTGAATGCATTAACATTATGTGTGTACTGAAGCTCTTCATGATGCGATGACCTGTATTTAAAGTGGGTGTCGCGCCTATTTGATGACCAGAGGATGAGCGGGTTCCGGTCTAAGCAGTGGAACAACTGCCAAGTCCGTCGGACGGCGCGGCAGATCGAACCAAAAGCAGCTACCTTCCCCAGGCACGCTTTCAACGCCAATATTCCCACCCATCAGCTCCACCAAACGCTTGACCACGGCGAGACCAATACCCGAGCCCTCGACTCCGCTCAGCTGAGCATCGGGCAAACGTTGGAATGGCTCAAACAGATCGCCGAGTTGATCGGCCCGAATTCCGGCTCCTGTGTCGCGCACACTGATGCGCACCAAATCTTCAGGCAAGGCTTCCGCCGCGAGCCAGATGGAACCACCCGGGCGATTGTATTTGATGGCATTGGAGAGCAGGTTAATCAGGATCTGCTTGAGCCGGAAGGAGTCGGCCGCGACAGCCAGATCCTCGGGGCTGGAGAAGTGAATGCTCAGTTCGTGCTCACGCGCCAGTTGACGGATCAAAGTCAGGGACTCCTCGAGTGCAGGAGCCAGGACCAGTTCCTGGATATGAATCTCGGTCTCGCCGGATTCGATTTGCGCGAGGTCGAGCACCTCGTCGATGAGTTTTAGCAGGTGATGTCCGGAACGCAGAATCTCCTGAACGCTGTCCTGCTGGTCCTCGTTCAGGTCTGGGTCGCTGTCGAGCAATTGAGCAAAGCCCAGTACAGCATTCATTGGTGTGCGCAGTTCGTGGCTCACCTGTGACAGGAACCGCGTTTTCATCTGGCTGGCTTTCTCGGCTATGTCCTTGGCCTGGCGCAGACGGGATTCGGTTTCTTTGCGGCGGGTGATGTTGTAGCAAACACCGATGACATAAGGCCTATCATCATGACCCTTTGCGTGAACGCTGCCGATGATGCGCAGGTAACGCACTTCGCTCTCGGTGATGGGCAGTCGCAGTTCCTCGTCGAGTTCGCCTTCTTGAGTGAGGCTGGTTTGCAGGGTTTGCTTGAGTTTGGGCATGTCCTCCGGCAACAGGCGCAGAACCCAATCGTCGATGGAGCGGGTTGCCAGCACGGCTTGCAGTCCAAGCAAGCCGTGCATAGAGGTGTCGGCGCGCAGTTGTCGGGTGTCTGGTTCGTACTCCCAAATACCGATGCCAGTGCTACGCATTGCAAGGGACATTCGCTTCTCGCTCAGCTCGAGTTCCAGAGTGGCGAGATGACGGTTTTCCTCCGTGGTTAGGGCCGCGGCCAGGATGCCGAGCAGGCGTTTCTCCTCGTCGCTTGGGGTGCGCTGATGCTTGAAGACCACGCAGAGCGACCCAACTGCCTCCCCACCACAACGTACCACATGGCCAAAGTAGGCTTTGAGTGCATAGTTGCGTACCGCCGGATCCGTGCGCGGATAATCTGTCAGCGTCAGGTCATCGAGAAAAAAGGCATCCTGGCTACTGATGGCATCAGTCAGGCTGCCGCCGCAGCGACCGCTGTCGCGGTTGGCGCTTCCCTTGATCAGGTCGTAGCAGATATGGCCCTCGGGTGCATCCTTCGGTGGGAGATCCTCGGGTGCTTGCCAGCTCCCAAGCGTGACCAGCAGGCCATTGTCGAGCCGATTGTAAAGCGCGGTGTCGGCCGTGAGTATCTTCCCCGCCACCGATGTAATGCGGTCAATGTTCTCGCGGTAGTCCGATCCAAGATTGGCCAGGCAGTTGTTGAGTTTGACCAGTCGTTCCTGGCTACGCTTGCGTGCGGTAATGTCACGCAGCACCCCTATGGCATGCCATTTGCGGTCCAGGAGCATCGTCGATAGCGATAGTTCGAGAGGCACCCGCTTGCCATTCTTGTGCTTTGCCTCCACCTCGACTAGCCGACCGACCAGAGGATCCCCGCTGAGTGCGCTCTTGTCCGAGCTCCCGCTGTGATAGGTTTTGGCAAGTTCCGGGCCGCCCAGTAAACGATGCAGATCCTGTCCCTTGGCTTCGGTCTCGGAGTGCCCAAACAATTGCTCCGCGGCGGGATTCCAGTAAGTGATCCGCGAACGATTATCCATCATGATAATGGCGTCGCGTACGGAATTGGTGATAGCGCTGAAGTTGGCCTCGCGTTGTTGCAAGGCGTCATTTCGTTGATTCAGGAGTCGCTCAAGACTGGCCAGGCGTCCGCGCAACCAGACCACAAGCGCGGTGGCAACGGCGGTTAGGATCAAACCAATGGCGCCTGTTGCGCGTGCGGCGCTCGCCTGCAGAGCCGAGGTCGTGCCGATTTTGAGTTGAATGGCGAAGGTCTCACCCTCGGTGAACAAGGGCAACAATTCCTGGAGATTTGTTGTTGCTGACAGCGGAGGAATGAAGCGGACCTTTGCTGTTTGATTCTGTTGGTGAGTATCGGATACGGGCCTGATCAGACGCGCGGTTCCCTGATCGTTCAAGGCAAGCAGGTCAGCATCTATCTTGAGCTCGAAGCGATGCTGCTGGAGTAAGCTCTGTTCAAGCAGATGGCGGGCAGCAATGACCGCTGGGACTTCGGCGCTCGCAAGGCCACTGGCGGGCATGAGCTGATCTGTGGCGAAGCTTGGCGGGGGGGCCGCGCTGTCTTGATTGGATGTTGCCTGCTGGGCGCGCAGGATCCTTGCCATGTCCAAGCTAAACCGGGAACTCGTCCACTCGAGCAAATCGGACTTGGAATCCCGTTCAAGCTGATTGGCAATTGCGGTGGCGGCCAGGGTGAGAGCGAGTCCTGTCAAGGCCGCCAACACGGGCTCAAGGTAACGTAGACTTGCCGATGTTTGTTCGCTGGCCGCGCCGCTGTGGTAAACAACGCCAGCGGCGATGATGAAGGCAAGAGTCAGGACTCCGCCAAGCGCCAAGGGGAGAATGGCAGCACTCCAGATTGCCGCGCGCCAGTGGCTAGCTGCAATATCGATACCAAGCACGTAGTCTGCGTTTTGATCTCTCGGTACCGGGTCGAGGGGGACAAGAACAGAGATCACAGGTGCGCCGTCCCGGCCATGGGGAGCGCTGATAACGGCCTGCCCGCTGGTGAATACTTGTGCTGTTTCGGGCGGAATGGAAGGCCTTTGTCCATCTAGCCGCGGTCTGCAGTCGCGTCCAGGGTTGTTACTGCCAGGACCGAACTGAAAGTTCTCACCCTGCTGACTCAGGGTCCAGATAGCACTGTAGCCGGCAAAAGCGGCAAAGCGGTGCAGATGACAGCTCAGTTGGGTTGATGTCTGTTGTTCTTGGTCGGAAGAGGCGGATGGATTGGCGAGCAGCGTGGTATCGAACGGGTAAAGCGCAAGGGTTTGGGCCAGCCCCAGGGCTTCGGTCAGGACTTTCTCGTGTAGTTGGGTTTCCCGTACGCCCATGCGCCAGGATGCCAGGATGCCAGAGACAATGACTAACCCGATGCAGGCCAGCAGCGGAATCGTGAGCCCGCGCGGCGCGGCGCGACCTATTGGCTCCTGTGCGTCAGGAGAATCGACTGTGGGCATTGAGTGGCACCAGTGGTTGACAGGTGACACGCGGCCACCAGACTGACTGGCCTGAAAACCAGCCATTGATCGCGCTGTTTCCGAACGCGGTGTTGGATTGGAGGATAGGCAATTGCCTCAACCGAAGTTGATCCGCGCCTCCAGGTTGGCCGCCGAGTCGGCATTGCCAAGGCACTCTTCCAATGAAATGAGGCCGTCACGGTAAAGCTTGAGCAAAGCATTGTCGAAGGTGATCATGCCTTCTTCTTTGCTCTCCGCCATGGCCTGGCGCATTTCATCCACCCGTCCTTCGCGGATCAGGTCGCTGATGTGCGGAGTATTCATCAGAATCTCGATAGCCGCGACCCGCTTTCCCTCTAACGTGCGCACCAGGCGTTGAGAAATAATAGCGCGCAGGTTCAAGGACAAATCCATAAAGAGCGTTTTGTGCATCTCCATGGGGAACATATTGATGATGCGCTCCATGGTTTGATAGGCATTATTAGCGTGCAGGGTGGAAATGGCCAGGTGGCCGGTGCCGGACAGTTCAATGGCGGCCTCCATGGTCTCGCGGGTGCGGATTTCGCCGATTTGAATCACATCAGGCGCCTCACGCAGCGCGCTTTTCAGAGCGGTGGCATAGTCTAGGGTGTCCAGACCGAGTTCGCGTTGATTGACAATGGATTGCTTGTGCGAATGCAGATACTCGATCGGATCTTCAATCGTTAGAATATGACCAGGCTTGGAGTTGTTGCGGTGGTCGATCATGGCGGCCAGGGTGGTTGATTTGCCAGAGCCTGTGGCACCCACCATCAGAATGATGCCGCGTCTGTGCATGATTAAACGCTTGAGAATGTCCGGCAGGCCAAGATCCTCAATACTTGGAATTTTACTGCTTAGGTAGCGGATCACCATGGCTGCGGTGCCGCGCTGATGAAAAGCGTTGATGCGAAAACGCCCTTGCCCGGTCAGGCCGATGCCGAAGTCGATTTCCCGATGGGTTTCAAAAAATTCAATTTGCTCCCTGGTCAAAACCGAATGAATAGCGCTGGTGCACATTGTATTATCGAATATAGTGTCTCCGATCGATTGGATCACGCCGTCAATCTTGATCTTGACTTGCGTGCCAGCAGTGAAAAACAGGTCGGAGGCCCGTTTTTGCACCATGAGTTTCAGGTAGGGGGTGATATCCATGGACGATCCCGATGTTGTGCCATGCGCGGGGCGAGGAGAGACAAATCTCAGCGTTTAAAGTCTGATTCCAAGTCCAGCGAGGCTTCGGCAAGATCAAAACTGTCGAGGTCAAAGGCTGTTTCCGAGGCATCCTCTCCAGAGGGCTTTTTGCCAAGCTGCTCCGGCGGAAGGTCTTCTTCGTCCTCGCCCACCAGGGCGAACCCCTGGGTGTCGCCAAAGGCATCGCCTTCGGTCGCGTCGGCGCTTTCAAGCTTGATTTTCAAACGCAGTTCGTTGGTTGAGTCGGCATTGCGCAGGCCGTCCTCGAGCGTGATGAGTCCTGCCTCATAGAGATCGAACAACGCCATGTCGAAGGTCTGCATGCCCTGCTCGCGCGAGCGCTTCATGACGGATTTGATCTCATGCACCTTGCCTTTGAAGATCAGATCCTGAATCAGCGGGCTGTTGATCATGATCTCAATCGCGGCGACCCGCCCACCGCCGATGCGCGGCAGTAGACGCTGGGAGATCACCGCCTTGAGATTAAGCGACAGATCCATCAGCAACTGCGCTCGGCGTTCTTCCGGGAACATGTTGATGATGCGGTCCAGCGCCTGGTTGGCGTTGTTTGCATGCAAGGTGGACAGGCACAGGTGGCCGGTCTCGGAGAAATTGATGGCATGCTCCATGGTCTCGCGTTGACGTATCTCGCCGATCAGAATCACATTGGGCGCCTGACGTAGGGTGTTGACCAAGGCATTGTCCCAGGAGTCGGTATCCACCCCCACCTCACGCTGAGTGATCAGGCAGTTGCGGTGGCGATGCACAAATTCCACCGGATCCTCAATGGTGATGATATGGCCGTGGGTTTTCTCGTTGCGGTAGCCGATCATGGCGGCCAAGCTGGTGGATTTACCCGATCCGGTGCCGCCGACGACCAAAATCATGCCGCGTTTGGTCAGCACCAGGTCTTTGAGCACCGGCGGCAGTCCGAGGTCGTCGATCTCAGGTATTTCCGTTGGGATGGTGCGCAAGACCACGCCGGCACGTCCCTGCTGGACAAAGGCGTTGACGCGAAAGCGCCCGATGCCGGCAGGGCTGATGGCGAAGTTGCATTCCTTGTTGGCGTCATATTCCTTGAGCTGGTAATCGTTCATGATGGAACGTACCAGCACGCCGGTTTGTTCCGCGCTCAGTGGTTTTTCGCTCAGCGGCGTGAGTTTGCCGTCAATCTTGCAGGCAGGGGGGAAATCGGCGCTCACAAAGAGGTCGGAGCCCTTGCGGGCCATCATCATGCGTAGGCAGTCGAGCATGAACTTGGCAGCTTGCTGGCGATCCATCAGGGTCTCCTGTCGCTTGGGATTGCATGATCGCGCCGGCCGCTCGGGCAAGACTAAAGAGCGATCGGGCGTAAGACCCTAACATTAAACCCAATCGGCTTTTTTCGCAGCATTGCGATGGTGCTTTTTGCACGCAGGATTGATGTTGCCCAAAAAACGGGCGGTTGCGGGGCCACTTCCATGGCTCGCCAGCATCTGGTCTATCTTGAGACGTAACGGCGAGCGGCGCTCTGGCGAGCGCGCGCATGATGCTTTGGGGTAGATGGTTGGGGGGACTGGCTGGAGGGACTGGAGCTTGAGGGCACGCAGGCGCTCAGGTATGCCCGATAGGCTTCAGCTGTATCCGTTTCTTCAGCGGCGGCATAGGCTGTCCTGTCCTGCTCGATTAACTGCGCAGAGAATGCCGCTTCCTGGCGCGCGCGCTCTTGCGCATCCCTCCATAGCGCCGCACCGATTAAACCGGCGAGTGATGTCAGGCCAATCAGTACAATCAGCATCCGACCGACGCGTCCTCCAGGTCTTTTCAAAGGATGCTCTTGCAACTCTGGCACCCGCAGCGCTGAGTGCTTAATCTCGGTACGCGCAGATTGAATGCCGTGCTCCTCATCAAAATCCATTACTTGCCAATTCAGCGCCTGCTGGAAAACCCCAATCGACGCTGGCCGCTCGTCCATCTTTATCGCCAACGCCTGCGTCAGAGCCCCGCTGATCGCTGCGTCGATGCCGAAGTCAGCCGCCGGGCGCAAGTCATCCCCCGCCATTCGCTCGGTCGCTTCCGGCGGCGCCACGCCAGTGAGCATCCGATACAGCACCGCCGCCGCGCCATAGATGTCAGTCGCCGGCCCTTGCTGGCCTTTGCGGTGGTATTGCTCAAAGGGCGCGTAGCCCGGACTGATCACCACCGACAGCGAGCGGCTGCGATCCCCCATCGCCTGCCGGGCAGCGCCGAAGTCGAGCAGGATGGGGCGCACGCTGCCGCTGTCGGTCTGAGCCAGGTAAATGTTCTGTGGCTTGATGTCGCGGTGCAGGAAGCCTTTGGCGTGGACGGCGCGCAGGCCATCCAAGATCGGCTGCATCAGCGCCAGGGCGTCGGGCTCGCTCATCTTTCCGCCGGGCTGGCGCTCCAGATGCTCGGCCAGCGAGCAGCCCTGGTAGTAATCCGTCACCAGATAGGCGGTGCCGTTGGCCTCGAAGAACTGCCGCACGCGCACCAAATTGGGATGGTCCAGCTTGGCCAGCGTCCGCGCCTCGGCGAGGAATTGCTCCAGACCGTAGCGGAACAGGTCGCTTTCCTCCTGGCTGTGCGGATGCAGGGCGCGGCTGTCCTGCGCACGCATGGCCAGCTCGCGGGGCAGGTATTCCTTGATGGCAACCGTGGCTTCGAGTATCCGGTCCCAGGCGAGGTAAGTGATACCAAACCCCCCAGGCTTGCCAAGCACCCGACCGACAACGAACTGTTCGTTGAGCTGCGTTCGCAGCGGCAGTGCTTGCAGCGGTCGCGGGGCCGTCTCATCGAAGCCGCAGTGTGGGCAGGGATTGGCAGCACCCTTCAGCTGAAAACATCCGGGACACAATTCGGCAGGTTGGGTAGCAGTTGGCATCGGCTGTCCTGTCACTTCAGAGATCTCATGATCGATTGTGGCATTCTGTGCTGTCATCGCTGCGAAGACAGCAAGCTGCAACACAGCAAGACGCTCGGTTTTGCACTGATCGACTATCGCAGCGTTACGTTTCCATCGTTATCGACTTGAATGGTGGTGATGAGCACCGACGCATCCGAGCGATGGAGTTGGACATTGGGAAAGGCGTTACTGCCGTCGCGATGAAACACCCGGCCTTGAACCTCTACCGGCTTGCGACGGTCTTTGACTTTGAACAGGTGAGCGACAATGCGATAGTCGCCCGAAGGGGCATCGCGCACCTCCCAGACCTCATTGCCTGGTCCGTTGACAGTATCTTCACTGAGTTCGCCAGGGCGGCCAGATCGGGTCTTGTGCTCGAAAAAGAATTCAGCGCCGCTGGGGTCGATCACATGAAGGTCGATGTCATCGAGTGTGTTCCAGCGAATGTACAGCACCAAGAATGTGCGCGCCAAGCGACTCGCCAAGCGATCCGCTCGCTGTTGCTGCTGTTCAGCCTCAGCCCGCGCTGCGCCGGCCTCAGCCTCTGTGGCAGCATGCGCCGCCTCGGATCGGGACAAGGCCTCCTGGGCGGCGTTCAAGTCCTGCTCCAATTCCGCGATCCAGGATTGCTCGGCGATGGCGTCGCGGTCGTAATACGGCAGCAGGATGATCATGATGATCAAGAAAGCTGCCATCGCGCTCGCGAAGACATCGAGCATCGACAGGTTGAAGATGGAGATCTCGCGGCTGCGGCGTTTAAGCATCGGGAGGCAGGACCGTCAACAAAGATGGTGATGGCGCTGTATTGGAAGCAATCGGGGCAGCGTTAATCCCAGATGGTTGTCATCCACTTTAAGCGATGTCTTGAAGACCCTTTAAAACATGTGCTGGCAGCAGCAGGCGCTCTGGGCAACCGGGCAAAGGCAGGAAACCAAAGTGTCGATAAAAGGCCGCTGCTGATGCGTCCTTGGCATCCACCACAATCGCGGCGACGGAAAGGACCTGGCTCGCCCGCGCCACTTTGCGGCAGGCATCGGAGAGCAAGATCGACCCTAACCCACGGCCCTGGAAATTCAAATCAACGGCCAAGCGTCCAAGTAACGCAACCGGCACCGGATAGCGAGGCAGCTTGCGGGCTATCTCTGGTGGCAAGGTCTCGGCACGAATGCTCCCCGCACTGAGCGCGAAAAAACCGGCGGGACGTATCGTCTCATCAGGGGGTGTGGCGACGAAAACGCGGGCAATGCCTCGCCGCACATCCTGGGATGCACAGCGCCGCAGATAAAGAGCCTCTGTTCGCCAAGCATGCGGCGGCGGCCACCCGCACCTGCCCGTCGCTGGCCAACAAACGCGTCTCGCCTCATGTCGCTCGCCACACCGCCGCCATGGAGCTTCTCCAGGCCGGTGTGGAGCCGACCGTGATCGCGCTCTGGCTGGGGCATGAGTCGATCAAGACCACCCAGATCTACCTCGACGCACATCTGGCCCTCAAGGAGGCTGCCCTGGAAAAGGTCCAACCCCATCCAGGCCAACCGGGCCGCTTCCAGGCCGACGACCGTCTCCTACAATTCCTCAACGGTCTCTAGGCGAGGGCGATTATGCCGAATCGCCCGCCCGCACGAGCCGGCACCGCGCGGACGGGCGGTGCCCGATCGGCATAACGTCGCGCACGGCATAAAAGAAGCTATGCCGCATGCGGCATAGCTTCTTGTAACGCCGAGCCGGTTAAGTTGGCGATAAGTCCAATGAGAACAATCTCTTGCGCGCCCAAGAGATCTTGTAACGCGTTGCTGTTTAAGTGCTCTGAATCGCTATTTATTTCAGCCACTTGCGCCGCGCAGTCCTCTTGTAACGCCCCCGCCCCTTGTGCCGGGCGGGCGCGGGCGTAGCCGGGGTGCTTCGCCCGCCAGTCACGCACGCGCTCCACATTGGACGGGCCGCGGAAATAGTCGCGGTTGGCTGCTTTATCCAGCCAGCGCCGCTGACTGGCCGCTTTGCTGGCACGGCGACATTCGCCCTTGCCGCAGTAACGCTGGTGGTGCACGTTGCGCGCGTCAGGATGGAATAATTCACCGCAGTGCAAACACTTGCGCCGTCTTCGTCGTTTCACTTGGGGGTCCTCCACGTTACCCCAAGCATGGCCAATATCAGCGGGCTTCACCGCCCAAGACGACGCCGAAGAAAAGTCAGAACAAGCAGGGAATGCAGAAGAAGAGAAAGAGGAAGAGGAAGAAAAGAATAAAAAAAGGAGGGAAAAGAACACGGAGAAGAAAATCTTCTCTACATGTTCAAGCCGACCACTGGGTTACATTTTCAGGTCGGCGCTGACAGTCGCGGTTGATTCGTCGTGCCCGCCTGGCCATGGGACTGACCCAACGGGAGCTGGGCGAGCGAATGAGGATGCCGCAATCGACCGTCTCGCGGATTGAGACCGGCGATGCCGTCCCGGAGCCGGCGGTATTGGCACAACTGGCGGCGGTCCTGGACATGGGCAGTCTGGGCCTGCGTTCCCTCCTGGATGGGCTCAACCACGACAGCTGGCGGCAGTGGGTGTGGATGTCCCGGCGCCCGCCGAGCGAGAAGTTGCTGTTGCTGGCGCTGGTCGATGGCGTCGAGGGGGACACGACCTTGGAGCAACTCGAAGACATGACCGGGTTCACCATCGGCACCCTGCGCGCGGCCATCGAGGGACTGGTGCGGGAAGGGCTGATTCAACTGACCACGGATGCGCGCCGTCAGGGGGCTTCCGTCGTTTTGCTGACAAAACAAACAGAGAGGCTGGCCGCATGAGCAAAGCAACGATCACCACCTTGCATCCACCGCCTGGGCGTCTGAGCCCGGTGCAGCGACAACTCGAGCCCCATGGTCAGGTGACCGAGTTGATGGCCGGGGATCTGCTCGACCCGGCAATCACCCGACAGTGCATTGGCTTCGTGCTCATGGGGCAGTTACAGCTGACCTGGCGCATGGGCGATGGCCACAATGGCTTGAGCATGCACCCGGTCGAAGCCGGACATTGGTTCGGCGGCAACAACTGGCTACTGGATGAGCCGCCTCGGACACTGTGGTTCCGGGCAAACCGGCTGACGCGGGTGTTGACCATCGAGGTCGAGCTGCTGCGGTCGCTGTTGGCTGACGAGCGATCCGATCTGGATGCGCCATTGCGCGATGAAATGCTCCAGTCCTATGCGCGCTGTTGGCTCTACCTGGCCGAGCGTCATCATCGCGCGCACGCGGTCCCAACCGAGAAACGGCTGCTCGATGCGCTCCAGGAGGCCGCCGCCTGGTCGTCAGCCATGTCGCATCCGGAGGGCACTTTGGTCAAGGTGGGACGTGATCTGCTCGCCCAGCGCATCGGCTGTGCACGGGTGACCGTCAGTCGGGCATTGGGGCGCCTGGCTGCGGACGGTCGAATTCGCCTTGAAGGCCGCCGAATCCTGCTGCTCGGGCATCAGGGCCGCGGAATGCCAGTTCAATTACCAACAGGGCGCCAGGCGGCCTGAGTGGTTGTCGGACTCGTTCAGCGAACGCCGATCACTGGATAACGACAGGATGTCATTGCCAGGAAAGACGCACTCAATGGCCGTCATTCCGTGCTGCTCGCCTGACAAGGCCCTGCTAGTGTCGGGGCCTTGTCACTTTGACGAGCAGCCAACACCCGTGAGATCAATCGCTAAACAACGATCGCCCGAAAACATCAGTCCAAGACCAAGACCAAGACGACTTCGATCCCATAGCGCGCTTTTCGGCCGCCACCTGGTGGCCGCCTTTATTCTGGCTGGAATCGTTGTTCCTCCCGTCTCCGGAATGGATCAACCACTGCGTGAACTGGGATTCGAGCGCTCGCTCAGTCCCTGGGAGCTGCGTCGGAGCTTACTGCGACAAACCAAGACAGCAAGGCCGGCAGGGAGACATTATGTCAAAAGCACGGCACCTCCTGTCCCGAAAATTCGTCGCATCCGCGCCGTCACCGCGCATGAACCCGTCTCCGGGACCATCAAAGCCCGACGGGCGCGCTTTGCGCCGCTGATCATCGCCGAAGCCCGCCGCCAAGGGGTCGATCCCAACCTCGTCCATGCCGTTATCCGCGCCGAATCGGCTTACCGGCCAAACGCGAAATCGCCTGCCGGTGCGTGCGGGCTGATGCAACTGATGCCGGCGACCGCCAGGCGCTTTGGCGTGCGCGATATCTGGGATCCTCAGCAGAACATTCGCGGTGGCGTGGCTTATCTGCGCTTCCTGCTTGACCGCTTTGACGGCAACATCCGGCTGGCGCTGGCGGGGTACAACGCTGGCGAGGGCGCGGTTGCGAAGTATGGCAACCGGATTCCTCCGTATCGGGAAACGCGGGAGTATGTTCGCCGGGTTATAGGGTATTTTGGTTGAGAATCCGTCAGCGGTATCACGGCTTTGACGGCGCACTTGGTTGGCTTGCGTTGTCTGTACTCAAGCCAACGGAAAAATCCGCTCCTGCACCGTCGGATTGCTCTCCGCGCAGACCACATCTAGATGAACGGTCGTGCGGGTAAGCCCGCAAAACAGCACGACGACCAAGTCGCCAGCGGAGACAATGATTGTGCTAACACAGAAAGCACCAAATATCGTTGAACGGAGAAAATACTGTGCTGTTGTTTCCATGAACAGCTCCTTTCGGTTGGATTGCGATAGGCTACACGAAAAGAGCGCATTCACTTCTACAAGATCAATACGTTATGTGTCAATTTTAGCTTGAGCGCTAAATCGAAGGCTCTGCCATGCTTGTGAAATCGTTTTATCTGGACGCTTTATTTCTAGTCAAAAAGCACCGCCGCCCGTTTGGCGCGGGTTAGGCCGACATAGACGAGCTTGCGCAGGTTTTCGTCCAGTTCGCGATGGACGGCGATGGCAACGGCGTCGAACTCCAGGCCCTTGGCGCGGTGCAGGGTCATGGCGAATATTTGGGCATCTTTGCGACCCTGGCTCCCAATCAGGCGCTCGCGGTGATTGACGGTGGCAACCTGGTAGCCGGCTTCGCGCAGCTGTTGGGCGAGTTGATCGCGCAGCTTTGTGGTCGGGGCCATCACGCCGATTTTAGTGTCGGGGTTGTCGCTCAGACAACGGGCGATGAAATCCTTGCAGCCATCGCGTATGGCTTCCATCGAGGCGCCGGCGATGTGCCGCGGTGTGGGGCCATGCAGAAGCGACTTGTAGCGGGTCAGCTCGTCGCTGCCGCCGTCGAGATCGTCGATGGGAATGCCTTCGAGCAAGGACACGGCCTCGCGGCGGATTTCTTCCGTGGTGCGGTAGTTGAGATAGAGCTTTTTCGCGCGACCGCGGATATCGATGCCGCAATGTCCCATGCTGGCCTTGTTCTTGGCGTAGATGCGCTGATGGCCATCGCCGACGAAGAACAAATCATTTGGCCCCGGCGGCACCAGTGCGCGAATCAGCTTCAGGGCTTGGGGGCCGAAATCCTGGGTTTCGTCGATGATGGCGTGGGCGTAAGGGGCCTGGCCTTCTTGTGCCAGGATGGCGCAGGCGTCGCGGTAGGCATCGTCGGGTTCTTTCAAACCCTTGGCGCTCAATTGCAGACGATAGTTCTCGAAGATTTCCCACAGGGCATCGCGTTTCTTGCGCGAGAGCAAGGCGCCGCGACCGCGCCGGCTGGCCTCGCGGTAGTCATCGCGCGTGGCCAGTCCTTGGGCGAGCACCACCTGCTCGAACTCCTCGCGCACGAATTCCCTTGAGACGCCAAGGCTGGACTCGAAATCGGCCATGGCAGTCTCCCAGATGGACCCGCATTTGGCCTCAAAATCGAAGGCAATCTCATGCTCGTAGCGACGCGCCTTGAGCAGGCGGAACACCAGGGCATCCAGGTTGATGATATCGATACGCGCCAGTTGCTCAGGGGAGCAGATGGATTTCAGGCCATCTTCGATGTCCAGGGCGAGATTGGTGGTGAAGGTGGTGAACAAGAGTTTCCTGTTCGTGCCGAGCAGCGCATTGGCGAGATATTTTGCCCGGTGCATGGCCAGCACCGTTTTGCCGGTGCCGGCGCCACCGAGAACCCGCCCCGGCCCATTCAGATGACGCGTCGCCAGACGGCGCTGGGTGGGGTGCAAGAACACCCGCCATTGCTCCAGCGGAGCGGAGAGAATGGCCTGCAAGTCGTTCTCGCCCTCAACCACATAGAAGCGCGAGCGGCTTTCGTCGCGCTCCGCCGCACGGGCGAAATCCTCGGTATCGATGTCCTGATCGACGCGGGTTTCGCGCTCGGCCAGGATGCTTGAGACGGCATCGCCCGCCAGCACCAGAAACAGCCCTTCGTAGGCCTCGACCGGCAGTTCCTCGCGCATGGCATCCAGATCGCCTTCGGAGCGAAGGGTGCGCACGGCGGGCAGCATCTCTTCTGGCGCGCCCAAGGCCATGAGGTCGCGATCGGACAGGGCCGCGAAGGCCGGCTCAGGTTGCGCCGGTGCAGTTTGGTCTGATGAGGATTCGGCTGCCGGTCGGGATGATGGCGCCTGGCGCTGAACGGTCTCCTCGACAAAGTTCAGATTGGTCAGGGTCAGGGCACCATTGACCGGGTTGACGCTGAGCTTGCGTTTCGCGGCCCAGGCATAGGCGTCATCGTGCGTGTCGATGTGCAGCCAGACGAAGACGTTGTCTTTCGGCGCGCGGAAGACAATGCCGCGATAGTTTTGGTCGATGCGCACCGAGCGCAGGTTTTTGTCGCGCGCGGCCTTAATGGTTTCGTAGTTGATGCCCGGACTGCGTGGGTCGGTCTGGAACTTGAGCATGAATTCCAGACCCTTGGTCTGGGCCGCCGCTGGCAGGGCGGTCAGGCGTTTGATGACATCGTTGCTGACGATAATCTTCAAGTGTTCAGTCATGATGTTTGTCCCCCAGTGCCGCGGCAATCTTCACCCACCAGTCTTCAGCTTCTTCCACCACGCGATAACCCCCTTGAGTCCAACTCGCGGCGCATTCGTTCTGCGCGGATGTCAGGAAGACCAAGCGGGCCGATTCCCACAGCGCCTCGGCCAGCCGATAGTCATCACCCTCCTCGTGCTCGACGCCGATGCCATCGGGAGCGGGCACGCCCGCTTGGGCCAGCCACGCAAAGCCCTCGCTCAGGCGCTCGAGGAATTCGCCCTCCGCGAGAATCCTCGCCCAGTCGGTATCGCTGCTCGTGGCTGACCTGGGCGCTCGCGGCGCGAGCACCTGTAGAACCGCGCCTGCCTCCAGCATGGCTCGGGTCAGAAGCGCTGCGCCTGTGACACCTTGCAGCAGATTGGCGATGCGCAGCCACTGGCGCCATTGCCCGCGGCCGGCTTTGGGGTCTTTCTCAGTCGCTCGGTCGTCGAGGATCAGGGCGCCGGCCAACGGATAGTCCGATGTGCTCTTGCCCGTGAGGAAAGTTGGCTCGGCCTGGCCGATCCATTGCACCGAGCCCTTGCGGGGACTGTGCAGATGCACGCTGTGTTCATCGTGTTTGAGCCATTCCGGCAGCGCATTCGAGACCATGGCAGCCGCTGTCCGTATTTGCTCGGTCACCTCATGAGACCTCAGTACGCCGCGAATGAGCAGATGGGCGCCGGTCGCATGCAGGCGCGCGAGCGGATTCTGGTCGCTCGATAGCGGCTGGCCGAGCAATTGCAGCAAGAGCGCCATGGCATTGGCGAGCAGGTCACCCGGCGGCAGGGCCGGGAGCCGCTCGGGTGGTAGTTGCTGGCCAGATGCTGTCATCAGCACGCTCAACGGGCTTTCCAGGTCCGTGCCGCCCTTGCGCTTGCGCGCCGCCTCAATATCCTCGTAAGTCACCGACCAGACATGATAGTCGCCGCGCAACATCAGGGTGGCGCGCTTGCGGGCATCTTCGGCCAGGGTTTTTTGATGATATTCCCATCCGTCGATAAAGACCGCGATCGGGCGCATCGCGTGCGCGGCGCGGGTGGCGGAGATCACGAAATCCGGTTGACAGAGCACTTGCCCGGAGGACAGATCCTCGATCGGCACCTGAGGATCGACCCAATAGGTGTTAGGCCCCACCGTCAGCAGCCAGGCGGTTTTGCCGGCCTTGATGTCCTGCGTGAGGCGCACGCCCGGCAGGCGTGCGTCCTGGGCATCCTGCTGTCCGCCCAGGGTCTTGAGCGCCGGCAGAAAGCGGCGTTCCAGCTCGGAGCCGAAGCTTGAGTGAATCTCAATTTCCGACAGGCATTTGACCGCCTTGCGCGCAAAGTCACCAGTGACCAGCTCCTCGAGCATTTCGAGTGCCGCGGCGCGGGAAATATGCCGTCGGTTGCGCCCCTGGCGGTAATGAAAGACGCAACTGTAGCAACCGTCCTGATCCGGTTTGACCGCACAGCCGCAGTCGCGAATGACCGCGTGGGCGGCGGACAGCACTTCATTCAGGGTGCCGGCATCGTCGGAGAGCAACTGCTGCAAGTAGCCGGTGCCGCCGGGAACCGAGTCGTAAATCAGGATGAAACTCTTGCCGGCCTGTTCCTCGTTCGCGCCGGGGCCGCCGCTTTCTGACATGGTCTCGAAGCGCAGATGATCCACCTTGCCGCCAAAGCGCTTGCGCAGACCGAGTTGCAGCGCCGACATAAAGGAGTAGGTGGTGCGCTCGCCCGAGCCAAAGCCCTTTGGCACCATGATGCGCAGGCATTCTGACTCAAAACGGCGCTGCAGAAACAGCCGCTGGTGCAGATGATCGCTGCCCGTGGCATGGCGATCCGGACAGTCGGGCGTATGGAGCTGGGTGTCTTTTTCCCCATGATTGCGGCCCCCGACCGGTTGCACCATCCCGCAACTTTTGCACAGAGAAAAACCGGCCTTGGCGCTGTCATCACCGGCGATCAGCGTGGTGTATTCGGCGCTCTCCACCGGGAGCGGCTGGCCCAGATTGAGATCGTGAAAGACCGCCTTGGCAATGAACTCGAAGCCGTAAATCGCCTGGTCCGATTCCAGCATCCAGGCATGGCGCACATCCTCGGCGACAAAGTTCATCAGCAGGCGTCGGGCATAGAACTTGGGATTGCGCGCCTCGTCTGACTCCGTGATCCGGGTTTTGTCGGCCCGATGGATGTTGGCGACCGCACGGCGCAGACGCAGCACCGGGCGCACCTGACTGCCATCGACCCAGAAAGCGTTCCCGCAGCGCGGGCAGTTGGGCGCGCGCGCCTCGGGGTCGGTCAGCGGAGCGAGAAAGTGGCAGTTGGCGCAGAAGCGCATCTCGACTGGCGGCTCCGCGCTCAGGTCGATCTGGTCGATTTCCACCTTGCTCTTGTGCGCATAGAAGGTATTGCGCGGCGCGAACTCAGCCAGGGCCGCATGGGCCGGACGACTGTAGCGGTGCACCGGCACCACATACTCCACGCCGCTCGCACGACTGCCGTGAATGATGGTGGTGAGCGCCACGCCTTCTTCCGGAAAAGCATAATTCGGTAGCAGGCCGGCGTTAGTCATGGCTTCGAGCAGATACTCGCCGTTGAGCTGGGCAATGCGCGCGGCCAGCCCGGCGCGCTCTTTCTCCAGCAGGTCGATTTCTTCCCGGGTCTGCTCGTCTTCCGGCAGCTTCTTCAAGCGTTTGAGTTCCGCATTGATGCGCTTGCGCCGCTGCTGCCAGGACGCGCGCTCGGCCTGCGTCTCCTCGAAGAACGCCAGAAAGCGCGCGCGCAGCGGTTTGAGCTGCTCGGTGCCAGTGATGAATTGCTCCAATTTCGCGCGCGTTTCCGCCAGCAACTCCTGGTCGAGCAAGCGGCAAAAGGCATCGAACAGGACCGGCTCGTGACGATTAACGAAATCCAGATAATTGAACGGAAACTGCCCGCTATCGGCCATTCCGCTTTCCACCTGATCGAGGGGTTCGCGGAGTTTGTCGGGGAGCTTCGGTTGCGCGTTCGCAACCCAATTGTCGAAGAAGAAGGCATAGAGCTGGCGACGCAGCACCTCGGCAGCATTCAGATAAATCGCCGGCGCCTCGACATCGCCGTGGAGCATTTCCAGCGGATTGGCAAAGTAGTATTGGTCGTGCCCGTCAGGCGATGCGTCGGCGATGGCAAAGACCGCCGCGTTTCCATCGCGTCGTCCCGCGCGGCCAATGCGCTGAATGAAATTGGCCTGATTCGGCGGCACACCGCCCAGCATCACACTGGAGAGATCACCAATATTGATGCCCATCTCCAGGGTTGGTGTGGCCGAGAGCAGATTCTCGAACCAGGGTTGCGCCTCCGCGTCATCGGCCATGAAGCGCTGTTGCAGCGCGACCCGCTCGTCGCGCTCGAGCAATCCGGTGTGCTCATGGGCGATGACTCGGGTGATATCGCCATCCTTTAGACGGCGGTGCCACCAACTACTCGCCGCTCCCGGAGCTTCTGCTTGCAGGGTCTCCGCCGGACTGTTCCAGGCTGGCAGTCCAGCCAGCGTCTCCGCGACCGCGTCCGGCACCCAGAGTGATTGCGCGCCGGACGGGGTCAGCAGACGGCGCAAGTCCTGATGCAGATGCAGTCGGGCCGGCTCCAGGCCGAACACCTTAGCGCGGGCGCCCTTGTATTCCAGAGTAACAAAGCGCCCCAGGCCGGCTTGTTCGAGCGCCTTGAGAAGTTGCTCATAAGCGAAGGTGACGATGCCCGGAGAAAGCAAGGTGACCCCCAGCGCCTGCTTGGCCCAATCAAACAGCGGGTTGGCCTCGGTTTCTTGCAGATGCAGAAAACCATGGCGGCCGGGCCCGCGCGTGAGGAAGCGCGGCGCGCCGCCGAAACCGCGATGCGGAATCCAGTGCTTGCGCTGCTTGGCGAACTCGAAAGCTGCAAAATTCCCCGTCTCGGCGAATCGCTCCAGATCGAGGTGGAAAACGGCCCCGGCACGGATCAGCATCAGCAGGATCCCGAGTGCCCAATTCAGCACCTCGGAATTGCCGACCGCCTCCAGCCCGCCGCGGCTGTCGCGCAAGCTTGTGCCGAGATCATTGGTTAGCGCGCGCAACGCTTCCAGATCCGGAAACAACACAGCAATCCCCACCCGCGTCAGGGTGCGTCCGCGATCCGAGCGATGGGCCAGCTCCTCCACCGCCCGCCATTGCAAACGCTGGCACAGCATCCCCGGCAGGCGCGCCGTGGCGGGCAGTTCACCGGTCTCGCGCAACTCGCGCCACTCGCGCATCCATTCCATGCCCGGCGGGATGAAGCGGGCGACGAAGTCGCGCGGGGAGAGAGGGGTTAGGGGCGAGGGGTGAGGGGTGAGTGGGGGAGAAGAAGGAGTGAGTGGAAAGGAGTGAGAAGTGAGTAAGTCCGCCTCTCTTTCCTCACTCCTCTCCGCTCTCTCCTCATCTTCAAGCCAGGCGCGGCCGAGTCGCTCCAGCGCCTGATCCCAGGGCAGCACCGGCGGCAAGGTGGCGATGGCCTTGGCCAGCCCGGCGCGCATCAGGGTGCCTTCGGTCTTGGACTCCACATAACCGGCGCGATGCGCGGCGTCCTGGACAGAATCAGAGAACAGGATGAGCTTTTTATGATCGTTCAAGCGCGCCGACCACAGCCGTTCCACTGCATGGGCGGCAATGCTGGTGGTCTGGGCGCCGATGATCAGCTGCCCGCCGCGCTGGGAGCAGACCGGGCAGATGTCGTCATGAATGGTGACTTCGCGCCCTTCGCGGTCGGTTTCCGGATCAGCTTTGAGACGGCGCTTTCGGGTCGCGGCAACCAGTTCAACCCGGACCAGATCGTCGCTTTGGCAATGCGGGCATTGCTGCAAATCCTCGCGCCCCAGATGCCCACATTGGCCACACAGGCGCTGGCGGGTCAGGGGGATCGGGGTTGAGCGAGTCGGTGAGTCATGTGCGCTGGCGTCTTCAAGCGGATAAAAACGCGCAACAAAGGTGTCCCTGGAGAAGAAACTCGGATAGATGCGCTCCAGTTGACTGACCACCCGGCTATCCTGCGGTGCTTTCACCGCCAACCAACCGGTGGCGTGACAATGCCGGCACTGGATGACGGGCAGGCGCAACCGCTCGTGCTGGCTCAGCACGCTGGCATCGGCGTGCAGCACAATTTCTTCCCGGTGCTGGCTGACGGTGGCCACCACCCGGCGCAGCTCTTGCAGCCAGAGTTGCACGCGCAGGCTAACCAGCGGGCTCAGCTTGGCCACGGGCATGGTGTCCGTGACCTCCTGGCCGGCGTAAGGCGCCCGCGCCCAGGCCACCAGCGTCAGCAGTGCCGAGATCAGCGCCGGCGCCTCGGCGAACAGTCTCGCGCTCAGGATGGGGCGCAACTTGTCGGCGATTTCATCGACTGTGACCGGCCCACCGGTTGCGATGCGCACCAGCGACTGAAACAGCAAATGTTTTTTCAGCTCCGCGCCCAAGCGGACGCGCCCAAGCGGCGTGTCGAGCCTGTCCTGCAACGCTGCGAGCGTGTCGGGGTTGGTGAAAAAAGCGGGCAGCACCGCTGCCACCGCCGCGCGGGGATCAGGAAACACCCCCGGCTGAATTGCCGCCAACGCCCGTTCGTCATCGGCAAGCAGATGCTCGACCACCCCGCGGTCGCCGATAAAGGCATCGAAGCCCTGGCGCTGCTCGGTGATGACGGCCGCCTCATCAAAGGTGGTCGCGAAAACCTGTCCGGCATAGTCGCGCAGCGGTTGGGTGTTGCTGGCATCGCCCAGAGTGGCCGAGGTGCCGATGCAGATCAGCTGCGCAGGATCAGCGCGCAGCCGATGGCGCAGGCGGCGGATTAGCATGGCCAGATCGGTGCCCTGGGCGCCGTCGAAGGTGTGCAGCTCATCGACCACCAGATAGCGCAGGGTCTCTGGGGTATTGAACCGCCACAGCGGCTGATCCTTGGGTCGGATCAGCAGAAAATCGAGCATCTTGTAGTTGGTCAGCAGGATGTCCGGCGGTGCTTCTCGCAGCACCTCCTTGTCGGCGATGACCTGGTCCGATCCCATGACAGTTGCGTCTGGTTCCGGATTCGTCCCCGCCTTGCCGGGTTTGAATTTGGCGTTGCCGGAACCGACAAATAGCCCGGCGCGCAGGCCCTGAAAGGCCGGGGTCTTGTGCACCAGCTCGGCGATGCGTTTGGCCTGGTCATCGGCCAGGGCGTTCATCGGGTAGATAATAATGGCTTTGATGCCCGACTCGGCGCGCGCCCGGGCCTCGGCGGCGCGGGCGAGAATCGGATACAGAAAACACTCGGTCTTACCCGAGCCGGTGCCGGTGGCAACCAGCATCGAGCGCTGTTGCGCATAACAGCGCGTCCACGCCTGCTCCTGATGGCGATGCGCCGGATGCTCGGTGCGGAAGCCGGGGAAAAAGTCCTGTCCCTGCGTGCCAGGGACGAACGGCAGCCCCAGCTGGATATATGGCCCCTTGATCCAGTTGGGCTGCTCAATCAGCCGCCGCACCGCGTCGCGAAACAGCGCCGTGGACGGCTCGAACTGCACCCGCAGGGTCTCCGCGACTCCGTGGCGGACTTCATCGACGATCAGCGAAGGAAGCATCCTGGCACCTCATCCATGGGATATTACCTTAACGGTGCGAAAGCGTATCCGCTCTGAACCATCAGGATACCGCTCGATGATGTCGCTGTCTTTCGATTTGTACTGCCCGGCATCCCAGATATGGCCCCGTGCCAGCCCATGGAGGCGGCAGACTGTTTCCTGGCTGATCAACAAGAACGACGGGGTCAGCCCAAATGTCGGTCTTCAATAGGTCATTCATGGGTTGTTGGATTCTGACTCATGTTGCAAGCGCCGCGCCGCGCCGAGCAAACGCGGGATATGGACGCTTGCGGCATCCCAGAGGATTTCTGGATCAAGACCAAAATACTGATGGACGATGATGTCGCGCAGACCCGCAGCGCCGCGCCAATTGACGGTTGGTTCGCGGTCAAGCAGGGATTGTGGAAGCTGCTTGACGGCTTCGCCAATGATCAGAAGGCTGAAAAGGATGGCCTGCCGCACCGTCTCATCTTCTTCAAACCGCTCCAAATCCAGACCGCACGCCAGGCGTTCGACCCGTTCGGCGTGCTCGATGATGTCGGCAAGAAAGAGATGCGAGTCACGAGACATGGATCAGATCCTGTTCGACACTAGCGCGCGCAAGGGGTTTGAGGCCGCGTTCGGTGACCAGATCAATGCGACGGGCCAGTGCCGTTTCGAGAAATTGCTTTAACCCGAAATAGCGGTCAAGGGTCGCGCGACCGCGAAACGCCACCAGCAGGTCGATATCGCTGTTTTCGCCAAGGGTATCGCGCGCGGCGGATCCAAACAGGCCGATACGCTCCACCGCGAAGCGTTCTTTCAGTTCTGGTTGTAGCTGTCTCAGACGTACGAGAATGTCGTCACGATTCATAAGTGTGGGCGCCTGGTCAAGGGTTTAACGAATCGCTGTGTTCTGTTGGCGTGTTGATTTTCAACGCGCGTGCAGTTCTTCGCGGATGACACGCCTGATTCTTTCTTCAAGCCGATGTTCGCGCATGGTATCGCGCAGCGCGCCATTGATCAGCGTGGGGTAATCCTCCGTGTTGGCTTGTTCTGCCAGCCAGGCGAGAACATCCGCATCGAGCGGGATGGTGACTTGGGTCTTGGCGGTGGTGACCGGTTGGAGGCCAACGCGGTGAACCGCGCGTTGCCAATCCGCCTCGGTCAATGGCGGAGCCTCATCGAGGTCCGTGTTTGCCACGGAGTGATCGGAAGTCAGCTTGTTGCTCATGTTTTTCGGCCTTCCGCATGGAAATGATGTGCATCCAATCGGTTCAATCCGCTATCCAGATCAGCGCGATGTCCCACTCCAACCAAGCGAAAGATGACGCATCAGTCCAGACGTTGATATAACTCACGATTTTTGGTCAAAACGTGATTGGCCGCCTGGTCAAAATCCTGGTGAAGATTCTGGTGGGTGCTTGAGTTCGCGGGCTGACGTGGCCCCGGATTGATGATGCGTTCAGGGTATAAATGCTCGATTCGTCGCAGTTCCTGTGCAATGGCTTGCAGGTCGTTGCCGAAACGCGCGGCATGGGCTTCACGAACCCGATGCAGTTCTTCAACGATGGGGTCAGTCCACATTTCGATCTCCAAGCAGTTCTTCGGGGGTGCAAATAATCGGAGGGGCGCAGCTTGCGGATTGGCAAATGCGCTCGATCAGCGTTCGTTTGGTGGCGTTAGCGATATGTTTGCAGTTCCAGGTCAGCAGATAATCCATTCCGTGTGCGGCGGCCAGTGCGACATGAACCGCATCCTCCTTGGCCTTTTCCGGCAGCGCCCCGTCAGCGATGAGGCGCGTGGATAAGTCGAGTGCGAGGTCGGTCATGTGCAGGATGGAAAGTCCTTCCAGCCGATTGAGGCGTCGCTTGGCAGCGTCCGCATCTGCAGCCTTGGCCTCTTCGATGACCAAGGCGGAAATCGACAGTTCCCATTCGTGGCGAACCGACCACCAGGCATGGGTGAGTTGCTGATGCGCGGCGACGATCAAATCCCGGCTCGGGCGCGCGGCGAGGTAGCTGATAACCGAGGTTTCGATGTAAACGCGGGATGTCATGCGGCGCTCGCCTCGCGGGCCTGTTGCTCAAAAAACGCCCAGGCGCGGCGATAGTCCGCCTCGCGGTCGGGGCGGATGAAGGGGGCGTGGTATTCGATGGTGCGATTGACCGGGCCGCCGGGCAGGGTGTCGTCGGGGAAGGTTTTGGTGACCCGGCTGCCGGCGGCCAGGTCGCGGATGTCCTCCCAGCCGAGGGCGAGGTCGCGGGTGGCGGCTGGTGCGGCTGCGTCGGGGTGATGGATGGCGTAACGGATGCCGGCCTTGAGGTCGGCCTTGCGCGCGGTGCGCGGCAGGCCGACGCCGACCAGGCCCTTGCTGGGGGTGAAGACAATCCGCCCGCTTTGGTCGTACCAGGTGTCGGCTTCGTATTGGCGCATGACCGGGAATTGGACGCGATAGATGGTGAGCAGTTCATCGAGGGTCAGGCCGAGGGCTTGGGCGACCAGGACATCGATTTCCAGCAGCGCCTGGCGGCGGGCGTAGTCGCTGCGCAATGCGCAGTTTCGTTGCCAGTTGGGGGTGAGCTTGGCGAAGAACTCGGGGTCGAGCAGCGGGCAGTCGCTGGACCAGCGTTGGCGGCGGAAGTCGGGGCGGTAGCAGGATTGCCAGAGGTCGGTGTAGTGGGTGGTGAGGCAGGAAAGCACCAATGTTCGTCCAATAACGCTACTCGGTAACTCCGTAAATGGCAGCAATTTGGCCAATTCATTTCTAAAGTTTGATTTACCCGTGCTTTTTACCCAGAAGTCGAAAGCAGTTGAAATACATAAAGCTGAGAAAAAAACTAAATTCTTAAGGTTCTTAAAGCAAAGAGATATTGATCCATCGATATGTGCTGTTTTAGGTGGAAGGATTGTTGCTATAAACGTCCGTTCACCCGACTGGCTAAGCATTTTTCGGCAAATCCACCGATATGAATCTGTCGATGGCTGTTTCTCTGACCACGGCAGCCTCGGCGTGCGCTCGGCATACTCCGCCGGCGAGCAAGCCGGCACATAGTTGGTTCGCGGTAGGTAGTCGTCCGGCAAGGTGGTGAGGTCAAGGCAGTCGTAATGGCTGTTGGCGGTGCAGCGGGCGCGCGGAGTTTTGTAGAAGGGCGTGCCGACGAAGAAATGCGGGCCGGAGAGTACCCACTGACCGGGATGGTCGGGAAAGCAGGTGTCGCGGCGGATGGTGCCGTCTCGCTGCGCATAGGTCTCGTCAAACATGACCGTCGAGAAATACTCGCCCTTGAGATCGCCGAGTCGGCGCGGCTGGGCGGCGAATTTTTCCAGCACCGAGATCAGCGGTCGGGCGTGCAGCGCGGGCAGGCGGGCTTGCAATGGCGGCGTGCCGGCTTCGTCGTAGAGTTGCGCGAACAGGGCCAACTCGTGTAGTCCGACGGGGATCAGGCGTTCGCGGTGGCCGCTGGTGTTCCAGCGCGCGCGTTCGCCGTCGCTTTCGGTCTTGATGCCCGGCACCGGGCCGTTGCCGTCGTGCGTGAAGCAGGCATCGACGGTGCTTGGTGTAAACAAATTATTGATGGTAATGAATTTTGGTTGCGTCGCGGGGCGGTTCTGATAAATATGTGTGCCAAAGCGCATGCGTCCGTGATCATTGGTTCCGACAAAGAGCGCAAACTCGTTTTGATACTGGCAATGCAGGCGTAGGCGGGGATAAATGGCCTCACGGAAGGCACCGCCTTTTGGGTCGTCGTAAACACCTTCTGGATGGATGAAACCCGACACGCCCCGCGCATTCCCCAGCATCCACGCCTGCGGCAAAAAGCATTTGTACAGATTGGTCTGCACGCCCTTGAGCAAGGGATAATTCTGCCCCGCATTCAAAAACGCCTGCATCCCCGCCTGCTCGCAGAACTCATCCAGCCAGGCGCTTTGCATTCCCGGCCATTCGTCGAACAAGTCCGCGCGCCGCCGCGCCAGCTCCGAGGCGCTCATCTTGCGGATGGCGATGCGCGGATCGGCCTCGCCGAGAATGCCTTTTTCTTCCCATTCGACCTTGATCCAGGGCGGATTCCCCAGGATGAGATCAAAACCGCCTCGCCCCTCGTCCCTCGCCCCTGATCCCCCGAACAAATCGGCAAAACTCAGCTCCCAATGGAAAAACCGATAGCGCGCCGCCAGCGCATCGATCTGGGTGACGCGCGGGAAGTGCTCGCGCAGGCGCTTGATGCGCAGCTCGCCGTAGCGGTTGTGCAGGGTTTTCTCCGGGCTGGGCGCGGCCAGGGGGAGTTGCTGGCCGGGTAGGTCGGCGAACAGGCCGGGCTGGACCTCGGGCGCCAACACCTGGGGCTCGACCCGCGCCGGCTCGGGCGCAAGATCCAGCTCGCGCTGTTCGTCGATGTCGAGGATGTTGCCGTCGAGGATGGCGCCGACCTCGGTGAGCCATTGGGCGCGGCTCGGCAGCCGCTCGGCCTGCTCCAGCGGCCAGAACCACAGCGCGCACCAGTAGTCCATGACCAGCTTGAGCCGCCGGTAGGGGGTAGCCAGGGCTTGATCCTCGCTCAACATGCCGGCTTTGCGGGTGGCCTCCTTGCTGGCGCGGCTGGTGACGGCGCCGCTGCCGCGCTCGGGCCAGACCGGCAGGGCGTCCTCGGTGCGGGCGCGGTCGGCGGCCAGTTGGCGGGCGTGCTCGCGCCACAGGGCGTCGATGCGGGCGCTGAGCTGTTGCAGGCGCTGGAGTTCCAGCGGCGAGAAGCGCGCGAGCAGCGACTTTTTCCAGTGCTTGATGCAGTCGAGTGGCTTGGGGGCGTATTGTTTGACCGCTTTGTTGGTGTAGTCGCAAACGTCCTCGGCGGGCAACAGGAAATGGTAGATCTCGTCCTCGCGTCGTGGCTCGACCGGGGTGACGCGGCGCGGGGTGGCGTTGAGATAGCAGTCGGGATTGGGGACGGACTTGCCGCCCTGGTTAATCTTCTTCGGCGCGTTGAGTTGGCTGACGCTGAACACCTGGGGCCGGGCGCCGACCAGGGAGTTGCCGGTAAAGAGCTGGTAGCCGAACCAGGGCACCCGCGCCGGCAGCGGGCGGCCGCGCGCGTCGGTCTCGCCATAGATGGCGTTGAGCCACAGGCTGACCTCGGCCAGCTCGGTGGCGATGGGGTTGAGATCGACGCCAAAGACGTTGGCGTCGGCCAAGCGCATGCGCACCTTTTGCAGTTCTTGCGCGTAGTGCTCATGCGGAATGCGGCGCTTGAGTTCCTGCTGCTTGCGGGTCAGATAGGCCTCGGCGAGCTGGTTGACGGCTTCGTTCAAAAAGGCGGCGCTGCCCATTGCCGGTTCGAGCACGCGCAGGCTGAGAATGTCATCCGCGCGCTTGTCCTGGAGCAGCTCCTTGAGGGCGTATTTGACCAGGCACTGGGTCAGGGATTGCGGGGTGTAGTAGCTGGCGCTCTTCTGGCGGTCGCGTCCGGCGAGTCGATAGATGAAGGTTCCCTTGGGATAGAGGCGCAGCTCGCGGCGGCCCTCGGCATTGTTGAAGGTGACTTTCTCGCTGTCTTGGTAGTCGCCGATGCGCGCGCGGGTGACGAACCAGCCGTTGGCGAGTGGGTCGGTGCTGCCGCCGTAGCTAGGGGTGCTGGCGATGCCGTCGTCCTCGCTGTCGCCGTCGTTGGTCTCGTCATCCGCATCGCCGCTGGGGTCGCCGTCGGCCTTGGTGGCATTGGCCGCCGGCATGACTTCATACAGATCCTCGCTGGCAAAGAAACCGCGATAGGAGAGCAGGGACTCATAGACCGCGCCGAGCTGGTTGATCGACAGCGCCTGGTAGCTGACCCGGCGGGTGCGGCGGGTGTTGGGATCCTTGGCGAAGGACAGGCCGCGCAGCACCGATTGCCACAGGTGATTGGGGAAGACGACCTTGTTCAGCATTGGCGTGCTGGCCGGGTCGAACAGGCGGCTGTCGAGCGGGGCCAGCTCGAAGGCGTTGACGGTTGCGGCGCCGGCCATGGTGGGCGACTCGATGCGCCGACCCTGGGCGATGAGGTCAAAGAGCTTGCGCAGGGTTTTGTCGAAATACTGGCCGTTCTGCGCCTCGGTGGTGTGCAGATCGGTCAGCGTCAGGTCGCGCAGATGCTCCAGGCTGTAGCTGCGGGTGTAGACATCGCTGGCATTGATCGGCACATAGCCGAGCTCGGGGCGGGCCTCGATGTAGAACAGGAAAATCAGCCGGTAGACCAGGCGCACGCATTCGGTGCTTAAGCTGCCGGCGTCGAGCGGATTGGTTTCGCCGCTGTAGTAGTAGCCGTGATGCGCGATGAGCTGGCGCGCGGCCTCGTTGCCGAGTTCCTCGATGGCCGCGCGCAGGGCGTATTTGAGATCCTCGCTGACGCCGGCGTCGTGCTTGTGGGACTCGGCGTCGAGCGTATCGAGCAAGCCCTCGCCTTGCTGCGGGCATAGCGCGTCGCGATGCAGCAGAGCGGTGCAGGCATTGAGCGTGGCCGGAGCTTTGCGCCCGAGGATTTCGCTGAGATCGAAGCGCAGAAAGCGGTTGCCGGGCCATTTGAAGCGGTCGATCAGAATCCACTCCAGCTCGCCGATCAGCAGCACGAAGCGCGGTGGGTGAGCGGCGGCGAACAGGGCGTCGCTGAGCAGCTCGGCGAGCGGGCGCGGGGTCTTGCGGTCTTTGCCGAAATAAGCGGCGGGACAGTCCTCAATGGCAAAGTGGCGCGCGCTCAGGATGCTGGCGAGTGGATCTAGGGGCGACTCATCGCCGCGCGCTTTCTGGTGCGGATTGAAGGCGGGCAGGACGATGACCTCGGGCAGCGCGCCGGTCTGGCTGCCGCCTTGGTCGAGCCGAGCCCACACCGGCAGCGGCTGGTCGGGGAGCCATTCGAGCTCGCGCGGATGGAGGCTGAAGCCGAGCGCGTGCAGCAAGTCCCGGTGCAGCTCGCGGTGCCATTGGAGCTGGGCGCTGAAGTCCTCATCCCAGGGGTAGCGGGCATGGTGCTGGAAGAAGGGCGCGGCCAGGCGTGCCAGGCGCTTGGCGGGCGGCGGTGAATCCAGCGTCCGCTCGGCCAGCGCTTGCAGCCAGTCCTTGATGCGCGACTGGAACACATGCGCGAGGAAATGGTGGCTGTAGAACTCCAGTTCGTTGACGATGCCGGGGAAGACGTCGAATTTTTCGGGGTTCATCAGCCGGTGTCCATGATCGGAAAGCGGGGGGCGACTGTTCATGCGATTTCAATCAAAGACTCGCCGGCCGCCAAGGCTTGTTCGATGTCCGGTAATCGCTCGGCGAACCAGGCTAGCAAGGCGCGTCTGGTGGTATTGCCGAGCCGTATCCAGATCAGCGCGGTTCCATTGGAGTGGGTCGAAAGCAAGGTGACAAAATCCTGATACTTGGTAATCAGGGTGGCATGCGTCTTGACGGCTTGCGACCAGATGATTCGATCACTGGCTTCGAGTAGGCCTAAATCGCCAACATGCTCGGCTTCGTGTCCGCTTTCTGTCAGCCAATGTGCAAGCGCTGGTGGCAATTGGGCATCGACCAGAAAGCGCATCTTCAGGCCGCCTTCATGATCAAGTGGTCGGCTTGCGCGGCGGCATACTTGAGCGCGGCGGTGATATCAGCATCTTCAAGATAGGGGTAATCAGTAAGAATCTCCTCGCGCGAGGCGCCTGCCGCGAGGAGTTCAAGCACGTCCTTGACGCGGATTCTCAGGCCGCGCAAACAGGGACGACCGCCACAGACGTCCCGGTCGACTGTAATGCGCTCGTGCATCGCATCTTGTTGCCCTGTGTTGCGTTCGGATGGGATCATTGGTTGCCTCCAAGATGCGGTTTTTTTCTCTACTTCTCGGGATATTAGCGGTAGCGTGGACAAGCACTAGCCAGCCCTGACCACCCCGGCAAGCACCTGCACGAAGGGCACCGGCTCGACTTCCAGGCTATCGGTGATCCACTGGCGATATTCGCTGAAAACGGCTTCGATGTCGCGCTGGCGTTGTGCCTGGCGGCCCTGGCGGATGGGGTCGGGCAGGGCTTCGATCCGCCGGTGCAGTTGCTGTTCCTGGGCGCTGCGCAGAGCGTCGAGCTCGGCGAGTTTGTGGGCGACTTCCTCGGCGCGCGTGGCGCTGAACGCCTTGACTTGCTCGGTGACAGCCGTCTGCATGGCGGCGACGGCGGCGGGCAGCTGCTGTTGCAGGGCGGTCAGGTCCAATGGCTGGCCGGCGTTGGGCAGTTCGCGCTCGCGCAGGCCGGCGCGGGCGCAGAAGGTGTCGAAGTCCTCCAGGGTGAAGGACGACGCGCCCTGGTGGCCCAAGTCGTTCAGATGGCCCACCACGGTCTGCCATTCGACGATCAGGGGCTGGCCCTTGCGGTTGGGGATGAGCCCGAGCATCAGAAAGGCGCATTCATTGGGCTTGAGCTGGGGGCTGGCGATCACCGGCGCGCGCCGGCGGCCGATGTCGCCGATGACCCGATCAATCAGCCACTGGCCGATGGGATGCTGCGGCCAGAGGTATTGGATGTCCGGCCAGTCGCTGCCCTCGCCTCGCTCTGAGCCATCCTGCTCGCGGGCGCGCGCGATGGCTTCCTCGACTAGCCCGATCGAGGCCGACAGCACATATTCGTCGCTGTCGCGCAGCACTTCGGCTGGCAGCTGGCGGCGCAGGCGGCGTTTGAGATCCGGCGGCGGGGTGAGGCGCAGCATGCGCGCATCGTCATCAATGCGATAGCCCTCGGCCTCGGGAATGCGGCGGATGGCTTGTTTGGCGAAGGCATAGAGGTCGGGGAAAAACCGATGCGGTTCGCTGGGCAGGGGTGCCGGTGGGGCTTCGGGCGCGGAGCCGAACAGGGCGGTTTCCCAATCGTCCTCGTCGCCATTCTCATTCTCGACGGCGTCGACCGGCGCGGCGTGGTCGATGTACTGGTGCTCGAATTGCTCGGCGCTGAGGTGATCGGCCAGCGCCTCGGCCACCAGTTGCTCCTCGGCCTCGATGCTGTGCTGGCGCAGGATGGAGGCCGGATCGCCGATGTTGCGGCTGATCTGTTCGTCCTTGTTGACAAGCACTTCGATGACGCGCAGATCGCCCTTGATGCGCTCGATGCGCGAGGTGGTGAGCAGGTAGTCGATGCGCGGTTGCTGGGTCTGGCCGAAGCGGTCGACCCGGCCGTTGCGCTGCTGGAATACCATGGGCGACCAGGGCAGGTCGAAGTGCATCAGCCGGTGGCAGAAGTAGTGCAGGTTCAGCCCCTCGGAGGCGACATCGGAGCACAGCAGCACTCGCAGCGGGTCGTGCTCCTGACCGAAGCGCTCGACAATGGCTTGTTGCTCGATGTCGGACAGTCCGCCGTCGAGGACGGCGAAGGCGTCATCCTTCAAGCGCATCGCTCTGGGGAGCTGGGCATGAAGCCATTTCAGCGTCTCAATGCGCTCGGAGAAGATCACCAGCCGGTCGCGGCTGTCCTGTCCGCTCCAGCGTGCGCCCTGAGCCGCATCGGCACCGGCACCGGCATCGGCGTCACGCAAGGCAGTGAGCAATCGTTGATATTTGCTGAAGTGCTCGGGAGTGATCTCATCGAGCCGTTGCAATAGATCCTTAAGGGCGGCGATCTCGGCGGTTTCGGCAGCCGTGGGCGATGCGCCACGGTTGAGCTTGTCGATGCGGTGGCGGGCGTAGGCGCTAGCTGCCGCCGGGCTGGAAAACAGCGCCTTTTGCAGCCCAACCCGCTGCAATTCACCCTGTCGGCCCGTGGCGCGCTCGCCACGCTGAGTGAAGGGAATGGTGAGCGCGGCCTGGAAGGCGGCTTCTTCCTCCGGTGTTGCCTGGGCGGCCAGCCGGCGGGTGATGGGCTCGGGAAACTGCCCTGCGGCCTGGCCTTTGATGTCTTTTTTGAAGCGGCGGACGAACAGATCCTTGCGGTCGAGATCGGCGCGGCTGTAATCCTCCGGATCGGAGATGGCGGTCGGGTCAAGGAGCCAGATCAGGGAGGCGAAGCTGTTGGCCGAGCCATCGTGCGGGGTGGCCGAGAGCAGGATCAGACTGTCGGATTTGGTGGCCAGTTGCTTGGCCAGACGTGCCCGTTGCGAGGAGCCGGCATCGCTCTTGCGCACCGCGACATTGTGGCACTCATCGATCACAATGATGTCCCAGCGCGATTGATCCAGATAGCGCCGGTACTCATCGTTGCCCTTCAGGGTGTCCATCGAGATGATGGTCTTGTCGTAGTAGTTGAAGGGATTGTGCCCGGAGGGGATCTGGTTGCGAATGCGCTGGAGGCCGGCGGAGTCGAGCCGCACCAGCGGCAGGGTGAAGCGCGCCCACCATTCTTTTTGGAATTGGGTGAGCATGCTTTTTTGGGTGACCACCAGGATGCGCCGCCCGCGCCCGCGAATATCAAGCTCGGTGGCGAGCATGCCGGCCTCGAGCGTTTTGCCCAGGCCCACGCCATCGGCAATCAGCAGGCGGGTGCGGACCTGCTTGAGTCCCTTCTCGGCCGGCACGCGCTGATAGTCGGCGATCTGCATCACCGCCTGGTGCGCGCGGTGGATGTGCTGGTCATTGGCCAGGGTACGCAGGCGCTGGCTCTCCAGAAACAGCAGTGACTCGGTGAAGTAATCGCTGTGATCCTGAAACAGCTCAGTGCGGGCCGGATCGTGAGTTTGCAGATCGTCCTCGAGCCGCTCGAGAAAGATCGCCGAGGTGCCACGCACCAACTCCGAGAGCCCATCGCAGGTGAGTGCATGACCGCCGTCATCGCACAAATCAAGCCGCCGGATGATCCAGTCCTCATCGCGGATGGTGACGCGGGCGCCCGGCGCCAAGCGGGGGGCAGGTTGGCCTTTCGTTTTCATGACTTGCTCAGCCTTTCGTGTTTCCTGGCCAGAATAGCGCGAAATCGCCGATGATGGGATGTTTGAATGGTAGCAGCAGTGCCTTCACCTCTTTCTTGGCTGTTTCGCGCGCCTGGTCAATCCATGCAGTGATTGTCGCGGATGCGATCTCCGTTGGCTGGTCGTCTGCATCAGCGCTGCCCGGCTTGCGGCGGTTCAGGATGTCGAGCACCTCGTCGTCCTTGAGAATCTGAAAATCACCGTTAGCTGTTTGGGTCACGCCGACGATCACCTGGCGCACCTGAGATTGGCCGCCGGTGACGGCATCGAGCACAGTCAAGATAGCAAGCGGCTGCTCGATCTCGCGCAAGGGGGCGAGCGAGGCTTCCCGCTCCAACGCTTGCGCCAAGGCTTCATCGAACACCTGATGGCCGACGCCGATGATGCGCTTGGCCTGCTCGGCCGTGGCGGCCTGACGGCTGAAGGTGAGGCCCTCATAGCGCGTGCGCACGCCTGGAGAATTCAGCCAAGCCTCCGGGGTCTTGAAGCTGAACACGCCGCTGTCTTGTTCCGGTCGGCGCTTGTTGCGAATCAGGGCGCCGTGGAAAAACGCAATCAGATCGGGAAGATCTTTTTTCGGAACATCCTCGAGTTGCGATAGATCGAAGCTCTGGCAATGACCGACCAGATCCATCACGGTATTCAGCGCTGATTGCCCGCCCAAGCTTCTTGTTTTGGCATCGAACCAGTCATCGAACCGGTCCTGGCGGACTTGCTGGCCTTCGGCAAAGATTTGGTTGAACAACTCTGGGCGCGCCATACCGAGCACCATCTGCAGCATATCTTCGGGCTCATCCATGGCATGGCCGAGCGCGCGCATGATGTGGGTGAGCTTGTGCTCAAGTTTGTTCCAAATGCGGGACTCGACCGTCGCTGGATTGCGCACGGTGATGACTTCGACCGGATAGGTTTGTCCGTAACGGTTCAAGCGCCCGACGCGCTGGTGCAGGCGCATGGGATTCCACGGCAGATCGACGTGAATCAATGTGTGGCAGCGGGCCTGCAAGTCGATACCCTCGCCGCCGGCCTCGGTGGACACCAAAAAGCGCAGGCGCCCGGCATTGAAGGCATCGGCGGTGTCCTCGCGCCGGCGGCTGAGTTGGGTCTCGCGCCCTGAGGGCAGCGTCACGCCAGGCAGGCGATCATCGCCGTTGATGAAGCCGACCGCATCCTCACCAAAGCGTGCCATCAGCGTCGAAACCATCAGCGCCTGAGTCGCTTTGTACTCGGTGAACAGCAGGATGGCGCGATCAGGGAATTGCTCGGCAATGAGTTCGGCAATGCGCGTGATTTTGCTCTCGTCACCTATGGTTTCAGCGGCTGCAAGCAGTTCCTGCAGATTCGGCAGCTCCTCGGAGAAGAGCTTGAATCGGGCCTCACGCGTCCAGCGCTCCCAGGCGGCCAGCAGATCCTGGTCTTCGTCCTCGAATGCGTCAGCGCTGTCCTGTTGCTGAGATTGATGGTTTCTGATTTCTACCTCGATGGTGCTCACGCGCTTGCGCAGGGCGGAACGAATGGCCGCCACTGAGCTGGAGGCGATCTTCTGCATCGCAATCAACACCAGATTGACCTGTTGCGCGCCCGAGCGGTCTAGGCTGGAGGCATAGGCGTTGCCAGCAACAATGAAATCGGTCAGCTTGGCGTAGAAATCGGTTTCAGCCTGGCTATAGCTGTAGGTTTCAGGGCGGTTGGTGATTGGCTGAAACAACGGTTGGCCACGCATGTCGGTGACCTTGGGCTTGAAATTGCGGATGAGATAGTCGCGCAGATGCGGGAGTTGTTCGTGGTCAGGCCGACGCGGGGAGAAGCGATCAGGGTCCAGAAGACTCATCAGCGACCAGAACCCGAACGGCTTGCCCCGATGCGGGGTGCCGGTAAAAAACAGGCAGGAGGTGACCCTGCCTTGATTCAGCAATTGTTCGACAAGGCGAAACCCCAGGGTGGTGCCGGTATCCTGGTCGGCATTGAGATGATGGGCTTCATCGACAATCAGCAGATCCCAGGATTCGGCCTCCAGCAGGCGCTCATGGCGACCGCCGCGATCAAGCCGCATGGTGGGCAGGGAGGCGACCACTTGATTGTGGACGGACCAGAAATCCGCGCGCGGCCGATCCACCTCCGGGCGGTAGAGCGAGCAGCGGATGTCGAACAGGGATTTGAGGCGATACTGCCATTGTTCCACTAAACCTGCTGGGGTGAGAATCAGTACCCGGCGCACCTTGTCGCTGGCCAACAGCGCCGACAGGATCAAGCCGGCCTCGATGGTTTTTCCTAGTCCGACATCGTCTGCAATCAGCATGCGCAGTGGCCAGCGCTGCAGCGCGCGATAGCAAACCCAAAGCTGGTGCGGTAGCAGGTCGATGTGCGAGCGGGAAAACACGCCCCAGGCATCGTTGAGTGAGCGGATGGCGGCGGCTTGTGCTTTGAGGGTGACATCCAATGGTGATGACCAGCGCCGCACTCGCACCGCATCGGCCAGGGACAAACGGCTGCCGAGCGCGCTGGCCTCGCAGGATTCGATGCGCTCACCAAAGCGCACGACGACGGTCTGGCCCTGGTCGAGCAGGACGCTGCCGGTGCCGAATTGAGGATGGTGAACCTGTTGGCCGTTCTCAAACATTAGGTTTGACCTTGGGGACATAGCGGACATCAGGAAGCGCGGCAAAATCCGCATCTTGCGTCCAAACAATCGCGCTTCGCGCCTGTGCGGTGGCGTAAACAATGCAGTCAGACGAGTCCAGCACATTCATGATGATCAATCCCGGGTGCGAATATCGTCGATCTCGGTATTGGCGCCGGCCAGAAAACCGCGCAATTCAGTCGGGGATTCGCAAGGAGTCAACTCAATTCCCTGTTCCGTCAGGCGAACGGCGAAGTGTTGTCCGGGTTTGAAGTGCAAGGATGCGCGGATGGGTTCAGGTAGGATGAGTTGGTATTGGTTGGACAGGATGGCGGTTTCCATCACGATCTCCTATTGGGTCAATATGCGCAGTTCCAGCGTCTGGTCTAACGAAATCAGGCGCAGCGGAATATCGTACGCGCCGTTGAAGGTAGCCCGCTGCTCGTCGAGGTGTTTGACGAGAAGATCATAAATGTCATTGGATGTCTCAACGATTTCATCAAATTGGCCAAACCAGTCTTTAATGCGCTGAATGGGAGCGTAGGCGTGGGGAATAGCAAGCGGATTGGTGATGATTTTTTGATACAACAGTTCGCGAATGATTAATGGGCCACCAACACGCAAAGTTCTAATCAGTGGTGGAGCTTCGATGCCGCCTCCTTGAAAATGCGGATTCGCTTTGGGGGTCAATAGTTGATCGAGCGTAAAATCCTGATTGAATCGGTCAATCGAAAGGAACAGATCAACATAATCATCCATCCAACGGCGGAAGCGATAAAGTCTTGGAAAGTAAGCAATCCACTGGCTCCATTGCTCGTCGTCATGCTGCCCATCGGCGTATTGTTCGATCACATCCATCCACTGATCGGGACAGAGTTTCGGATCCTTGTTAGCAAATATTTGCCACCAATTTTTATGTTGGCAATGTTCAATAAAGCCGCGATGCTGAATTTCATGTGTACGACCCATGCTTTGAAACGCACCAAGTGCGAGCAAGGTCAGCCAAAAGTCCCGGTCAATCTTTCTGCTACCGTCATCGACTGAAAAATTCAGCTTGCCTAATGGGTAGAGTTTTTCACGGTGTTGTTGTTCGTGGCTTTTGCCCTCTTTATCCCACCAGTCGAAGATACGGTGCAGTGCTTCCTTCAACGAAAGTGAATGCGTTGGCGGTGGAAGGAGCGTCTCAGGGGATTCGGTTCCAAGATCATCTATTTCCGTGTCAGTTGCCAGCAGTCGTTTAAGCTTTGTGATTTCCGCTGCCTCAAAGGCATTTAGCAGGTCTGTTTGTTGTAAAACATGCTCCAACCAACGCTGACCGCGTACTTCATCGGCTACGTCTCCGCCAAGTTTGCCATCCACAATGTAGCGCAGCGCAGCGCGCTTTTCTGTCTCTGTCTGTGCCGACAGAATCCATTGTGCTAATTCGTTGGTATCCGCTTTCAAGAATCCGCGTGCCAGAAAGAAAAATGCGAGCCCTTGCCGATCTGCCATACCTGTCCAGTACTCCGGATGAAGTCGCCGGCTGTCAGGGGCTAAATCGTAGCGGAGCGGTTCGTCAGAATCTTTGTTTGCGCCAACGCCGGCAAGCAGATCGGTTGCGGGTTGCCACTTATTATTGAGGGTGCGGAACTTCAGCTTTTCTAATAACGGTTGTACCTTCCCCTTTGGATCTTGCCACTCCCGGTCTTCCTCGGTCAGTTCATGAATGGCTCCAAGCGCCTGAACATCAGGTGGCGCAAGTCTTAACCCTTCAGGCAAGGCAAGGAGAGCGGACAGACCAAGGGGGATCGGATCGGCCATGTGACCGGATTGGTGTCCTGCTTTGAGAATTTTTCCGATCTCTTCACTAACAATTTGTTGCCGGGGGTATTTGCGCGCAAAAGACTCCCAGTTTGCTAAAACGGCCACAATGCGCTCGTCGCACAGTTTTTTCGACAGTCGAAATCGCGCGTCGGCGCGGTCAATCATGGCTTGGAGATCGCCAGGCAGACCATTCGGGATGGCTTTGGAGTTGGCGCTCAGTCGATGCAAAAGAGCTAAGGCTAACTCGCGCAAGACTTGATGCGTGCTTGCATCGGTTTGCTCCAGGCAGGACTGGGTCAGGCATTGCCAGAATCTGAGCCAAAAATCATGTGCCGCCTGGTTTGGATCCAAGCCAAGGATTTTGCGGAAATCCGGCCAGTTCGCCTGGGATGCCATGAGTAACGCAGTTAGTGCGTCTCCAACCTCGGCGCCAAGCTGCTGCGCAAGCCCAATGTTCTTTTGACGATTGATGGCAAGATTGACTCGCCCGGTATCGAGATCGAAAGCGGCGGAACAGGCAAAACCGAAACCTGTTGGTTCGCACAGCGGCGCGGTGACCCAGATATTTGGCGTATTGTTTGGTAGTGGACGCCAGCCGCCGGGACCTATCGCAAGGAGGACTGCACCATATCGAGTGCGTATGCAAATGGCGTTGGTCTCCGCTCCCCATGATTTGTCACGAAGGCGCAGTTTGCCGAACTCAATAGCTGGGACAGTTGGCAGCGGCGACTCTGGTTCCCAGCAAAATCTTTGTGAGGAAACATTGCGGACGAGAGAAATCTCTCGGATGGCAATTGCGAAAACGCTCAGGAGACCGGCGAGACGTTCAAAGCGGTCAAGAATTTGTGGCTGAATGTTTGGATCGACAGCGGGTAGCTCGATCAGGGTGCCACTCAGTCTGGAGTTTGGCAGCGCGTAATGATCCAGCACTTTTCGGAGATTGTGCAAATCATCGCGTGGTTGAGGGAGGATGCCGGAGACGATATTCAGCGCCAAACGACCGCTCAGTAGGCGCGGTTGGTCGCAAGCGAGAAACACGCTTTTGAAACCAAGCCCGAACTGCCCCGTCACCTGCTCAGCAAGTGGTTTATCGGACGCTGACAAGACCAGCATTTTTTGCAGGTCAAGCCCAAAACCACGGTCGGCACTTGGAAAACCCGCAGGGCCACGGGCGTTGACAGGCCGCCCCCAGTGCATGAAACGAATGGAATCCTGGTGGATATCGATGACAAAACGGCGCGCATCCTGGGGAATGTCACGATCTCCGTGAGGAAAGGCTTCCAATTCGCCAAGTTCGCTCGCGGCATCGTCGGCATTCTGAAAAAGCTCAAAGGGAATACTGCTTTTCTGGTATTGCAATTGATCCAGCTTTTCCCGATAGGCGGACAGAATCGCTTGGCCGACGGTCTCGTTGTTCTGAATCAAGTCAGCGAGTTGTTCAGGTTTAGCGTGATGCGATGTTGATGAGTGAGCCGTTGGTTGATTGTGCAAGCTGGCTTCAACCTGTCGACTTTCTGCTTCTTGCACACGATTAAGCGCCTTTTTCAATTCTTCGTTTTTAATTGGAAGCTGGCGAAGGTAAAACGCAAGATGACTCAGGATATGCTGTCGCGCCGCTCCAATCTCCAATTGCTGCACATTATCGAGATCACGCCACAGCTTGCTGAAATCAGGTTGTTTTTGTTTGTAAAGACCGGCGTAGAGCTTTTCAGCGGTCGCGCGCAGTAATTCGCAGCCTTGCGCCGGGGCGAGTCGTTGCAAATCGATGCGTCGCAGGGCAATTTCGACGGCATATCCACCTTTCCAGAGGAAAGGACCGGCAAGCAAAGTGCGCGGTTCGGTTTCGAGCGGAACCTGTATTGGCGAACCAAGCAGATTCAGGGCGGAAATCTGTTGGTCACCGACGACACGCACCCCAGCTCTGATCAGATCAAGCGCGGTTGCGGCAGTTTGGTTACCCATCCACCGAACGCGCTCCGCTGTACGGCCGGGATCGATCCAATTCAGTTGACCGAGGAACCACTGATAACTGTGTGGGCGAAGATATTGTTCCGCGAGCGGCCTAACTGATGATCCAAGCAAGGCTAGAATAGCGCCGGTCATTCCTGACGGAAATCCGGCTTGATCAAAGGCGCGGAAATAGTCCGCCAGGATGCTTGGCGCGGCCTCAAGCATCGACCGAAAATCAGCGGATAAACTGGATGTTGCTGCCTGATCCGTTTGCTCAGGGTGGCGATCGCAACGGCAGATCAGACCCGCTAGTTGGTCAGCCTGGCGTTGATCAAGTTGCCAGGCAGAATCGATGCCATGCGCACCAGCACACAGCTTGGCAGGAGATTGCCAGCGACAATCACATGCGGCCAATTTGAGTGCGGGAAGGTAGGTGGTCTTGAAGTTTGAACAAGCGGCCAACCAGCCCAGATAGAGATCAAATGACTTTTTGCGGGGAGTCCAGTTCGATGTGGTCTGACTGAGCCAGGCCAGAACTGCCGCAAGTCGTTCGGGTGATAGAGGTTTGGCGAGACCATCCCGCAACGCATTCCAGGCGGCGTTGGCGCCAATCCTTGACTGCGCTTGGAGTTTCGCCAGCAGTGAGAACGCAGGAAGCTCCGAACATCCAGCGAGCAAATCAAGCTGTTCTGACTCGGGTGCGTGCGGCCAGGCACCGATCCGATAATCGTTCAGATCGCTAAGCAACAGCCCTAGTCTTTCCACGCCGCTGTCTTCGGATGAACAGAGCGCCTGGACGGTTCTTGTCCAAGCCGGATGCTTGGTGACCAGGTTTGCCAGCCTTTCCGGTACTGTGTAGATCGATTGACCGGTTCTTTTCTGGTGCTCGGCGGTGAGTCGCCATAGGTCATCTGATAGCCCAAATGCGGACAAATCGATGACATCCTCGGGTTTGACGGAACCAGCCTCTTGCGTGGGCAGCCAGGCTCTGTGTTCCCGAAGTTGCCAGCGCAGATCGGGGTGGTCTGCAAGATTGATCGCCATGAGCGCATCGAGAATTGTTTGGCAGTAGATAGCGGAGTCCTCCGCATCAAGCGCCAGTTCGATGCGAGCCACGTCATCAAGTGGCTTGAGCCATTCTTTCTGTTGATTGGCGATCTCACGGTTGTTGGACCGGGCAATCAGGGTCGCCCGGCTGATCAGGGTATCGCTGGGAACCGTTGAGCGCAGTGCGAGAAACACCAGGGGCTTTTCAGCGCTGACTGGTTGCCCTAACAGGTCAGTATGCAGCGGCAAGCGACGCCAGAGATCATCGTCTGCAAGCGCTGCGAGAATGCACTCGCGTTCTCCTAATGAAAAACAACCAGGATCGGTGATACGATGAGGCGCTTGTTTCAGTAAACCGAGTAGGGTTCTGGGGTCAATCACCTCAATACCGGCTTGCTGGTACCGGTTCGTCGCCAAGGTACCAGCAAGACCGGCATCAATTTGGCTCCACGCCACATCCTCATGTAGCTGAGACCAAAGCTTCAACCATGCTGAATGTTCGCCTGATTTGGGAACCCAAAGTGTCGCTTGGTCGTCCTCCCGGTGCGCAGAGGATCCGTGTAACAGATAACGCAGACCACGACGAGCCATTAGGTTCGTCCCAGGATCGTTCGCTTTTTGGAGCAGTGCGCAGCGTTCATTGAAGCCGGCAAGCAATCCTGGAGAGCGACCCACGGCGATTAAAATTGCAACTGGATCATCGGCGCGTGGCAGTGACTGATAATCGGGAAAGAGTTGCCTGAACAAATCTGCTCGTACCAGGCGGATGGTCGTTTCTGGCAGGGTTCGAGCAAGCAAGGGTGTAAAACCCAGTTGTTCGCTCTGGATACCTTGGGCGAACCCAAACAAATGCCCATTCTCCCTTGCCTGTTGAATATCGGCGGTTGCGGCAGGGGCGTCTTTTCCGGTCACTGGATCCCGGAGCGCAATGATGCGCAACGCTGGATGCGCGCGCAGAAATTGACCGCGTTCTTTAGGATCGCAGGGAAGGAGACCTTGAGCGGCTGACAGAAGGGGAACAAAAGCGGATCCTTCGGCCATGCGGATTTCTTGATCGAGCTGGTCAAACCAGGCGCGCAGCGTTTTTTCATCCGCCTGCGCATTGGCATCCTTGGTTTCCAGCTCCTTTGGTATCAGCAGAATGTCGCTGGATGATCTCCAGAGCCTGCGCAAAGTCGATTCTGGAAGAAAAGCAGTCAAATCAAAACGCCGCAGGCTGGTGATTCGCCGCAACAATCGTCGAGCCTTCTCGGCGAATTGTTGGCGATTGGCGCGATCCGTTGCAGCCATCGCGTCGCGCAAGCAGCGGATCAACTGAGTTTCGACTCGCTCTGTCTGAACAAAAGCGCTGGCAGTATCAGCCAGAAAATTCTCCAGGTAATCCATGCTTGAAACATCGCTAAACAGTCCATTGACTTCGGCGAGAAGTTCACACAGCTCCGCTTCCTGCCAAGTATGATGACGGTCAGAAAGAATTGGCGCGTTGCTGTCGTAAAGAAGAACATCCATCTCCGCCAAGCGTGGAAAGACTAACCAGGGTCTTGCTAGTTCGGATTTGCTCACCGGCATTGGACGCAGCCGCTGGCGATCATCCCCTGACACGCACCGCCAGTGTGAGCCATCTTGAGTGAGCACGAACACCCAAGAATCCCGCGCGCAGATGTGTTGCTTGAACAGCTTGAACCAGTCACAGGTGCCAATGGCTTGAGTGAGTTGGCTGATGTGATGGTGGTCAAGCGCGAGTTCCTGAACATGGTGCTCCAGTGCAGGCAAGATTGCTGGAGCGACCACATCCTGCGCCAACCGTTGATTCCAAGCCAATCGCAGGCTGGCTCCATCGCGCAGGTTGGATTCAGGTGGTTCGTGGAGGCGCTGCTGGCCAAAAATCTCGCGACGCCCAGCGTCAATAAAAAACTCCCCGTGCAATAAAACCACGATACCGGCATCTGAACTGAGCAAGAGTTCACCGTCGGCCAGGGGTAGCACTACCGCCCAATGCAGTTTTCCTGCACGGATGCGTTGGCGATGAGTACAAAAAATGACTGCCGCCTCGGGGCGCTGATGATCAGGCTTGGTTTGCAAATGCCCATATTTGTCCCGGTAACGCACCTTCGGCCATGCCTCGCAGGCTTTCAGTTGCTGTGGCCAAGCGGCTGATGTGCCATGGGTCACTCCGGTAAACTCTAGCCAGGCGGTGTTGGTTTCGTCCACCACTTGACCAAGGGTGGTCGCGCGATTGTCAACTTGGGTAAGCGTTTGATTTGACGCCAACTCGCCGAGCAGGCGCGCCTTGGCTTGTACTTGCAGCCTGATGGGATTGTCCTGGTCGCGATACTGGATGGTCTCCAGATGTCGCAGCAGCGGCAGCAGCTCCGCCAAATCCGCACCCAGGTTGGCATCGGTCAGAAACTCGAGAGCCTGTTGTGGATCATCACCGGGAAAATGCTCCACGATGGCGCCTGTGGTTGTTCCATTGTCGCGCCGCAAATGAGCGCGACGGCGCAGAGGAATCCACAGCAAAAACCAATGTTGGCTGTTTGATCCGGCGACATCCCAGCCGAGCGTTTCCAGCCACTGCCAGTCGCCATCGTTGCGACCGTCCCACTCGGGGTGCAGGTTGCCGTCGGCATTCTTCCACGGATTAAGCGCTTCACGATGCTGTTCGTGCCCATCCCAGGCAAGGTAAAAGAAAGCTTCGCACAGATGGAATACGCTTTTCATGCCGAGACCGAACTTGCCCGTGGTCTGGGCGTCACCAGCCTTGGTGTCGATGCCAAAGGCGCGCAAGTTGGGTTTGTCCGTGGCGGCGAATTGGCCGTCATTGAAAAACCATAGTGCCGCGCCTTGCAGTAGCGGATGGTCAGCCTGTGGGAAGCCCCGATGCTGGCCAAAGATTAAGCGGCGAGCGCGGGCGTCGTCGGCGTTTTGGATCAACTCCTTGAGGATCGGAAAGCCGGTCAGGTAGTGGTCTTGCAGGTTGATCGTGATCAGGTTGACTGTATCGGGATTAAAGGCTTGTGTATCCAAGAGAAATACCTTGATGCTGCAAGTCAATGCGGTGCGAAATAGCTGTTGGGTATCACGATATATTCGCTTTAGTGTAGCTCAACACGGTGTTATGTGGTGCTTATTCTGGTAAATCTTGTGGATGCTTGCCGCACAGCGAGCAGCGACGGCGCACGGGTGACGGGGCCAGTCAGCTGGGGCTGGTCGGCTCGGGCCAGCTGGCATAATCAGCCGCTCTAGCTGCCCGCTGGCAAAGGCTGCAACGACGGGGTTGGTGGCGAAGATTTGAAGAAGCTCCGTCAGAGACTGCTTGGCGATGGAGCCCAGCCAGTTCGCTCCTGACGCATACATGCAGGAGCGCAGGCCGCCATCGGGGGCGATGTGGAGGAAGCTAGGGCGGTAGATGCCGCGTCCGCCGCAGGGTGTTCGCGCGATCAGTGTGTTTAGCGGTTCTTGCGGTTCTCGTTGAGCTGTTTCCATGCAAGTGCGCGCTGCACCTAAATCGACCATGTCCATGGAGACAATTTCACCGAGAAAGGGCGGTCGGAGAATGTGTTGCTCGAGGTCTTTGGTCAGTGCCGCGTCTTCCGCTGCCGTGGCGGCGGTGATGGCGATTTGGTAAGGCAGTTGGCGTTGTTCGCAGGCGTCGATGAGCTGGCAAACCCGCTGTTTGAGTATGGGATACTGCGTGAAGCGTCGATCCCAACTGATCGCGAGCATGGCAACGCCAGAGTCCTTCAGCCAGTCAACGACGGCTTGCGTGTTGCTGAATGTCCGTTCGCCGATCTGGAATGGGCGCCCATGAACCCACCAGCCACTGGTGTTGATCCGCACTGGTACCCCGAGCTCCTTGGTGACCTGAAGAAACTGGGACAGCGGGCTGCCAGGGACGAAAATTTCCCCACCGGTGAAGTTAATACCGGTTGAGGTCAGACCCAGATCGACCGCCTCATGAATGGTCTGGACGATCATCTCTGGCGCAGCCCAGCCGGTTTTGCCCGCGCGCCGCAGGTCGGCTTGCAGGCAATGGTGGCAGGCGAGCGGGCAGTCGTAAGTCAACTCGAAATTGATCCCTTCGACAAATCTCAAGCTGGGCCGCCGCAGTCGGTCAGCTAACTGAACCATTCTTGAGTCCATCCACCACCGCACTAAACTGCCCAATCAGCCCACGCACCTGCTCGGCGTCCAGTCCCAGCCGACCGGGCTCGATGTGCACTTCCAGCCCCGGGCGCAGAGTTACCCGACTCCAGACCTCCACGCTTCCGGGCGCCGGCTGAAAAGGCAGTGGCTCGGCGTCGCCGCGCAGTAGTCGCCCGATGCGCTCCAGCGACACGCCGGCGTCGGCCCACTGGCGGATCAGCAGTAGTTGCTCCAGGTGGCGGCGGGTGTAGTAAGCACCGCGCTTGGCGCCCTCGGGCGGGTCGAGCAGGCCTTTTTGGGTGTAGAAGCGCACGGTGCGCCGGGCCACGCCGCTCAGGCCACACAGCTCTTCGATCGAAAAGCTGGGCTCGGCTGCTTTGGGGCGCTCGGTCGGGTCAGTCATCGTCCCTCTCCGGCGCGCACCATCCTTTTATCCAGGTGTCGAGTTGGGTGCGTTGTTTGTCGGTTAATTCGCGTTGGTAGTGGAAGCGCAGCCGGCGTGTAGCCTCGCGCGCGATGACCAGGTCGGGCTGATACTGCAAGAACAGATGCAGCACGGCGGCGACGAGTGCCTCTTCCGAGGTGCCGGAGTCCACCCAGCGCTGAAGCATGACAATCAGCATATCCATCACGCCGGCACCGGCCAGCTCATCGAGCGTCGGGAGGGGCTGCTGGGGATCGCCCAGGCGGTTTTGTTCGGCGAGTAGCCAGGCGCGCAGCGACTGGTGCTGGGCGCTGGCCTCCTCTCTTGCGGCGAGGTCGGCTTCTGCGGCACTGGGGCGAGGGCTCGTGCGAGGTTGATAAAAGCGCACTTCAGATGCCGCTGAGAAGGCCGGTGAGGATATGGGCGCGGGCGGTGGCGGGTCGGCTTCGTAACACATTTCGGCACAGCTCATCTCGATGTCGACGGTTCCCAGGCCACCCCAACCCGCCGCCAGCATGTGCTCGACCTGGCGCAATTCGGGCAGTCCTGCCGCTTTGACTTCGGCGACATCGCGCAGGATGAAATGGGTGTGCACGCTGACCAGTTGATGCTGCAAGGCCAGGGCTTTGGCTTGCGCCTCGGGCAGCGTCTCAAGGCGCTTGGCCGCCGCCAGGCGGGGCAGCACATCCGCCGGCAGAAAGCTCGGCAGGGGTTGCAGGGCCAGGCGCTGGCTGGTCTGCTGACCATCTTCGCGCTGATAGACCAAAGTCAGTTCGCCCTCCGGCACGGCGGCGAATCCGGCCAGCCGATGCAGGGTGTCGCCGGCAAAGACGCCGCTCGCCGGCTCCGGCCAGTTCCATTGGGGTGGCTGCGGCCAATGGAGCCTCAGTTCCGCACGCGGGGCGCGCAGGCGCTCGAAGTGGCGCAGGATGCGCTCGGCCATGGCCTCATTGGGATGCACCAGCAGGCAAGCGCCTTTGGTCGCCTCAGCCAGACCGCGCACCAGATCCTCGGCCACCGCCGCACCAACGCCGACGGTGAACAGCCGATGCACGGAGCGACGGGCCGCGTCAATCAGGGTGTCCGCGCCCCAGACCTCGCCGTCGGTGATCAGCAGAATATCGAGCGGCTTGCCGGGCGCGCCTTCGCCATGCTGAAAGGCCAGCGTCAGCGCCCGACCCAGTTCGGTGCCGCCGAGATCGGCATCCAGTCGCTGGAGCCGCTCCTTAAGCGCGTGGCGCGTGCTGGCATCAGCCGGTTGCAAGGCAGAAAACAGCGCATCTGGCGCTGAGCCGAAGGCAATCAGATTGATGCGGTCGCTCGGCAGCAGGCGCTCAATGATGGTCTGCAAGGCCTGGCGGGTCTGCGCCATGCTGGTGCCAGCCATGGAGCCGGAGCAATCAACCACCAGCACCAGATCACGCGGCGTCGGTTCGCAGGGCTTAGGCAGCTCGGGCTGACCACTGAGCCACACCACCGCGCCCTCACCGTCCGGTGCGACCAGGGCGGTGGGGCGCCTGGCCGTACCCGCCGGGTCGGCATGGATGGCCAGCACCAGATCGCGATCCATGGGCGCGGTCTCACTGGCGAGCATGACCCGCTGGAGGTCGCCGTCGCGCTGCACGCAAATGGCATGGGATGGCGACTTCACCCGTGCCGTGGCCAGCACCCCGCCGAGACCCAGGCTCAGACTGAAGCGATGCTCCGCCGCGAGCGACACGCCCGGCACCTGATGCGCCGCCAGCCCGGCGCGCACCGGATCGCCATAGCGCGGCGCGAGCGTGGTCGGCAGCAGCAGCCGCAGGCAGGCTTGATCCCAGACCCCGAGCATGGCGTAGCGATACTCCAGCTCAGCACCTTCGCCGGCTTGCAACTGCCCGACGTTGACGGTGTAGCGACCGGGGCCGGCGCTTTGCAACAGGATGGCGCGATCACCACTGGCGATGGCGTCTTCGTACTCATCTTCCGCATCGCGCTTGGCGAGAATCTGGCCCGCCAGCTCGCGACCATTCAGCCGGACCTTCACCCCCAACAGCACGGCATCGAGCGGCACCGGGAAGGTGAAGACCGCCTCAATCGCGACGGCTTCTTGATTGACGAAGGTCTGGCTGATGCGCAACTCGCCGAGCAGACCCGAGAACTGGCCGCGCAGGGCGGTGGCGGTGAGCACGGGTGTGGGTAACGAGGCCGTCTGATCCATTCTGAGTCTCCGCTGCTGTAGCGCCAGGCACGCGGCGACCCTCGTCGCGCATCCGTGGTGGTTGCGCAGAGTATAGATCAGTTTTAAAGAACATCAAGGCTGTCTTAAAAAGGGAGGAACTGGTTCTGGCGCCTGGGGGCGCGGCACTTTTGGCAATGGTCTGCGACGCACCTCCGAGTCCTTCGGCGCCCATCTGGAGCAGGCCTTCCCCCGCGCTTCTGATAAGGTGGTCTTTGCCGTGACGGACTTGTCGCCGCAGCACGCGACTTTGGGAGCGTTTCGGGATGTTTTCACTGCCGAAGTTTGATCAAGGTTCGCGGCACAGGGCGAACCGGATCACAGGCATGCTCGCCCAGCCAGCGCGAAGCGACTTAAGATGGCAAGCATTCCGCCTTTCCTCAGAAACCCTCGCTAAGATCGCGGGATTTTGCAACAAATGGGCTTTTCCACTGAGCCAGTGGATAACCTTGTGAACAACTCGCCCCGCTGGCGCCTAACCTGCTGACTTAGCGCGCTTCGTTTTCGATTGGTCAGATTTTTGTCATCTTGTAATCGATTGTTTTTTGGTTAATTTAATACCCGCGCAACCATGTTGCAAGTGGTTGAAATTGCGATCATGCATCAGGCCGTGTGTCGCGCGAAATTTGTTGACAAGGCGCAATTTGGTTGTCAAGCCCCAATGCGCGAATCGTTCGCACGTCGGCCCTAGGGGGGCTGAGCAGCTGATCATGATGGGTTACTCGCTGTTCGGTGCGCCCTGTTCTGCCCAATTCACTGTGTTCACACTGTCTTAAAGACCCCTTGCACCAATGAGCAAGTCACGCTTAGGCTGACGGATGATGTCCTCACCAACAGGCAGCAAGCACTCTGGCCGGTCGAAACGCAGGTTGCCGACGGCCTTGTCCACCGGGTAGCGGATGATCTGGTCTCCTGGACAGGGCTTGAGTAGCGCCAGCAGCTCGGCCTTGTCCTGATTGCCTCGATCAAGCCAGGATTCCCACTGCTGCGGGGCGAGGATCACCGGCATGCGGTCATGGATGTCAGCAACCACCGGGTTCGCCTCGGTCACGATGATGGTGGCGCTTTGGACGATCTCACTGGATACCGGATCGATCCACTCTTCTCACAGCCCAGCAAAGGTCATTGGCTGTTCATCCCGGCGGCGAAAGGCAAAGGGCTTTTTGCCGTTGGGGGTGGTCTGCCATTCATAGAAGGCATCGGCCGGGATTAAGCAGCGCCGATGTTTGAACGCCGCGCGGAAGGACGGCTTTTCCGCCACCGTCTCGGCACGGGCGTTGAAGGTCTTGTAGCCGAGTTTGCGGTCCTTGGCCCAGCTGGGAACCAGGCCCCAATGGAAAGATGCCAGTTCCCGCTGAATGTCGGCTCTGGATCGACAGGCGAGCATCCGACTGCCTGGAGCAATGTTGTAGCGCGCCGGCGGTGTTCCAATCGGCGGTTGCGCCTCCAGCCAGTTCGCCGTGGCCTGCACATCGAAGCATTGGGCAAAGCGTCCGCACATCAGCTTTTCCTCAAACCGACGCTTCGATCAACCGCTGCCGCAAGCGCGTCAGCCGCTGCCCGCCGATCTGGCGCACCGCCATGCCCAAGGCTTTGGGCTGCGCGATCAGCACCACCAGGCGCTTGCCGCGTGTCACCCCGGTATAGAGCAGATTGCGTTGCAACAGCATGTAGTGCTGAGTCGCCAAGGGGATCACCACCGCCGGATACTCGGAGCCCTGCGCCTTATGCACGCT